>JBHHYZ010000031.1:0-32500 GCA_046757845.1 Gemmatimonadota bacterium
GGCGTGGCGCCCGTTGGGCGGGGGGCCCGCCCCCCCGGCCGCTTCCGGCCCCACCTGCCCGCCTGGCGCACGTTGCGGCGCGGCGCAGCCCCCCCCCTCCGAACGGCTCCAGCCCCATCCGACTCTGTTCACCTCGCTCGGACCTCGGGCGCCACCGGCCTGACCCCCTCCACCAGAGCGGGGTCGCCCGCGGGCGGCTCCTGAATATGCCACGCGGCCCGGCGGATCGCCGTGGCCGACATGCGTCCCGTGTTGCTCCGAGAATCGAGGTCGAGGAAAAATGATACCTGTCTATCGGGTCAGGATGCTGGCGATCCTTGCCGCCGTTCCGATCTGGGCCGCCACACTCATCGCTCCCGCCCGGGCGGCGGCGCAGCAGCCCCCGCGGACACGGGCGGACTCCCTGGAAGCCCGGGTCGCCCGGTTGGAAGCCCTCGTCGACAGCCTGGCCGCTCGACTCGAGCGAGTCGGCGCGGCGCGGACGGAAGCGGCCGCGGCCCCCGAGGCGGCGCCCGAGAACGATCTGGCGGCCTTGAGGGCGGCCGCGCAGCTCGCGGCTCGGGCCGCGGCTCCCTCGAACGTGGCGGATTCGGTCGGAGGACAACTCAGCCGTACACGGAGCCAGACGCAGCTCAACCCGGAAATCAGCATGACGGGCGACATCGTCGGCAGCTTCGCGTCACCGGATGAAGGAGCCAACGATTTCTCAGCCGTCCCGCGGGAGTTCGAGTTGTCGATCCAGTCAGCTATCGATCCCTATACGAGGACGAAGATCTTTCTGAGCAAGGAGGAGGAGTTTCCGATCGCGGGCCAGGGAAGGGATCCGGCGACAGGCACAGATCCGACTTCCGGCCCCACCGGAGGCAATTCTCCGATCGAAGTGGAGGAAGGTTATGTGTATTGGGTGGGCCTCCCCGCCGGCATCGGGGTCAAGCTGGGCAAGTTCCGGCAGGAGATCGGGCTCTACAATCGTTGGCACACCCACGCGCTGCTGGAGGTCGAACGACCGCTGGCCACAACCACGTTCCTCGGGGACGATGGCCTGATCCAGACGGGGGTGTCTCTCTCGGCGCCCACGTTCCAGCTCGGGCCCGCCACGGAGAACGCCACTTTCGAAGTCACGCGAGCGAGCAGTGATGCGCTGTTCGATGGCGGCGGCGGCCGACTCTCCTACCTCGGACGGGTTCAGAACTTCTTCGACCTCAGCCCCAGCACCTTCCTCCAGGTCGGCGCGACGGGCGTCTACGGCGAGAACAACGACGAGTCGCTCAAGTCCAAGCTGGGCAGCGTCGACGTCTACTTCCGCTGGGCACCGCCGGGCCGCTCCCTTTACAGGGAATTCACTCTCAAGAGCGAGTACTACTGGGCCGACAAGGACTTCGGAGACACCGGGGAGTCCGGCAACGGAGGCTACACGCAGGCAAGCTACCGCCTGAGCCAGCGCTGGATCGCCGGATTGCGGGCCGACTACGTCGACGGTTTCGGAGACAGGCCTAACCTCTTCCAGCTGGTCCCCACCCTGACCTTCTGGCAGAGCGAGTGGATCCGGCTCCGGCTGCAGTACAACTACCTCAAACCGGACGGGCTCGGCGCCAACCACACGCTGCTGTTCCAGAGCGTATGGTCGATCGGGCCTCATCGCCACGAGGCCTACTGAGTCGAACCGTGAGCCGCGCTAGTGTGGAAAAAGGTACGAGACGATCAGGTAGAGAATAGGGAGAATCCGCATGTACTCAAAAGGAAGAAATCCCGCTCCAGGGATCGCGCGTCACGCCAGTCGTGATCGCAGAAGCCCGACTGCCGGTGGTGGGTTGCCGGCTGGCGGCCGCAGGCACCGGACCGGTAGCTGGCGCGCGCTGGCGCTCCTCATGGCCGGGAGCGCCCTGCCGATGCCCAGCTCGCTTCATGCCCAGGATCCCTTGCAAGTCGTGGCCACGCTGCCTACGTACGCGGCGATCGCCAGAGAGATCACTGGTGACCTGGCCAACGTGCGCTCGATCGCCCGTGGAGACGAGGACCCTCACTTCGTGAACCCTCGCCCCAGCTTCGCGCGCGCGATCCAGCAGGCCGATCTGTTCATCTCGACGGGCCTGGACCTGGAACTCTGGCTTCCCAGCCTCCTGGACCGGGCCAACAACAAAAAGGTCTTGGAGGGTGGACCGGGACATGTGGTCGCTTCGGCCGGGATCCAGATGCTGGACATCCCCGACGCGGTCTCGCGCGCTCGTGGGGACGAGCACGTGTTCGGCAACCCTCACCTGGCTACGGATCCGATCAACGGAATCCTCATCGCTCGCAACATCCTGGCGGGGCTCCGTCGGGTGGACCCGGGACGAGCTTCCAAATACGAGGCTAATGAGAAGAACTTCGAAGATCGGATCCTGCGCCGGTTGTTCGGCGATCGACTCGTGGAGTTGTTGGGGGACCAAACCTTGTTCGGCCTGGCGCGCGGCCGTCAGTTTTGGGCTTTCACCGGCAAACAGAACTACCAGGGGAAACCGCTGTCCGAGTACGTGAGCGGATGGCTGGCGGAAGCAGCGCCATTC
This sequence comes from Gemmatimonadota bacterium, assembly GCA_046757845.1. Taxonomy (GTDB): domain Bacteria; phylum Gemmatimonadota; class Gemmatimonadetes; order Palauibacterales; family Palauibacteraceae; genus JBHHYZ01. The sequence goes on from JBHHYZ010000031.1 coordinate 2,547, forward strand.
CGCGGAAAACGGATGGCCTGCTACCACAAGAACTGGGCCTATTTCAGCGCCCGGTTCCGAATCGAATGCTCGATCTACATCGAGCCCAAGCCTGGAATCCCACCCTCACCCGGACATGTCCAGGACGTCATCACTTTCATCCGGGAACACTCCATTCCCGCCCTGTTCGCCGCGAACTATTTCAGCCGCAGTCAGGTGGAGAGAGTGGCGCAGCGCAGCGGCGCGACGGCAGTGGTGGTACCGGAACACGTCGATGGCGCGCCGGGAGTGAATGACTACTTCGCCCTCATCGACGACTGGGTGTCCTCTCTGGCGGCCGCCTTCACCACGGCGGAGGCCGGACGGTAGCGGACCGCGGAACCCGATCCGGACGCCCGCGAGGCGCGAAAGGAGCGGTCACGAGCCAAGCATGAACGCTGGACACAAGCTGAGGAGGAATCAATGTTCGAGCTGATGCTGCCCGCCCTGGTCGCCGCGCTGCTTCTGGCGGCCAGCCACGGCTACCTGGGACTGCATATCATCGCGCGAGGGGTGATCTTCGTGGACCTCGCGCTCGCCCAGGTCGCGGCTCTCGGCTATACGGCCGCGACGCTGCTGGGCCTGGGACCATCCTCCCCCGCCGCGTACGCGATGGGGCTGGGCGCCACGCTCCTCGGCGCGTTCATCTTCAGCGTATCCCGGATTCGGCACCCGTTCATCACGCAGGAGGCGATCATCGGAATCGTGTACGTGGTGGCTTCCGCAGCCACCATTCTCCTCGCGGCGCAGGCGCCCCGAGGCTCGGAGCATGTCGAGGACCTCCTGACGGGAACGCTGCTGTGGGTGGGCTGGGGCCAGATCGCCAGGACGGCGCTCGTATACGCCGGCATCTTCGGGACCCACTGGTTCCTCAGGAAGCGCTTCCTCACCATCTCCCTCCAGCCGGCCGTGGCACGGGAGGAAGGCTGGTCTCTGACATGGTGGGACTTCCTGTTCTACGCGCTGTTCGGGCTGGTGGTGACCATGTCCGTGGCCATAGCGGGCGTTCTCCTGGTGTTCTCCTTCCTCGTCATCCCCGCGGTGATCGCCTACCTGTTCACCCGGCGGCCCGCCGCGCTCCTCGCGCTGGCCCTTTCCTCGGGGACGGCGGCCACCCTGCTGGGCCTATTCGTCTCGGCCAGCAGCGATCTGCCGACCGGCCCCACGGTCGTGTGCGCGTTCGGCCTGGCGCTGTTGGTCGCCTTCGGGGTCCGGCGGCTCATGGGCCCGGGAACCGTTGTGGAGAGGGAGGCCGCGGGTCCGGCCACATCTCCCGAAGCCGCGTGACCCTCACGACAGCCGGGGCCGCCCCCCCTGAAGGCCGATCTGGAGCAGGCGCGCGGAGGGGATGGCCGGCTCGAATCGAGTCGGGATCACCAGGCGATTCCGTAGTCCTCTCCGTAGTGGCTGGACCCGCCCCACATCGTTCGATGGGCCCGATCGAAGAAGATCGCGTTGATCGGGCCTGAGGTGCGCTCGCGGAACACGAGGTCGTAGCCCATCTCGTTCAGGCGGGCCCGGGTCCACGGCGGGACCGCCTCATTCAGCAGCAGCCGGCCCGGGCGGGCGTCGTGCTCGCCGAACGACGCCCTCATCTGGAAGCTGTTGAAGTTGGCCGCCTCGGCCGCCTGCTGGACGTTCATGCCCCATTCGACCACGTTGAGGAAGAACTGCAGGAGGTTCTGGTCCTGGCTGTCACCCCCTTGCACCGCGAAGGCCAGGTAGGGTCGACCCTCCTTCAGAGCCAGACTGGGCGTGAGCGTGGCGCGGGGCCGCTTGCCGGGCTCCACCACGTTGTACGGATCCTCCGCCGGGTCCAGCACGAAGCTCTGCATCCGCTGGCTCATCCCGACGCCCGTGCGGCCCGCGATCACAGCCGGTACCCATCCGCCGCTGGGGGTGACCGAGACGACCCAGCCTTCCTCGTCGGCCGCCTCGATGGACGTGGTGCCGGCGTAGAACGCCTGCTCGAACCGGGCCCGGGTCGTTGGGCTCTCGCCCACCGTGGTCACAGGCCGCCGTCTACCCTCCTTCAGCAGGTCCCGGAAGGGATTGGTCTCGCCCTGGAAGGGATACGGATCGCCCGGTCCGACGTCGGGATCGTTTCGTTCCCAATCGATCTGCCCGGCACGCTGCTTCGCATACGCCTTGGACAGCAGGCCCCGGATCGGCTCCGCCGGCGGATAGTATGGATCGCCGTAGTAGAAGTCGCGGTCGGCGAACGCCAGGTTCATGGCCTGGTACAGGGCGTGGATGTAGCGGGTGGAGTTGTAGCCCATGGATCGGAGATCGAAGTTCTCTACGATGTTCAGGGCCTGAAGCAGAACCGGCCCCTGCACCCAGGTCGTGAGCTTGTAGACGTCGATTCCCTTGTAGTTGGTCTTGACCGGCTCCTCCAGATACACCTTCCAGTTGTTCAGGTCCTCCAGGGTGATCAGGCCACCCTGTTCCCGGACCCCGCGTACGAACTCGCGGGCGATGTCCCCACGGTAGAAGCGGTCGTAGGCGGCGTAGATCGCCTCCTTGCGGCTCTTGCCGGCCGCCACGGCGTCCTTCTCCGCCTCCACCAGCTTGCGGAGGGTGCGCGCCAGATCGGGCTGGTGGAATACCTCCCCCGCGTAGGGAGCCTCCCTCGCTTCTCCGGGGTGGGTCAGGAAGACCTCCCGCGAGTACGGCCACTGGCGGATCCGATCCGCGTTACGCTGAATGCTGTTGGCAGTCTGGGCCTCGATCGGGTAGCCGCCGGCCATCTCGATGGCCGGCGCGAGTACCTCCGCCAGGCTCAGGGTTCCGTACTCCGCCAGCATGGTCATCAGGCCTCCCGGAGTTCCCGGAGTCACGGCCGCCAGCGGGCCGTACTCCGGCGGGTAGCTCATCCCCTTGCCGCGGAAGAACTCCGCCGTCGCTCCCGTCGGCGCCACGCCGAGCGCGTTCACTCCGACCACCTTGCCCGTATGCGGGTTGTAGATGAGAGCCTGGGTTTCGCCGCCCCAGCTCAGAACATCCCACATGGTGGCGGTCGCGGCGAGCATGGCACATGCGGCGTCCACGGCGTTGCCGCCGTTCTGGAAGGCCATCGCACCCGCCGTCGCACCCAGCGGCTTACCGGTGATGGCAACCCAGTGGCTGCCGTGAAGGACGGGCTTGGCCGTCTGTTGGGCCAGGGCCGGCGCCGCCATCATAGTGGAGGCGAAGCACAGGATGAGGCCACGGATGATCGGGGAACGACCTGGTGTGATCGGAAAGTGACCCGGGCGGGACATCTTGGACCCTCCTTCTAGCGCGAACGTCCACGACCTGCTCCCTTCGAGGCGACGGCTTCGAGACCCCGCATGCCCTGAGGCACCGGACCGCGTCCGGCGCGGGCGCGACGGGGGCTTTCACTCTGCCGCCTGCGCACGGATCGCGCAAGGACATGAAAGGCTCCCGTTCGCCGCGTCCGGAGGCGGAACAGGACTCGGAGCGAACTGCGCGGAAAGCGGGTTACACGTGCCGTCGAAAGGGGAAGATGCCCGCACCGGATCCCGGACAGGAGAAGTCGCGCTGAGATCGAGCGCCCGGCCCACCCGAGGCTGGAGGCGAGCCCGCCAAGCCCGATGGGTTCGGCGGCGCAGGCCGACGGGGCTCCTGGTCCTCGCAGGAGTGTGGACGGCGTGTGGAGGTACGACGGCACACGAGCCCGCGCCTCCCACGCCGATCCCCTCCGCCACGCCCCCCGCGGTCGTGGCGGGCCCGGGCGCTCCTGAAACCTGGCGCCCCCTGCCCGAGCCCGGCGTGGAAGCCCGCTCCGTCGAGGAGCGCGCACCCCTCGACGTGACCCGCTACGACCTGGACGTGGACCTGCGCGATCTGGCCGGCGGGAGGCTCGAGGGACACGCCCGGCTGAGCTATCGACTGGACGATGGACGGCAGGCTCCTCGGCAGCCTCGTTTCGATCTGGTGGGGCTGACGGTGGATTCCGTCCGGCTGAACGGAGGCCCCATCGGTTTCCGGCACGACGGCCTCGTCCTCACTCTGTTCGCCGGACCCACCCGGACCGGAGGGACCGACGTAGCGGACATCTTCTACCGGGGCCGGCCGGCCGACGGGCTCTTCTTCGGCACGGACCGCGAGGGCCGACCGGTCGCCTTCGCCGATAACTGGCCGAACCGGGCCCGCTGGTGGTTCCCGTCCAACGACTACCCGGCCGACAAGGCCTCCGTACGGTGGCGCGTGCACGTCCCGCATGGCTGGTCCGCGGTCGCCAACGGCCGGCTCACCTCCCACGACGGCGACACATGGGTATGGGAGTCCGGTCACGAGATTCCCGTCTATACGATGGTGGTGGGCGTCGCCCGCTTTCAGCGAGCGCAGTTGGGAGAGGCGGCGTGCGGTCGGTCGTCCGAACCTTCGCCCGGCGACTGCGCGGAGATCTCCGTCTGGTCGCTCCCCGGCGACAGCGCCTACGCGGTGCGGCGCTTCGCCCGCGCGGTTGAGATGGTGGATTACTATACCGAACTGATGGGGGACTTTCCCTACTCGAAGCTGGCCCATGTCGAGTCCGCGACGCGCTTCGGAGGAATGGAGAACGCCAGCGCGATCTTCTACGCCCGGGAACCGTGGGAGAAGCACCGCATGTCCGAACAGGTGATCGCCCATGAGACGGCGCACCAGTGGTTCGGTGATGCGGTGACCCCGTGCAGGTGGTCGCACCTGTGGCTGAGCGAGGGGTTCGCCAGCTACTTCGCTCCGCTGTTCTTTCGCTCACGGGACGGCGAGAACGCGTTCCGCAAGCTCATGTCGGCCGCCCGCCAGCGCTTCCTCGAGTCGGAGGTGACGGGACGTCCGGTGATCTCGGAGGCGGAGGGTTCACTGTTCTCGTTGCTCGACGCCAACAACTATCAGAAGGGCGCCTGGATCCTGCACATGCTGCGCGGCGAGGTGGGCGACTCAGCCTTCTATGGCGCGGTCCGCCGCTACTACCACGACTTTCGGCACCGCAACGCCTGCACGGCGGACCTGCGGCACGCGATGGAGACGGAGTCGGGCGAGCATCTGGGCTGGTTCTTCGACCAGTGGCTCCGCGAGCCGGGCTATCCGCAGCTCCGAATCGAGTGGACGGATGGCGCCGGTAGCTTGGGGCGCGACCTCACGGTCGTGGTCCGGCAGGAGCAGCCCAGGTCGTGGCCGACCTATCGGTTGGATACGAGTCTCCGGATCCGCCTGCGGGGCGCTCGGGAAATCCGGACGCCCATCCGGCTGGCGGGCCGATCCGATACGTTCCACATCGCCGTGCCGGCCCCCGTGACAGACCTCGAGTTCGACCCGGACGGGTGGATCCTGGCCGCGACCTCGGTGACCCGGCGTTGACACACGCCGCCCGGCTCACCGCCTGGACACCCAGCGGCTGCGCCCGTCGTAGAAACGAAGCGGCAGATCCACGCCGCGGCTGATTCCGACACGCCGGGTCACGACCAGCGAAGCGAGAGGGATCGGCTCACCCGGACTGATCCACAGGGGCGGCCGATCCAGCGGATGCCGCTGGAGGCCGGGCCCGATGGCCAGGGCCTGAGTGAGCCGAGCGGGACCGTTGGTGAGATCTTCCCGCCCGCGTCTTCGGCGCATGGTGTCGCACCCCACCGTCGGCTCCAGCGCCCGGATCAGAACGGCCGCGGGGTGTCCGATCGGCCCGGTGACCGCGTTGAGGCACCAGTGAACCCCGTAGTTGAGGTGTACATACGCCGTTCCCGGAGGACCGTACAGCGGGTCGTTGCGCGCCGTGCGCCCGATTCGGGCGGCCGCGTGGCACGCGGGGTCCTCCGGTCCGGTGTACGCCTCCGTCTCGACGATCCGGCCGCCGACACGCTGTCCACCGCTCTCGGCCAGGAGGAAGCAGCCCAGCAGCGAGCGGGCGATCTCCGCGGCTGAGGCGGCATAGAACTCCAGCGGCAGGGGAGGCGGAAAGGGCGACCCGGGCCGGCTCGCCCCTCTAACCATCTCCGGGCCCTTCCCGCCGGACAGTTCCGCGAGCCGATTCCCGTCCGTCTGCCCGAACCGCTCAGCGTCGCGAGCCCAGCTCGGCCCGACGCGCCTCGAGCACGGCCCGGGCGCGCCGCTGGGACAGAAGCTGGGCGAGGCGCTCGGGCTCACGGTCGATCACGTCCCACACGCGGTCGCCGAACTCTTCCACCAGTCGCTCCGCGGTTCGCTTCCCCACTCCCTCGTAGTGCCGGACCATGTGAGCGACGATGTCTTCGGCGGGACCGGTACCAGCCGTCGCCGGTCCTCCGGGCGCCCCCGCCGGCGCTCCTCCGGAAGCCACTCGGTCCGGCCGGCTCGAGCCGGCCTCGGGCCGCCCCTCGGGCGCCGCGCGCCCCTGAGTCTCGGCAACGGATGAGGATGGCCGGCCCCGGCGCCCGCCCCGACGGAATCGGCCCAGACCACGAGATCTCGAATGTGCCGCGACCCCTCGCGGGCTTTCCCGGGATTCCGCCCGCGGTGCCGTTTCTTGGCCGGCCTCAGCGTTCTCGGCGACCCGATCGGAACCGGCACCTTCGGCAGAGGCGTCGGCCGGCGCGGCCTCCTTCGTCTCCCCTCCCCGCGGTTTTCGCCGATAGCGGCCCAGGCCCCGGCGGCTCGCCCGCTGGTCCCGTTCACCGGCGACCGCTTGCGGCTGCCCGGCGGCCTTGCCGGTCGATTCCGGCACCTCCGGGGTCGCCTCCGGCCGTTGCTCCGCCCGGGGCGGGCGCCGCCCCGCTTCCGTCCGAGCCGCTTCCCGCTCCGCCGCCCTGGAAGACCTGCCTCGGCGGCGGCCCGAATCCCTGCGGCCGGCGTCCTCCTTGGACCGAAGTTCTTCTCGTTCAGCCACCGCCTGACGCGGGACCGGCGCCAGATAGAAGTTTCCATCCTCGCCCTGAATGAGGTCGACCACACCCTCGTCCGAGGCCTGCTGGAGGAAGCGACTGAACTTCGAGAACCCGAGGGCCATCTGGTCGAACCGCGGCTCCCTGACCAGAATCTCGCGCTTCACTTCCGAGTCGCGCACGGAGGCTCGGTCGCGGGCGAGGTCGACCACGACGTTCAGCAGCAGGTCGTAGGCGCGCTTGAGGTCGGCCACCGTGCCAGAGGTCGGCTGTGGCGATGCCGCCGCCTTGGCGCCAGCGGCGGCACGGCCGGCGGGACCCGATGCGACGCCCCCGCCACCCTGCTCGCCGGGAGACGGGGACGAACGACGCCGGGAGGAGCGGGCGCTCCCACCCGAGCCCGAGGGTTTCGGAGCGCCGACCCGTTCGCCGGACCCCGACTCGGCCGTCGCCGGGATCACCTCGTACTGGCCGTTCTCGCACTTGCGCAGCTGCAGGATCTCCCGCTGCGCGGCCTCGGCCAGAAACCGGTTGAACTTGCTGAACCCGGCCGCTTTTTCATCGAAGCTCGGATCCAGCTCCAGCATGACCTGCTTCAACCGATCGGAGCGCATGACGTCGCCGCGTTCCACCATCCGAGCCAGGCTCCGCTGCGCGAGCTCCCACGGGTCCAGTCGTTCGCTCTTCAGGTCCGATGCGGACGTGAGGCCCGAGAGACTGTTGTAGCTGTAGTATTCATCGCAGTTCTGCACGAGAATGTCCGATGACGACGCCCTCATCCCCACGCCGATCACGTACTTGCCGTATTCCTTGAGCTTGAGCACCAGGCTCGAGAAATCCGAGTCGCCCGACAGCAGGATGAAGGTGCCGATCTCCGGTCGGATGAACACCAGCTCCAGCGCATCGATGGCCAGGCGGATGTCGGTGGCGTTCTTCTTCGACGATCCGTACGCTGGAGCGAAGATCAGATCGATCGAAGATTCCGAGAGCGGGACGATGTACTGGGGATAGCGCCGCCAGTCCGCGTAGGCTCGCTGGACCGCGACCTTCCCGCGAATCATGTCCGATTCGAGCAGCTTGCGCAGCTCGAGGCCCAGATTGGACCGGATCCCCATCGTCACGTTGTCGAAGTCGATCAGGAGAGCCGCGTTGGGAGAGCGTTCCACAGCAGGTCCGGCGCGCCGGTGAGGCGCGCGCACGTATTCTTCGTTCATGTCCTCTCGCTGGTTAGTCGTACTGACGACCCGCCAAGCGGCGGGCGAGAGGCCCCCCGGTCTCGCCTCCGGCACCTGTTCGCCGAAGGGGATGACCCGAGGAGTCTCTCAGAAACCCCTTAATCGTATCCGGCCAGCCCACCGGGGAGCAGGACGTTGCCCGCTCCGCGCCCAATCCTCAGGGGCTCGTATGGCGGCTGGCCGCCTCCTGTGTCCGAACGAGACGGGCCAGCTCTCGCCGGCGCACCTTGCCGTTCGGAGTCATGGGGAATACCTCCGTGCGGCGTACGAGATCCGGAACCTTGTAATCCGATAACGCGTGGCCGCAGTACTCCCGCAGTTCATCTTCCGTGATCAGAGCCCCCTCCACCAGGCGGACGCAAGCGCACACGAGCTCGCCCAGCACTTCGTTCGGGACCCCGACCACCACCACATCCAGTACCGCCGGGTGCGAACGAAGGTGATCCTCCACTTCCTTCGGGTGCACGTTGTAGCCACCCCGGATGATCACGTCGCTCATCCGCCCGACGATATGCAAATACCCTTCCGCATCCAGAGTCGCAAGGTCACCCGTGCGCAGAAACCCGTCTTCGGTGAACGCCGCCGCGGTCTCCGAGGGTTGGCGGAAGTAGCCGAGCATGACGTTGAAGCCGCGAACCACGAGTTCGCCCACGGATCCTGTCGGCACCGGTTCACCCTCCTCCGAGCGGATTTCGACCTCGATTTCGTCGAGCACCCGGCCCACGGACTCCGAGCGCGCGGGAGCCGGATCCTCCGGTCGGGTGATGCTCACGGTGGGAGATGTCTCGGTGAGGCCGTACGCGATCTCGAGCTGGGGGACCAGCTCCCGTCGGGCCCGGTCCACCAGCTCCGGGCTCACGGGAGCGCCGGCCACGATCCCCGTCCGAATCGAGTCGAGGTCGCGTTTGGCCAGGCCGGGCTCGCGAAGCTGCATCACGAACATCGTCGGAACGCCATGATAGACCGTGACCCCGTGCCGTTCCACCAGATCCAGCGCACCGCGGGGCTCGAAGCGCTCCTGGAGAACGACGCCGCCACCGGACACCAGCCCGGTGAGAAGCGCGGCGGTGAGGCCGAAGATATGGGAGAGAGGAACCGAGCATAGCGTGACGTCCGAGGGCGACAGCTCGAGGGCCGCCGCCGTGGCGGCCGCTGTCCGAACCAGATTCCTGTGGGAGAGCATCACGCCCTTCGGCTTGCCCGTCGTGCCGGAGGTATAGAGGATGGAGAACAATTCGTCCAGCGACGCCAGGGGCTGAGGTCGAAACTCCCTTCCCATCCCGCTCGAGACCAGATCTTCGAACTGGAAGATCCGATCATCGTACCAGAGATCCTCCTTCCCCACCGTCACCAGGTATTGGAGGTCGGGAAGCTCCACGAGGAGAGACTCGAACAGCTCCAGGTAGTCGACACCCTCGTAGCGCTCGGCCGTGATGGCGACCGACGCCTCGGAGTGGCGAAGCATGAACTGGAGCTCGCGCGGGGCGTAGGCCGGGCTCAGGGGAACGATGACGGCGCCGAGCTCGGCCGCCGCCAGGGCGGAGATCACGAACTCCGGCCAGTTGGGAAGGTCCAGGGCCACCCGGTCGCCCGGCTCCACCCCCAGGTGGTGGAGCGCCACGGCCAGAGCCCGGGACTGTCTGGCCACATCGCTGTACGAGAGGCTGCGGCCCCCGAACAACAGGAACCTGGAGTCGGGGCGCTTTTCGACCCAGTACCGGAGCAGGTCCGCCACACTCGGGCCGCGCTGTCCGACTTCCTCCGCTGTCATCGGTTCCCCACACTTCCCTCCGGGACGAGGCTCGACGCCCTGCCCGCCGCACCGGCACCCGGAGGCAGAGCATACACCGGTACCAACTTAGCGCTCCACGCCCGACCGTAAAGCGGCATGCCAGACTGGCGCGATCTCCGGTGAAATCTCATGAGTGAAAACGCCCGCCGCCGCCTGCGCCACTTCCCCGATCCGGTGGAGCAGCACACAGCGGATCGTTCCGCCCCGCATCTTCTTGTCGGTCTCCGCCGCCCGCCACACCTCCTCCGCCGGGCGCTCGCTCTCCAACTGCCTGTCCAGTTCGCAGGCTGCCAGGGCTTCCTCCAGTCGAGCCGCCGTACCGGGCCGGGTGACTTCCAGCAGCTCCCCCAGGCGAGCCTCACTTCGCATGCCCGCCGCGATCGCTTCGCCATGCAGGATCTCGTACCCACCCAGGAGCTCGAGCGCATGGCCGACCGTATGCCCGAAGTTCAGGATCGCGCGGATGCCGCTCTCCGTGGGGTCCCGACCGACCACGCGCGCCTTGTGCTCCACCACTCGGGCAATCAGGCGTGCCAGCGTGAGCGGGTCCCCGGTCAGCAGATCCGCCGCCCGTCGCTCCAGCCACTCGAACAGCTCGGCGTCGAGGATCGCGGCCGTCTTGACAGCCTCCGCCAGGCCGGCGGCGATCTGGAAGCGCGGCAACGTTTCCAGAAACGAGACGTCGACGAAAACCCGCGCGGGATGATGGAAGGCCCCGACGAGATTCTTCCCCCGCTCGGTGTCCACGCCGGTCTTGCCTCCGACGGAGCTGTCGAGCATGGCCAGGAGAGTGGTCGGTACCTGGATCACCGGGATGCCCCGCATGTACGTGGCGGCCAGGAAACCGGCCAGATCGCCCGTTACGCCGCCCCCGACGGCGACGACAACGCTGTCCCGCCCGAAGCCCTCGCGCAACAGGCGGTCGGACAGACCGGCCCACTCCCGGCGGGTCTTGTTCCACTCTCCCGCCGGAAACTCGAACAGGTCGGCTTCGTAGCCGGACACGCCGAACGAGTCGAGCAGTTCCCGCCCGTAAAGCCTGGCGACCTGGCTGTCGGAGACCAGGGCGTAGCGATGGGCCGGAACCGCGTCCCGGCAGCGCTCCCCCAGGTTGTGCCGCAGTCCGGGCTCCAGACGGATTTCATACTCGCGCTCCTCCCGGCCCGCGACCCGGACGGGGATGCGGGCCGTCGCGCCGCTCACCCCCCGTCCACCTCGAAGCGGGCCAGCGGCCAGTCCGGACCCAGCGGCAACCGCGCCGGGCCATCGACCACGAGCACGACCCAGCGCGCTCCCGAACGCAGCGGCCGAATCCATACCCGGCGCCCGCTCGCCTCCAGCACGGCGGCCCCGTCCATTTCGGTCGGCCCACCGGACTCCGTCGAATCGGCTCCGCCGTAGCGGTGGAGGAGAGCTCGCCGGGCCGAGCCGGCGAACTCCATCGCGTCTGTGCGCGTGTCCCAAGCCGTGACCCACACCAGAACTTCCCCGGGAGGGCCTCGCAGCAGCCGGTAGCGGTCCCCGTCCCAACCCTCCGCCGCGAGGGAAGCGGTGGTGGAATCCCCCAGTTGCTCCTGCAGGAACACCCTGGTCTCGAACTCGCCCAGGTCATCCGACAGGACTTCCTTCCACTCTCCCTCGGGGGATGCCGGGAAGCGGATGCGGGCCGGCTCATCCGGCGGCGAGGAGAGCAGGCGCCCCGGGTGCAGCACCTGCTCGGTCGAATGCGGAAGAAACCGGCCGAACGGGGGCGGGCGCCCCGGCCGCTCCTCCCACAACTGCTGAATCAGCGAGAGGCCTCCCGCGTAGGGAAAGACCAGCGACGCCTGAAGGAAGCGAGGAGCCGCCCGGAGCGCGGCCAAGCTCTCCAGCTCGCCGCCTTCGGCGAGGTTGGGATTGCTGAGCAGTGCACCGAGATCCGGAAGCACGGACAGGTCGACGTCTCTTCCCGTGGTGAGCCGGAGCTGCCATAGGACCATGGCGAGCGTGGCCTGCCCTTCGATGGCGGCCTGAGCCGCGGAGCTGCGGTCGTTGTCCCCTCTCAAGCTGTGAACCAGCGAATCCAGATTCACGTACTGGTCCTGCAAGGCGTGCACCAGCTCGTGGAGCAGGACGATCTTCAGCTGAGCGCGGGGAACGCGCCGGAGAACGAACAGAGTGTCGGACGCGGGATCATAGTAGCCGGCCACCTGTTCGGTGTACAGCGCCAGAAGCGTAGCAGTGAGATCCAGGGTATCGGGAACGAGACCGAGGCGCGCGTATACCGCAGTCAGCGCCTCGGCGCGTTCCGGCGGCAGGTCCGTACGAAAGCTTTCCGTGAGGAAGCCGCGCAGCCGATCGCGACCGACGACGGCGAAGCGCGGCGGACGCACGGCCTCAAGCCCGCTGCTGCGCTCCGCCTCGGGAAGGAGCTCGGCCACCAGCGCGGCGAGGGCCGAGTCCGAAACGAGCACTCCTGCCGAGCCCTCCGGTTTCGGAGCCGGATCCGCCGTGGCGGCGGCGTCTCCGTCCCTTGAACTCGCCGCCGGACGCCGGCACCCCGTCGACAGGGCCAGACCCAGCCCGAGCGCGGCCAGCGCGAGGACACGTACCCCGACGTAACCCCCACCAGGCCTCGCGGAAGCACCGCGGCTCAGCTCCACCGCGCCGTTCTCAGCCATCGTACAGATCCACGCCACCTCGCGGAACCCGCTCGGCGAGGTGCTGTAAGGTCACGCCGCACTCGGGATGAATCCAATCCCGGGCGATCTCGGCGAGTGGCACCATCACGAACCCCCTTTCGGTCATCCTCGGATGCGGGACCCGCAGCCGAGGCTGCTCGATGATCCGCTGGCCATACAGGAGGAGATCCAGGTCCAGCACCCGCGGGCCGAACCGAGCTTCAGCCGCCTCCCGACCTCCCCGGCGCTCGACCTCCTGCAGCCTGGCCAGCAGCTGGCCGGGCAACAGATCGGTGTATCCCACGCAACAGGCATTGAGAAAATACGGCTGCGTGGCCACGTGACGCGGCGCCGTCTCGTAAATCCTGGAGAACCTCGCACCCATCAGGCACTTTTCCAGTTCACGGCGGCCGAAGGCGAGGTTGGCCCGCCGATCTCCCAGATTGGAACCCAGAGCGACCGCGACCATGGCGCGGCTTCCAGATGAGCGCTTCGCGCCCTCGTTCATCATGACGACTCCTCGGCCACGAATCCACCCGCAGGATCGGCGGCCCATCGCCGGGCGTCAAGCGTCAGCGGGGAGGAACCTGGCGGGCCATGTGGCTGTTTAGTCATGTCGTGTTCCGACCGCAGCCGTTGAAGTGACCTCTCTCGAGCTCGACTCGAGGATCAGACGTTGCTGCCTTGGACCAATTTAGTGATTTTAAGGCGTTTGGCGCGGGAACTCTCGCGATGAAATGGTGTCGCAGTGGGATCGGCAGCGCACCCCTCTGAATGGAGGCAATGGAATGCATGGTCGAAAGTTGTTCGTGTGGCTCGTGGCCGGGCTGGCCGCCGGCGTGATCGGGACGCCCGTCTCGGCACAGGAAAAGGGAGAGGTCGATCTGAGCTTTTTCGGAGGCGTCGGCGTTCCGGTGAGCGATCTTCAGGATCTGTTCGACGTCGGGCCGGCGTTCGGCGTCGATGTCGACTACTACCTCGGCTCGCGGCTGGCGGTCCGGCTCGAGGGCTCGGGAGAGGCCCTCTCGGGCGTCGATGACCTGCCGAGCGGGAATCAGCCGCCGGACCTCACGCTCGTCCACGGGACCCTGGGCCTGAAATATCGGCTCATCGCGCCCGCGACATCGCGCTTCTCGGTGGACGTGAACGCCGGTGGCGGGATCACGGTATTCAGCACGGAGCGGGTGATCATAGCCCAGAACAACCAGGCCGCGGAGATCGACATCTCCAAGACGTACCCCGCCATCAACGGGGGCGTGCGGATCGGATACGACGTGAGCGACCTGATCAACGTGTTCGTCGGCGGCTCCATCGATCTCACCTTCGGAGATTCGGATGAGCTGGACGTCTTCCAGGTGCTGGATCCCTCCATCAGTTCGTTCGATACCTTCTACTCGATTCCGCTGGTGGGCGGGATCAGCTTCAAGTTCCCCGGCTGAGCGGCCGCAAGGCGCAACGCCACAACGGACAGCGGAGGTGTGCGGGGGCGGGGGGGGGGGGGGGGGGGGCCCCGCCCCCCCCCCCCCCCCCCCCCCCGCCGCCTTCAACCCTTCCAGCTTTTCCTGGGGCGCTCTCGCCCTGATCGGGCGCGGCAGCGGCGCGAGGGCCGTCAGGCCCCCCCGGACACCGCTTGCGTCGGCGTGCAGGAACGACGAAACTTTGGTGTGCGGGAGCTGTATCAGTAGTATGTCTCGGTGTGCGCAGCCCCGGGCGTGATTTGGTCGGATCCGCGAGGCCATCGGTGCCGGTCCGGTTCGCTGCGCGACCGGGTCGCCATACCGCTTGTGCCCCGTCTCTCGGGCCGACCGCTGTCCGCACGCTGGAAGGTGCATGGACATTCGTGTAGTTGGGCGAACTCCGCCGTGGAAATCCGTGGTGTTCGGGCTCCTCCCCGTGCTGCTCGCCGGAGCCTTCCGTCCCGCCCTCGCGCAACAGCCGCCCATCGCCGCACGGGACACCTTTCCCGGACTCCCGTGCCCCACCCGCAGCATCACGAGAGGCGCCCTGTTGTACGGCGTCGTCCAGGATGCGGGCACCGGCATACCCTTACCGGGAAGCCGCGTGGAACTCGTGGCCTCCCGAGCACGGGACGACGACACGCTCACCACCCACTCCGAGACGACGGCCGACGCGGCGGGCCGCTACTGGTTCTGCGAAGCCCCGACCGGATACTCCCTCACGGTGTGGGCACAGGCCCTCAACCGGTTCAGCCACACCGCCAGCCTGTATCTGGGTGACGCGGACCCCCGGCGGCAGGATCTCAGCGTCGTTCTCCGACACCGGGAAGGGGGCCTGGCGGGCGAGCTCATCGACGCCGGAACCGGAGAGCCGGTGGAGGCAGCCTCGCTGTCGATCGAGAAGCTCGGCCTCGGCGTGCTCACGGATTCGCGGGGCCGGTTTCAACTCACCGATGTCCCGGTCGGCTCGTATTCGCTCGCCATCCAGCATGTGGCGTATGGAGTCCAGACGGCTTCCGTCGAAATCCTGCCCGACCAGGTAATCCGCGTGGAGATCCGGTTGAGCGCAGCCCCGATCTCCGTCGAGCCGCTTACCGTGATGATCGACGTGCGCCCGCAGTGGCTGGTCAAAGCCGGGTTCTACGAGCGCAGAGAACGCGGCCTGGGCCAGTTTATCAGCCCGGAGGAGCTCGAGAAACGCCAGATCCGGCATTTCAGCCAGGTGCTGGAGAACATCCCGGGGCTTCAGCTGCGGCGCCTGTGCAAGCCGCACTGCTATTACGTGCTCGGGATGACGACGAGTGCGTATTGCCTTCCCACGTTCTATCTGGATGGCCGCAAGCTGTGGCTGCCCGTGATCGCGGATCTGAATTCCATCACCTCCGCCCATGACGTCGCGGCCGTCGAGGTATACCGCGGAATCTCCCAGACGCCGGCGTCATTCTACGGGCCGTGCGGATCGATCGTTGTGTGGACCAAACGTGCGGCCGGCTGACTCGATGGAGTGAAGCGAGAGCGCCCGCACCGACCGGCGCGGGCGCTGTGGAACCCTCGGCGCGGCCTCGTCCTATCGACCGCTAGTCAACGCCGGCAGAAGTCGAAACATCCAGCTCCGCCCAGGCCAGGAGTTCGGGAGACCGGGACTCTCGGAGCGTCTGGGGGGGAGGCTTGGAGGTGTCCGGGGGCTGCTCTTCAAACTTCGGTGCCGTCGAGCCGAATCCGCAACCCACCGCCAGCGTGGAGATCAGCGTCACGCCGAGCGCGGTCACAGCCATCGCGAGCAAACTACGCTTGTTCATCTGCACTGACTCCCTGAATTGAACCCGTGGAGACCCGGTGAGTCGGGTTCGATTCTACCCTGGGCGTTCCACAGCGTTCCCCGGCGGAGCTCCGCCACGTGTTCGGGCGGCGAACGACGCGCTTGCCGGGTTACAAGCGGACAGGGCCGCCGCGACGCGATTCCGCGGCGGCCCTGTTTCCGCCCTTCAAGCCCCCACTCCACCGCCCGCGGGCGGCGAGGCAAACGCCGTCCTACTGCTTGACCGCGCGCAGCGGCCGCGTGTCCCGCGCTTCCAGGTTTCGAAGCGCATCCAGATCGTAGGACACCTTGTCCAACGCGCTGCTCAGGTTGCCCGGGATGACCGTCGGAGCGGCACCGTTGCCGCCCACTCCGCCGAACGTGTAGATCTTCATCTGCAGCGTCTCGAGCTCGCTCCCGGGAATCGGGAACTGGAGCACGGTGCCCGTCGTCAACTGGCCGTGGCCGCGAGTGAACCAGTAGGTGACCCCCGTCTCGAGGTTGTCAACCTCCCAGTAGAACTCGTACCGGAGAGCGTCCATCAGGTCGCCACACGCCCCGGTCGGGTCCAGCCGCTTGTGGGGCACGCAGTTCGCTCCCGAGGTGCCGGCCGGCGTGATCGGTGGCAGGCCGCCGATCGCCACCCGCGACTCGTTGATGATGTCGGCCGCTCCCTGCAAATCGCCCATCCGCGCGCGCGCCTCCGCCTTGTACAGCCTCATCTCCCGGACCGTCATGATCGGGAACGGGCCTTCCCAGCAGCCGTCACAGCTCTGGGTGTAGGTCTCGTACCGGTGATCCAGGTAGTGCGACAGATGGTAGGTGCCGCGCCCCGGCGGCAGTAGGGTGGAGGTGAGCCACGTCATGTACACGCCGCGGTCCCCATCCACGCCCGGATTCTGCGGCACCCGAAGGTCCGGCGAGATCACGTTGAACGGCTGCCGATTCACGTCCTGCGTCTGCACGTAGGCCTGATAGCCGCCCGAGATGTCCGCCTGGCCGACCCAGTGCATGTCCACCCGGACCCAGCCCGGATCCGAGTTGATCCAGGTCTTGAGAGCGTCCCACCACGGGCCCGGCGTGTCCGCGTTGATCCCATCGATGATCAGGTCGCTGGTGATGCCCTGGTCCACGTTCGACTCGATCGCCGACCAGTTGAGCCCATCCCGCTCGGACGGGCTGCGCGCGACCGCCGATTGCAGGCGAGCCATGTAGGAGTGCGCGAGCTGCGCCAGCTCGGTGTTGCTCAACGGGTTCCCGTTGATCCAGGTGTCCGGCAGCGTGAACGTGTTGGCGTTGGCGACCTGGATCGCCTCGCTCAGCTTCTGCATCCCGAACGCCGAGACCTCCTGATACGGCGACGTCGTCAGCTCGCCACCGAAGTCGGTCGTCTCATCGACCAGGAAGGCCT
Source organism: Gemmatimonadota bacterium (assembly GCA_046757845.1). Lineage (GTDB taxonomy): Bacteria > Gemmatimonadota > Gemmatimonadetes > Palauibacterales > Palauibacteraceae > JBHHYZ01. The sequence goes on from JBHHYZ010000031.1 coordinate 19,760, forward strand.
TGTCGTACGTGGCCCCGAGCACCCCGTACGCGATCCCCTGCGTGAACTTCGCGAAGGCGATCGCCCGCGGATTGTCCTGGCCGCCGGGGCCGATCTCCAGCCCGTCGTTGATGGCCCGAAGGCCGTCCGACGCGGCGGAGACCGCGGCGTAGTTCAGGCCCCATTGATCTTCGTTCGCGTACGCGTACGCGAACGAAGGCGTGTTGTTGTACGGCTTCCTCGGCTCCTCACCGATGTCCCGCATGCCGAAGTTCCCCCAGGAGGCCGTGTTGTGGTCGGCTGTCACCTCCATGGCCGGACCCAGACCGTCCGACGGCCGGTGGGCCGTGCGGAAGTACTGCGAGAAAGAGCTCGAGATCAGCGACTCCACATCCGACGGCGACGCGAGCGCTCGGCTCCGGTCCGGCTGGTTGGGGTTCTCGACGCTGAGGCCGCACCCCGCGACGCCGAAGGCGGCGATCGCGACGGTGATCGGACCTAACATCCATTTTCTCATCATGGTCGTATCCATTCCTCCGCTCGTAGCTGGTACCTTCCCTGGGTGGATGGACCGGGCCGCGCGGCGCGCGGCCCGGCCTCCGATCGGCTTTCTCCGTTCAGAAGACGATCTCCACGCTGGCCGTAACGGTCCGGAAGTTCGGATACGTGAACGCATCATCACGCGACAGCGACGCCGAACCGAACGACGAGTTGCCGCCGTTGAACGTCGCGACCTCCGGGTCGTAGCCCGTGTAGGGCGTGAACGTGAACAGGTTGCGGCCGATCACGTTGATCGAAACGCGATCCAGCGCGCCACCGAAGATGCTCTGCAGCGTGCGCTGCGGCAGCGAGTAGCCCACCGACAGCTCCCGAACCTTCAGGAATTTGCCGTTCTGCACGAACTGCGCGTTTCCGTCGTTCGTGTCGTACAGGACGGAGTAGTAGGCCAGCGGCTTCTTCAGGCCCTCGGCCTTGCCGAACTGGTCGATATCCTTGCCGCGGTGCGAACCATCTCGCCACGCCCACTGCTCGGTGCCGTTGTAGATGTCCAAGCCCACGGTCGCATCCAGCAGGGTCGACACCGTCAGGCCCTTGTACCGGAAGTTCGTCGAGAAGCTTGCGTTCAGATCCGGCGTCGTGCTGCCGAGCGGCAGGAAGTCCGTCAGCGCGCAATCCTCGGCCGCGTTCTTCCGCAGGCAGGCGCGAGACTTGTCGAACACCTTGATCGGCAGACCCCAGTTGAAGGACTGGCCGTCCACCGTGCCCGAGGTTCCCCACAGCCCCTTCGAGATCCCATCCTGGTAGGAGTTGCCCTGGCCCACGAACACAAGGTAGCCGTCGTCGTTGACCTGGAACTGGCTGCAGTCGCTGACGCCCACCGGAGCGAGCTCTCCGCAACCCGTGGCCCACTTGTGGCCCCAGATCGCCCCCAGCTCCTCGCCCTCGGCGGTGAAGAACCGCCTCCCCTGCGTGAAGTCGGGGATGTCCAGTCGATCGATCTCCTGGTTCGTGTGGTCCAGGTTGAGCCGGAAGTTCAGGCCGACGTCCTGCTTGTCGATCGCCGCGTAGCGTAGGCTTCCCTCGATCGTCTGGCTGTTGATCTGGCCGGCGTTCTGCCACTGCGAGGAGAAGCCGACGAAGCCCGGCTGCGGAACCAGCAGCAGCTGGTCATCCGTGGTGGACCACGCGTAGGTGACGTCCAGCCCCACCTTGTCGAACAGGACGAGGTTCACGCCCGCCTCCTGCTCGGTCGAGAACTCCGGCTTCAAGGCCCGGTTCCCCAGGTTGATCGGGAAGACCTGACCGGCCGAGATCCCGAACGTCTCGAACTGCGCGAAGAAGTTCGGACGGCCGCCGGCGGTTCCGTAGGAATACCGGAACTTCAGCTCGCTGATGGCGCCGATGTTGAACCAATCCTCCTGGGTCAGCCGCCACGCGGCGCTGCCCCGGAAGTACCAGTGCCAGCGCTCGTCCGGACCGAACAGGGAACTGCCGTCGCGGCGCGCCAGGCCGTCGACGATGTACTTGCCCTTGTAGTCGAGGCTGGTGATGAAGAAGTACCCCTGCGAGTTGATCTCCCGGGTGGAGTTGCCCGCGCCGAGCGTCGTCTGGTCGATGGCGCCGAAGTTCGGCGTGCCGCCCACCACGAACTTCTGCCCGCTGACGCCGGTGGACTCGAAGTTCTGGTCTTCTACCAGGTAGCGGATCTTGGAGCGGGTAGTGAGATCTCCGCCCAGGAACGCCTTGTTGACGCTGGCGGTGATGCTGGCGTTGATCGCCTGCTCGAAGAAGTTGTTCTTCGAGAGGCTGCCGCCCGTGAACCCGACGACGCCGCCGCCCTGGTGGGTCTTCTGGTTCTTCGGCCGGGTGTTGAGGTTGTTGAAGTCCGTGCGGTCGTAGCTCGCGTTCCCCTCCAGCCGGAACCACTCGACCGGCGAGAAGGTCAGGTCCGCGCTCCCCATGATCCGCTGCCGCTTGTCCTTGTTGTTCGTGGTCGCGAGATCGTACAGGGGATTCTGCTCCTGCGACAGCGCGTCGATGTCCACCCTCGGCAGGCCATCCTCGTCCAGCTTGGTGAGGTCGACGCCGGGGGACATGAAGGTGAGCCCGAAAAACGCCCCGCTGTCGACCGCGGCGTCGTCCTGAATCGAGTTCGAGTAGAAGCCGCTCACGCTGACGTCGAGCAGATCACTGAGCCTGCTGTCCACGTTGAGCCGCGCGTTGCGGCGCCGGTACCCGTCATCTTCCGGGATAGCCGGGTTCAACGGGTTCAGGCCCTGGCTGACGCGGTTCGCGTTGAACCTCGACACCGCGCCGGGGCACTGATCGCAGGAGATGACGCCCTGCTCCCGATAGTTCTCGAACGAGATGCGGAAGCTCGTCTCCTGCAGTCGTCCCGTCCCGGCGACGTAGTTGGAGAACGTCGTCCCCGGGCTGAAGAACTCCTTGACGTGGTCGTGCAGCTTGGTCGGGAACACGTTGTCGGAAAACGAGTTGAATGTGTTCCCCGGGCTGCTCGGGTCGAACTCGTTGTCGAGGAGCTGGTTGCCGAACTCCGCCCGGCTCAGGTCGCTGAAATTCGGGGTCTCGATCCCCGCGTCGGTCAGGAACGCGGTTCCCGCCGCGTTCATCCTGTACGGATGGTGGCTCGAGACCTCGAACTCGTGCTCCAGATCGCTGAACCCGACCTCGTTGCGGGCCATCACGTCGAACGTGTTCGGCCGCTGATTCTGGCCCCGCTTGGTGGTGATCTGGATCACGCCGTTCTGGGCCCGGGATCCGTACAGCGAGGCGGCGGCCGCGCCCTTGACGATCTCGATGTTCTCGACGTCGAGGGAGTTGATGTCCGCCAGCGTGGCCCCCTCGGCCTGGATCACGCCGTCGATCACGATGAGCGGCCCCTGCGTCCGGCCGCTCGCGTTGATGCTCGTCGGGCCGCGCAGCATGATGTTGGCCGCCGTTCCCGGCTGTCCGCTGCCCTGGACCACCGAGACTCCCGGGGCCTTGGCGTGCAGCAGAGTCGAGACATCGGCCGACGGTACCGGGAGATCTTCCGGGTCGAGCCGCTCTACCGTGAACGGCAGCTTGACGCGGGGCGTCTCCCCGACCACGCCGGTCACCACGAGCTCCTGCAGGCGCAGGGCCGTTTGCGCGGCCTGGAAGTCCACCGTGGTGGTCTGACCCGGCTGCACCGTGACCGTCTTGGTCGCGCTGCGGTAGCCGATCAGGCGAAGCACCACCTGGACCTGGCCCGCCTGAACGCCCGTGAGACGGTAGGTCCCATTCTCGCCCGTGAGCGTACCGATGTCCGTACCCATGATGAAGACCTGGGCACCCGCCACCGGCTTGAAGGACTCCGCGTCGGTCACCGTGCCCGCGACCGCGCCCTGCTGCGCGATCGCCGACCCGGCGCCGATGAAGAGCCACGCGACGAGAACGGCCGCCCCGAGGCCTACGGCTCGGCCGGACCGCTCTAACCAGTCAAAGAACATGGATCACCCTCCTGTGGCATGGGATCCCTGGCCCGTATCGACTTCCGGGAGATGGCACTCCCGGTGTCCACCAGCGGCCGGACCACCACCGCTGGCGGATGAAGCTCTCGCCTCCAGCTCCTATGTCTTACCCGATCGTTCGGTGCCGAGAGGCAGCTCGGAGGAGAGTCCCCTCGCCGTTATCGTCAGAAAAACCGAGACGCTGGATATCACGCGCAAAGCCACGAGAACCGCACGTTGAGACACGGACGGCTCGAATGGACGGATTCGGGACCGGCTGGGATCCTCGCAAACGTATGTCCGTACTGCAGATACGAACAATGGTACGCACCAAAGGCTTGCCTCCGGCCGAGTTTGCTCAGATGGACCCGCGGTAGTACCTCACGACCCTGCTGGCCGACCTCCAAACGAAGTTTATCGCCCGTCTCCACTGGTGTCAAGCGATTCACAGCCGACCGCGACCCGGCGTGAACGATCGAAAATGCAACCGCAGGAACGACTCATCCGGGCCTCACGAACGCCCGGCCACACGCAGGCGGATGAACACGCGCTTCCCTTTCTGAATGAGGTACTCGCCCGGGGCCAGATCGCGGTCACGATCCTCCACGATCTCTCCGTCCACCCGGACGGCGCGCTGGCCGATCAGCCGAATCGCCTCGGAGGTGGAAGCGGCCAGACCGGTATCGCGAAGCGCGTACGGAAGCCAGATCGAGTCGGCGCCGGAGGGAAGCTCTACGGTCCGGGCCGGCACCGTCTCCGGAGGCCGCCTGTCCCTGTGCACCCGATCGAACGCCGCGCGCGCGCGTTGCGCGGCTTCCTCCCCCCTGTAGCGGCGGACGAGATCGAGAGCCAGCCACCGCTTGGCCTCCAGAGGATCCCGCCTCGCCTGTGCGAGCCGCTCCTCGAGTTCCGTCCCGCGAGCCGACGAAACCAGGGTGAGCCACTCCTCGAGCAGGCTGTCGGGGATCGACATCGCCCGACCGAACATCTCCGACGGCTCCATCGCGAGCCCGATGTAGTTGTCATAGGAGTTGGACATCTTGCGGGCCCCGTCCGTCCCTCGCAGGAGCGGCATCAGGAGACAGACCTGCGGCTCCTGGCCCGACCGCTCCTGGAGAGTCCTCGCCAGAAGCAGATTGAACTTCTGATCCGTGCCGCCCAACTCCACGTCGGCCCGAAGCTCCACCGAATCGTAGCCCTGCATCATCGGATACAGAAACTCGACCAGAGAGATGGGGCGACCTTCCGCATACCGCACCGCGAAATCTTCGCGCTCCAGCATACGGGCCACCGTATAGCGGGACGTCAGCTCCAGAATGTCGGCAAGGCGCAGCGGTTCGAGCCACTCGCTGTTGCGCCGCAGGACGGTGCGCCGGGGATCCAGGATCTCGAATACCTGTTCCCGGTAGCTGATCAGGTTCTCCTCGATCTCCTCCTCGGACAGCTGGGGCCTCGTCTCGTCACGGCCCGAGGGATCGCCGATCCGGGCCGTGAAATCGCCGATCACGAACACCACGGTGTGGCCGAGCTCCTGGAACGTGCGGAGCTTATGGAGCGACACGGCATGGCCGAGGTGCAGATCCGGGCGGGTGGGGTCAAAGCCCTGCTTGACGATGAGCGGCTCGTCACGCTCCCGGGCGCGCCCGAGCTTGGCGGCCAATTCCGCTTCCGGAATGACCTCGGCCGCGCCTTCGAGGATGCGCTCGAGCTGTTCGCCGACTGGGAGAAACATTCACCTTCCCTACGCGGTACTAGGAACGCCGGATCGGTCGCGGCATCGGTGCGGGCCCGGCGGCGAGTCGCCGAAACCGTCCGCGGGACGGGCGCAGGATAGAGCGCGGATCGAGCCAGATCAAGGAAGTCCGCTTCGGAAACAGAGGTGTGGGTGGGGAACCGGATTCGAACGCTGTACGATCGAACGCTTGGCCGTCTCGGGCGTCGGGGCCGTTGGTACGTCGCCACGGCGGCGCTCGGCGCCTTTTCGCTCGGCGGTGGTGTGGCCCTGGGTTCGTGGACGCACCTGTGCGACGATTGCCCGTCCATCGCCCAGATCTACGCGTTCGAACCTAAGGAAGCCACGCGGCTGTATGCAGGCGACGGGAGCTTGCTGGCGGAGCTGGCGGTGGAGCGCCGGACTCCCATCAAGCTCGATGACCTGCCGCCTCACGTGTACGAGCCCTTCGTCGCCGTCGAAGACCGGCGTTTCTGGACTCACCACGGCGTGGACCCGAAGCGAACCGTGCGGGCGTTCGTCGATTTCGTGCTGCACGGCTACGGAGCCGCCGGCGGCAGCACGATCACCCAGCAACTGGCGGGGAACATGTTCACCCGTTCCGTGGACCGCCGGGAGATCTCGATCCGGCGCAAGCTCCGCGAGATCAAAGTCGCCCTGGCCCTGGAGCGCGCGTATACCAAGCAGGAAATCCTCGAGGCCTATCTCAACCAGATCAACTTCGATGGTGTTTACGGCATTCAGGCGGCGGCCCGGCGCTACTTCGGCAAAGATGCCGCGGACCTGAACCTTCCCGAGGCATCGCTGCTCGCGGCGCTGCCGCGATCGCCGGCACGCTACAACCCCACCCGCCACCCTGAGTCGGCCCTTCGACGCAGGAATCTCATCCTGGGGCTGCTGGCGAACCAGGGAAGCGTGACGCCCGCCGAGGCCGCCGCCGCCCGGGCGTTCCCCCTCCAGCTTCGGACCCGCGCCGGCGGACTCCCGAACGCACCCTACTTCGTGGAGTGGGTTCGCCGCATCCTGTACAAGCGGTACGGGACGAGCATCTACGAGCGCGGGCTGCGCGTGTACACGACGCTCGATCCCGCCCTCCAGGAGGTGGCGGATTCGGCGCTCCATGCGCAGCTGGACTGGGTGGAGAGGCAGCCCGCCTTCTCCGCGCCCACCTACGCCGAGACCCGTGAGTGGAGCGAGGATCGACTCAAGGGGCCCGAGATGCCGTACGTTCAGGGCATGTTCGTGGCGCTCAAGCCCGGAAGCGGTGACGTGCTGGCGATGATCGGGGGGAGGGACTTCAAGGACTCGGAGTTCAACCGTGCCACCCAGGCGCTGCGCCAACCGGGATCGGTATTCAAGCCGTTCACCTATACCGCGGCGATCGTGGGGGGAATCCCGGCTTCCGAGGTGATCTACGATACGCCGGTGGTGATCGAGCAGCCGGGGAGCCCGCCGTACTCGCCCCGGAATTTCGATGGGAAGTTTCACGGGCCGATGACGCTGCGGGAGGCGATCGCCCGTTCCATCAACGTGGTCGCGGTCAAACTCGGGCAGCGAGTGGGCGTGGAGTCGATGGCGCAGATCGCCCACAGGATGGGGGTGACGTCGGACATCCCGCGCGTACCATCCGCTCCGATCGGATCGGCGTCCGTGACGCCCATGGAGCTGGTGAAGGCGTATACCACGTTCGCCAACGTGGGCACGCGTGTGACCCCGCGGCCCATCCTGCGGATCGAGGAGAAGGATGGGCGAGTCCTGTGGGAAAGCCGGGTGGAGCGCGAGCGCGTGCTGGATCAGCGAACCGCGTGGATCATGCTCTCCATGCTCCGCGACGTCGTCGACCAGGGGACCGGTCGTTCGGCCATTCGAGTGCGCGCCGGCGTCCCGTACACCGTGCCGGTAGCTGGAAAGACGGGCACCACCAACGACGCCACGGACGCGTGGTTCATGGGCTTCACGCCCGAGATCGTGACCGCCACCTGGATCGGATTCGATCGGCCCGCTCGCCTCCACCGGAACGCGCAGGGCGGCATCGATGCGGCTCCGGTCAACGGCGCCGTTCTGGCCTGGTACTACCGTGACCGGGACCCACCCCTGCCGTGGCCGCGACCCCCCGGCCTGGTGGAGCGCAGGGTGGACCGAACCACGGGCCTCTTGGCCACGGAGTGGTGTCCCGCGAAGCTCGTGTACACCGAGGTCTATCTGCCCGGAACGGAGCCGACCGAGACGTGTGACGTCCACGGCCCCTGGGGAATCCGGCAGAGCGCCGACACGCTGGACCTTCCGCTCCGGTGGCGGCCCCAGCCCTAGCTTCTCGCTGGCGCGGCGCGGACTAGCCGGACGCCTCGGCCTCCCGCCCGATCCGCCGCTCCCCCTCCGCCGTCACCCGGTACCGGAGGCGGCTGCCTTCGCCTTCTTCCGCCTCGGGAGGGCTCTTCCCCAGCGGGATCGCCTTCGCCAGGCGGCGCGCCGCCCGGTCGGCCGCCGCTTCATCGCAGGCGTGGACCGTCGCCATCTCCTGGCCCCGCTCGACCTTCTCGCCCGGCCGCACCTTGACCTCGAACCCCACCGAAGGATCCACCGAATCCTCTGCCGTCCGGCGACCGGCGCCGAGCTCGACCGCCGCCAGTCCGATCTCGCGGGCGTCCGCTCGAAGCACCCACCCGGAACGCGTGGCCACATAGGAGCGAATGACGCGGGCGCGCGGAAGCCGTTCCGGGTGCTCGAGCACGGCCGGGTCGCCGCCCTGGCGCTCGATCAACCGCGCGAAGCGCTCCGCGGCCCGGCCATCGTCGAGGAGCGCTTCGAGCCGGAGCTCGGCGTGCTCGCGATCCTCCTCGCCAGCCTGCACAACCAGCTCCGCCGCGAGCGCCAGAGTCAGTTCCCGGAGATCCGCGGGGCCACCTCCCCGGAGGCACTCGATCGATTCCCGCACCTCGAGCGCGTTGCCGACAGTACGACCCAGCGGGACATCCATTCCCGTGACCAGGGCCGTCGTCCTCACCCCTTCCGCCTCGGCCAGGCGCACCAGAGTCCGCGCCAGCTCCAGGGCGGCCGCCTCGTCCCGCATGAACGCGCCACTCCCGCACTTCACATCCAGAACGAGAGCCTCGATTCCCTCCGCCACCTTCTTCGATACGATGCTGGAGGCGATTAGGGGGATGGAGGGTACCGTCCCCGTGACGTCGCGCAGGGCGTAGAGCCGCCCATCCAGAGGCGCGATCTCCCGGGTCTGCCCGATCATCGCGCAGCCCACGTCGGCGAGCACGCGCCGGAATTCCGCCAGATCCAAATCGGTTCGAAACCCCGGGATCGCCTCCAGCTTATCCAGCGTGCCACCCGTGTGGCCGAGACCGCGGCCCGACATCATGGGCACACGATATCCCGCTTCGGCGAGCAACGGGGCGAGGACGAGCGAGACTTTGTCACCTACTCCGCCGGTGGAATGCTTGTCCACGGCGGGAGCCCCACCGTCCCGGAAGTCGAGCCGGGCGCCGGACGCGATGATCGCCCGAGTCAGCGTCGAGAGCTCTTCCTCTGACAGGCCTCGATAGAAGACGGCCATGAGGAAAGCGGACATCTGGTACTCGGTGACGTAGCCCGACCGATAGCCATCGAGGAACTCGGTCAGCTCCGCCGGCGTCAGGTGTGCCCCATCCCTCTTGCGTTCGATCAGCTCGGTCGTGAGCACCTGGTGATCCGCCCTTTCGTTCAAACCCGGCCCATTCGTTCGGCGCGACCGGCCGGCCGCAGTCCACCCCTCGCCCCGCCACCCGATGCCAGAAGATCCGTGCCGGACGCCGAAGACGCCACCTTGTAGAACCTGCGGGGCGCTCCTAGCTTTCTGTTCGGACCGAGCCCAGGCACGGTGGTTCGCCCCTGCGGGACCATCGGGCCCGGTAACCGGTGAAAGTGGTTTTCCCCAGGCGGATGTCGATTGAAGAGGTACCTCCCCGAGCCGATCGTGTGTGTTCCCGTTTCGGCCCTCAGGACCCTGGCAAAGCAGTGCGCCCGGCTCGGCGAACCGGGCCTCGCGGGGCTTCGTGAGGCCGGCCGAGTGGCCGGCCGGTGTATCTTCGACGCCCTGGGCTGGACGCCGGCCACGCTGACTCCGGCCGCATTCTGGACGGCCCTGGACGGCAAGCTGCAGGAGCTCGGCCTGGGGTCGCTCGATTTCGAGGCGCTGGATCCCGGGCTCGGGGTCGTGGAGTGGAAGCGCTCACCCGAAGCCGGGGATCGCAGCGACACCGCGGAAACGGTGGGTTGCGAACTCGCCACGGGAATTCTGCACGGGGCGCTCTCTCGGGCCGCCGGGCGTCCGGTCTCTGTCCTCGAGGTGAAATGCGGAGCCGGAACCGGCGAGGCCTGCCGGTTCCTGGTGGCCTCCGAATCTCGCCTCTCCGCCATCCGCGAGCGGGTCTCCTGCGGTACTCCCGTGGAAGCCGCTCTGGGCCCCTGACGAACCGGGGCCGCGTGTTGGGGCTGGACTACGGCCGCCGCCGCATCGGGGTGGCGGTCTCGGACCCCACACGCACCATCTCGTCGCCCCACTCCGTCGTCGCCGCCTCCCCCCACCGCGGTCGGCCGCCGCCCGCGCTGCTCGACCTGATCCGGAGCCTGGAGCCGACCGAGATCGTTCTCGGGATCCCTCTGAGAATGGACGGAAGCGAGGGTGAGATGGCCCGGGAGGCTCGCCGCTTCGGTCGCATTCTGGCGGACGAGAGCGGTGTGCCGGTGCGCGAGTGGGACGAGCGCCTGAGCAGCATCCGGGCGGAGCGGCTCATCCGGGACGCTACCGCTTCGCGCGGAGGATCCGCCGGTATACGGGCCCCCAGGACCCCAGGCGGGGGAAGAGGCCGGAAGCGTGGCCGCTCCGATGTAGTGGCCGCGGCGCTCCTGCTGGAGAGCTACCTGCGCCGCACACGTCCGGAGCGGGAGGCCTGCGAGTCGCCGGAGGAGGTCTGTGAGCCGCCACGTGAGGGCGAGACACCCCCCGATGCCTGAGCCGTGGCGGCGCGGCGGACCGGCGGCGCACAGCCGGGCCCGCCGAGCGAGACCGGCGGGCCACCTCGGTCTCGCGCTGTTCCTCTGGGCGGGAGTGGCGGCGTGCTCGGGCGATGCCGGCCGCGGGAGCGAACCCACCGGCGTACCGGCGGCCGCGGTGGACGTCCGGATCCCGGAGGGTGCCGGGGCGCGGGCGATCGCGACGCGTCTGGCCGAATCCGGTCTCGTCCGTCATCCGCGCTGGTTCGGCCTCTACCTGCGCTTCAAGGGAGCCACCCGCGAGTTGCAGGCCGGCCACTATCGGCTCCCCGCTAACGCCGACTGGGGGGAGATCGTCCGCGCCCTTCGGACGGGAGACGTGGTCACAGTGCCATTGACTATCCCGGAAGGCTTCACGCTTCGGGAGATCGCCCCCCGGGTGGCCGCGCTCACCGGCGCCGCGGAGGATTCCGTGCTACGGCGCATGCGGGACACGGCCCTGGCGCGCGCGCTCGGAGCGCCCGGACCCACCCTGGAAGGGTATCTGTTTCCCGAGACCTACCGGTTCGCCGAACGCGCCGCGCTCGACGACGTGCTGGCGACGATGGTGAGGCGCTACCAAGCCTTCTGGGGCGCGGCCGAGCGCCGGCGAGCCGACTCCCTGGCTCTGAGCGAGCGGCAGGTGGTCACGCTGGCCAGCATCGTCGAGAAGGAGGCGCGGCGCGCGGACGAACGGCCCATCATCGCCGGGGTGTACCTGAACCGCCTGCGTCGCGGAATGCTCTTACAGGCGGACCCCACAGTCCAGTTCGCTCTGGGCGAGACCCGGGCGCACCTGCTGTACCGGGACATCGATCGCGTCGCGGACAACCCCTACAACACCTACACACACGGCGGGCTGCCGCCCGGCCCGATCGCGTCGCCGGGCGAGGCATCCCTGCGCGCCACACTCCAACCCGCCCGGGTCCCCTATCTGTTCTTCGTGGCGCGACCCGACGGGTCCCACATCTTCTCGATCAGCGAGCGCGAGCACATCAATGCCAAGAACCGGGTGCGACGGAGACGGGGCCCCTAGCCTGGCCGAGCGGCTGCGCCTCATGGTGGTGACGAAACCCGATCCCGCCTGCGGGCGGCCGCTGCCCGAGGTGGTCGCCGAGGTCCTCGCCTCGGGAGCCACGGCGATCCAGCTCCGCGACAAACGGGCGGACGGGCGACGACTGTTCCGTGAAGCCCGGGCGCTGTGCAACCTCGTACGGCGAGCCGGCGGGCTCTTCCTGGTCAACGATCGGCTGGACGTGGCCCTGGCGAGCGGGGCTGACGGTGTGCACCTGGGACCCGATGACCTCCCCGTGAGGGCCGCACGCCGGATCGCACCGGCGGGATTCGTGATCGGGTTCTCCACCGATCATCCCGCCGCGGCCCGGACCGCCGCCGCGGAAGGCGCCGATTACCTGGGCGTAGGCGCCGTATTCGGCACCCGGACCAAACCCGGACTGGCCGAGGAAGCCATCGGCCCTTTCCGCGTCGCGACGGTGCTCCGGGCGGCCCGGCGTCCGGGCGTCGGAATCGGAGGCATCACTCCGGACAATGCCGCGGCCGTGGCGCGCATCGGCGCGGGCGTCGCCGTGTCGAGCGCCGTCATGGACGCCGAGCACCCCGGGGAGACCGTCCGGCTCCTGCTCGACGCCGTGCGGGAAGCGTGAAGCGACCCGTCCGCCCGGGGCCGCGGGCCCCGCGGCGGGCCGGTTGGGCCGTTCGCCGTTAGGGAAGAGAGCGGACGGGAGGCCGGCCATGACGCAAAGAGGCCCGGCCGGAATATCATCCGGCCGGGCCTCTTCACAATGCGGCCGGCAGCGACCTACTCTCCCAGGGTGTCTCCGCCCAAGTACCATCGGCGCTGAGGGGCTTAACTGCTGGGTTCGGGATGGGACCAGGTGTTTCCCCCTCGCGAAAGCCACCGGCCAACTCGGAACGCCGGGCTCTCCGCTCGCCCCGAAGGACGCGGCGAGCCGGCGAATACCGATTGAACCGAAACGAGAAGAGCGGAGCGGTGTG
>JBHHYZ010000032.1:0-32732 GCA_046757845.1 Gemmatimonadota bacterium
ATCACGGGAGCCGCACGTCGAGCTCGCTCGCCTGGCTGGAGGCGGTACGGCCCCGGATCGCGATCATCTCCGCCGGGGCGCGCAACACGTACGGACACCCGCACCGGGCTACCCTGGCGCGACTCGACTCCGCTCGGATCCCCCGCGTGTGGCGCACGGATCGGGAGGGCACCCTCTGTCTGACCGTGTCCGAGAGCGGAGGGTGGCGCGTCGTCTTCCCGGACCGCGGCGGCGCCGGGGGCCGTCTCTCCGCGCGGGGTGACGGGGGCTCTTGACGCCCCTCGCGGAGCCTTCCTAAGCTGACCGGAGGGCGGGGTTACCGACCGGAGGGCAGGGTCACCGAGCGGAGGGCAGGGTGGACAAATCCGTGGTCACCATCGATCGCTTCATCACCGAACAGGAACGCCGGCACCCCGAGGCGACGGGGGCGTTCTCGAACATCCTCTACGACATGGCGTTGGCCGCCAAGCTGATCAGCCGGGCGGTCAACCGGGCCGGGCTGATCGACGTGCTCGGGATGGCGGGCCGCGAGAACGTCCACGGCGAGCAGGTCCAGAAGCTGGACGAGTACGCGCACGAGGTCATCGTGGGAGCCCTGAGCCATGGCGGTCACGCCTGCGTGCTCGGCTCGGAGGAGGCGGAAGCGCCCATTCCGATCCCCGAGGGCGCGCCGATCGGCCCGTACGCGGTGCTGTTCGATCCGCTGGATGGGAGCTCGAACATCGACGCCAACGTCTCCATCGGAACCATCTTCTCCGTGCACCGGCGCGTGACCGGGGGCAAGGGCCCGGGGGGACTGGAGGATCTTCTGCAGCCGGGAAGCCGGCAGTGCGCGGCGGGCTACGTCCTGTACGGCTCCTCGACCATGCTGGTGTTCACGACGGGCGGCGGCGTCCACGGCTTCACCCTGGATCCGTCCATCGGCGAGTTCCTGCTCTCCCACCCCGACATCCGGATCCCGTCGCCGGGGAAGAAGATCTACAGTGTCAACGAGGGCAACTTCACCCACTGGAGCGAGGGTCAGCGGCGGCTGGTGCGGCGCTTTCGCGGCCAGGAGGAAAGGGCGGAGAAGTTCTCGGCGCGCTACGTCGGCTCGCTGGTGGCGGACCTGCACCGCACGCTCCTGTACGGCGGGATCTTCATGTACCCGGCCTCGCGTAAGGCGCCGGCCGGCAAGCTGCGGCTGCTGTACGAGATCGCGCCCATGGCCCTGATCTGCGAGCGGGCGGGGGGGCGGGCGACCGACGGCGTTCGCGACATCCTGGACATCCAGCCCGAAAGCCTCCATCAACGGACGCCGGTCTACATCGGGAGCGCCGGGCAGGTGGATCTGGCGGCGGAGTACCTGGCCACCGAAGGATAGGCCCGCCCGCCACGGACCTCCGCCGATGGAAAAGGGGCTTCCCGAGGGAAGCCCCTTTTCTCGTTGTGTGCGCCGGACCGCGGGAAACCGAAGTCCCCCGGGCCCGAGCGTCCCTCGCGGTACCGGTCGCCTAGCGACCCGTTACAGGCCCTTGAACCGGTAGCGGGCGCCGAGCTGGATGGCCCAGCGGGAGCGGATGTTGTCCGTCTGGAAGATGTCGTCCCGGGTGATCTTCCCGTCACCGTTGGAATCGCGCTGCCGGAACTGCACCTTCGGCTTGCCGGTCGCGCTGTCGTACCCCCGGAAGCTGAGGATCGTCTGCGACCCGAAGTTCACGAACTTCTGGTGGCCCCAGTCGCTGTTCAGGAGGTTCAGCACGTTCAGGAAGTCGAACGTGAGCTCGATCCCGTTCTTGGTGATGGTCGGAATCTGCTGTGTGACCCGGAGGTCGAGCTCGTTGATCCACGGCTGCCGCGAGGTGTTGCGCCCGACGATCTTGCCGCGCGCGCCCTTCAGCCCGTCGTCGCTGTTGACGAACGTGTTCCAGACCGAGAACGGCTGGCAGCTGCTGCAGCTGGTGTCGAAGATCGCGTCGCCCTCGCTGCCCGGCACGAAGATCAGGTCGTTGAACCGGCGGCCGTCGTTGTTGGCGTCGCCGAAGTAGATGTAGTTGAACGGCCGTCCCGACTGGCCGGCATAGAACCAGGTGAAGGCAGTGTTCCAGCCGTCGCCCCAGTCCGCCCGGTAGGACGCGCTGGCCACGATCCGGTTCCTGACCTCGAAGTCCGAGTGCGCCGAGCCCGGGTTGTTCGGGTCTACCCCGATCTCGTTGAACTGGAAGTTGGAGATCGACCGGCTGGAGGTGCCGCTGTTCACATCGAACGCCTGGCTGTAGGTGTACGCGATGCTGCCGTAGAAGTGGGGCAGGAAGCCCTGACCGAGCTGCTTCTTCAGCTGGCCGGTCACCTGGTACTGGTAGCCCGCGCTCGTGTTGTCGAGCAGGAAGACGCCCGGCGAGAACTCGTCGGCCACCGCCTGATTGGAGAAGATGATCCGGCCGTCGCTGGCCGTGCTCTCGGGCACCAGGCTGATGTCCTTGAAGATCACGTCGTTGATGCCGTTCGAGTAGATCCCCTCCACCGTGCCGACCAGGCCCGGCGTGAGCTCGTGGTCGATAGCCAGGCTGGTGCGCAGCAGCTGCGGGAACTTGAAGTCGGTGTCCGTGAGGTCGACCTCGGTGGTCGAGGCCACGCCGCCGGACTGCGGGAGGTTGAACGGGTCGCCCGTGAACTGCGGGACCGCGCAGCCTCGGCTGGCCCGGCAGTCGATCCGGATGAAGTCCACGCCCGTGTTGCTGTACTGGTTGGACAGCCACACGAACGGGTTGCGGCCGGTGAAGATGCCGATGCCGCCCCGCACCTGCGTCTGGCGATCCTCATCCAGCGCCGCGTTGAACCCGAACCGCGGCGACCACATCACGTTCCCGCTCGGCACGCTGCTCGTGCGCCGGCCCGGGAACGCGGCCGCGAAGTCGGGATTCTCCAGTGGATTGTCCGGCAGCACGGCCACGTCCGCGCGCAGCCCGAAGGTCAGCTTGACCTGCGGGCTCACGTCCCACGAATCCTGCGCGTAGAAGCCGAGCTGCATGGCGTTCCACTCCGCCCGGGGCTTCGGGTCGTTGGGCAGCTTGGAGATGCTGGCCCGATAGCGCGACGCGATCCCGTTCGCGTAGTCCTCGATGGAGCTGAACTGCCACTGCCCGAAGAAGTCCTGGATGAACAGGTTCGAGAAGTCGAAGAACTCGTTGTGCGTCCCGACGGTGATCGCGTGGTTGCCCTTGAAGAAGGTGAGGTCGTCGGTGATCTCGAACACGTCCTGGTCCAGCGCGTTGGCCTGCGAGAAGCGCTCCACGCCGAACACGATCTCATCGCTGCCCGCCGCGAAGATCTCCACCTCCGGGAACGGGGCGAAGTCGGGGCTCCGCTTGTCCCGCTGCCGCTGGTAGGCGAAGCGGAACATGTTGGCGGTGCTGTTCCCCAGCCGGCTGTCCAACTGGAGGACGGTGGAGTTGGACCTGGCGGCGAACACGTAGCCCTGGCTGCCCAGCCCCACCTCGCGGTTGCTGCGGGTGATCCCGCGGTCCGCGTTGGCGGTGACGTGATTGTGCCGGATGGTCAGGTGGTGCGCGTCGGAGAGGTTGAAGTCCAGCCGCCCGAAGATCTTGAAGTCGTTCTGGTCCCGCCCCAGCGACTCCGTGAAGCCGCCCGGATCGTAGCCGTACACGCTGCGGGAGAAGCTCTCCACGCTGTCGATCTGGGTCGCGGTCACGTCGATCACGTTGGGCCGGCTGCTGCCGAACAGCCCCAGGTCGATGGGCTGGCTGTTCTGCTTCACCTCGCCGCTGAAGAAGAAGAACGCCTTGTTCCTGGCGATCGGACCGCCGATCCGGCCGCCCGACTGGAATTCGTCGAACGAGCCGATCTTCTGGTCGTTGAGCCGGCCCACGAAGCCGGTTCCACGGCCGAAGTAGTAGCCCGAGCCGTCCCACTGGTTGGTGCCGCTGCGGGTGATGATGTTGATGGAGCCGCCCGTGAAGCCGCCCTCGCGGACGTCGTACGGCGCCAGCGCCACCTGGAACTCCTGGATGGCGTCCAGGCTGATGGGTTCGGAGCCGGCCTGGCCGCCCGGAGTGCCGCTTCCCGGCAGCCCGAACACGTCGTTCAGGATCGCTCCGTCCACCTGGATGTTGTTGAACCGGTTGTTGCGCCCCGCGATGCTGGAGCCGCCGCTGACGCTGGTGGCCTGGGGGGTGAGCCGGACGAAGTCCGAGATGCTCCGGCTGATGGTTGGCAGCGTCTCGATCTCCTCGGTGGAGACGTTGCGCTGCGGGCCGTTGCGCGAGCCGCTCAGGATGGCCCCTCGTTCGGCCACCACGTTGAGCGCCTCCACCTGTACGGCCTCCACGACCATGGTGAACTGGATCCCCCGGTTCTGTCCCAGGGAGAGACTGAACGGAGGCGCGGTCTCGGTCTGGTAGCCGATCAGGCTGGCCGTGACGGTATACGGGCCGCCGACGCGCATGCCGGGAATGTTGAACCTCCCGTCCTGGCGCGTGAGCGTTCCGTACCGGGTGCCGGTCGGGACGTGGACGGCCACGATGTTGACGTTGGCCAGCGGCTGGCCGTCCTGGCCCTGCACGGTCCCGTTGATGGCGGCCGTCGTCACACCCTGTCCGAACGCGGCCAGGGGCACGGCGAGCATCGTACAGGCGACCGCGACGGCCGTTCTGACGAGAAAGCGGAGTTTCATGGCAGACTCCCGGAATAGAATGACAGGATCCCCTGGCGGGTGGATGTACGCCGCCAGAGCTGGTGCCAAAGAAAGTTTCCCCCAGATGGTTTGAATGGGGAGAACATCCCCAGTGTTCCCGTAACCGCCACATATTAGGGAGTGATGGATCCGTTTCGCAACGGTCGCCGGAAAACAGCGCTGAAACCTATTGAAACACGCCGGGAGCCCCGGGCGTTTAGCCCCGGCCCGCAAGCCGGGCCGCCGCGGCCTTCCGGCTCAGGCCTCCCGGCTACCCGGGTCGTCCCGGTTCAGGCCTCGGCCAGGGAGCGCACCGCCGGCTCCACGTCCCTCAGCAGCGCGAGCTTCTCGTCCCGGTGGAGAAACGAGCTCCGGAACCCGTTGAGGATCAGCTCGGCGATCTCCGGCAACGTGAAGTTCAGGTACTTCCACGCCCGCACGTGCTCCTCGGTCACCGTGGTGCCGCTCATCAGCCGGTTGTCCGTGTTGAGGTTGACCACCAGGCCTTCGTCGTAGTACAGGCGCACCGGGTGGCTGGCGAAGTCCTCCACGGCTCGGGTCTGCACGTTGCTGGTCAGGCAGATCTCCAACGGAATCCGGAAGTCGTTGATGTACTGCATGAGGTCCGGGTCCTCGTACAGTCGGGTCCCGTGGCCGATCCTCTGCGCGCCGCAGTAGTGCAGCGCCTGGTGGATGGACTCCGGGCCGTACGCCTCGCCCGCGTGGATGGTGGCCCCGATGTTGGCGTTGCGGACCATGTAGAAGGCGTTCTTGTGCTTCTTGGCCGGGTAATTGTACTCGGCGCCGGCCAGATCGAACGCCACCACGCCCCGGTCCTTGTAGGCGACCGTGAGGTCCGCCAGATCACGCGACACGTCCGGGTCCATGTTCCGGATGCCGCAGATGATGAGGTTGGAGCGGATGCCGAATTCCTCTTCCGCCTTCCGCATGCCGCGCAGCGGAGCTTCGACGGTCTCGGGCAGCGGCAGCCCCTCGTCGGCCACCAGGATGGGCGAGTAGCGGATCTCCATGTAGCGTACGTTCTCCGCCGCGGCGTCCTCGCACAGCTCGTAGGCGATGCACTCGAGCGCCTCCGGGTGCTGCATGACGGAGAGCGTCACCTCGAAGCGAGCCAGATAATCGACCAGGCTCGTGCCGTCCTGGACGTACAGGTAGTCGGTCAGGGCTTCGATATCGGTTTCCGGCAGCTCGACTCCGTAGCGTTCGGCCAGCTCGAGGATGGTGGCCGGGCGAAGCGAGCCGTCCAGGTGAACGTGCAGATCGGTCTTCGGGACGGCCCGGATCCGTTCCCGCACCTCGGCCTCCGTCACGGGGCCACCTCCGGTCGCTCCGTCGGCGGGACCGCCTCTGCCGTGGCCGCTGTCGCTGGGTCTCTCACGCCTGGCGGAGCCGAGTCGGGCCCACCGCCGGCCGGCGGCGGCGCCAGCCCCCGCCGCGGTCGGGCCTCCATGAGCGATTCCGTGAAGTCGAGCCGCTGCTCCATGAGGTCCAGGCGGCTCCCCAGGGAGGCGAGGAGCTGGTGGATCCCGTCCAGCTGCGCGCCTTCCAGCCGCTCGTCGGCCTTCAGTTGCTGCTGCTGCTCCAGATAGGCCGCCAGCCGCTTGGCGATGGGCCGGAAGATGAGCACGCCGGCCACCGAGAGGATGAAGATGATCGGAATGAGCGCGTAGATGATGTCTTCCATATGTCAGATCGAACTTCGTCGGAGTCGCGAGGTCGCCGGGCCGTCTCGCCCGCTGGTCCAGTTTCCTGCCCGAGGCCCCTCGCGGCAAGGTCCGGGCGCGATCGGGGCCGCCTCGAATCGCCGAGCCTCCTCGCGCCGCCCGCCGGCTGCCGCCGGCCCCGGGCCACCCGCGCGCGCATTCCGGGCGCTACTCGTAGCGCAGCGATTCCACCGGGTCCAGCTCGGCGGCCCGGCGGGCCGGCAGGATTCCGGCGGCGAGGCCGATGGAGACCAGGATCCCCACGCAGATGCCGATGATGGGCCACGAGAGCTTCGGGTTCAGGATGTACTCCATGGCCGGGTTGTCGCTCTGGATGGAATCCACACCCATCACCACCGTCGCGGCCAGCAGCATGCCGGCCAGACCGCCCCCGAGGGCGATGAGCAGGGCCTCGCCCACGAACTGTCCCACGATATGACGCTTGCGCGCCCCGACGGCCAGCCTGACCCCGATCTCGCGGGTGCGCTCGCGCACCACCACGTACATGATGTTGGCCACGCCCACGCCCGCCACCAGCAGCGTGAACCCTCCCACCAGGCCCAGGAAGACCTGGATCCCGAGCCCGATGGCCCGGTTGAGCTTCTCGTCCTCGATGAAGTCCCAGATGCCCAGGGCGCGCTCGTCGGCCGCATCGAACTGGTAGCGGTTGCCCAGCACGCGATACAGCTCGGCCTTCACGTACGGGGCTCGCTGAACGTCGCGGGGACGCACGATGAGGTGCCCGACGTAGCGGGAGCCGTAGATGGTCCGGAAGGTGGAGGCCGGAATGATGGCCCGGTTCGCGTCGGGCCCGTTGTTGTTGCTGTCCTGGAACTTCTTCTCCATCACGCCCACCACGGTGAACGGCAGCCCGTCCAGGACGACGGTCCGCCCCACCGGGTCGCCCGAGGGAAACAACCGCGTGGCGATCTCGTTGCCCAGGAACAGCACCCGCCGCCGCTCGCGCAGGTCCATGGGGTCGAGGAAGCGGCCGCCGGCCGCCGGGAACATGTGACGCATCTCCCCGAACTCCGGATTCACGCCTTCCATGTAGGTAGTGGTCTTCCGGTCGCCCGCCCGCAGGCTGGTGCCCCAGCGGCCGTAGGAAGGACTGCCCATCTCGATCTCCGGGATCGCCTCGATGAGCAGCGTCAGGTCGTCCTCGGTGAGCCGGACCCGGCGGCCCTCGGGCAGCCCCTGGTAGGGCAGGCCGGTCTGTCCTCCGTAGACCATGAAGATGCGCTCGCCGGCGTTCAGCAGGCCGTTGGTCACGCTGCGGCGCAGGCCTTCGCCGAAGGCCAGCAGCAGGACGACCGACACGGTGCCCCACACCATGGCGAACAGGGTGAGGAACGCGCGCGTCTTCTGCTCCCGCAGGTCGCCGAAGAACTCCTCCAGCAGGATCTTCCACATGGCGGGCCTACGCGCTCGCCCGGCCGGCGGGCGAGCCGTGCGCCGGCCCGAAACCGCCGGCCGCTACCGGAGGCATTCGACGGGATCCAGGTTGGCCGCCCGCCGGGCCGGGAAGAAGCCGGCCGAGAGCGCGACGGCGGCCAGCAGCCCCAGGGCGATGCCGGCGACGGGGGCGGAGAGGACCGGCGTGCCCACGATGTCCCGCATCGGGACCAGAGCGGCTCCCCGGATCAGCGCGAGCGAGATCAGCAGGCCCAGGACGCCGCCCAGCGAGACGATGAGCGCGCTCTCGAGCAGGAACTGCCACAGGATGTGGCGGCGGCGGGCGCCCACCGAGCGCTTGATCCCGATCTCCGGCGTGCGCTCCCGCACCACGACGTACATGATGTTGGCCACGCCGATCCCCCCCACGCTCAGGGTGAAGCTCCCGACGATGGCGAAGAAGGCGTTGAAGCCGAAGAACATGTAGCCGAACAGCTTCTCGAACTCCGAGGTGTCCCAGACGGCCAGCGCGTCCTCATCGTCGGGGTCGAAGCGATACACCCCTCCCAGGGTCTCGCGCACCCGCCGCTCGACCGGCTTGGTGAACCGGGCGCCCCGCGTCCGGTAGATCAGGTTGGCCACGTAGGTGTCGCCGAAGATGGCCCGGTGCGTGCTGGCGGGGATGAAGATCCGGTCCCTGTCCCGCGAGTTGTACGAGGAGTTCTGAAGCTTGGGCCGCATCACCCCGACCACGGTGAACGGCACGTCCCCCACCATCACCTCCTTCCCCACCGGAGCCTCGTCCTCGAACAGCAGGCGGGCCACCGCGTCTCCCAGAACCGCCACGCGGCGCCGCTCGTCCAGGTCCGCCTGGTCGATGAACCGGCCGCCGCGGTCGGCGATGATGTTCCGCATGAAGCCGTACACCGGGTAGATGCCCGTGATGTTCGGAGTGACGCTGCTGGTTCCCCTCCGCACCGGCGTGTTCCGTTCGCTGTACTCGGGGCTGATCATGGTGATGTCGGGGATCTGGGTGCGCAGGAGCTCGGCATCCTCCTCGCGCAGGCGGATGGTGCGTCCCTCGCCGAAGCCCGCCCAGGCTCGGGTCGTGCGCCCGCCGAACAGGATCACGATCCGGTCGCCCAGGCCGTGGAATCGCTTGATCGTCTGCCGCTCCAGGCCCACGCCGAAGGCCAGCAGTACGACGACCGCGACCGTCCCCCAGGTGATCCCCAGGATCGTGAGCGTGGTGCGCAGCCGCTGGGCCAGGAGGTCGGCCCACAGCTGCCTGAAGGCGTCGCTCAGCCGCATCGGCGTCTCGCCGCTCCGCCGCCGGCTTCCCCTGTGAGGTCGCCGCCGCCGACCGACCCCCGCGGGTCGCCGCCGCTCAACTGATTTCCCTGGGCGGGGGCTCCACCACCCGCTCTCCTTCCTCGAGGCCGGAGAGCACCTCGATGTGGATCCCGTCGCTGAGCCCGGTCCGGATCACCCTCTCCTCGGTCTTCGCGCCGGCCAGCTTCACCTGAACCCGGGTCGTATCTCCCGAGAACCGGATCAGACGCTCCGGAATCACCAGCACGCTGTCCCTCCGCTCCACGACGATGTCCGCGTTGGCCGAGTAGCCGGCCCGAAGGACGGTAGTGTCGTTCGGGTGCAGGGCGATCTCGACCGGGAACTTGGTCGCGTTCTCCTCTTTCTTCCCCTTCAGCGAGATCTTGGTGAGCTCGCCCTGAATGGAGGAGCCCGGCAGGGCGCCGATCTTGATCGTGGCCGGCATGGACTCGCGCAGGAGGCCCACGTCGATCTCGTCCACCGTGCCCCGGAACAGCAGGTGACCCATCTCGGCCATGGTGAGCAGCACGGTGCCTTCCTGATAGGTGGTCAGAGGGACCACCGGATCGCCGATCTCGACCATCTTCTCCAGCACGAACCCGGTGATCGGCGACGTGATGGTGGTCTCGACCTTCTGCTTGCCGATCGTCACCCGCCCACTCTCCAGCAGCGCCAGCCGCTCGCGCGCCATCTTGAGGCGCAGCCGCGCCTCGGAGTACTGGCGGTCCACCGCCTCGAACTCCTCCTGCGACACGTAGTTGTTGCTCCGGAGCGAGTCCAGGCGGTCGCGGCGCCGTTTGAGCTCCGCCAGGCCGATCCCGTTCATCTCCACCTGCCGCCGGGCTTCCACCAGCTCCAGCGGGGTCGGGTTGGGCTGGATCTCGAGCAGCGGCGCCCCCGCGCGGACGAAGTCGCCCATGTCGGCGAACTCCTTGCGCACCACGCCGCTCAGCTGCGACTTGACGCTCACCTCGACTTCCGGCTCGATCCGCCCCACGGCCAGGGCCTTGCGGACGATGTTCCCCCGGACGACCTCCACCGTGCGCGTGTCGTCGTCCTCCTTGCCACCCGCCACGGTCACGGCGGCGGCGATCCCGAACGCGGCCACGACCATCGTGCCCGCCACGAATTTGGTTCGCGTCTTCATGGTGCTCCGATCATTCCGATCATTCCGATCCGCTGGGACGGTCCGCTGCGCGAGGGCCCGCCCGGCGGGCGGGCGCATGGCTCCCAACCGGCACTACGAGGGGCGCGTGGAGAAAAGTTTCGGGTCAGGCGGTGGGGCGTGCGCGGGCCGACGCGGTCGGCATCGGCGTCAGGATCCGCCGCGCGAAAGCGCGGCCGGCGTCGGCGTCAGGATCCGCCGCCCACCGCCAGCCAGCGCGGGTCGGCGGGGCCGCGGACGGGTTGTGGGAGAGCGGCCAGGTAGTCGGCCAGGGCGTCGACGTCCACGATGCCCGTGGGCTCCGTCGAGGTCGCCCGCTGGAACATGTCGAAGCCGCTGCCGCCGGTGGCCATGAAATCGTTGACGGTCACCGTGTACCGCTCCCCGGGCCGGATCGGCGTCCCGTCGGCCAGGCTGGCCGAGAGGATCCGCCCGCCGGCGGGGGCCGCCGGGTCGTAGCGGACGGTGAGCCCGCTGATGTGCGCATCCGGGGTTCCCTTGCTTCCCAGGGCGTGCTCGAGCGCGGCCAGCAGCAGCGAGCCGGAGAGGTCCAGCTTCACGAGCGCGTTCTGGAACGGCTGGAGCTCGAACAGGGTCCCGTAGGTCACCGGGCCGGCGGGGAGGCTGCGGCGGATGCCACCGTTGTTCATGAGGGCCACCTGGGTGGAGGTGGCCGAGCGCTGCGCGTCGGCGATCAGGCGACCCAGCACGTGCTCCCGGCCGGGCACGATGTCGAGCGGCTCGGCCAGCGTCGCCACCACCCGGTCCACCTCCGGACTGACCCGTGCCCGGTACTCCTCGACCAGGCCCGCGATCTCCGGGTCCGGGGTCACCCGGTCCACATAGGCCGTGCGCACCTCGACGAGGTGCCGCTCCACCGCGCCGGTCGAGTCGCGCCGGAGCCGTCCCACGCCGAACGCCGTGGTGTAGGCGAACGATTGCACGACCGGAGCCCCGTGGATCACGGTCTCGATGTGGGTGTGCGTGTGGCCGGTCACCGCGTAGTCGAACGGCGCCGTGGTGGCCTGGAGCTCCCGGATGGCCTCCCCGTCGCAGGCGCCCTGCTCGTCGCAGAAGCCGCCGGCGTGCAGCAGGACGACCACGAAGTCCACGCCCCGGGCTCGGAGCTCGGGGATGTAGCGGTCCAGCGCCTCGGAGATGGAGCGGAACTCGAGCCCGGTGACGTTGGCGGGCCGCGTCACGGTTGGAGTGGAGCGGGTGACGGCGCCCACGACGCCCACCCGCACGCCCCGGCGCTCCAGGATCGCGTACGGGCGGGCCCACGCCGGGTGCCGGTCGGTTCCCTCGATGTAGATGTTGGCGCCCAGCATGGGGAAACGGGCCTGCGCGATGCGCGTCTGGAGGACCTCGACCGTCCAGTCGAACTCGTGGTTTCCGATCGCCGCCGCGTCGTAGCCCAGGGCGTTGAACGCCGCGATGGTCGATTCCCCATCCACCAGGTTGGAGATGGGCGTGCCCTGCATGATGTCGCCGGCGCTGAGCAGGAACACCGGGCAGCCGGCGGCGCCGGCGCGGACCTCCTCAAAGTACCCGCCCAGCGCGGCCGCCCCGCCCACCTCGCGGTCCCCGGACCAGCGGGTCGTGGTGGGCAGCAGATACCCGTGCGAGTCGTTGGTGGAGAGGATGGTGGCGCAGGCCGCCCGATCGGCCCGCGGCGCGTTCGGGATCTGTTCCCGGGTCGAGCACGAGGCGGACAGCAGCGCGGCCGCGGCGGCCAGGACCGCGAGGCCGGATGCCCCGCGACGGGTGGCCCCCGGGCGGCCGCCTCGCTTCCGGTCGCGGCGGCGGGGTGCCGGGTCGCCGGGCCGTCCGCTCACCGGCGCGTGGGAGCGGCGGCGGGAGTCTCCGGCGCGGGGGCCGGAGAGCCGTCGCGCTCGGGGCCCACCGCGGCGTCCGGCTCGCGGGCCGGACGCCGGTCCGGCTCGCGGGCCGCCCGGCGCTCCGGTGTCGCCCGCCGCGCGTCCGCCGTGATGCCGGATCGCGTGCTACCGGACGGCGCCACATCGTAGCCGTGCTCCAGATCCACCAGCGGCGCCGCGTACTCGCCGGTCCAGCAGGCGTCGCAGAAGGGGCCGTGCCGGGCCACGGCCTCCCGCATGCCCTCCATGGACAGGTAACCCAGCGAGTCCACCCCCAGGTGGTCGCGGATCTGTTCCACCGAGTGGTCGGCCCCGATCAGCTCCTCCCGGGTGGGCATGTCGATCCCGTAGTAGCACGGAAACCGGATGGGCGGAGAGGCCACGCGGAAGTGGATCTCGGTGGCGCCGGACTCGCGCAGCAGTCCCACCAGGCCGCGGCTGGTGGTGCCGCGCACCAGGGAATCATCCACCACGACCACCCGCTTGCCGCGGATCGCCTCGGTGACCGCGTTGTACTTGAGCCGAACTCCCGTGTCACGGCCCGCCTGCGTGGGGTGGATGAACGTCCGGCCCACATAGTGGTTGCGGATCAGCGCCAGCTCGAACGGCACGCCGGATTCCTCGGAATAGCCGAGAGCGGCGGAGTTGGACGAGTCCGGCACGGCGAACACGCAGTCCGCCTCGGCCGGATGCTCGCGCGCCAGCTGGCGGCCGAACAGGCGGCGGGCGCGGTCCACGCTGCAGCCCCAGATGCGCGAGTCGGGACGGGCGAAATAGACCAGCTCGAACAGGCAGGGCGACGGCTCGGCGGGGGGCAGCGGCCGCATGCGCTCCACCCGCCCGTCCGTGATGCGGAGCACCTCGCCCGGTTCCACATCCCGCAGATACCGCGCTCCGATGATGTCCAGCGCGCAGGTCTCGGAGGCCACCACGCAGGCCGGCCCCAGCCGGCCCAGAACGAGGGGCCGGAAGCCGCGCGGATCCCGCGCCGCGTACAGAGTCCTCCCGACGCTCAACACCAGGGAGAAGGCCCCGGTCACCTGCGACAGGGCATCGTCGACCTGCTGCTCCTGCTCCTCCCGCCGCGAGCGCGCGATGAGGTGGATGATGACCTCCGAGTCGCTGTCGGTCTGGAAGATGGCGCCTTCCGCGCTGAGCCGGTCCCTGAGCTCGCGGGCGTTGGTCAGGTTGCCGTTGTGGGCCAGCGCCAGCGGACCCTGCCGATAGTCGACCAGGACGGGCTGCGCGTTGCGAAGCCGCGAGTCCCCGGCGGTGGAGTAGCGCACGTGGCCCAGCGCGACCTCGCCCTCGAGCTCCCGGACGGCACCCGCGTCGAACACGTCGCTCACCAGCCCCATCCCGCGGTGCATCCGGGCCCGGCCTGTGGCGTCCACGGACACGATGCCCGCCGATTCCTGCCCCCGGTGCTGAAGAGCGTAGATGCCCATGAACGCGAGCTCGGCGGCGTTCTCGGCACCGCTGATCCCGAACACGCCGCACTCCTCGTGGAGCTTGTCCATGTCTCCTCCGGCTCCCTTCCGATCAGGCCGTGCGTCCGGCCTGGGCCTCCATCCGACGCGGCAACGCCGCCTCGTAGACCTCCCGCATGCGCCCCGTCTCGATCTCCACTCGACGCTCGCCCGCCACGAGCCGGAACGGGTCCTCGGGTCGGCCCACGGTGCCCAGACGCCCCACGGGGAGCCCGTGGGCCGCCGCCAGGCGCTCGACTTCGCTCACCCTCGCTTCGGCGCACGACAGCACGACGCGGGACTGGGACTCCCCGAACAGCGCCACGGTGGCCGACAGCCGTCCGTCCGCTAGCGTGGCGTCCAGGCCCAGCGGCCCGTCCGCCGCCTGGAGCGCGCATTCGGCCAGCGCGATGGCCAGGCCGCCGTCCGAGCAATCGTGCGCGGAGAGGAGGAGCCCGCGCTCCGCGGCGCTCACCAGGAACCGGACCAGTCGAGCCGCCTCCTCCAGGTCCAGGGCCGGCGGCGAACCCAGGACCTCGCCGTACCGCACGGCCAGGTACTCCGACGCCCCGAGCTCCTCGAGGGTCTCGCCCAGCAGGAGCACGGCGCTTCCGGGCGCCTGGAAGGCCGAGGGCACGGCGAGCGAAGCGTCCTCCAGCAGGCCGACCATGCCGATCACCGGGGTCGGGTAGACGGCTTCGGTGGAAGTCTCGTTGTACAGGGACACGTTGCCCCCGGTCACCGGCGTCTCGAGCGCCCGACACGCCTCGCCCACGCCGGCGACGGCCTCCGACAGCTGATGATAGACCTCGGGCCGCAGAGGGTTTCCGAAGTTGAGACAGTTGGTCACGGCCAGCGGGCGCGCGCCGCTGCACGCCACGTTGCGCGCCGCCTCGGCCACGGCGATCCGACCCCCGCGCCGCGGCTCCAGATACACGTAGCGTCCGTTCCCGTCCACGCACACGGCCAGCGCCCGGCCCGTGTCCGCCAGGCGGAGCAGCGCCGCGTCCGAGCCGGGGCCCTGAAGGGTGTTGGTCTGCACGCTGGTGTCGTACTGCTCCCAGATCCAGCGGCGGGAGCCCAGGGTGGGCGAGTCCAGCAGCTGGAGGAGGGCCCGCTCGGCCTCCGCGTCCGAGTCGAGCCCGGAGTACGGGGACAGGTCGGACTCGCGGCGGCGCCGGATCTCCGGATCCTCCCGGCCCTCCCGTGTGTAGGTGGGACAGCCGTCCACCAGGGGCTCCACCGGGATCTCCGCCACGATGGCTCCGCCATCGCGCACCCGGAACATCCCGTCATCCGTGACCCGGCCGATCGTGGCCGCCTGGAGATCCCAGCGCTCCAGCACCTCCCGGACGGCCTCTTCGCACCCGGGGCGGGCCACCAGCAGCATCCGCTCCTGTGATTCCGACAGCAGGATCTCGTACGGCGTCATCCCGGCTTCGCGGACCGGCACCTCCGCCACATCGATGTCGATGCCGGAGCCGCTGCGCGCCGCCATCTCCGAGGCGCTCGAGGTCAGCCCGGCCGCGCCCATGTCCTGGATCCCGACCAGCAGGTCGCGGGCGATGAGCTCCAGGCTGGCTTCCAGCAGCAGCTTCTCGGTGAACGGGTCGCCCACCTGCACCTGCGGCCGGCTCGCCGCGCTCTCCTCCGAGAGCTCCTCGGAGGCGAAGGTGGCTCCGTGGATGCCGTCGCGGCCCGTGCGGGCGCCCACCGCCATCACCGCGTTGCCCGCCCCCTCGGCCTCGCCGCGGATGAGGCGCTCCAGCGGCAGGAGTCCCACGCACATCACGTTGATCAGCGGATTGCGCTCGTAGGCCGGATCGAAGACGGTCTCCCCCCCCACCGTGGGCACCCCGACGCAGTTCCCGTAGTCCCCCACCCCCCGTACCACGCCGTCCAGCAGATACCGGGAGCGGGGCGAGTCCAGCGAGCCGAACCGGAGGCTGTCCAGCACGGCGATGGGACGGGCGCCCATCGTGAACACGTCGCGCAGGATGCCGCCCACCCCGGTGGCCGCGCCCTGATAGGGCTCCACGGCGGAGGGGTGATTGTGCGACTCGATCTTGAACGCGACGCCCCAGCCGTCGCCGACGTCGATCACGCCGGCGTTCTCGCCCGGCCCCTGGACCACCCGCGGGCCCCGGGTGGGCAGGGTGCGCAGCAGGGGGCGCGAGTTCTTGTACCCGCAGTGCTCCGACCACATGGCGCTGAACACGCCCAGCTCCGTGAAGCTGGGCTCCCGGCCCAGGATCCCGAGGATGCTCGCGTATTCCCGTTCGGAGAGCCCGTGCTCGGCCACCAGCTCCGGGGTGATCCGCTCGGCGCCGCCGGCCGGTGGGTCGAGGACGCGGCCCGCGCCGATCTCGCTCACGGGGTGATTTCCGCGACACCCAGGGCGCCGGCGAACACGCCCAGGCCGTCCGCCGAGCCCAGGTAGGGCAGCGCCGCCCGCTCCGGGTGCGGCATCAGGCCGACCACGTTGCGGTCCCGGTTGCAGATGCCCGCGATGTTGCGGGCGGAGCCGTTCGGGTTTCCCTCGAGGGTCGCCTCGCCGTTCGCGTCGACGTAGCGGAACACCACGCGTCCCTCGCTTTCCATCTCCTCCAGCGCCGCGGCCGGCGCCACGTACTGGCCTTCCCCGTGGGCGATCGGGAGCCGGAGCATGTCCCCGGGGGCGTAGGCGGAGGTGAACGGCGTGTCGGCGGTCTCCACCCGCACGTTCACCTCGATGCAGCGGAAGCGGAGGCGGCGGTTGCGGACCAGGGCGCCGGGGAGCAGGCGGGCCTCGCACAGGACCTGGAAGCCGTTGCAGATCCCCAGCACCCGGCCTCCCGACCGCGCGAAAGCGATCACCTCGCGCATGATCGGGCTGAACCGCGCGATGGCGCCGGCCCGCAGGTAGTCGCCGTACGAGAAGCCGCCGGGGAGAACCACCAGCTCGGGTTTCCCGAGGTCATGGGCCTTGTGCCACACGTAGCGGGCCTCGACGCCCAGACCCTCGCGCACGGCTCGCTCCACATCCTGATCGCAGTTGGAGCCGGGAAAGCGAACGATCGCGACGGTCACGGCTCCTCCGCCTCCGCGACCCGGATCTCGTAGTCCTCGATCAGCGGGTTGGAGATGAGCTCCTCGCACATTCGCGACACCTCGGCGCGCGCCGCCTCGGGGTCTTCCGCCCTCAGGGCCAGGCGGATCAGCCGTCCGACGCGCACGCGCGAGACCCCTTCGTAGCCCAGGTTGGAGAGCGCCCGGGCGATGGTCTCGCCCTCGGGATCGAGAATCCCCGGCCGCGGCGTGATGCGGATTTCGATGGCGTACTGGGATGCGCTCACTTCATGCCGGCTCAAGGTCGCGGCCCACGATCCTTCGATAGGATTCCCGGTAACGCTCGCTGGTCCGCTCGATCACTTCGACCGGAAGGTCGGGCGCCGGCGGCTGTCGATCCCACCGCCCCTCTCTCACCAGGCCTTCCAGATAGTCGCGCACGGGCTGCTTGTCCAGGGACGGCGGTGTGGAGCCCGGCGCGTAGCCGGCCTCCGGCCACAGACGCGAGGAGTCGGGCGTCAGCACCTCGTCGATGAGGAGGATCTCTCCGCTCGCGGAGGTTCCGAACTCGAACTTGGTGTCCGCCAGCAGGATGCCCGCTTCGGCCAGCGTCTCTCGCCCGAACTCGTACAGCGCCAGGCTCTGGTCCCGGAGGAAGCGGGCGGTCTGGCGGCCCACCGTGCGGCACACGTCGTCGTAGGTGATGTTCCGGTCGTGGCCGTCCACCGCCTTGGTGGCGGGCGAGAAGATGGGTTCCGGCAGCCGCGAGGATTCCTGGAGTCCCTCGGGCAACGGCTCTCCGGCCAGGGTGCCGCTGTCGCGATACTCCTTCCACGCCGAACCCGACAGATAGCCGCGGACCACACACTCCACGGGAAACACCTCGGTACGCTCCACCAGCAGGCTGCGGCCCGCCCACAGGGAGCGGGTGTCGGCCAGCTGGGGAAGCCGGCGCAGGATCTTCTCGGGATCCGCGGCCAGGAGGTGATTGCCCGCCAGCCGGTGAGTCCGCTCGAACCAGTAACGGGAGAGCCGGGTCAGGACGCGCCCCTTGCCGGGGATCGGTTGCGGCAGCACGCAGTCGAACGCGCTGATCCGGTCGGTGGCCACGAACAGCAGCACTTTCCCGAAGTCGTATACCTCGCGGACCTTGCCTTCCTTGAGGAGCGGGAAGGGGAGCCCGACCCGGTGCAGCGCCCCCGCGCCGGCCCCGCTCACACCCGCAACTCGACCGGCTCGTCCCCGGACTCCGCCGTCGCCTCGCGCAGCCGCGGCTCCACCTTCCGGGTCAGGAAGCGCTCGGTCTGCCGGGGAGCGCGGCCGATCAGCCGTTCGGGCCGGGCGAGGGACGCGAGCTCCGCCTCGTCCAGTCCGAAGGCCGGATCCGCGGCCACGCGGGTCAGGAAATCGTTGTCGGCCGCCCCCTCGGCCAGCCGCTCCCGCGCCGCCAGCGCGTGGCGCCGCACCCGCTCGTGAAGCTCCTGCCGGTCGCCCCCGCGCCGCACCCCGGCCACCAGCACTCGCTCGGCCACCAGGAAGGGCAGCTCCCGCTCCAGCCGGGCGCGCACCACGGCTTCCCGCACCACGAGCCCGGCGGCCACGTTGCGCGCCAGCTGCAGGACGGCGTCGGCGCACAGGTAGGCCTCGGGGAGGGCGATTCGCCGGTTGGCGGAGTCGTCCAGGGTCCGCTCCAGGCCCTGCACGGAGGCCGTCCAGGCGGCGTCGGTCTCCAGGACGCACAGGTGTCGCGCCAGCGCGCAGATCCGCTCCGAGCGCATCGGATTGCGCTTGTACGGCATGGCGGAGGATCCCACCTGCCGCTCCCCGAACGGCTCCTCCAGCTCGCCCATCGACTGGAGCAGGCGTATGTCCTGGCCGAACCGCGACGTGCTGGCTCCGATCCCGGCCAGGACGGACAGGCACCGGTGATCGATCTTGCGCGGATAGGTCTGGCCCACGACGTCGTAGGTGCCGGCGAAGCCCAACCGCCGGGCCAGCCGGGCGTTGAGCTCCTCCACCCGGGACTCGTCCCCTTCGAACAGGTCGAGGAAGCTCGCCTCGGTCCCCGTGGTCCCGCGGGCCCCCCGCAGGCGCAGCTCCCCCAGGACCGCCTCCACCTGCTCCAGGTCGAGCAGCAGGTCCTGAAGCCACAGGCAGGCGCGCTTGCCGACCGTGGTCGGCTGGGCGGGCTGCAGGTGCGTGTAGCCGAGTGTCGGCACGCCGGCGTGCGCCCGGGCGAAGCCCGCCAGCGCGTCGATGGCGCCCAGGAGCCGGCGGCGCACGATGCGCAGGCCGTCCCGGTGCTGCAGGAGCGAGGCGTTGTCGGCCACGTAGGCGCTGGTCGCCCCCAGGTGGATGTGACCGCGCGCGGCGGGGGCGACCTCCCCGAAATGGTGGACGTGGGCCATCACGTCGTGCCGCGTCTCCCGCTCGATCTCGGCGATCCGCTCCAGGTCCACCCGGTCGCGGGCCTCGAGCATGGCGGCCACGGCCTCCTCGGGGATCGGCGCGCCGAGGGCCCGTTCCTCGTCGGCCAGCGCGATCCACAGGTCCCGCCACATCAGGGCCTGCGTCCGGGGCGCGAACAGGTCCGCCATCTCGGCCGAGGCGTAGCGGTCGATCAGCGGATGCGGATAGCGGCCGGCCGGAGACTCCGGCGGGCTGGTCCGGGCCGGCGCCTCCACCGGCGGCGTCCCGTCGGCCGGGGCCGATGGCTCGCGCGTGCTCAACGGATTCGGAACTGGGTGATGAACGTCGCTCCGCCGCGGTAGACCCACACGCGCACCCAGCCTCGTCCGGTGGCGTAATAGCGGAACAGCTCGCCCGCGTCCTTCGCGTCGTGCACCTCACGC
This sequence comes from Gemmatimonadota bacterium, assembly GCA_046757845.1. GTDB lineage: Bacteria > Gemmatimonadota > Gemmatimonadetes > Palauibacterales > Palauibacteraceae > JBHHYZ01. Next base: position 19,538 of record JBHHYZ010000032.1, read on the forward strand.
TGATTGATGGCCACGATCACGTCGCCCGTTCGCAGCCCCGTGACCGAGGCCGTGGTCCGGTCGATCTCCACGATCAGCGCTCCCTGCCGCACCTGCAGGCGCCGCTCCGCGGCGATCTGTGGAGACACGCTGACCAGCTGCAGTCCGCGCATGACCTCCACCCGCTCGGCGGTCTCCGAGGGCAGCTCCTCGACCTTCAGCCTCGCGGTGCGAACCCGGCCGTCGCGCCGATAGCGCAGCTCCACCCCGGCGCCGACGCCGGCGTCCAGCAGGCTCACCTCCCAGTCCAGCGGACTGCGCACGGCCTTCCCGTTCACGGTGAGCAGCTCGTCTCCCTCGCGCAGGCCCGCCTCGCTGCCGGGGGACCCGGGCGCCACGCGGGCCACGGTGGACTGGCGGAACAGGCTGTCGGAGGTGCTCGACGCCACCTCGATCCCCACCCAGGGGCGCCGGATGCGGCCGAACCGGCGCAGCTCGTCGGCGATCTTGAGGGCCCGGTCGATCGGGATCGCGAAGCCCATGCCCTCGGAACCGCCGGAGTGGGAGAAGATGGACGAGTTGACCCCGATCACCCGGCCCAGGGCGTTGACCAGCGGGCCGCCCGAGTTGCCGGGGTTGATGGCCGCATCGGTCTGGATCATGTCGGCGTACAGAACCTGGCGCCGGCCATCGGAGCGGATATCCCGGCCCACTCCCGAGACGACCCCGCGCGTGATCGTGGGCTCCGTGTTGGCCAGCATGAAGCCCGACGGGTTGCCGATCGCGATCACCGGCTCCCCGACCATGAGGTCCGCCGAGGTCCCGATGGGCGCCGGCGGCACCCGGCCCTTCGGGATTCTGATCACCGCGATGTCGGTGAACTCATCGGCGCCGGTCAGCTCCGCGGGGTACAGGTGCCCGCTGCGGTCGATCACCACGATCGAGTCCGCGTCGCCCACCACGTGGTTGTTGGTCAGGATGTACCCGTCCTCGCTGATCGCGAAGCCGGAGCCGAGGCCCCGGATCGGCTGCGTGGAGCGCGGGCCGAAGAAGAAGTCGAACACGCTCGGGCTCTCCTGCCGCCGTCGGGTGGAGACGATGATGCTCACCACGGAAGGGCCGACCCTCCGCGCCGCCTCGACGATGGGGGTGTGACGGACATCGCTCGCGTCCGGCGCCGCCGGCCGGGTCTGGGAGCCCGCCGCCTCGGCCGCGGCCCGGAACCCCGCCGTCTCCGCCATGGCCCGGGGCCGGACCTCCTCGGCGGCTCGGTCCGTCGAGGACTCGAGCGCGCTCGCCGGCGGATCGGAGCCCGGTTCGGTGTGGCCCCGGGGAGAGGAGAGGAGGGCACCGACCCCGACGCCGGCCAGGATGAGAGTCGCGATGGCGAGCGTCGCCAGGAGCCCCGTGCGGACGGCCGCCGCGCCGAGCTCGGCCCGGCGGCCGCTCGGCCGGAGCGCCCGCTCGGCGCGCGCGTCTCGGTTCGGCTCGCTCATCTGTGGCCTCCGCTTCCCGATCGGTTGGTGGTTCGCCTCGTCCCACGCGCGGCGGCCGGACGGCTTCTCCGCGGCGCTCACTCGTCCGGCGTCCGCCCCGCGTCGGGCGGCGCGGGCGCCTCGAAACCCGGCACCCGGGGCGGCCGGTTCCAGCCTTCGGCGTACCGGACGCCCGTCAGATACAGCCCGCAGGCCGGTGCCGGTGCCGGCGGGCGGACGCCCGGCTCTCCGGCCAGCAGCGCGCCGATGTCCGACGGCTGCCGCCGCCCGGTGGCCACTTCGGCCAGGGTGGCGACGATGTATCGTACCATGCGGTGAAGGAACCGGTCCGCCACGATCCGGAAGTGCAGGCGGTCCGCCCGGGACCGCCACCAGACCGCCTCCTCCACCCGGCAACGGGTTCCGCGCCCGGGCTGTCCCGACTTGGCGAAGCCCGCGAAGGAGCGCTCGCCGACCAGCTCCGAGCTCGCCGCGTTCAGCGCCGTCGGCTCCGCATCGCGGCCCAGCGGCCACAGGCGGCCGCGCAGAAGCGGGGAAGCCGTCTCGCCGCCCGTGCCCAATACATACTCGTATCGACGGCCCGTCGCATCGAAGCGGGGATGAAAGTCGTCCGAGGTGGCGCTAAGTTGCGCGACCCAGAGCTCGCCCGGCACGGTCGCGTTCAGGGCCCTGCGGAGCTCCGCCGCGCTCCAGCCCGAGGGAGCGTCGAACGCGATCTCCTGGCCCACGGCATGCACGCCGGCATCCGTGCGGCCCGCGGCGCGCACGCGGGTCGAAGCGCCAAGCAGCCGGGCCAGGCGGCGCTCCAGCACGCCCTGCACGGTGCGCTCTTCGGGCTGGAGCTGCCAGCCTCTGAAGGCCGCACCGTCGTAGTGCAGGGTGGCGCGAAAGCGCGACCGGAGCTGATCGGACACGCGGGCAAGCTACCGGGGGAGGACCGGCAGTTCAACGGGGAGGAGGTGCCGTGAGGCGCTGGATCGAGAAAGCGGTCGCGGGTGAGGCGCTGACGGCGGATGAAGCCGAAGCGGCGTTCGATCGATTCATGGATGGATCGGCGTCCGCCGTGGAGATGGCGGCGTTCCTGACGGCGCTGAAGGTTCGCGGAGAGACGCCGGACGAGCTGGCGGGCGGGGTTCGGGCGCTGCGCAAGGTGATGGTGGAGGTGAAGCTCCCCTCCGACGACCTGGTGGACACCTGCGGTACCGGGGGAGGGAGCTTCACCACCTTCAACATCTCCACGGCCGCCGCGCTGGTGGCCGCGGGAGGCGGCGTCGGGATCGCCAAGCACGGCAACCGGTCTTTCTCCTCCCGCTGCGGGAGCGCCGACGTGCTGGAGGCGCTCGGCGTGCGGATCGATCTGGGGCCCGAGGCGCTGGAGCGCCTGTTTCGGGAGGTGCGGTTCGCGTTCATCTACGCGCCCCGCATGCATCCGGCCATGCGCAACGTGGCGGAGGTGCGGCGGGCGCTCGGGGTGGCGACGATGATGAATCTCCTGGGCCCTCTGACCAGTCCGGCCCGCGTGCGCCGCCAGGTGGTCGGGGTCCCCGGCCTCGAGCGGCTCCAACTGGTCGCGTCGGCTCTCCAGGAGCTGGGGCACACGCGGGCCCTGGTGGTCCACGGCGAGCCCGGACTGGACGAGCTCAGCCCGCTGGGTCCCACGCACATCGTCTCTGTGGACGCGGGCCGCCTGGAGAAGTTCACGCTCCATCCCGGAGACTTGGGATGGAGCGGGTTCTCGGCCGACGAGCTCGCGGGAGGGTCTCCGGAGGACAATGCGGCGGTACTGGAAGGGGTGCTGGCCGGTCGGATCGGCGGCGCGGCTCGGGCCGCGGTGGAGCTGAACGCGGCCGCCGCGTTCTGGGTGGCCGGGCGGGTGGACGATCTATCGGCGGGGGTCGAGCGTGCCGCACGCACGATCGAGAAGGGCGCGGCCCGGGAGGCTCTGGAGAAGCTGCGGGAGGCGAGCGCGAGGCTGGCGGTCGATTCGGAGTGATCCCGGGTGGCGCTCGCCCCGGCCGGCCGGCGACGGGTGAACCTCGGCCCCGGCGGCGTGGTGTGGTGGGAGTGGGGACCACCGGGGCTCCGGCTCACGCTGAGGATTCGGGCCGCCGCGGCCGGCGCTCCGGAGGGAGCGCGGCCGGACGGACGGGCGCCCTCCCTCTCAGTATTTTCGAATCACGCCGATCACGATCCCCTGGATGGTGACCCGCTCCTCGTCGAAGTACATGGGCGCGAGGTCCGGATTGGCCGGCTGCAGCCGGATCTTCCCGCCCTCCCTGTAGAGCTTCTTCATCGTCGCGTTCTCCCCGTCGATCAGGGCGATCACCATCTCCCCATCGTGGGCCGTGTCGCGCGACTGGACGATCACGAAGTCCCCGTCCCGGATCTGCTCGTCGATCATCGAATCTCCGCGGACGCGCAGCACGTAGTGTCCCGCGACCGAGCCGGACACCATGTCCTCCGGAACGGGAATGGTCTCGTTCTCCTCGATCGCCTCGATCGGGTACCCGGCGGCCACGGCGCCCAGGAGCGGCAGCTCCACGGCCCCGATCCTCATCTGCGACTCCACCAGCTCGATCGAGCGGCTCTCGTTGTAGTTCTTTCGGATGTAGCCCTTCGCCTGGAGGTTGCTGAGGTGCTCGTGAACCGTCGCGAGGGAACGGTATCCGAAATGCTCGGCGATCTCCTCGAAGCTGGGGGAGTAGCCTCGGAAGCGCACGAATCCCTCGACGAAGTCGAGCATCTCCCTCTGCCGTCTGGTCAGCGCCATTTGCCTGTCTCCGGTTCCGCCGCCCGCCGTTTCGAGCCGCCCGTCCATGGCCCGGAGGCCGGACCGTCCCTCCGTTCGGGAGGCTCGGGACCGAACGGAAACCGAATATACCCGAACAGGCACCGAAGCGCAAGCGCGAGCCCGTCCGGGGAGGTGGAGCCGGCGGGGAAGTTGGAATCGGCTCGCCCGGGCTCTACCTTTGCCGGCGCGAATCCCGACCGGAGCGGTGGACCTTGAAACTGGAACAAATACTGAAGTCCAAGCGGGAGGAGATCTCGAGCCTGAGGGCGCGGGCCCCCGAACTGGCGGAGGCGGCCGGAGAGGCGCCGCCGCCGCGGGGCTTCGCCACCGCGCTGCGTGCGGGCGCGACGGTGCGTATCATCGCGGAGTTCAAGCGGCGGTCCCCCTCGGCCGGCCCCATCGCCCCGGACGCCGACCCGGCCAAGGTGGCCGCGGCATACGCGGCCGGCGGAGCCGCGGCGCTCTCCGTGCTCACGGACGGCCCGGGCTTCGGGGGCGGCCTGGGGGACCTGGCCGCGGCCCGGGAGGCGTCCGGCCTGCCGGTGCTCCGCAAGGACTTCATCCTGGACCCTCTCCAGGTGATCGAGTCGCGGGCGGCCGGGGCCGACGCGATCCTGCTTCTGGTGCGCACGCTGACGGACAGGCGGCTGCGCGATCTGCTGGGGGCCTGCGACGATGCCGGCCTGACGGCCCTCGTGGAAGCGCACGACGCGGAGGAGCTGGCTCGCGCGGTGGCGGCCGGGGCAGGCCTCGTCGGCGTCAACGCGAGGGATCTTTCGACGTTCGAGGTCTCGTTAGCGGCGGGCACGGAGCTGGTGGGCGACGTGCCGCCGGACCGTCTGGCCGTGGCCGAGAGCGGCATCTCCGGCCGGGAGGATGTGCGGCGGGCGGCCCGGGCCGGCGCGGATGCGGCGCTGGTGGGTAGCTGGCTCATGCTCGGGGATCCGGCGGAGCGGGTGCGCGCGCTCACCGGCGTGCCGAAGACGGGGCGCGGTTCCTCGGATGCGGCCGGGGGGTGGAGCGGCGGCCGCGCGGGCGTGGCCGTGAAGATCTGCGGCTGCCGCACGCCGGAGGACGCGCTGACGGCGGTGGAGGCCGGCGCTTCCTACGTGGGACTCGTGTTCGCCGACAGCCCCCGCCGGGTGGACACCGCCGGGGCGGGGCGGATCGCCGCCGCCGTGGAGGGCGCGGCCCGCCGGGTCGGGGTGTTCGTGGACGCTCCGGTCGAACAGATTCGGGCCGTCGCCGCGGAGGTGCCGCTGGAGGTGGTGCAGCTCCACGGGACCGAGTCCCCGCGGGCGTGCGCGGAGCTGCGCGCGGCCGGACTGGAGGTGTGGAAGGCGGTCCGGCCCCGCGATGCGGAGGAGCTGGGGTTCGAGGTGGAGCGCTTCGAGCCCGTGGTGGACGCCGTCCTGGTGGAGGGGTTCTCGGCGGGAGCCGCCGGCGGTACGGGGGCGCGCGTGCCGCTGGAATGGCTCGCCCGGGAGCCGGGGACGGGAGGGCGCCGGCCGCGGCACCTGGTTCTGGCCGGAGGCCTGAACCCGTCCAACGTGGGCGAGGCGGTGCGGGCGGTGGACCCGGAGATCGTGGACGTGAGCAGCGGCGTGGAGCGGGTTCCCGGAGAGAAGGACCCGGGGCTCATCCGCCGCTTCGTGCGGGGCGTGCGGACCGCCGTGGATCGCGGCCGGCCGGCCGGGGAGGATCGATGAGGCAGAGCGACTGGTTCGGCGCCTACGGGGGCCGCTTCGTACCGGAGACCCTCATGCCGGCGCTGGACGAGCTGGCGGAGGCGTACGCCGCGGCGCGCGCGGATCCCGAGTTCTCCCGGGAGCTGCGCGACCTGCTCGAGCACTACGTGGGCCGGCCCACGCCCGTGCACCGGGCCGCGCGCCTGGAGGAGGCGCTGGGCGGCGTCCGCGTGTGGCTGAAGCGGGAGGACCTGAACCACACCGGCGCCCACAAGATCAACAACACCCTCGGCCAGGCGCTGCTGGCCCGCCGCATGGGCAAGCGCAGGATCATCGCGGAGACGGGCGCGGGCCAGCACGGGGTCGCCACCGCGACGGCCTGCGCTCTACTCGGGTTCGAGTGCGTGATCTACATGGGTCTGGAGGACATGCGCCGCCAGGCGCTCAACGTGGACCGCATGCGGCTCCTGGACGGAGAGGTCCGGCCGGTGGACAGCGGCAGCCGGACGCTCAAGGACGCCACCAACGAGGCCATCCGCGACTGGGTGGAGAACGTGGAGACCACCCACTACATCATCGGGTCGGTGGTGGGGCCCGCCCCGTATCCGGAGATCGTGCGCGACTTCCAGCGGGTGATCGGGGATGAGGCCGCGGCCCAGCTGGCCGAGCGCGGCGTGAGCCCCGCGGCGGTGTTCGCCTGTGTGGGAGGCGGCTCGAACTCGATCGGGATGTTCACGGCGTTCCTCGAGCGGGAGGACGTGGCCCTGATCGGCGTGGAGGCGGCGGGCGAAGGGATCGAGACGGGACGTCACGCGGCCTCGCTGTCGGCCGGCGTGCCGGGGGTCCTGCACGGCGCGTACAGCTACCTGCTTCAGGACGAAGCGGGCCAGGTGATCCCCGCGCATTCGGTCTCGGCGGGCCTCGACTATCCGGGTGTCGGGCCGCAGCATTCCGCGCTGCGGGACTCGGGCCGGGTGCGGTACGAGTCGGTGACGGACCGGGCCGCCCTGGAGGCTTTCCAGACGCTGTGCCGGGTGGAGGGGATCATCCCGGCCCTGGAGAGCGCCCACGCGCTGGCCGGCCTGGCCGCGGAGGCGGAGCGCTGGCGGGACCGGGACGTGCTGGTGTGTCTGAGCGGGCGGGGGGACAAGGACGTGGGAGAGGTGGTGCGGCTGCTGAACCGGGAGCCGGCCGAATGACGGACGGGCCGGAGGGAGTGGCTTCCGCGCGGGCCGGGGAAGACCCGGCGGAGCGCGGGTCGCCGGAGGCGGGCGCGCCGGAAGGGCGGGGGCGGCTGGCGGACACCTTCGCCGGTCTGGCGGACGGCGACGGGGCCGCTTTCGTGCCGTTCCTCACCCACGGCTTCCCGTCCCCCGCGGACACGCCGCGCCTGTTGGACCGGCTGGCCGAAGCCGGGGCGGACGTGATCGAGCTGGGTGTCCCGTTCAGCGACCCGCTGGCGGATGGGCCCACCATCCAGAGATCCAGCTGGCGGGCCCTGGAGCGGGGCGTGACGCTGGCCGGAACGCTGGAGCTGGTGGCCCGGCGGGCCGCCGATCTCCCCCCCATCGTGCTGTTCACGTATCTCAACCCGGTGCTTCGCATGGGTGTGGAGCGCTTCCTGGAGCGGGCGGAGGCGTCCGGGGTGGCCGGCGTGCTGGTCACCGACCTCCCGGTGGGCGCACACCCCGAGCTGGAGCGCGCGCTGGCCTCCGCGGGTCCCGATCTGATCGCCCTGGTCGCCCCCACGACCCCTCCGGCGCGGGTGGAGCGGATCGTGGGGCGCGCGTCGGGCTTCCTCTACTACATCTCCAGGCTGGGCGTGACGGGGGCTCGCGACCGGCTGGACGAAGGGCTCGCGCGGCGGGTCGAGGCGCTGCGCCGGCAGATGCGGCTTCCGGTGGCGGTGGGCTTCGGGATCTCGAGCCCGGAGCACGCCCGGGCGGTGGCCCGGGTGGCCGACGGCGTGGTGGTCGGTTCGGCCCTGATCGCCGCGCTCGAGCGTGGAGAGGATGAATTCGGCGCCCTGGCCGCGGAGTTGGCCGCCGCGGCGCACGAGCCCGGCTGAAGGCGGGCGCGGCCCGCCGCCCGGCGCCGGGTGGGGTGAAGACGCGTGGATCGGCCGCGGCGCTCACCCCTCCCGAAGCTTTTTCAGCCGCTCCGCGTCCGGCTCCACGAAGATCGTCTTCACCCGCTCCGGGAGGACCGTTCCGGGCGGCGCCTTGCGCGGCTTTCGAACGTACTTCCGGCGGGTCCAGTCGACCGGGACCGTTCCGCTGTGCCTCGCCCCGCTGTGCACGGCCGCGGCCAGAGCCGCCTCGCGGAGATCCCGGGCCGGGGGATTCTCCTCCCTCCGCCCCCACCGCAGCACCACGTGCGCCCCCTGCGTCTGGCGCGCGTGGAGCCAGATGTCCTCGGGACTCGAATGCCGGAAGGTGAGGGCGTCGTTGCTCCTGGAGTCGCGGCCCACTCGCAGCTCCAGCCCGCCTGAGGTCCGATACCGTAAGTAGGGAAATTTCCGCTCTTCCGGCGGTCCTCCTCCGGCATCGGGCCCGGCCCCGCCCGCCCGATAAGGTCGGGCCCCGCTCCGATCGGGGGGTCTCCCTCCGGCCAGCCTCCACAGAGCTTCGTCGGGGCCCGTCTCCGCGAGTCCGCGCAGTGCCGCGTCGACCTCTTCGATCTCACGTCCCGCGGCCGCGATCTCCGGTGGCAGGCGGCGAGCGGCCCGCTCTCGCCGCGCCGCCGCATCGAAGTAGGCGCCCGCGTTGGCCGCCGCGTCGAGCGCCGGATCCAGGCGGATCTGGCGGGGCGTGCCGTCGAAATCCTCCAGCGTCACCGAGGCCGCCCCCCGCGGCACCTCCCGGAGTCGGGCCAGCAGCAGATTCCCCTCCGCCCGGAGGTCCGCCGCCTCTCCGGCCCGGGTCAGCTGGCGGAGCAGCGCCTGCTTCCGCTTGTCGAGCCGGGAGCGGCGGCCCAGGAGGGCGGCCCGCAGCCGCGCCTCCTCGGGCTCCGTCCCGGCTCCGGCGGCCGCGGCCCGGGCCATCGCTTCGAGCAGGGAGGCGGCGGGCGCGGCGTCGGCCTCGTCCAGCGGGGCCACGTAAGGCTGGGCTCCCCACGGCCGGACCAGCAGCCAGGCTCCCGGCTCCCCCTCGGCGCGAGCGGCCTCCGCGCCGCGGGCCAGCAGCGACCGGTAGCGCTCATAGGCCTTCCGCAGCGCCGCGTCGCCGGCTTCCGGCGCCTCGGGCCGTCCCGCGCATCCCAGCACCCAGTCCACGTTCAGCGGGCTCATGTAGGCCACGCCCTCCAGCGCGGCGGCCCTCCGATCGGCGGCGGGGAGCGGCGCCAGCCGCTCGAGCCACGCTTCCAGGCTCAGGGGACTCTCCGCTCCGGCGCGCGGGCTGCGCGGGAGCTCGTAGCGGCCTCCGGCGCGGAGCGCCCGTCCGCCCGCCTGCCGCGGCCACAGCGCCGCCCGGATCCGGGAGCCGCCGACGGAGGCCGAATCCGTCGGGACGCCGCCGCCCGCCCGATCCTCGCCGTCTTCCCCGGCCCCTCGCGAGCCCTCCGCCGGCTCGCCGCCTTCCGGCGGAGCGGCCAGGAGCAGCAGGTTCCACCGGTGGGTCCGCAGCTCCACCACGATCTCCTCCCGGAGCCGCCCCCGGCCGTCCACCAACGGCAGCCGCAACGTCCGTTCGTCGGCCGCCGCGGCCGCGGCTCCGAGGCGGAGGTCGCGGAAGCGGAAGCGGGCCTCCGGATTCACGGCGCAGCCGGGCAGCAGGTAACCGGCCCGGGGGTCGAGCCGGAAGCCGAGCGACTCCGTCTTCTGGAAGCGCAGCTCGGCGGCCCGGGCGCTCCGGTCCAGCCGGAGCTCGACGGCGCGGGCGCCGCCCCACCGGGCGGCCACCTCACGGGCCAGCGCCCGGACCAGCAGGGGGTCGTAGCGCAACGGCATCGAAGCGCCCTTCGGCAAGATGCGAGTCTGGTATCGGATGAGCCCGGTTGGTGGGCATCCGTCCAGCCCGTATATTCGGCCCGGTTCGCCGGAACCACAAACAGCACACGGGCTTGGGGAGGCAACCGTGTCCCGAGAGACGGGCGGTAAGGCCGGACGTAAGCCGGTGACGATTCGGGACTTCACTGCCAGCAAGAGCCGGGGCGAGAAGCTCGTCGTCCTCACCTGCTACGACCACCTGTTCGCGCGGCTGCTCAACGATGCCGGAGTCGATGCGGTGCTGGTGGGGGATTCGCTGGGGCAGGTGATTCTGGGCTACCGCAGCACGATTCCCGTGACGGTGAAGGAGATGATCCACCACACGGCCGCCGTGCGCCGTGGACTGGACGGGCCGCTGCTGATCGCCGACATGCCGTTCCTCAGCTATCAGGTCAGCGACCGTGACGCGCTTCGCAACGCCGGCCGCATCCTCAAGCGGACCGGGGCCGAGGCGGTCAAGCTGGAGGGCGGAGACGAAGCCACGCTGAGTCGCGTGGCGGCTCTGGTCGCCGCCGGAATCCCCGTCATGGGCCACCTCGGCTTCACCCCCCAATCCGTCCATCAGCTGGGAGGCTATCGGGTGACCGGGCGCGAGCCGGTCGAAGCGGATGAGTTGCGGGCCGAGGCCTTGCGGCTGCAGGAGGCCGGGTGTTTCAGCCTGGTGTTGGAGATGGTGCCGGCCGCCCTGGCGGGCCGGATCACCGAGAGCCTGCGGATTCCGACCATCGGCATCGGTGCCGGCCCGCGGTGCGATGGCCAGGTGCTGGTCCTGCCCGACATGCTGGGTCTGAACGAAGGCTTCGAGCCGCGCTTCCTGCGGCGCTTCGCGGAGCTCGGAGCGGCGGCCCGGGAGGGGATCGCCGCGTTCGCGGAGGCCGTGAGAGCGGGGACGTATCCGGACGAGTCCGAGAGCTATGGCTCCTGACGCGCCGGCCGAAGACCGAAGCGCGATGGCGCCGCCCGAGCACCGGAACGCGAGGGCGCGGGGCGCGGCCGAACGGGTCGTGCGGACCGTGTCCGAGATGCGCCGGGTGCGCGAGGAAGCGCGCGCGCGCGGCCGGACGGTCGCGTTCGTACCCACCATGGGCGCCCTGCACGAGGGACACCTCAGCCTGGTGGAGCGGGCGGCGGAGCTGGCCGGCACGGTCGTCGTCTCGGTGTTCGTGAACCCGACCCAGTTCGGGCCCGCCGAGGACTTCGACAGCTATCCGCGGGATCTGGATCGGGACGTGGAGCTGGCGGGCGGACGGGGAGCCGACCTGATCTTCGCGCCGACGGTCGAGGAGATGTATCCGGAGCCCCAGACCCTATGGGTGGAGCCGGGCCCGCTGGCGGAGCGGCTGTGCGGGCTCAGCCGGCCGGGCCACTTTCGCGGCGTGCTCACCGTCGTGGCCAAGCTGTTCTCGGTGGTCCAGCCCGACATCGCGGTGTTCGGACGAAAGGACTTCCAGCAGTCGGTGCTGGTCCGACGGATGGTGGAGCAGCTCCATCTTCCCGTGCGAATCGAGACCGGGCCCATCGTGCGTGAGCCGGACGGGCTCGCCCTCAGCTCGCGCAACGCCTACCTGAGTCCCGCCGAGCGCCGCAGCGCCGCGGGGCTCTCCCGCGCCCTGCGGGTCGCGCGCGCGGCGTTCGCGGAGGGGGAGTGCTCGGCGGACGCGCTGTCGCGCCTGGCCGAGCGCGAGCTGCGCGAGGCGGGTCTGGAGGTGGACTACTGCGAGATCGTGAATCCGCGCGACCTCGCGCCGGTTCGGGACGCGGCGGCGGATTCCGTGTGCGCCATGGCCGCGCGGGCCGGTGGCACGCGGCTCATCGACAACGAGACGCTGGGCGGGCCCTCGGCGCTCGACGCGCTCGGGTGAGGCCCTCCGGGCCCATACCCCGAGCCGGGCCGGCGGGCCGCCCGACCCTTTCGCCCCGAGCCGGGCCGGCGCCCCGCGTCAGGTTCGTTCCCCGCAGCCAGTTGAGAATCGGTTGACAGCGACTCGCTAGGTTGAGGTTGAGTTGCAGGGCAGGGGGGACCACAGTCGAGTCGCGGGCCCGGAGGACCGCTCTCGCGGACGGCGTCCGGGCCGGGAAGAAAGGGGAACGACGTATGGTTGGAGGCTTCGGGTACGGGATGCGGGTTCGCTCCGGATTGCATCCGATTGTGGCCACCGCGGGCCGGGAGGGCCGGCTCCCCATCTGGGCGTCGGTGACGGGGAAACGGCGGATCCACGTGGAGAGCGTGGCTTCCCTGATGTCCGCCTGGGCCGAGGCTCTGGATCTGGGCGAGGAGGATCGGGTCCGCTGGCGCGCGGCGGGTTTTCTGCACGACGCGCTGAAAGGCGGCGAGATCGACGAGCTGCGCATCTGGGGCGGGCGCGACTGGCCGGATCCTCTCGTCCACGGCCCCGCCTGCGCGGGCCGGCTGCGGCAGTCGGGCGTCAAGGATGAGGAGCTGCTCCTGGCCATCGAGTACCATTCGGTGGGCCATCCGTCGTTCGAGGCGCTGGGGGAATGCCTGTATCTGGCGGATTTCCTGGAGCCGCACCGCAACTTTCGCAAGGCCAGGCGGGAGAGCTTCCGGGCCCGCCTGCCGGGCGAACGTCACGATGTGCTGATCGAGGTGCTGGCGCTCCGGCTGACGCGACTGCTGGACAAGCGGTTCTCGATCATGCAGGCTTCCATCGACTTCTGGAATCGGTTGTTGAGCTCTGGCGAGACGCCGGACGAACTCGCGTAGCCGCGCATTTCCGCCGGGTGCGGGCCGGCGGCGAAGGGTGGAGGATGAAGGATCGTTTTCAGATGCTCGTCGTGGTTCTCGTCCTGCTCGGGGTCGGGGCGCTGCTGGGGTCCTTCCTGCTGGAGTGGAGCCGAATCCGCCTGGGGGACGGGCCGGCCCGGATCGAGGGGACTCCGGCTTCGCTCGCGCCCGTCGAGGTGGAGAACCGCGTGAGGGTGGAGGTGCTCAATGCGGTGGGCGAGCGGGGAGCGGCGCGCGAGGCCGCCATGACGCTCCGCCGTCTGGGCTACGACGTGGTCTATTTCGGCAACGCCTCCTCGTTCGGCGAGGAGCCCACGGCGGTGGTGGATCGCTCGGGCCGCGAGGACGCCGCGTGGAAGGTCGCCCGGAGCCTGGGCGTGGACAGCGTGTCCAGGGATCTGGATCCGGACCTTTACCTGGATGCCACGATTCTGCTGGGCCCGGACTGGCGCGAGCGGTTCCGGCGGCTCGCGGACGGGTCGGAGGAGCGCGCCCGGCGCTAGTGTG
>JBHHYZ010000033.1:0-30550 GCA_046757845.1 Gemmatimonadota bacterium
AAGGTGGTCGAGATGCAGAGCGAGGGCGGGGCGGCCGGCGCGGTGCACGGCTCCCTCCAGACCGGCGCGCTCGCGACCACGTTCACCGCCTCGCAGGGCCTGCTGCTGATGATCCCCAACATGTACAAGATCGCCGGCGAGCTCACCTCGACCGTGTTCCACGTGGCTTCCCGTTCCATCGCCTGCCAGGCCCTGTCCATCTTCGGCGACCATTCCGACGTGATGGCGACCCGGGCCACCGGGTTCGCGCTCCTGTGCTCGAGCTCGGTCCAGGAGGCCCACGACATGGCCCTGATCGCGCAGGCCGCCACCCTTGAGAGCCGGGTCCCGTTCCTCCACTTCTTAGACGGGTTCCGGACCTCTCACGAGATCAACAAGATCCATATGCTCTCGGACGAGCAGCTCCGCGCGATGATCGACGAGGAGTGGGTGTTCGCGCACCGGCGCCGGGCCCTGAGCCCGGATCATCCGGTGGTGCGGGGCACGGCGCAGAACCCGGATGTGTTCTTCCAGGCGCGCGAGTCGGTCAACCCGTTCTACGCGGCCGCTCCCGGCATCGTGGAGCGGTGCATGGAGCGCCTCGCCGGGCTCACCGGCCGCCGGTATCGGCCGTTCCAGTACTACGGGGCGCCGGACGCGAGCCGGGTCCTGGTGCTCATGGGCTCCGGCGTGGAGACGGCCCGGGAGACGGTGGAGCACCTGGCGGCGGCCGGGGCCCCGGTCGGGGTGGTGCAGGTGCACCTGTACCGGCCCTTCTCGGTCGCTCATCTACTGGCCGCCCTCCCCGGGACGGTGCGGGCCCTCGCGGTGCTGGACCGGACCAAGGAGCCGGGCTCGGCCGGGGAGCCGCTGTATCAGGACGTGGTGACCGCGCTGATGGAGGCTCGCTCGGAGGGGTCGCTTCCCATGCAGGAGCTCCCGCAGGTGATCGGGGGCCGCTACGGGCTTTCGTCCAAGGAGTTCACGCCGGCCATGGTGAAAGCCGTGCTGGACGAGCTGGAGGCCGAGCGGCCCCGGCGCCACTTCACGGTCGGCATCCACGACGACGTGAGCCACACGAGTCTGCCGTACGACCCGGCCTTCCAGATCGAGCCCGACGATGTCTACCGCGCCATCTTCTTCGGGCTCGGCTCCGACGGGACGGTCGGTGCCAACAAGAACACGATCAAGATCCTCGGCGAGCGGCCCGAGCTCCACGCTCAGGGCTTCTTCGTCTACGATTCCAAGAAGGCGGGCAGCCGGACCGTCTCGCACCTCCGCGTCGGACCCCGGCCCATCCGCTCCACCTATCTGGTGCGCTCGGCCGACTTCGTCGGCGTCCACCAGTTCCAGTTCGTCGAGCAGATCGATGTGGCGGGGCCGGCCCGGCCGGGCGGGACGTTGCTGTTCAACAGCCCGTACGGGCCCGAGGAGGTGTGGGACCGGCTGCCGCGGCCGCTGCAGGAGGCGATCCGGGACAAGGGGCTGGACCTGTACGTGATCGACGCCTACCGCGTGGCGGGCGAGACAGGCCTCGGGACGCGCATCAACACGATCATGCAGACCTGCTTCTTCGCCATCTCCGGCGTGATCCCCCAGGAGGAGGCGATCGCCCGGATCAAGCGCGCGATCGAGAAGACGTATGGCCGCAAGGGGGCGGAGCTGGTGCGCAGGAACTTCACGGCGGTGGACCGCTCGCTGGCCAACCTGCACCGGGTGGTGATCCCGGCGGGACCGGCGGCGGGCCGGGAGCGCCTACCTCCGGTTCCCGAGAGCGCACCGCGGTTCGTGCGGGAGGTGACCGCGCCGATGCTGGCGGGCAAGGGCGACGAGCTGCCGGTGAGCGCGCTGCCGGCGGACGGGACCTACCCGGTGGGCACGGCGGCGTGGGAGAAGCGCAACGTCGCGCAGGAGGTGCCCGTGTGGGAGCCGGACATCTGCATCCAATGCGGCAACTGCGTGTTCGTGTGCCCCCACGCCGTGATCCGGAGCAAGCTGTATCCCGAGTCCGAGCTGGAAGGCGCTCCGGACGGGTTCCCTTCCGCTCCCCTGGCCGGCCGCGGCTTCCCGGGGATGCGCTACACGCTCCAGGTGGCCGTCGAGGACTGCACCGGCTGCCTGCTGTGCGTGGAGGCGTGCCCGGCCCGGAGCAAGGAGACCGTGGGAGTGAAGGCGATCAACATGCGGCCCAAGGCTCCCCTGCTGGAGCGGGAGCGGGCGAACCTGGAGTTCTTCGAGCGCCTGCCGGAGCGGGCGGTCGAGCGGATCGACGTCGGGACCGTGCGCGGGGTGCAGTACCTGCGGCCCCTGTTCGAGTACTCGGGCGCCTGCGCCGGCTGCGGCGAGACCCCGTATCTGAAGCTGCTCACCCAGCTGTTCGGCGACCGGTTGCTGGTGGCCAACGCCACCGGCTGCTCCTCAATCTACGGGGGCAACCTGCCGACTACTCCGTGGTCGGCCGGCTCGGACGGACGCGGGCCGGCCTGGTCCAATTCGCTGTTCGAGGACAACGCCGAGTTCGGCTACGGATTCCGGGTGAGCCTGGACAAGCAGCGGGAGCACGCCCGGGAGCTGGTGCGCGAGCTGGCGGACGAGCTGGGCGCCGGGTTGGCGGCGGACCCGGGCGGTGCGGGGGTGGCCGGGCCGTCCGCGGAGCCCGCTGCGGAGACGACGCCGGTTCCGGAGGCGGGACTGGCCCGTCAGCTCCTGGAGGCCCCCCAGCGCACGTCGGCCGAGATCGCCGCCCAGCGCCGCCGGGTGGCCGTGCTCGAGGAGCGTCTGCGGGGGATGGACGATCCGCGCGCGGCGCGGCTCCTGTCGCTGGCCGAGAACCTCGTCCGGCGCAGCGTGTGGATCGTGGGCGGGGACGGCTGGGCTTACGACATCGGGTACGGGGGCCTGGACCACGTGCTGGCCTCGGGCCGGAACGTGAACGTGCTGGTGCTGGACACGGAGGTCTACTCGAACACGGGGGGCCAGGCCTCCAAAGCCACCCCGCGGGCGGCCGTGGCCAAGTTCGCCGCCGCCGGCAAGCAGGTCCCGAAGAAGGACCTGGGCCTGATGGCGATCGCCTACGGCAACGTGTACGTAGCGCAGGTCGCCATGGGCGCCATGGACCAGCAGACCATCCGGGCGTTCCTGGAGGCCGAGGCGTACGAGGGCCCCTCGCTCATCGTCGCCTACGCGCACTGCATCGCCCACGGGATCGACATGCGCTACGGGCTCCGGCAGCAGAAGCTGGCCACGGCGAGCGGCTACTGGCCGCTGTACCGGTACCGGCCGGACCGCGGCGACGGCGTGGGGCGGCTCATCCTGGATTCGCCCGAGCCCTCGATCCCGCTTCGCGACTACGCGTACAACGAGATCCGCTACCGCGTGCTCTCCCACACGCGCCCCGAGGAGGCCTCCCGCCTGCTGGCCCTGGCCGAGCGGGACGTGCGCGAGAAGTGGGCCGTGTACCGGGACCTGGAGCGCAGGGGAGCGGGCACCTCCGGTGGCGGCCCCCGCTCGGATGCGCGGCACGACGGGGAGGAGTGATGGACACGCGAACCACCTACATGGGCCTGGAGCTGGCCCACCCCATCGTCGCCTCCGCCTCCCCCCTATCGGGTAGCGTCGAGCAGATCGAGCGGATGGAGGAGGCCGGCGCTGCGGCCGTGGTGATGTTCTCGCTGTTCGAGGAGCAGATTCGAAGCGAGCTGGAAGCCCTCGACTACTTCTGGTCCCACGGGACGGAGAGCTACTCGGAGGCCCTCACCTACTTCCCCGGGGTCGAGGTCTACGACGTCGGGGTGGACCGCTACCTGGAGATCCTCCGGGGCGCCGCCGAACGGGTCGACATCCCCGTGCTCGGGAGCCTCAACGGGATCACGGCGGAGGGCTGGATCGACTACGCCACCCGGATGGAGGAGGCCGGCGCGAGCGGGATCGAGCTCAACATCTACTACCTACCCACCGAATCGGAGCGCTCGGGCGCGGAAGTGGAGCAGCGGTACGTGGACATCCTCACGGCCGTGAAGGAGGCCGTCCGGATTCCCGTGGCCCTCAAGCTCAACCCGTACTTCAGCGCCATGGCGCACATGGCGGCCCGGCTGGACGAGGCCGGGGCGGACGCGCTGGTCCTGTTCAACCGATTCTATCAGCCGGACTTCGATCTGGAGTCGCTGGAGGTCGTGCCCAGCCTGGTGCTGAGCCAGCCGAGCGAGATCCGGCTTCCCCTGCTGTGGATCGCCGTCCTGTACGGCCGGCTGCGGGCCTCGCTGGCGGCGAGCACGGGCGTGCATGGCGGCACCGAGGTCGTGAAGTACCTGCTGGCCGGTGCCGACGTGGTGATGGCGACCTCCGCGCTCCTGCGCCACGGGGTCGAGCACCTGGCGACGCTGAGAGGAGAGCTGACGGAGTGGATGGAGCGCCGCGAGTACGAGTCCGTATCGCAGCTCAAGGGCTCGATGAGCCAGCGATCGGTGGCCGATCCGACCGCGTTCGCGCGGGCCAACTACATCAAGGTGCTGGAGGGCTTCCGCAGCCTTCCGTGACGGCGTCTCCGCTTCCGAACCCGCGGAGCTCGATAGCTCGGACTACCGCTGTCCCGGCAAGTGCGCCCCTCTCTTCCAGACATCGTTCTTGCGGTCGATATCGGGGAAGTCCCGGGCCACGTCCAGAGCCACCTTGGTCACGAGCCCCGCCACCGGGTGGCGCGTGGTCACCCGCGCCTGGCCTCCGAACCACACCGAGGCCGGTTCTCGCCAGTGAGCCGTTTTCCCGTCTGCCAGCGTCGCGGTCACGTCCACCGGCGCGTACAGACCGCCGCGGCTCTCCACTGTTACCGCCACCTGGCCTTCGCTCTGTGAGACGCCCGCCACCCTCTGGTCCAGCCGCTGGCGCTCGAAGAACCACGGCTCCCAGAACCACCCCAGGTCCCGACCCGTCACGTCGTCGAACGTCTCGAAGAAGTCCCACGGCGTCGGATGCCGGTAGGACCAGCGGTGAATGTACGCCCGGTACGCCTTCCGGAACGTCTCGTCGCCCAGGATCGACCGGAGTGCCCACAGCGCGGCCGACGGCTTGCTATACGCCTCCACGCCGTAGCCCGATTGCGCGACGCCGAACGAGTTGGCCGGTGACATCATCGAGAGATCCTCGTCGGCCTGCCTGACAAAGGTAAGGTAGCTCTTCTGAGATTCACGGAGGCCCCGGCCCCTCATGGAGTCGGGGAAGAATTCGTCGGTGGCAAAGAAGGTGTCGAAGGTGTTGAGCCCCTCGTCCTGCCACCCGTAACGCGTTTCGTTCGACCCCACCAGCATCGGAAACCACTCGTGTCCGATCTCGTGCGCCGTCACTCCGTCCTCGCGGAAGGCGTCCTCGTACGCGCCCACGAACACGGTCATCGGGTACTCCATGCCCCCGCTTCCCCCCTCCGTCTCGGTGAGTTGCGAGTAGGGGTAAGGCACCATCAGCCGCGAGTGCACCTCGAGCGCCGCGCGCGCCATGTCCGCCACCTGGTCGAAGCGCGGTGCCCCTTTTCGATACAACACGTTGACCGCCGCGTAGCGGCCCTTGTCGCGGTCCACCAGGGCCCGGGTCGCGTCCCACAGGTAGTGGTTGCCGAAGGAGAACGCCACGTCCCGTACGCTGTCCGCCGCGAACGTCCAGGTGAGGGATTGCCCTGGCGCTCCCGCCGTGGCGGTTCCCGCCCCGAACTCTAGCTCGGTCAACACGTGGACCACCTCGTCCGACCGGGCGGCCCGTGCCAGCGCCTCGCGCTCCTTTGCGGTCAGCACCTCCTCGGGGTTCTGGAGCGTGCCGGTGCCGCCCACGATGTAGCCCGCCGGAATCGTGACGCTGTAACGGAACCTTCCGTAGTCCAGGTAGAACTCTCCCGTGCCGGTGTATTGCTGCGCGTCCCACCCGTGGACGTCGTCGTAGACCGCGATCTGGGGATACCACTGGGCGATCTGTGCGGTCGAAGGGTCCTGCATCCCCATGCGGGGCGCCCTGGCGCCGGGGATCGTGAAATGCCAGGTGACCTGGAAGGCGGCGCTGTCACCTGGAACGAGAGGGGAGGGCAGCGGGACGAACATCAGCGTGCCGCGAATCCGCGCCGACCGCCGGCCTTCCGCCCGCCCCACGATGTTGTCGGGCACGGAAACGGCCTGACCCTGGGCCACGAGCCCGTCGACCACGAGCCCCGCCGTCACCCGCTCCGGCGACGCGGGCTGCTGGCGAGCCGCCCACGGGCTCATGAGGTTCTGGTAGAGGTGGAAGATCACCGCCTTGAGCGTATCGGGCGAGCGGTTGTGGTAGAGTACGGTCTCGGCTGCCGTCAGCAGGGAGTCGCGCGGGGAGACCTGCGCCCGGATGTCGTAGTCGGCCGAGTTTTGCCAGTAATTGGGCCCCGGCGCCCCGCTCCGGCTCCGCGTGCCGGCCTCGATGGCCTTTTCGAGCGGTACGGGTGTCACGAGCTCAAGTGGCCCGAGGACCGGACTGGATCCGCCGTGGGTGCCCTGCGCGACCAGCGGGACGCTCCCACCTGCGAGTACGACGGCCACAGCGAGGAAGGCCCCCTTGCCTCGCCTCCGGCACGCTCTCTTCATGATCGTTTCCTTTCCGTCTGGTTCGCCCTCGTGCTGGCCGCAGCAAGATCCGCCTAGGTCATGGGGAGAGCAAGCAGGAAAGCTGTTCCGCGACTATCTCGCGCGACCGGACTCCCCCGCGGCGCTGGCCGGGAACTCGGCGGCTGGCGAACTTCGCGAGTGCCCGCGCGCGCTCCCCTGCGATCGGGCGCGAAAAGCGGAAAGGGAGTGCACGCATCCTCGAGCTCGAGCGTAGGAGTAGGTTGGAGAAGGCGTTCGCAGACGGCACGATCACAGAGGACCGCCTGGACAGGTTGCTCGGTTCTCTGTAGTCCCGACGAGCGCAACTTCGCGCGGTTCACCTCAAGGCCCACCTTCGACTTGTGCCGATCCTCACCGCATCGCAGCGTGCACGCTACGATCGCCTCTGTGGGCATGGCGATCCTGAGCACACATCTTGATGAGTCACAGGTACTGACCCCTCATGAGCTGCGACCGCGCCGCCGGGGCCTGTCCGCACCGCGGCCCGTGATACATTGTAGATGGGCGCCGCCCGCACGGCGCGCCGGGGTGGCGGAACGGTATACGCATCGGACTTAAAATCCGTGGGCCTTCGGGCCATGTGGGTTCGAATCCCACCCCCGGCACTGGGAAGGAGACTCGCTGACAGGGCTCACCGATTCATCGACATAGAAGGGGGATGGAGGTAGGCCGATGCAGATGACGGGTGGATGGCTCATGGGCTGGATGTGGATTGTCTGGATCGTGATCTTCACAGCTCTCGTTTTCTTCATTGTCAAGCTGGCTCAGAGCAGGGGTCGGAGCGGTGGAGAATCGGCTCACTCGGCGGAGGATACGCTCAAGCAGCGCTACGCCCGGGGCGAGATCCCAAAGGAAGAGTACGAGGAGAAGTTACGTGATCTTCGGAGGTAGTTTTCGGCGGCGGCCGCGCGCGAGTGCGCTGGCCGGCCTGGCGCTCTCGCTTCTGTCCGCCTCCGGCCTCCAGGCCCAAGCCCGGGGCCTCAAGGTCTACATCTCCGCCGACATGGAAGGGGTGGCGGGGGTCGTCACGGCGGATCAGCTTGGCCCATCGGGCTTCGAGTACGAGAAGTTCCGGGGCTTCATGACGGACGAGGTGAACGCGGCCATCGAGGCGGCCCGCACGGCAGGCGCCACCGAGATTCTGGTGAGCGACTCGCACGGAAACGGGGAGAACCTGCTGGTGGACAGGCTGCCCCAGGACATCCAGCTCGTCCGCTCCTGGCCCCGGCCCCTCATGATGATGCAGGGGATCGATTCGACCTTCGACGCGGCGATCTTCATCGGCTATCACGCGAGCACCACGAATCCCCGGGGGGTCCGGGCCCACACGATGTCCTCGGCCCACCTGGCGGCGGTGCGCCTGAACGGGGTCGAGATGCCCGAGGCGGGCATCAACGCGGCGATCGCGGGCCACTTCGGCGTGCCGGTCGTGATGCTCTCGGGCGATGACGCCATCGTCGAGGAGGCGCGCGGTTTGCTCGGAGATCTGGAAGGGGCGGTGGTGAAGCGGGCGGTGAGCTTCCACTCGGCACGGACGCTGCTCCCGGCGGCGGCGGTACGGCTGATCAGCGAGAAGGTGCGCGCGGCGCTGGCCCGTCTGGACGACTTCGAGCCCTACGTGCTCGAGCGCCCCATCCGGGTGGAGGTGACGTTCAAGAACTACACGCCGGCCGAGATGCTCACCTACCTGCCCATGATCCACCGTGTGGACGCGCACACGATCGGCTTCACGGGCGCGGACATGGTCGAGGTCAGCCGGATCCTGGAGTTCATCACCGGCTACTCGTCCGAGCTCACGCCCTAGACAGGTGCCTGTCGACGGCGGGCCGCCCGCCACCGCCCCGCTCGCCTCGGCCGCCGCCGCCCTGGAGCCGCTGGAGAGGCTCGAGCTGCCCTCCCTGGCCCCGTGGGCGCTGGCCCGGGAGTTCGGGCCGGGGGTGATCCTGATGATGACGGGGATCGGCACCAGCCACCTGGTCACCGCGCCGGCGGCGGGCGGGCGGTTCGGCTACGCGCTCCTATGGTGCATCCCGGTCGCCTACATCTTCAAGTACTACGGTTTCGAGATGGCGTTCCGGTTCACCAACGCCACGGGCAAGAGCCTGCTGGCGGCCTACGCCACGGCTCCCCGGAAGTGGCCGCTGTGGTACGTGATGATCACCACGCTGCTCCAGTGCGCGGTGGGCCAGGCGGGACGGCTGATCGCGGCCGCGGCCGTCCTGTACTACTTCTTCACCCAGTACCTGGGGCTGCCGCTTCGGATCGAGGCGTACGCCTTGATCCTGGGCCTCGTTTCGGTGGGCGTGATCCTGCGGGGTCGGTATCAGGCCGTGGAGTTGGCGGCCAAGCTCCTGGCCGCCGTGCTGGTGGTCTCGACGGTCGCCGTGTTCGTGGTCCGGCCCGCGCCGCTGGTCGAGATGCGCCACTTCTTCCTGGTCGAGGTTCCCGGCGGCTCGTGGCTGGTGATCGCGGCGTTCCTGGGGCTGCTGCCCACCGGCATCGACGTGTCGCTGCAGGCCTCGGAGTGGGGCACCGCCAAGCGGACCGGCATGAGCCGGGTGCGGCCACACCTGGAGGAGGCCGGCCTGGTCTCCCGCTTCGACCCGTTCTCATCGCCCGGGGAGCACCTCACGGTGGACGTCTCCCGCCTGCCGTCCCACGCCCGGGACTACTGCCGCCGCTGGTTCCGGATCGGGCTGTGGGACTTCCGCTGGGGCCACCTGGTCTCCTTCGTCCTGGCCACCGTGTTCCTCGTGCTGGCGGCCGTGTGGCTCCACCCGAGCGCGATCGAGGGGCGGGAGGTGATGGGGGAGATCGCCGGCATCTTCACCCTGAGCGTCGGCCCGTGGATGATGGTCGTGTTCCTGCTGGGCGCCCTGGCCGCCACCTTTTCCACGGCGTTCAACTACTTCGACGGCTGGCCGCGCATCGTGGCCGCCTGCTGCCGCAACCTGTTCCGGCCCACGGCGCGCCTGCGCGGGATCGGGGACGAGGGCCACGTGGGCGACGAGTACCGCAGGAAGTGGTACTCGGAGTACAACCTGTACCGGGTCACCATGGTGTACTCGCTGGTCGCCTCGGTGCTACTGGTGGCCGGCGTCCCGCGCCCGGTCTATCTGGTGCTGGTGGCCTCCGCGCTCGCCTTCTTCATCGCGCCGGTGATCTTCTTCCTCAACCTCTACTACTGCCTGACCCTGATCCCGAAGAACGACCGGGCGTTCTATCCCTCCCGGTTCGCCCGCTGGTTCGGCTGGGGGAGCCTGACGATCTTCACGGGGATGAGCGTGATCCTGATCCTTGCCCGGGTGTTCAGGGTCTCCCTGTTCGGAGGGTAGTCAGGTTCGGAGGGCAGCGAGGTTCGGAGGATAGCGCTCGTGGACGGACACCAGACCGTCGGCGCGGGGCCGGGGTCCCCGGGAGCCGCCTAGAGGGGACGCCTCGGCGTGTGCCGCGCGCTGGCATTCGCGCTTGCCGCCGGCCTCCTGTCGTGCGGAGGGCCGGCCGCGCCGCCGCCCTCGCCCGGCGTCTAAGGCGCTCCCGCTGCTCCCGCCCGAGCTGTTGAGCCCCGACGGTTCGACCCTGGCACCGGGCGTCCGCCTGGACGATCCGGCCGTCATCGCGCGGTTCGACGCCTTGCTGGACCGGTTGGTCCCGCTCCTGGTGCGCCACGGGGGCTTCTATCTGGGGGTGGGCAACGAGGTGGATGAGCGGTTCCGGGAGTTCCCCTCCGAGCTGGAGCCCTATCTGGCGTTTGTCGCCGCGGTGCGGGCGCACGCGCACACCGTCGAGCCGGGTCTCGCGGTGGGTGCCACGATGACGCGCGGCGCGGTTCTGGAGGGTGGGGTGGTGTTCACCCGTCTTCGGGCCATCACCGATGCGGTCCCGTTCACCTTCTACGACGTGGATCCGGCGAGCTTCTTCGTCACGGACGCGGCCCGCGCGCTGGCGGACCTGGATCGTACCATCGCGCGCTATGGCAACGGGCCGGTCATCATCCAGGAGCTGGGCTGTCCGAGCTCGGCGGCCATGAACAGCTCGGCCGAGCTCCAGCGGGCGTGCTTCCAGGCGTACTTCGATGCCCTTCCTCGCTATCCGCAGGTGCGCTTCGTCTCCGTGTTCACGCTTCAGGACCTGGACGGTGCCACCTGCGACGCCGTGGTGTCGTTCTTCGGGTTCGGCGACGAGGGACTGCCACCGGATGTCGTGGCTCGCCTGCGGGGCTTCGTGTGCGAGGTGGGGCTCGTGGCGGCCGACGGAGCGCCCAAGCCGGCCTGGGACGTGTTCCTGAACGCCGTAGGCGGTGGGTAGGCCCGGGCGGGCAGCCTCAGACCTCAGGTAGCCGGATAGCAGCCGGCCAGGCGGGCGCGCTGCCGCACCAGGGCCAGGACCACGTCGAGAGTGGGGGTGGGGACCTCCACCAGGCGGCCCATCTCCTGGACGGCGCCGGCCAGAGCGTCGATCTCCATCGGGCGCCCGCGCTCCAGATCCTGGAGCATGGAGGTCCGGTGGGCGCCCACGGCGGCGGCTCCGTCGATGCGGCGCTCCACGTCCACCTTGAACCGCACGCCCAGCTTCTCCCCGATCGCCTGTGCCTCCAGCATCATCGCGCGCGCCACCGCCCGCGTGCCGGGATCCGTGGCCACGAGGTCCAGAGTCGCCAGGGTGAGCGCGCTGATCGGGTTGAAGCTGAGGTTGCCCCACAGCTTCAACCAGATCTCGTCGCGGATATCGCGCACGGGCGCGCGAAAACCCGCCTCGATCAGCGTCCGGGCCAGCCGCCGGACCCGTTCGGTCTTCTCACCGCTGGGCTCGCCCAGGGTGAACCGGTTCCCGCTCACGTGCCGGATGACGCCCGGCTCGACCACCTCGGCGGCCGGGTAGACGACGCACCCGATGACCCGCTCGGGGCCGATCCCGTCCCACACGACCCCGCCCGGATCCACGCTCTCCAGGCGGTGGTCCCGCCACGGGCCCTCCAGCCCGTAGAAGTACCACCAGGGCACGCCGTTGGCGGCGGTCACGACGGCGGTCTCCGGCCCCAGCAGCGGAGGCATCCGTTCCACGATGCCCGGAACCGAGTGCGCCTTCAGCGTGACGAACACGTAGTCCTGCGGGCCCGCCACGGCCGGATCGTCCGTGCACAGGGGCCGCGCTACCCGCTCCTCTCCATCGACGAGCAGCTTCACGCCGTTCTTGCGCATTGCGGCCAGGTGGGGCCCGCGGGCGATCAGCGTGACGTCCTGTCCGGCCCGGGAGAGCTGGACCCCCAAGTACCCTCCGATGGCGCCGGCGCCGTAAATGCAGATCCGCATCAGGCGATGCCCAGCTTCCGGGCCAGGCCGATGCGCTGAAGCTTGCCCGTGGGCCCCTTGGGGATCTCGTCCAGCAGGACGACCTGCCGGGGCACCTTGAAGTCGGCCAGCCGCGAGGCGGCGAACTCGCGGAGCTCCCCCGGGGTGGCTTCGGCTCCCCCCCGGAGCACCACGGCCGCTGCCACCTCCTCGCCCAGCATGTCGTGCGGCACGGCGAAGGTGACGGCCTGCTGGACGGCGGGATGGTCCAGCAGCACCTCGTCGACCTCCCGCGGGGCGATCTTCTCGCCGCCCCGGTTGATGATCTCCTTCAGGCGGCCCGTGAGGGTCAGGTAGCCCTCCTCGTCCAGGATCCCCTGATCGCCTGTCCGGAACCAGCCGTCGGTGAAGGCGGCCGCGTTGGCCTCCGGGTTGTTCTCGTACCCGTCGGTCACGTTGGCCCCGCGGATCACCACCTCGCCCACCGATCCCGGCGGCAGGAGATGGCCGGTCTCGTCCATGATGGCGACCTCGGGGCCGGCCGCGATGCCCACAGTGCCCGGCTTTCTCCGGCCGGGCGGGAGCGGGTTGGAGGTCATCTGGTGAGAGGCCTCGGTCATCGCGTACGCCTCGATCACCGGGGCGCCGAAGGCCTCCTCGAGCTCTGCCATGACCTGTGGTGGCAGAGAGGAGGAGGAGGAGCGCAGGAAGCGCAGCCGCACGCGCTCCAGGATGTCCCGGTTGCGCGGGGCTCGGGCCAGGATGGCCTGATGCATGGTGGGCACGGCCGTGTAGTAGGTGGGCCGGGCCTCGTCGAGCCAGGCGAAGAACCTGAGCGCGTGGAAGCCGGGGGTGCAGAAGATCGAGCCGCTCGCGCCAAGCGGCGCCAGCGTCGCCGCCATGAGACCGTGGATGTGGAACAGGGGCATGACGTTCATGCAGCGATCGTCCCGGGTGAGCTGGAGCGCGCGCCGGATGTTGCCTGCCGAGGCGCAGATGTTCCGCTGGGCCAGGGGGACGATCTTGGGCCGGGAGGTGGTGCCCGACGTATGGAGGACGAGGGCGATGTCCTCGGGCTCGGCCAGGCGGACAGGGGCGCTCGCGGCATCTTCTTCCGCCGCCGTCCGGGCGGAAGCAGGCGCGGCGTCCCGCGTCCCCCGGCCTCCCTCCCCGAGGAGCTCGAACCGGCCCGCCGGCCAACGCGGCTGCGTCTGGAGCTCCAGCACGGCGATGCCCAGCGTACGGGCCGCGTCACGGGCGGGAGACTCGCCGCCCCGCTCGACGAGGAGGGCCTTCGCCCCGAGGTCCGACAGATAGAAATCGAACTCCGAGCGCTTGTAGCCGGGGTTGAGCGGGGCGGTGGTGGCGCCCGCCGCCACGCTCAGGAAGGCCGAAGCCATCTCGGGACCGTTGGGCAACACGATCGCCACCCGGTCGTTTCGCCCGATGCCTCGTTCGAGAAGAGCCGCCACCGTCCGGCGCACCTGCTCCCGCAGGCCGGCGTAGGTGAGCGGATCGCGTCCCGGGGCGGCGATCGCGACGTCTTCGCCGCGGCCGGCCGACAGGATCTCCCATACGGTCGAGGAATCGGGCAACTGGCCTCCCTTGACGGTTCGCTGCGGCGCCCGCACGGGCACCGGGCCACGGGCCGTGAACGCGGACGGCCGGATCCGGGACGGGCCCAACAGTCTACGAAGAGGTCGATGTCGCCGCTATTCGTGGCTTCGGGACTCATCTGGCCCGGGAGACCGATCCACGCCGGATGGGTTCGTGGCGCCCCCGCCGCCGGGGACGGTCCGGGGCTTGTGCGGACAGTCCAGGCCGGGGAACATGTAGAGCCGGTGGGGGACTCGAGCCGTTCGCGCGCAGACTGTCCGAAAGGCTGATCGCCGATGCCCAATCCCAGGTTCTCCCCGACGGGCAAGAAGCCCGAGATCGAGATCAATCGTCCGCCCGAGACCCGGGACGGCGGCGAGACCCGGACCAACGTGGCGTCCCACGTGCGAGGCCTGCCCCCGTTCTCCTGGATCGCCAAGATCGAGGCCTCCCACCACGCCGTGGGGACGGCCTACGTGGCGGTGGACGACCATATCCTGGAGCCGGGTGGTGATACGGTTCGGGAGTGGAAGGTGAAGGGCGAAGGGGGGGTGAACCGGGTGGCCTGGGACCTGCGCTACGAGGGGCCGGACCCGGTCTCCGGCGGCCGGAGTCCGGAAGTCGGCTCCGGGTTCGGGTCCGGAAGTCGCGGCCCCCTGGCCGTGCCGGGCGAGTACGCGGTGAGCCTTCGCGCGGGCGAGCGGGAGCTGCGGGGCACGGTTCACGTCGAGGCCGACCCCCGAGTGAACATCCCGCTGGAGGACTATCGGGTTCAGCTGCGGACCGGCTTGGCCCTGCGCGACCTCCTCTCCCGCGCGAACGGTGTCCTGAGTCGGGTGAGGGCGCTCCAGTCGCTCATGCGATCGGTCACGGCCATCGCCTCGCGTCCCACGGAGGCGGAGCTGGATCGGCTGGAGGAGCTTCGGGCCGAGACCGGGAAGGCCGAGGCGGACCTGGACGGGATCCTGGCCACCTCGGTTCGCCAGCTGAACGAGCGGCTGGAATCGGTCCCGCGGATTCTGGTGAAGCCCGGCGGTTCCTGAAGTTCCGTAGATCCTTCCTCGGCCCCGGCCACGCCCGGGGCGCTCGAGCTACGGCCGCCCGAACGCCGCGGCCAACGCTCGGTCGAACGTCTTGAGACCCCGTACTTCCCGCCGGCGGCAGGAGGCGAGATGGAGGAGATCGCGGGCGCCGAGCTCGGGATGTCGATCCACCAGGACGTGGGCCAGAAGGACATCCCGCGGCTCGATGGACCAGATCTGGGCCGAGCGGGACCGGGCGAGGGTCATCGCACCTTCCAGCGTGGCCAGGCGCCCCACGGGCAGGTAGGCGTGCAGGAACTCCTGCAGGACTTCGGCCGATGTGGCCAGCGCCGTGCCCCGGACCAGGCTCCGCTCGAGGAACGCCCGCGCCTCTCGTCGCAGCGGATGCTGGCCGCCCACGGCGTACATCCAGACGTTCGTATCGACGAAGATCATCCAGCCGCCCTGTCCGCCCGAGCGTGGGCCCCGGTCATGCGTCGGCCTCGCCCGAGCGAGCCGAGCGCTCGATCACTCGCCGATGCTGAACCCAGTCAGGTTCGGCCTCCGGCTCGCGGGCATCGCACCGATCGAAGAAGGATCGTAGCTCCTCCACGCTGTCCAGGAGAGTGGAAGGTCCCCGCGAGAGCTGTTCACGCGCCGCGTCGCGCAGCCATGAACTCAGCGACTTGCCCTCCCGCTGTGCGCAGCGGCGGAATCTGGCCTTCTCTTCCATGTCGACGACAACGTGAATCCTCGTCTTCATCTTCTCCTCATCGAACGCCCGGGCTCCGCGCCGCGGTATGGCAGATCTGCTATGTACATACACATGAAGAATACACATTGTTCCGGGCGGAAACGGCTCGCCCCGTCTTTCGCCATCGCTCACCGTCGTGTAGGCTCGCGCGACGGGGGGAGAAAGCATCCGCACGATCCGCACGAGGAGACCGCATGAGCTCAGAGGGCCATGGCCGGGCGCGCCGCGCCCCGCGGTGTGGGGGGGACCGCTCCCGGCGCGGAGGCCGGGCGCCGGGCGGCCGCGAGAGCCCGGGCGGATGGCGTATCGCGGGCGGATGGCGTATCGCGGGCGGGCTGTGGGCGGCGTTCCTCCCGGGAATCCTTGCGGCGCCGCCTCCGCTTCCGGCCCAACCGGCGCCCGCGGTGCCGGCCCAACAGGCGCCCGCGATGCCGGCCCAACAGGCGCCGGCGATGCCGGCCGACGTGGATCGAACCGTCCGGGCCCTGATCGCCGACGGCTACACTGCGGGGATGGAAATCGGCCTCATCAGCCCCGCCGGGATCTCCTATTTCGGGTACGGAAAGAGCTCGCCGTCCGGCGATGCGGCTCCGGACGAGAACACGGTGTACGAGATCGGATCGATCTCGAAGGTGTTCACGGGCACGCTGCTGGCCGACATGGTCCTGCGGGGCGAGGTGGGCCTGGAAGATCCGATCCAGGACTACCTGCCAGCGGGCGTGACCGCTCCCACCCGCGGGGGACGGGCCATCACCCTGGAGAGCCTGGCCACGCACAGGTCGGGCCTGCCGCGCGTACCCGCGAACTTCGCGCCGGCCGACTTCGCCAATCCGTACGCGGACTACACGCCCGAGAAGATGTTCGAGTTCCTGTCGGGCTACCAACTTCCTCGCGACATCGGGTCCGCGTTCGAGTACTCCAACTACGGGATGGGCCTGCTGGGCTATCTCCTGGCCCGGCATGAAGGCAAGACGTACGAGGGGCTCCTCGAATCCCGGATCGCGGACCCTCTCGGGCTGACCAGCACGGTCGTCACCCTGAGCCCGGAACTGCGCGCCCGAATGGCGACTCCCACGCGGATGGGCCGCTCGGTGTCCAACTGGGACTTCACCGCGCTGGCGGGGGCGGGCGGGATCCGCTCCACGGCCCGCGACATGGCAGAGTGGATCGCGGCCAACATGGGACTGCGCGGGTCCACGCTGCAGCTCGCCATGGCCCTGGCCCACCAGCCGCGCGCGGCGGCGCTGGGCAACACCCGCACGGGCCTGGGTTGGATCGCCCAGCCGCTGGCCGGCCACGTGGTCCTGTGGCACAACGGAGGCACGGGCGGCTACCGGTCCTTCGCCGGCTTCACCCACGATGGCGCCCGCGGCGTGGTCGTGCTGTCCAACTCCGTTCAGTCGGTCGACGACATCGGCCTCCAGCTGCTGGTGCCCAGCACGTCGGCGCCGGTGGACTCGGCGGCCGTGGCACGCTACACGGGGTGGTACGCGCTGCCCGACAGCACCACGCTACTGGTGGAGTGGCGCGCCGGACAGCTCACCTATCGCTCGGACAACGGCGAGAGGTGGGTGCCCCTGGCCAGACTCTCCGAGGCGGAGTTCGAGCGCTGGCCCTCGCCGTTTCCGCTCCGAGTGACGTTCCTGACCGACACGGGCGGAGCCGTGACCGGCCTGGAGCTTCGGGCGCCGGGCGGGACGAAACGCACGGCGCGCCGGGTCGCGGCCGGCGGCTCACCCGACTGAGGAGAGGAGGTGCCCATGCCGCGGGCCGAATCACCGCGCGAAGGCGGCGCGGCTGCCTTGGGGGGCGCTCCGATCCCCAACTACATCGGGGGGGAATGGGTCTCGTCGAACGGCACGGGGTCTCTCCCGATCGCCGATCCGGCCACTGGAGAGCTTCTGGGTCGGGTGCCGCTGTCGGCGGCGGCGGACATGGGTGCGGCGGTCGAGGCGGCCCGGGCGGCGTTTCCGGACTGGCGCGCCACGCCGGCCGTCGAGCGGGCCCGGGTGTTGTTTCGGCTCAAGGCGCTGCTCGAGGAGCACGCGGAGGAGCTGGCCCGGAGCCTGAGCCGGGAGCACGGAAAGGTGCTGGCGGAGTCGCGCGGCGAGATCCGGCGGGGAATCGAGAACGTCGAGCACGCCTGCGGGATTCCCAGCCTGATGATGGGGGAGACGCTGGAGGACATCGCCCGAGGGATCGACTGCGAGACCATCCGGCAGCCGCTCGGAGTGTTCGCCGCGGTGAGTCCCTACAACTTCCCGATCATGATCCCGCTGTGGTTCTGGCCGTACGCCGTGGCCACGGGCAACACCTTCGTGCTCAAGCCGAGCGAGCAGGATCCACTCACCCACCAGCTCGTGGTGGAGCTGGCCGCGCGGGCGGGACTCCCGGCCGGCGTGCTGAACGTGGTCCACGGCGCCCGGGAGGCGGTCGAGGCGATCCTGGAGCACCCCGGCGTTCAGGGCGTGTCGTTCGTCGGATCCAGCCGCACGGCGCGCTTCGTGTACGCGAAGGCGGCCGAGCACGGCAAGCGCGTGCAGGCGCTGGGCGGCGCGAAGAACCACATGATCGTGCTGCCCGACGCGGATCTGGACGCCACGGCCCAGGCCGTTCTCTCGTCCGTGTTCGGGTCGACGGGACAGCGTTGCCTGGCGGGCAGCGTCGTGGTGGGCGTGGGGGACGCCTATCCGGCGGTGCGCGACCGGGTGCTGGAGGGCGCCGGCCGGATTCGCGTGGGCCGGGGGCTGGACGAGGGAGTCGACATGGGCCCGGTGATCTCGCGGGCACATCGGGACCGGGTGGCCGGTTACATTGCGCAGGGCGCGGAGGAGGCCGAACTGCTGCTGGACGGCCGCGGGCTCCGGGTGCGGGAGTATCCCGAGGGCCATTGGATCGGGCCCACGGTCCTCGAGAAGGTCACGCCCCGCATGTCGGTGGGCCGGGAGGAGATCTTCGGGCCCGTGGCGGCGCTGGCGCGGGTTGATTCGGTGGAGGAGGCGATCGAGCTGATGCATCAGGTCGAGTACGGCAACGCCACCTCGATCTTCACGCGCAGCGGTGGGGCCGCCCGGGAGTTCCGCTACCGCGCCGGGATCAGCATGATCGGCGTCAACGTCGGGGTGGCGGCTCCCATGGCTTTCTTCCCGTTCGGAGGGTCGCGCGGGTCCTTCTATGGAGACCTGAAGGCGCAGGGGCGGGACGCGGTCGAGTTCTATACGGACAAGCGCGTGGTCATCTCGCGATGGTGAGGGCGGCGGGACCGGGGATCGGAAGCGCTCCGGGGTGGCCGATAGGCGCATCGTACACACGCATCGTAAAGGAGGCGGGAGGATGGAAAGCGCGGTCGGCACGGTGAAAGCGGACTCGGCCTCGATCGTTCGGGCCCATGGGGAGTTCCTCTTCCCCTGGGTTCGTCCTTACTACAAGGAACCGATCGTCCTGGCCGAGGGCGAGGGTGTCCGGGTGCGGGACACCGAGGGCCGCGAGTATCTGGACCTGTTCTCCGGGATCCTCACCACGTCGGTCGGGCACCGCCATCCGGAGGTGCTGGCGCGGGTCACGGAACAGATGAACCGGCTGGGCCACACCTCCACCCTTTACGTGACCGAGAACCAGATCGAGGTGGCCCGCCGGCTGGCGGAGATCACGCCGGGCGCCCTCAAGCGGGCGTGCTTCACCAACAGCGGGACCGAAGCGGTGGAATCCGCCATCATGGCCGCCCGGATCTTCACCGGGCGAACCGAGGTCGTCGCCCTGCGCCTGGGCTATTCGGGCCGGAGCGAGCTGGCCACCAACCTCACCGCGCACGCCGCCTGGCGCCCGCTACCGGCCTCCGCGGCGGGGATCGTCCATGCCCGCTCGCCCTACCCTTACCGTTGTCCGCTCGGCTGCGGGGGAGGCTCCCGAGCCACGGACTTCTTCATCGACGACCTGGTCGAGGTGATCGAGACGACGACCACCCGCAAGCCGGCCGCCCTGTTCGCCGAAACGATCCAGGGCGTGGGAGGCTACATCGTGCCGCCGCCCGACTACTTCGCCCGGGCGGCGGAGGTGATCCGCTCGTACGGTGGCCTGTTCATCTGCGACGAGGTGCAGGCCGGCTTCGGGCGCACGGGCGGCAAGTGGTTCGGGATCGAGCACTGGGGAGTCGAGCCCGACCTCATGGTCATGGCCAAGGGAATCGCGAACGGCTTTCCCGTCGGGGCGACCGTGGCCCGGGACGAGATCGCGGAAGCCTGGCGGGGTCCTTCCATCTCCACGTTCGGCGGAAACCCGGTCTGCATGGCCGCGGCTTCGGCGACGCTCGAGGTGATGGTTCGGGAGGAGGTGCCGGCGCGTTCGGCGGCCCGCGGGGCCCAACTCCGCGCCGGCCTGGAGGCGCTCGCCGCCGAGCATGAGTGGATGGGCGAGGTGCGGGGCATGGGGTTGATGCAGGCGATCGAAGTGGTCGAGAATCGGGAGACCAAGCGGCCCGCCCCCGGCATCGCCCGGCGGCTGCTCGAGGCGACCCGGGAGGAGGGGGTGCTGATCGGCCTGGGCGGCCTCCACGGCCACGTGGTCCGCATGGGCCCCTCCATGCTGATCACGGAGGCCGAGATCGACGAAGGTCTGGAGCGCCTGGGCCGGGCCTGCCGAACCATGTCGGAGTCGGCGTAGGGGCGTGATCGCGGGTCTGCCGATCCAGACCTGGATCCTGCTCGTCTCCGCGGTCGGGCTGGGTCTGGCCATCGAGCTCGCCTTCCTTCGGGCCCGGCGGCGGCCCCGCTGATGCGCTCGCCCGCGGTGATCGCGGTCCTGGTGGCCTATCTGCTCGTGCTCCTGCTGATCGGGCTGTGGGGCCGCGAGGATTCCCGGGACGTGGCCGGGTACTACGTGGCGGGCAAGCGGCTGCCGTCCTGGGTGATCGCGTTCAGCTCCAACGCCACGGGCGAGAGCGCGTGGCTCCTGCTGGGCTTGACGGGGATGGGCTACGTGGTGGGGATGCACGCGCTGTGGGTGGTGATGGGCGAGGTGCTCGGGGTCACCCTGGCCTGGGTGTGGGTGGCCCGTCCGTTCAAGGCGTACACGGACCGCTACGATTCGATCACGGTGCCCGATTACCTGGAGGCGCGCTTCGGCGACTCGGCGCACGTCTTCCGGATCCTGGGCGCCGTGATCGTCCTCACCATGGTGGCGGCTTACACGGCGGCCCAGTTCACCGCCACGGGCAAGGCGTTCGACTCCTTCCTGGGCTGGGGCTACACGCCAGGGGTTCTCATCGGGGCGGCCGTGATCCTCTACTACACCACCGTCGGCGGCTTCAAGGCGGTCGCCTACAGCGACCTCCTCCAGGGGGTGCTGATGTTCGGATGCCTGTTCACTCTGCCCATCGTGGCGCTGGCCGCGGCGGGCGGCTGGTCGGGCTTCGTCGAGGGTCTGCGCGCCGCCGATCCCGCCCTCCTGTTGCCCGGCGGCGGGCGCGGCTTCACGGCGGCCGGCATCGCCAGCGCCGTGGGATTCGTGGGGATCGGCCTGGCCTTTCTCGGCTCTCCGCAGCTTCTCACCCGGTTCATCTCGGCGCGCGATCAGGACCAGATCGTTCGGGGCAGCCTGATCGCCGTACTGTGCATCGTGGTGTTCGACGTGGGAGCCGTGTTCGCGGGCATGGCGGGGAGAGTGTTGTTCCCCGGGCTGGAGGATCCGGAGACCATCCTGCCGGTGCTCAGCGCGGAGCTGTTTCCGGGGCTGTTCACGGGGCTGTTCCTGGTGGTGGTGCTCGCGGCGATCATGTCCACCGTGGACTCGCTTCTCATCCTGGCGTCCTCCGCCGTGGTGCGGGATGTGATCCAGAAGACCCTCGGCAGCTCGATGCGGGAACGGGACCTGTCGCGGTTCGGGAAGCTGACCACCGCGATCATCGGAACCGCCGGCGTCGCCCTGGCTCTGGCCAAGGTACGGGTCATCTTCTGGTTCGTGCTGTTCGCCTGGTCGGGTCTGGCGTGCGCCTTCACTCCGGTGATCCTCTGCTCGCTGTTCTGGAAGCGGACGAGCCGGGCCGGCGCGATCGCGGGAATGCTGGGAGGGTTCCTCACTACGGTGGTGTGGGTCCTGGCCTTCAAGGCGCGCTTCTACGATCTTTACGAGATGATTCCGGGGTTCCTGGCGGGCCTCGCGCTGACCGTCGGCGTGAGCCTGTTCACCCGCCCGCCGCCGGGCGCGGCCGCCGAGTTCGAGTCCGTGCGGCGCAGCGTGGGCTGGGTCTTCCGGCCCCGCCCGCCCGCCCGGTAAGAGGTATCGACATGTCGGATCTCACCCGAAGAAGGTTCCTGGAGCTGGGGGGCGTGCTGGCCGCCGGCGCGGGGATGACCGGCTGGCCGGCGGCCGCGCGGACGGCCGACGCCCGCGGGAACCCGGAAGCCGACCGCGGGAAGGGAAGCGCCCGCCGGCCCGCCGCCGCGGTCCCGGAATCCGGCCGCTTCGTCCCCGACCTGGTTCTTCTCAACGGCCGGGTGTACACGGTGGATGCCGCCCGTCCCGAGGCGCAGGCGTTCGCGGTGGCCGGCGGACGCTTCCTGGCGGTGGGGAGCGACGACGAGATCCGGGACCTGGTGCGGCCCGGCACCGAGGTGATCGATGCGGGGGGGATGACGGTCACGCCCGGCTTCATCGACGCGCACAGCCATCCGTTCTACGCGGGCGTGCGCCACCTGAAGGACGTGAACGTCGACCTGCGCAGCATCGCGCGGATCCAGTCGGCGCTACGCGAGCGAGCGGCCTCCACTCCGCCGGGCCAGTGGGTGCTCGGGTTCATGTACGACGACACCAAGCTGGAGGACGGCCGTCCGCTCTCCCGCGCGGACCTGGACCAGGCGGTCCCGGACCACCCGGTCCAGGTCGAGCATCGCGGGGGCCACACGGCCGTGTACAACAGCCTGGCCTTCCGACTGGCCGGCGTGACGGCCCGGACGCCCGATCCCGAGGGGGGAAAGTTCTACCGCGAGGACGGCGAGCTGACCGGCAAGGTGGCCGAGCGGGCCCGGGCCGCCTTCGAGAAGCTGATTCCGAGCGACACCACCCGCGAGGAGCGCGCCCGGGCCATGGCGCTCATCTCCCGGCTTATGACGGCGGCCGGCCTGACCTCGGTGCAGGAGACGGGAATCGGAAGCGATGGCTTGATCGCCTATCAGGACGCCTACGCCTCGGGCGACCTGCGCTTCCGCGCCTACCCGTTCCCCTCGGGGGGAGGCCCGCTGGGAGCCGGCGAGCTGTACGAGGGGTTGAAGGCGGCCGGGATCCGGACCGGGTTCGGGGACGACCGGCTCCGTATCGGCGCGGTGAAGTTCGTGGTCGACGGATCCGCCTCGGAGCGGACGATGGCCATGAGCACGCCCTACGTGGGCCGCCCCGACGACTTCGGGATCCTCACCATGACCCAGGAGCAGGTGAACGAGGTGGTGGAGGACGCGCACCGCCACGGGTTCCAGATCGGCATCCACGCCAACGGCGACCGCGCCATCGACATCGTGCTCAACGCCTACGAGCGAGCGCAGAGCCGGTGGCCGCGGCCGGACCCGCGCTTCCGTATCGAGCACTGCTCGCTGGTCAATCCCGATCTCCTGCGGCGGATCAAGGCGATCGGCGCCATCCCCACCCCGTTCTACACGTACATCCACTACCACGGCAACAAATGGGGCGAGTATGGGCCCGA
This sequence comes from Gemmatimonadota bacterium, assembly GCA_046757845.1. GTDB lineage: Bacteria > Gemmatimonadota > Gemmatimonadetes > Palauibacterales > Palauibacteraceae > JBHHYZ01. The sequence continues at coordinate 22,947 of JBHHYZ010000033.1, forward strand.
GAAGATGCGCTGGATGTTCGCCCACCGCTCGTTCCTGGACTACGGGATCCCGGTGGCGGGGGCCTCGGATTATCCGCCCGGCCCGTTCGAGCCGCTGATGGCCATCCAGAGCCTGGTCACCCGCCGCGACATGAAGGGGCGGGTGTGGGGCCCCAACCAGCGGATCAGCGTGGACGAGGCGCTCCGGGTGTGCACCCTGAACGGGGCGCACGCCTCGTTCGAGGAGCACCTCAAGGGCTCCATCACCCGCGGCAAGCTGGCCGATTTCGTGATCCTGGCGCGCGATCCCCATGAGGAGGACCCCGACCGGATCAAGCGGATTCCCGTCGTGCGCACGGTCGTGGGCGGCGAGACCGTCCACCAGGCTTGACCGCCGCTTGACACCTCCCGGGCCAGCTTGCGGCGCAGCTGGCACCCACGGGCCGTCCGACTCCGCCTCCCGGTGGGGGAGGCCGGTCCACAGCCGCGGGCGACCGACCCGTCGCGCCGCGGGGCCGCCCCGTGCTATTCTGCGGCGCTCGAAATCCACGCAGCCCAGCGCAGTGAGGAGGCAGGATGATGACTCGAATCTCGCGCCGCAGCTTCTTCAACCGGAGTCTCGGCATCGGAGCCGGGGCGGTCCTGTTCCAAAGGTTTCCCGGAGCGAGTTCGAGACGCCGGGTACGGACCGCCGCGGGGCCGTTCATCATCACGAGCCACCGCAATCAGACCGGCCGCCGGGCGATGGAGGTGGGTTGGGAGGTCCTGGCCGCGGGCGGATCGGCCCTGGATGCGGTCGAACGGGCGGCCAACGTGATCGAGGTCGATCCGGTGGACACGAGCGTCGGCTACGGCGGCCTGCCCAACGAGGATGGCGTCGTGCAGCTCGATGCCTCGATCATGGATGGCCGGACCTACAGCGCGGGCTCGGTGGCCGCGCTGGAGAACATCAAGACGCCCTGCTCGGTGGCCCGCAAGGTCATGGAGCACACCGACCACGTCATGCTGGTGGGCCGTGGCGCGCTGGAGTTCGCGCGGGCCTGGGGCTTCGAGGAGGAGAACCTGCTCACGGAGAAGGCGCGCCGGATCTGGCTTCGCTGGAAGGAGCGGCAGAGCGATCGCGATGACTGGGGCCCGCCGGACCACCTGAAGAACCGGCCGGAGCTGAAGGCGGGCTCGCTCCGCGGGCTGGAAGGGCACCACGGCACCACGAACGTCCTGGCCGTGGATGCGGCCGGCGACGTGGCCGGCGTCACGACCACCAGCGGCCTCAGCTTCAAGCTCAACGGCCGGGTCGGTGACTCGCCGATCATCGGCGCCGGCCTCTATGTCGACAACGACGTCGGGGCGGCGGGGGCCACCGGCCGCGGAGAGGACGTGATCAAGTCGTGCGCCTCCTACTACATCGTCCTTCGGATGCGGGACGGACGAAGCCCGCAGCAGGCGTGCGAGGACGCGCTCCGCATGATCGTCGACAAGTATCGCCACGTGAATCCGGAGTTCGTTCCGGCCGAGAAGTTCGTCGCCATCGACAAGGCCGGGGAAGTCGGTTGCGCCGCGATGAGCATCCGGCGGCTGCCGCGCGTCTCGGTCATGCGCAAGACCGGGTTCGAGATCATACAGGGGACGGCGCCCCTGGACGGGGCGGGTTGAGGGGACCCCGTGCGGGCGCTCACATTCTCGAGAAGGAGTCGAGCACCATGAAGCTTCGCAGCACCGCGGCGGCCGTCACCCGCGCGCCGCGACGGATCCTGGTTGTGGCCCTGGCCGCGGTCGGAAGCGCCGCCGCGGCTCCGCCGGCTGTCTCGGCCCAAAGCGCCGCCGCGATCGCGGCGGCCGCCGCCGAGCCGGTGGATCTGAACGCCGTGCGCCGGATCAAGGAGGAAGCGTTCCAGCGCTCCCAGGTCATGGAGGTCATGAGCTACCTGACGGACGTGTACGGGCCCAGGCTCACGGGCTCTCCGTACCTGAAGGAAGCCGAGGAGTGGGCCGCGGGGAGGCTGCGCGAGTGGGGGCTGTCTGACGTGCACCTGGAGAAGTGGGGACGGTTCGGCCGCGGTTGGACCAACCGGCGCTTCTCGGCGTCGATGGTGTCCCCCCGTTACGCTCCGCTGATCGGCTACCCCAAGGCATGGACGCCGGGCACGGACGGGCCCGTGCGGGCTCCGGCGGTCCTGGCGGTGATCGACGACGAGACTGACCTGGAGAGCTTCCGCGGGAAGCTGGCCGGCAAGTTCGTGCTGTGGCGGGCCCTGCCGGACGTGGAGCCGGTCTGGGATGCACCCGCCCACCGACTCACCGAGGCCGAGTTGAGGGAGCGGGCGGAGCAGCCGAGTCCGAGGGCCCGCGCCCGGTTCGATTTCGCGGCGTTCCGCGCGCGGCGCGCGTTCGCGCGCAGGGTGATGGGCTTCTTCCGGGCCGAGGGGGTGGCGGCCGTCCTGGAGCCGAGCCGGAGCGGCAGCGGCGGCACCGTGTTCGTGAGCAGCGGCGGCTCCCAGGACCCGGAGGCTGCGCCGGTCGCCCCACAGGTCGTGCTGGCGGTGGAGCACTACGGGCGCATCTACCGGATCCTCGAGAAGGGGATTCCCGTGGTACTTGAGATAGACATACAGAACATCTTCGACGACAGCGACATGGATGCCACGAACGTGGTGGCGGAGATCCCGGGTACCGACAAGGCGGAGGAGGTGGTCATGCTGGGCGGGCACTTCGACTCCTGGCATGCCGGGACGGGCGCGACGGACAATGCGGCGGGCTCGGCGACCATGATGGAGGCGATGCGGATCCTGAAGGCCACGGGCCTCCCGCTGCGGCGCACCGTCCGGCTGGCGCTGTGGACGGGGGAGGAGCAGGGCCTGTTGGGTTCGCGGGCCTACGTGAAGGCCCACTTCGGGGATCCGGAGACCATGAAGCTCAAGCCGGAGCACGCCGGGCTGTCGGGCTACTTCAACGTGGACAACGGCGGCGGGGCGATCCGGGGCGTGTACCTGCAGGGCAACGATGCGATCGCCCCCGTGTTCGCCCGCTGGATGGAGCCGTTCCGCAACATGGACATGACCACCCTCAGCATTCGCGACACGGGAGGGACGGACCACCTGTCGTTCGATGCGGTGGGGCTGCCCGGGTTCCAGTTCATCCAGGACCCGCTCGACTACGGGACCCGCACGCACCACTCCAACATGGACGTGTACGAGCGGATCGTCCCGCGGGACATGATGTTCAACGCGGCCATCGTGGCCTCGTTCATCTACCACGCGGCCAACCGGGAGGCTCTCCTCCCGCGCGAGCCGCTGCCCGAGCCCCGGCCGCGGCGCCGCTTCTAGTGGGGCCGCGCGCCCACCATGCGCTCCAGCTCCGCCGGCCGCCTGGGCAGGCCGCGCGTGAGCAGCTCCGCGCCATCGCGCGTCACCAGGACCTCATCCTCGGTGAACACGCTGATCCCGAGGTCGTGGTTGTAGTACCACGGCTCCACGGTGAACACCATGCCCGGCTCCAGCGGGACCTCCGGGAGAGATGGGTCGCCTACCGAGAGCCCGATGTGATGGCCGAAGTAGAGGCCCGCCTGCATGTAGGGCCGCTGCCGGGGCGGGATCGCGGCGACCGCGACCTCCTGTAGATCGCGCAGGGTGACGCCGGGCCGGACGGCCGCGATGATGGCGTCGGACACCGCGACCTCCATCTCGAGAAGCTCCCGCTGCCGGTCGGTGAAGCGGCCGGACACGGGGAAGGTTCGCCCCATGTCGCTCGCGTAATGGTCCAGCTCGCAGCCCACGTCGAAGATCACCAGATCGCCGCCGCGCAGGACGCGGTTCCGGCGGTCGTAGTGCGCCGCCAGGATCCTCCACGGCCATAGCGAGTTGGGGCCGGACTTGATGATCGAAGCGAAGGCGAGGCGCTGGGCGCCGCCCCGCTTGCACGCCGCCTCGAACGCTCCTTCCAGGCTCCGCTCGTCCACGCCCTCCCGCACCGAGCGCGCCGCCGCGGTGATCGCGTCCATCGTGAGGCGCGCGGCCCGGCGGAGGATCCGAATCTCCGGTTCGCTCTTCACCATGCGAAGGCGCGCCACCTCGCGGTAGGCGTTCCGGATGCGAAGCGTCGAATCGGCGCTCTGAACGTAGAGGCGCAGCTGGTCCAGGCGGCTCAAGCGGGGCATCGGGCTCACGGCCACGGTGTCCACCGGTCCGCGTCGGCCGAGATCGACTCGGAGCGTCCGGCCGTCCCGCTCCAGCCGGGCCAGATGCGACGCCAGGCTCCCGATCGGCCACGTCTCGTTGATTCCGGACAGCCGCACCAGGGCCGTGTCCTCACCCAGCGGACGTCGGGGAAAGTCGTTGGGGCGGGCGGCGCTCTCGAACCGGGGATCGCGGTCCGGGAGGAAGAGGCGCGCCTCCCGCGCGTCGGAGTCAAGGATGAGGGCGGATCCGGGGAGTTCCAGGCCGGTGAAGTAGAGGAAGTCGTCGGTCTGGCGAAACGTCCCACCCTCGCTGAGCCCGTCGGCGCTCAGCGCCAGGAAGGCCCCGCCGCCCGAGTCCCACAGCCGGTCCATCATCGCCTGCCGGCGCGCGTGGTACTCCTCCGGAGGGAACCGCGGCGCGGCCCAATCCAGGTACCGTTGCTCGGGCGTGGGCCGGTGCGGAGGGGCGTCCGGCGGCTCGTGTGCGCGCGCGCCGGCCGCGGGCTGCTGGCCGGCGGCGGCGCTCGGCCCGGCCAACGCGGCCAGGATCCAGAGGAGCCGCCCATTTCGGAAGCCTCGGGTCATGTCGAACCTTTTTCGCCGCAGGTGGATTCGATCCATGGTGCGGGCCGTGCCCGTCGAGCGGCAAGCCGGGGACGGGCTTGGGGCCGCCGCCGGGCCGGGCCCGCGCCTCTGGCATGGGCCGCCGCCGGGCTCGATCGGAGCGGCCGGAACAGGCCTCCGCGCCTTCCCTCCCGTCCGTCGGACTCGTAAGATCAAGAGTGCGGGGGGAGGGGTCGGGTGGTCCGCTCTCGAGGGAGCAGGTACCATGCCCAACGACTCGATGGTTGGATCCCGCGCGCCGGCCGGAGTGAGCAAGTTCGACTGCGCGCGAGAAGGCGCCGTGGCGGGACTTTACGGAGGCCTGTCGCTCATCCTCGTCTATCTCATCGTCGACCTCCTGCGGCTTCGCCCCCTGGGGACGCCGGCGTTCCTCTCCCATGCGATGTTCGGCCAGCCGGCCGGCGCCGCCGGCCCCGCGGATGCCGGGCTGCTGGGTCTCCTGGAGCATCTGGCCGTCGTGGTTCGCGACCTGACCCTGTACACGAGCCTGCACCTGACCGCGTTCGTGTGCGTCGGAATCGGCGCCGCCTTCCTGTTCCTGCGGGCCCGACTGCCGCTGAACCTCCTCACGGGCGCGCTGTACGGCGCCGCGGTGGGATCGGCGGCGTTCTACGGCACCCTCGGGCTCGTGGCCCACGGTTGGAACGCCGCGCCGGGGTGGCGTCTGGGCCTGGCGGCCAACGGCCTGGCCGGCATCATCATGGTGGCGCATCTGGCCGGGAGTCGCTCGCCGCCGAACTAGCGGGCCGCCCAGCCTTGCCCCGTTCGGGCGTCCGGGCGTCCCGCACTCCCGTCCCCCTGTTCTCGTAGAACATCAGGCCTCCGCCGACTCCACCCGTGAACAGGTCCGCATCTCCATCTCCATCGATGTCGCCGAAGGCGGGCGAGGCCAATCCGGGCGCGTCCGGCCGGAGCGCTCCGCCCTCCACGAACGCGGCCTCCGCCGCCGTGCCCTCGTTTCGGAAGTAGACGATCCCGGCGGACTCGGTGCCCACCACGAGGTCCGGGTCGCCGTCGCCGTCCAGGTCCACGAAGGCCGGGGCGCTCCGCCTCCCCACATCGATCCCGTCGAACCGGTCGGAGACGAGGACGAAGGCGGGCGAGGCCGGGCTCCCCTCGTTGCGGTAGAAGTTCAGAGTGCCCGAGGACTCTCCCACGAACAGATCCAGATCCCCGTCGGCGTCGATGTCGACGAGCGCGGGGGTGCCGTTGCTCCCTCGGGTCAGCTTGACCAGAGACGTATCCGCCGGCACGAAGCGGGGCTCGCTCCGCGTCCCGTCGTTTCGGTACAGCGCCAGCGTGCTCCTCCAGCTTCCCAGCACCAGGTCCGGATCGCCATCGCCGTCCAGATCCCCGAACGCCGGCGCATAGCGGTAGGAGCCTCGGATGTCGAGGCTTCCGTCCAGCCGGAACGAGGGGGAGGCGGGAGATCCCCGGTTGAGGTAGCGATACAGGCGTGAGGTGTTCAGATCCCGCGGGTCCTGCTGGTTGGAGATGACGAGGTCCAGGTCGCCGTCTCCGTCCAGGTCCGCCAGGGCGGGCACGCTCTCGCTCCCCACGTCGATCATGCTCAGGAAACGCCGCGTCCTCTCCACGAAGCGACCGCCGGCCCGCTGCTCCAGGAAGTACAGATTGTCGACGGTGGTCCGATTCGGGTTGTAGGCGCCACCGATCACTCCCATGAGCAGGTCCAGGTCTCCATCTCCGTCCACGTCGCCGAACGTGGGGGCGTTGTAGCCGCTGGTCCGGACCGGGTTGTCGGGTGGAAACGGAAGTGGCGCCCCGCGCAGGGACGGATGCTCGCACGAACCGGTGTTCTCGATCATCAGCAGGCCCGGTTCGAAGAAGTCTCCCCAGAACAGGTCCAGGTCCCCGTCTCCATCGATGTCGGCCAGGGCCAGAGTGTTGGCGCCGTGGAGGCTGCCGAACTGTCTCACGATCGAGATTCCCTCGAACTCATCGGTCACCAGGCGGAATCTGGGTACCCCATCCGGTCCGGGGCCGGTCTCCTCGAAGCGGCTGGCGGACCCGGTCAGGTGGCCGATCAACAGGTCCAGCCGCCCGTTGCAATCCAGGTCCGCGGCGTTGGGGATGTTCTGCCGGTCGGAGAACAACGGCACCCCCCGCTCGTCCCGCAGCGTGTCGCCCGTCGCCGGGAACGAGGCCGCCCGCGGCGTCCCCTCGTTCCGGTACAGGCGCAGGCGGCTGAACGGCTGCTCGGCCAGGAGATCGAAGTCTCCGTCTCCATCCACGTCCGCGAAGCGGTACCACTCGCCCACGCTTAGGTCCGCGTAGCGGTCCGTGCGCCACACGTAGCTCGGGAGCGCCGCCCGAGCGTGCCCCGGCCCGCGGTCCACCGGGCGCACGGCCTCGAAGAACGAGACTCGGTCGGAGCTTTCCTGGACGAACAGATCCAGATCGCCATCCGCATCGATGTCGATCCACTGCGGGCGGGGGATGTTGAATCCGCCCAGGAACGGGTGGTCGTAGGCCCGGCCGGACTCGTCCAGAACGGGGAAGGGCGTCACGGAGCGCACGAGGGCGACCGTGGACCCCGCGCCGGGGGGGCCGGGCCCTTCCGGCCGCGCCCGCTCCGCGGGTGTCTGGTCCCTCGCGGCCGCTCCGCCGGGCGGGCCGGCGGGGCTCGAGGCACAGGCCAGCGAGAGCGAGGCGAAGACGAGAGCCGAAAAGCTCGCGAGTCGGCGGGCCGGCGGCGCCGGACTACTCGGACGGGGGAGTGAAGGAGTCGGTTTCATGCTCGCCTGCTCCCGAGCCGGGGGCCGTCCCGATTCCCGGCGCGGGGCTCGCCGTCCCGATCCCCGATGCG
>JBHHYZ010000034.1:0-29386 GCA_046757845.1 Gemmatimonadota bacterium
GCCCTCCCTCTGCCCTCCCTCTGCCCTCCCTCTGCCCTCCCTCTGCCCTCCCTCTTCCCTCCCTCCCGGGCAGACCGCCGTGTGCCCGAACCCGCCCGTGTCGCTATCATAGGCAGCTGTGGGTAGGAAGGGTGGAGGGGACAGAATCCGGGCACGGGCCAGCCTGTGGGGCCACCGCGTCCGAGGCGGGCCACCAGCGGGGGAGTCATAGCCATGAGGGAAGTCGTCCGCCGCCGCTCCGCGCGGCTTCTTCATTTCACCGGAATCGCTCGCCGCCCGGCGGAGCGTCTGCGCCACCCGGCGGAGCGCCCGCGCCGCCCGGGCGCGATCGGCCTCGCCCTCCTCCTCGGCGCCTGCGGAGGAGAGAGCTCCTCGCCGCGAGCCGCGGTGGAGTTCGGCCCGCCGCCCGAGACCGCTGTCGAGACGGTCGCGGACACCCTGCACGGCCAGGTGATCGAGGATCCCTACCGCTGGCTCGAGGATCAAGAAGCGCCGGCCACGCGCGAGTGGATCGACCGGGAGAACGCCTACACCGACTCGATCCTGCGGCAGCTGCCCGGGCGCGATGCGCTGCGGGAGATCGCCACGAAGCTGCTCAAGACCGACGTGATGGGGACGCCCACGGAGAAGGGCGGACGTTACTTCTACCGCGAACGCAAGGCGGACCAGGACCTGTTCGTCCTCCACTACCGGGACGAGCCGGCGGGGCAGGATCACATCCTCCTGGACCCGCACGGCATGAGCGAGGACCACACCACCAGCGTCGGCTTCCGGGACATTTCCAGGGACGGGCAGCTGGTCGCGTACTCCGTGCGGCTGGGCGGGGTGGACGAGGTCGAGATCCGCTTCCGCGACGTGGATGCCGGCCGCGACCTCCCGGACGTGCTGCCCACCGCGCGCTATGGCGGCGTGAGCCTCACCCCGGACAAGCGGGGACTCTACTACTCCAGGTTCGGGAACCGGAACCCGCGGATCTACTACCACTCCCTGGGCACCGACCCGTCCTCGGACCGCGAGATCTTCGGCCGGGGCTACGGGCCGGCGGAGATCCCCTTCGCCAGTCTCTCCGACGATGGCCGGTGGCTGCTGATCCACGTGATCCACGGCTCCTCCGGCCCCACGGAGATCTACCTGCGGGATCTGTCCCCCGGCGGCGAGACGAAGACCGTGATCAAGGACGGCGTCTCGCACACGTTCGCCGGCTTCGCGGGGGACCGGCTCCTGCTCACCACGGACCTCGACGCGCCGAACAAACGGGTGGTGACGGCGGAGCTGGCGAACCCCTCGGTCGCGAGCTGGCGCGAGGTCGTGCCCGAGTCCGAGGACGCCGTGATTCAGAGCGCCACCGGTGCGGGAGGGAGCTACTTCGTCTCCTACCTGAAGGACGTGCAGCCCCGCGTGGCCCAGTACGACGCCGACGGAAACAAGCTGCGCGAGATCGAGTTCGACGTGATCGGATCGGTGAGCGGCGTGTCCGGGGAGTGGGACAGGCCGGAGGCGTTCTTCACCTTCTCCTCGTTCCACGTCCCACCCACCATCTACCGCCTGAACGTGGCGACGGGGGAGAAGGAGATCTGGGCGCGGCGCGATGTCCCGATCGATCGGGACCGGATCGAGGTGAAGCAGGTATGGTACGCCTCCAAGGATGGCACGAAGATCCCCATGTTCCTGGTGTACCGGAAGGGATTGGAGTTGGACGGAGACAACCCCACCCTGCTCACCGGGTACGGGGGCTTCGACGTGAGCCTCACGCCGGGCTTCTCGGCCACCGCGGCCGCCTGGGTGCAGAGCGGCGGCGTGTTCGCGCGGCCCAACCTACGCGGCGGCGGCGAGTTCGGAGAGGCGTGGCACATGGCGGGCATGTTCGGCCACAAGCAGAACGTGTTCGACGACTTCATCGCCGCGGCCGAGTGGCTGATCCGCGAAGGCTACACGAGTCCCGAGCACCTGGCGATTCGAGGCGGATCCAACGGGGGACTCCTGGTGGGCGCGGCGATGACCCAGCGGCCGGATCTGTTCGGGGCCGTGGTGTGCGCCTATCCGCTGCTGGACATGCTGCGCTATCAGAAGTTCCTGGTCGCTCGCTTCTGGGTGCCCGAGTACGGGTCGGCGGAGGATCCTGAACAGTTCCGGTACCTCAGGGCCTACTCGCCGTACCAGAACGTGCACCCGGGGACCGCCTACCCGGCCACCCTGTTCATCACCGGCGATGGAGACACCCGGGTCGCCCCGCTGCACGCCAGGAAGATGGCGGCGCTCGTGCAGGCGGATAACGGCGGCGGGAATCCCATCCTTCTGCGCTATCACACCAAGGCGGGCCACTCCGGAGGTCAGCCTCTGGGCGAGCAGATCGACGAGATGGTCGACACGTTCAGCTTCCTCAGGTGGCGGGTGGGCGGACGCTAGCGACCCGCCGGCGGGCCGGAGCGAGAGGCCTTCACCGGCCGCTTCTTCGTTGCCGCCGGCGGCCCGGGGCCGTACGCTCAGGTCGCGTCGAGTCGGTCGCGGCCTGGGAGAACCCGGGCTGTATGAGCGCCGGGGCTCGCCGCCACGCCATGTTTCGCGCGGTCCCCACGTGACCGTGGGAGGCCAAGTGCTGAACGATGGACTCGGGGCTCGAGCCCGACGCCGGGACCGTTGCGAGGCGGACCAGGATCACAGAAGGGGATTATGCGAAAACTCCGCATTGGGGTCATCGACCTCGTCACCAAGGCGCCGAATCACACGCTCTGGGCGCGCGTGATGAACGCCAACTTCGCCAGCATCATGCCGCAGGTGGTCTCGACCTGGTGCGAGCAGCAGGGGCACGAGGTCATGCTGATCTGCTATACGGGCCTCGAGGATCTGGAGAAGGAGTTGCCCGACGACATCGACCTGGTGTTCATCGGGGCCTTCTCGCAGGCGGCGCAGCTGGCCTACGCCCTGAGCAACCTGTTTCGCTCCAAGGGAGTGGTGACGGCGCTGGGAGGTCCGCACGCCCGGAGCTACCCCAGCGACGCGCTCAACTACTTCGACTACGTCGTGGGCTTCACGGACAAGGAAGTGGTCGCCGACCTGCTGCGAGACTGTTCGCCCCACCGTCCCCGGGGCCGCTACCTGTCGGCGGCCGGCCAGCCGGCGGAGCTGCCGGGCGTCAAGGAGCGCTGGAACTTCATCGAGCCCACGCTCAAGAAAGTGCCCCTGGCCAAGTTCGTCCCCATGCTGGGGAGCCTGGGGTGTCCGTACACCTGCGAGTTCTGCGTGGACTCCGTGGTCAAGTACCAGCCGCTCGACTACGACACGATCAAGGAGGACCTCCGGTTTCTCCTCACCAAGTTCAAGCGGCCCGTGGTGGGCTGGCACGACCCGAACTTCGGCGTGCGGTTCGACGACTACATGAACGTGATCGAGGAGGCGGTTCCGCCGGGAAGCATCCGGTTCCTGGCCGAGAGCAGCCTCTCGCTCCTGTCCGAGGATCACCTGAAGCGCCTGAGGCGCAACGGGTTCAAGGCCATCCTGCCGGGGATCGAATCGTGGTTCGGGCTGGGCAACAAGTCCAAGACCGGCAAGAAAGCGGGGATGGACAAGGTCGAGCAGGTGGCCGACCACATCAACCTGGTGCTGAGCTACATCCCGTACCTGCAGGCGAACTTCGTGTTCGGGACCGACATGGACGAGGGCCCCGAGCCGTTCGAGTGCACGAAACGCTTCGTGGACCTGGCTCCGGGCGCCTATCCGGCCTACTGCCAGCTCTCCTCGTTCGGCGAGTCCGCGCCGCTCAACCTGCACTACCAGCAGGCGGACCGGGTGCTCCCGTTCCCGTTCCACTTCCTCAACACGCAGGACTCGATGAACGTGCGGCCCCTGCACTATGAGTGGATCGAGTTCTACGAGCATCTGATCGACGTCACCCGGCACACGTTCTCGGCCAGGGCCATCTACAACCGCTACCGGGCCAACCGGTCCCGGGGTTGGCGCTGGCTGAACGTGCTGCGGGGCGCCACCCGCCAGGGACGGGGCCGGGTCGAGCTGTACCAGGGCCACATCGACCGGTTGCGGTCCGACCGGGAGTACCGGGACTTCTTCGAGGGCGAGACCACCCGTGTGCCGCGGTACTACGTGGACAAGGCCCGGCGGGAGCTGGGACCGTTCTGGGATTGGCTTCCGGAAGGCGCCCTGTTCCACGACCATCTGGCCTACCTCAAGGCCGAGGAGTCGAGACAGGTGCAGGCTCGGGTCGCGGTAGCGCAGGAAGGCTAGCCGTGGCCCCGGGCGGCGCCCGGCGCGTCGGCGGTCTACTGGCGCTCGCGGCGGGCATCGCCGGGATCGCCGGAACCTGGGCCTGCGGCGGAAGCACCGGTCCCGGCGACTCCGCTCGCGGCCCGGTCCCCACGCGAAGCTTCCGCATGGGCTTCACTCCTTTCCCTTACGCGGCCACCCCCCAGGCGGCCAACGATCTCTACCAGAAGGTCCGGGACAACGGCGACATGATCGCCCACCACCTGGACGGCGGGATCCCGTGGCCGGAGGCGCTGGCGGGCACGGCGTACGATCCCGCCGTCGAAGCGGAGCTGACCGATCGGCTGGCGCGCACGGACCCGAGCGAGCCCGTCTATCTGGCCATCACGCCGCTCAACGGCACGCGCGACGGCCTGGCCGACTACTGGGGCTCGAGCCAGGGGCTGCCCCGGCCGGGCCCGTGGGCCGCTCGCAACCTGGCCTCTCCCGAGGTGATCGACGCCTTCGTCAACTACTCGCTGGACCTCATCGACCGGTTCCAGCCCAGGTGGTTCAACTACGGGATCGAGGTGAGCGAGCTGGCGTTCAACAACTCGGGCGAGTTCGACCGCTTGCTCACCTTCGCCAGCCAGGTGTACCCGCGGATCAAGGCCGCTCATCCGGAGCTTCCCACCTTCGTCTCGCTGGCCATGAAGGCCCCCGACATCGCGCGCGCCTTCAAGCTGCAGCTGGCATGGGGGGCGCTCGAGCCGTTCAGCGACTACGTCGGAGCCAGCGTCTATCCGTACATCTTCTTCTCGCAGACCAACGGCGATCCGGCCACGCTGGCCGCCGACTGGCTCACGCAGCTGCGGGTCCTGGCCCGAGGGAAGCCGATCGTGGTGGCGGAGACCGCGTGGATCGCCGAGCCCCTGCTGATCCCGGAGTTCGGCGTGAACGTGGCCGCGGTCCCCCAGAACCAGAGCGACTACGTGGATCGACTCCTGTCGGAGGCCGATGCCCTGGGCGCGGAGTTCGTGGTCTGGTTCTTCGCGGTGGACTTCGACCGCCTGTGGGAGGGGCTCCTGGGCCGGGATCCCGTGGCCCGGATCTGGCGCGACACGGGCCTGTGGGACGAGTCGCTGACCGCGAGGCCGGCGCTGTCGGCCTGGAGGGATTGGCTGATCCGAAGGCCCAAGTAGGCGCCGCCACCCTCGCGGCCGGGACGCGGCCAGCCGCGGCGGGAAGACCGCCGTCAGCCGCCGCCCCTCAGGGCTCCCAGCAGCCGTGAGATGAAGCCGTCGAAGTACCTCGGGTCGATCCAGCGGACCACCGCCACCAGGTCGTGCTCGGGATCCACCCAGATCGCGTTCATGCCGGCCCCGGCGTGGTAGAAGCTGGACTCGGGCGCGCTCGGCACCGAGGTCCGGCCCGTGTTCACGATCCAGTTCATGAAGCCGTAGTTGGGCGAGAGCTTCCCGGGCGTCGTGGCCATGTCGATCCACGCCTCCGAAAGCAGTTGGCGGTCCTTCCACTTCCCCCGGCGTAGCGACAGGAGTCCGAAGCGAGCCTGGTCTCGCGCGCTGATCCACATCCCGCCGCCCCAGTGGCCGCCTCCGGACACCGACTGCATGCGCAGGCCGTCGAGGGTGACCCAGGAGTTCTCGTACCCGTTCCAGCGCCACGTATTGGAGGCGCCGATGGGGTCCATGACGAGCTGTTTGAGCACCCGCGGCAGGGGTCTGCGCCACACGTGGAGGAGCGACAGGGCCAGTAGGTTCACCCGCACATCGTTGTACTCGTAGTAGGTGCCCGGCGCCCGGAGCTCCCGCCTCTTCCCCTTGAACCGGTCCACCCAGTGCGGCTTCCCCCACAGCTCGCCCTCCCATTCGCTGGTCTGCCGCAACAGCTCATCCCAGGTGATCGGGGCGTTGTGCGGGGAGTCGAAATAGCCGTACGGCACGTACTCGGCCACGCGGTCGTGGACGTCACGGATCAGGCCCCGGTCCCAGGCCAGGCCCACCACCGTGGAGGTGAAGCTCTTGGTGACGCTGAACGTCATGTCCACCCGTTTGGGTTCGCCCCATTCCGCCACCAGATAGCCGTGCCGAAGGATGACCCCGGTCGGGGGGCCGTGCGGCTTGACGGGCCCGACGATCTCGTTCTCCGGCTCACCGGCCAGGAACAGGCGCAGGGCCTGCCTGAGGTCCCGGCTCCAGCCCTCGTGGGCCGGGTCCGTGGCCCAGGCGATCGCTTCCCGCACAGCGGCCGAGTCCAGCCCCACCTCCTCCGGCGCGCGGCGCTCCCAGTCGTCGCCGAGGCCGGGATAGTACTGGGCGAGGGCCGGGGCCGCGGCCGGGAGCGCGGCTCCCGCGAATCCCACCAGCAGGAGACGCCTCAGCCGCGGCGAGGCCAAACTCCGAGCGAACGGACTCATCACGGTCTCACCTCCTCGTCAACGGACCAGCACCGAGCGCTCCGGATCGATCTTGAGCCACGACAGAGCCGCGATCACCACCAGGCCGCTGGCAATCAGGAACGGAAGCTCCCAGCGGCCCGTCCAGTCCACAAGCAGTCCGAACAGGAGCGGCGAGAGAGCCCCTCCCAGATTTCCGAACATGTTCATCAGGGCCGAGACCGTACCGGCGCGTTCCCGGCCCACATCGATCGCGACCGCCCACGAGATGCCCGTCGTGAACTCGAGTCCCGCCGCGGCGAGCGTGAGAAAGCCGATCGCGGCGTAGGGGCTCGTGGCCAGCGCGCCCGGCACGATGAACGCCGCTCCCGCCACGAGGCCGCACATCGCCGGCACCCGCCGGCCGAACCGGAGCCCCCGACTCCGGGACAGGCGGTCAGAGGTCCAGCCGCCCAGGCTGTTGGTGAGCGTGCCCGCCAGCAGCGGCAGGCTGGCCCCGATCCCCGAGGCCAGCAGGCCGAAGCCTCGGCTCTCCACCAGATAGGTGGGAATCCACGAGAGGTAGATCCAGAACGTGTACACATAGCAGAAGTACATGAGACACAAGAACCACATGTTGGAGCTGGTGAACAGGACCCTCCAGGGAACCGGGCCGGGGTCCCGGGCGCCGGGCGGGGCATCCGGGCCGGCGTTCTCGGATTCCCGCGCCGTCGCCGACGCCGAGCCCCGGATGATCCCTAGCTCCCCCCGATTCACCTTCCGATGGTCCTCCGGCCGGTCCCGGTAGTACCAGTACCAGGCCGCGCCCCACACGTAGCCCAGGGCGCCGAATAGGAGGAAGGCCGAGCGCCAGCCCCAGCGCAGGATCATCAACGCCACCACCGGCGGCGTGAGGGCCGCCGCCAGCCGGGCTCCCGAATGGGTGACGCCCTGCGCGAGCCCGCGCTCGGTGGCGGGAAGCCAGCGCGAGAAGGCACGGGTGGCGGCGGGAAAGGCTCCGGCCTCGCCCGCGCCGAACAGGAAGCGGATCACCAGCAGCGAGCCGAAGCTCCACGCGGCTGCGGTCAGCATGGTGAACGCGGACCAGTAGCTCACAATTCCGGTGAGAACCCGGCGGGGGCCGTAGCGGTCTGCCATCCACCCCCCCGGAACCTGGAACAGGGCGTAGGCGAGCGTGAACGCCGCGAAGACGAGGCCCAGGTCCGTCTGGCTGAGGCCGAACTCCCCGCGCAGCACCGGCGCGGCCTGTGAGATGGCGACCCGGTCCATGTACGTGTTCGCGTAGTGTAGGACGAGCAGCCCGATGACCGCGTAGCGCACTCGCGAGGGTTTCAAGAGCCGGGTTTCTCGCCCACTGCCGTCATCAGGCCCCACTTCCAGTCGATCCGGTAGCGGTCCAGCGCCTGAAGCGTGAAGCCGGCCCGCGCCAGCAGCCGACCGCACTGCTCCAGCCGCTGGATGCGCAGGTGGGCCCGGCGGAAGACCCGCAGGTAGAGGGCGCACAGCCGGCACGCGAGGTAGTCGTCGCACCAGTCCGTGATGACCACCCTGCCGCCGGCTCGCAGCACTCGCCGCATCTCCGCCAGGGCCCTCACCGGGTCGTGGAAGTAGTGGAAGGCGTTGGTGGAGACCACCAGGTCGAACGCCCCGTCGCGGAAGGGCAGCGACTCGGCGTCCCCGCGCTCCAGGCGGACCGATGGGCCCAGCTTCCGGCTGGCGACCTCCAGCATCTGCGAGGAGGCATCCACGCCCCACAGCTGCGCTTCCGGCCGGGAGGCCGCCAGCGCCTCCAGGAGCGCTCCGGTTCCGCATCCGACGTCGAGCACGCGAGCCCCCGGTCCCACCCGGAGCCGGCGCAACGTTTCCCGTACGGTCCTGTCGATGTAGAAGGACCAGCGACGGTCGTAGGCCGGCGCCAGCCGGCCGTACTCCTCGAGGACCCCCTTCGTCCGGGTCGAGCTCATCGGAGCCTCCGCCGCCGTACGTGCAGCTACGACCGCCCGGCTTCCCTCAGGATCCGCGCCGCCCGGCTGGGATTGAACGCCCCGCAGTTGCAGAAGCGCGCCAGGACGCGGCCGGCCTCCTCCGGCGTGCGCCGGCCCGTCTTCACCCAGGCGATCATCTTCTCCGCCAGGCCGTGGGCGATCATCCCGTGTCCGCACATCGTGCACAGCCGAAGCGCCGTCTCGCCGGGCAGTCGCTCCGTACGGCCGAAGAAGCCGAGCGAGTACTCGACGCTGTGGCGCGGGATGCCCAGCGATTCACAGCAGCGGGCGGCGGTCGCCGCCAGGGCGCTCACGTTGATCGAGAGGCCGAGATCCGCCTCCCGAAGCTCCGCCAGGAAAGCCCGCACGGCCTCCAGGTTGTCGAACACCGCGGTGACCGGCGAGGGGCTGTCCACCGCATCGATCACCTCCCGCGGGTCGGGCGTCGAATCGCGGCGCCAGTGGATGTCCGGCCGCAGGTCCCGGCGCGAATGGTGCCACGCTCCGTGGGCCGAGTCGCCCAGGTTCACCGGCCCGTGGCGCAGCGCCCGGCGCAGGAACTCCTTCTGCCGCTCCACCGCCAGAGCCGGGTCGAACCCGCGCGCGGGCATGGCCAGGACGAGATAGTCATCGGCATGGTCGTCGGCCGGTCCGTAACGGTGCAGGGTATGCGTCATGGCGTCCCCCCTCCCTCGGCGGGGCTTCTCCCGCGCCCGGCAGACCTCGGGAACGTCCTCACGAGGCCCGCTCGAGGCGCCCGAGCCCGAGGTTGGTCTTGGCCCGTCCCGGCGGGTAGCCGGCCGCCGCCAGCACCTCCTCCAGCGCGTTTCGCCCCTCGGCGTCGCAGCGGGCCGAGGCGCCCACCGCCATGGTGGTGTCGATCCGCCCGGCCACCTCCTCCAGGGCCCCGATCACCTCCGGCACCCGGGCCAGGTCCACCTTGAACTCGATGATCGCCGACATGACCTTCTCGTTCCGGAGCGCCGGGTCGATCGCGCCCGTGGACGCGTCGGACATCAGGCCCGTGACCGGGTTGCGGGGCTCGAAGCGCACGCCGGCCGCCGCCAGATGCCGGGCCACACGCTCGATGTCGCGGAAGCGGACGCCCATGGCGGGTCGCCCCAGCTCCACGACGAAGCCGGCCTCGCCCTCCACGATCCGGCCCGTCACGTCGTTGGTCTTGACCTCCTCGGTCCCTCGGCCCTGCACGCCCGTCTCCTCGTGCGGGACCTGTACATCGCTGAACGCGCGGCGGACGGTGCGCGGCCACGTCAGCTTCTCCGGGACGATGGCCGATGTGGGGCAGACGTCCGGCTCGGGGTCGAAGCGCAGGCGAAGAGCCGCGAGCGCCCGGCGCAGCCCCCGCACCAGGACGGGGTTGAGCCGCTCCGTGCTCATCCCCCGGTAGCAGGCGAAGCACTCCACACATTCGTCCGGGTCGATCGCGGCGCGCCGGGTGGCGGGATCGATCCGGATCGCGCCCATCGGGCACACCGCCACGCAGTTGCCACAGCCCACGCACAGTCGGGGGTCGATTCTCATCGGCTTCTATCGGGCGCCTACTCTCATCTCATCCTCATCGAGCGCCTCGGGTCCCGGCCCCGGCGTGGCTTCGGCCGCCTCACGGCACGGTGTACGCGCGGCTGATCCACGCCGCCGCCTCCGCCAACGCCTCCAGGTAGGCCGGCAGGTCCGCGGCCGCGATCGGGTGGCCGTGGACCGGCGCCACGAACCGCACCTCGCGCTCGGCGAACATGCGCGCCAGCTTCGCCTCCAGTTTGGGGGGATCCACGTAGCGAAGCCAGGGCAGGGCCTCCTCGTGGTACTCGCGGATCGCCCGGGCCGGGATCCCACCGGGGAGCTCGGCCGAGGTGAGCCGGCAGTCGTCCGGCTCGTGGTAGCTCCCGAACCCATCCGCCGTGAACAGGATCCCCGAGGCCCGGTCGAAGATCCAGGAGGTGTGCGAACGGTCGGCCAGGGGCGGATCCAGGAACTCGAACTCCCGGCCGGCCACGCGGAGCGTCCCGCCCAGGGTCGACTTCGTGGCGTAGGGAAGGCCCTGGATCTCCGGCGCCCCCGAGGAGGCCACGATCTCGATGTCGCCCCATTCGCGGCGGAACGCGCCGACGTTGCCCGAGTGGGGGTAGTCGGTGTGGGAGAGGATGAGCGCCCGCACGCCCTCCGGCGCCGTGGCGGCACGGAGCCGGGCCGAGAGGCTCTCGCGATGGTAGAAGGAGCCCGAGTCGACCACCACGTAGCCTCCCTCCGCCCGGATCAGGTAGATCGAGACGTGCAGGTGGCGGCCGTCCACCGGGAAGCACTCGTTCACCCACCGGACGTCGCCGGACAGCGGGATCGTGGCGGAGGCCCCGGCCGCCGCACTCCCGGGCTCTCGGCCCGCCGGCCCGCCGCTCGCCCCGGACTCGAACCCGCGTCCGCCCGTCCCCTGCGGTCCCTGCGTCATCCCAGCGTCCCCACCCGGCCGCGCTCGGCGATCGCCGCCACGGCTCGCTTGATGAGCTCCATGTAGCGGGCCGGCTCCTCGCGGATCACCAGGCCGTGGGCGGGCGCGAGGAGGGAGGGGGCGAGCGCGCGGATCAGCCGGTCGATCTCGGCCCGCGTCTTGGGCACCTCCACGTACTCGTACCAGAACATCACCCGGCCGTGAAAGTCGATCAGGCGGCTGAGCCACGCCTCCTCGTCCAGCCCTTCCAGCTCCTCGGCGAACCGGCCGCACTCGCCGCGCATGTGCGGGAAGCCCATCCAGTCGACCGGAAA
Source organism: Gemmatimonadota bacterium (assembly GCA_046757845.1). GTDB lineage: Bacteria > Gemmatimonadota > Gemmatimonadetes > Palauibacterales > Palauibacteraceae > JBHHYZ01. Next base: position 11,377 of record JBHHYZ010000034.1, read on the forward strand.
CAGCGCGTTCGTGGACTCCTCGCTCATCCAGATCGAAAGCGGCGCGTCCAGGAAGGTGGCCTCGTGGAAGCGGACCCGGAAGCCGTCCAGGTCCAGCCCGTCGCCCGGGCCCACTCTGAGCGAGTCCTCCAGGTGGTAGAGCGCGTGGATGTCGCCCGTGGCCGGCGCCACCAGCGCCGTCTCGGGATGGGCGGCCAGGATGCGGTGCGTGTTGCCCGCGTGCGGGACGTCCGGATGGGAGACCACCAGGTAGTCCAGGCCGCGCCCCTCCAGCACCGCCTCCAGCTCGCGGAGCACCTGCTCGCCGCCGGCCGGGGACAGCGTGTCGAACAGGAGCGACTTGCCGGCCCGCAGCAGGTAGGCGTTCTGCGGGACGTGCACCTCCCGGCCCGGGACGTACCAGTCCACCGGATGCGTGTTGCGGGTGGCGGTGAAGCCCGGGCGGTCCGGCCCGCACTCCTGGAGCCAGAAGAAGCCGGGGACGATCTCCCGAATCATACGATTCGCGCCGGTGTCATGGGGTTCGCCCCTCGAGCCCGGTCAGCCGCACGAGCTCCGCGTACTCGCCGCGCTTGACTGCCTCCAGCGCCGCGGCCCGCTCGGCCACCCCCGCCGAGAGCCGGCGCAGCAGGTCGCGCTCCCCGCGGGTGGGCCGTGCGTCGCCCATCGAGGCGAAGGCGAGCAGCCGCGCCAGCTTGCTGTCGATCCCCGTGGGCTGGGCGATCAGGTCCTGGCCGGCGCGCGCCCGGTACTGCACCAGGCGCTCCTCGAGCGGATACAGCCGGTCGTTCAGCCGTTTGAGCGCCGCCTCCAGCTCCGGCCCTCCCCCGGCGCGCTCCACCCGCGCCTCGGCGTCCTTCCTCAGGCGCCGGATCTTCCGCACCACGTCCATGGTCCGGGTGAGCTCGTCGCGGGTGGCGATCAGGAAGCGGAACTGCTCCTGGAGGTCCGCGTCGGTGGCCTCGATCCGCGGGTCGCGGAGGATCCGGAACTCCCGGCTCAGGGTCCGGCCCCCGGCGGCGAGCTCGACCCGGTAGACGCCCGGCGGCGCCCTGGGGCCGTCGGCCCGGCCCTGGAACACGGCGTCCTCGATCACGTCGGCCCCCGGATAGCGCGTGTCCCACACGAAGCGGTTCGCCCCGGCGCCCGCGCGCACGCGCCGGTCGCCGCGCGCCCGCTCGAAGAACCCCGTGCGCGGCGCGGCCTCCTCCGTCGCGCTCGAGAAGCTCCGCACCAGCGTATCGCCCCGGAAGATGCGCAGCGTGACCTCGCCCTCGGGCTTCTCCCGGAAGTAGTAGGGGATCACCACGCCGTCCGGCGGGTTGGCGCCCGTCCCGTCCCCGCCCGCGGGCCCCGCGCCCCCCGAGAACGCCGCCGCGTGGAAGGCGCCGCGCCCGTAGCGGATGGTGGGGCGCGGCCGGAACAGGTGGACCGGATCGGCCAGGGCCGCCGGGTCCAACTGGCGCAGCAGCGCGGCGTCGTCCAGCACCCAGAAGCCCCGCCCGTGGGTGGCCGCCACCAGGTCGCCATCCTTCACCGCCAGGTCGTGGACCGGGACCACCGGGAGGTTCAAGCGCAGCGGCTGCCAGCGCGCGCCCGCGTCGAACGAGACGTACACGCCCGTCTCGGTCCCGGCGAACAGCAGGCCCGCCCGCCCCGGGTCCTCCCGGATCACCCGGGTGAAATCGCTCTCGGCGATCCCGTCGGTGATCTTCGTCCAGGTCCGGCCGAAGTCCGTCGTGCGGTACAGGTAGGGCCGGCGGTCGGAGAGCTTGTAACGCGTGGCCGCCACGTAGGCGGTGGCCGCATCGTGCGGGGAGGGCTCGATGATGCTGATCAGCGCGAACTCGGGCAGGTCCGGGATCGACACGTCGCGCCAGTGCGCGCCTCCGTCGCGCGAGAGGTGGATGAGGCCGTCGTCGGAGCCGGCCCACAGCACGCCCGCCTGGAGGGGCGACTCCGCGAAGGCGAAGATCGTCGCGTACCACTCGGGCCCGTACGCCTCGCGCGTGATCGGGCCCCAGTACTTCCCCGTCTCGGGGTGCAGGTAGTCGGGCGTCCGCTCCAGGGTGGAGGGATCGTGGCGGGTGAGGTCGGGGCTGATGATCTCCCAGCTCCGGCCCGCGTCGGTCGAGCGGTGGACGTATTGCGAGGTCACGTACAGCACGCCGGGATCGTGCGGGGAGAGGACCACCGGGTAGGTCCACCAGAACCGGTCGTTGATGTCGGCCGAGCCCCAGCCGTAGTGCGTCTCCGGGTTGGGCGAGATGTCGCGCACCTGGCGGGTGCGGCCGTCCCAGCGGTACAGCCAGTGGTGGTCGGCCGCGTAGACGATTTGAGGGTCGTCGGGCCGCGGCGCGATGTAGCCCGCCTCGCCCCCGCCCACCGTGTACCAGTCCTCGATCGTGATCCGGCCGGCGTCGGAGCGGCTGGGCAGCGAGAGCGTGGTGTTGTCCTGCTGGGCGCCGTACACCCGGTAGGGGACCTGGTCGTCCACCGCCACGTGGTAGATCTGCGCGGTGGGCTGGTTGAGCAGGGTAGACCAGGAGCGGCCCCCGTCGAAGCTCACCGTGGCGCCGCCGTCGTTGCCCTCCACCATACGGGCCGGGTCGCGCGGGTCGATCCACAGGTCGTGGTTGTCGCCGTGGGGCACGGCGACGGGCTTGAACGTCTCGCCCCCATCGGTCGACTTCCACATGCGGACGTTGAGCACGTAGACCGTGTTCGCGTCGGCCGGGCCGGCGAAGATGTGGTGGTAGTACCAGGGCCGTTGGGTGAGGTCCGCGTCGTGGTTCACGCGCGTCCAGGTGGCGCCGCCGTCGTCGGAGCGGAACACGCCCTTCTTGCCGAGCTCGGCATCCACGATGGCCCACACCCGATCGGGCCGGGCCGGCGAGACCGCGATCCCGATCCGGCCCTTGAGCCCGGAGGGCAGGCCCGGGCGGTCGGTGAGCTCCGTCCACGTGTCCCCTCCGTCGGTCGACTTGAACAGGCCCGTGCCCGGCCCGGCGCTCCGGAAGCCCCAGGGGAAACGCCGGAGCTCGAGCAGGGAGGCGTAGAGCACGTCCGGCCGGGAAGGGTCGAGCACCAGGTCGATGGCCCCCGTGTTCTCGTCCCGGTACAGGACGTTCTTCCACGTGCGCCCCCCGTCGCGCGAGCGGTACACCCCGCGCTCCGGGCTCGGGCCCCACACGTCCCCCAGCGCGGCCACGTAGACCGTGTTGGGATCCCGCGGGTCGATCCGGACCCGCGCGATGTGGAGTGTCCGCTCCAGCCCCACGTGCGTCCACGTCTTCCCGGCGTCCAGGGACCGGTACAGGCCGTCGCCGTCCGTGGCGTTGCCCCGCACGCAGGACTCGCCCATGCCCACGTAGACCACGTCCGGGTCCGAGCGGGACACGGCGATCGCGCCCACCGAGCCCGCGCCGAAGTAACCGTCGGAGATGTTGTGCCAGCTCAGGCCGCCGTCCTCCGTCTTCCACACGCCGCCGCCCGCCGTGCCCTGGTAGAAGACGCGCTCGCGCGCCGGATCCCCCTCCACGGCCAGCACGCGGCCGCCGCGCGTGGGCCCGAGCGAGCGCCACTTCAGGAGCTTCAGATACGAGGGATCCACCGCCGGCCCGGCCCGCACACGGGCGGAGCCGGCGGCCCGCGCCTTGCCGGCGGCCGCCACGGAGGCCGCGTCCGAGGACGGCCCCGGCGCCGGGGTCTGCTGCGGGAGGTCGAAGGCCGAGACGGCCAGGGCGAGCCCGAGGGTGAGCCCGAGCGGAATCCGCGACCGGAATGCACGGGTGAAGCCGAGACCGGCGCGGCGGCGCATGAGGTGCCTCTCCTGGCGAAGTTGCGGTCGAACCGGACGGCCCGGCTAAGTTACACGGGGCGGGGAACAGCGAAAGCGGGGGAGGGCGGGCGCGGAATGAAACCGAGCGGGAGGAGCGACGCGTGAGATTAGAGGAGCCGAGAAGAGCCGGCCGGAGGTCGGCGGCACGGGCCCGGCGGAACCGGGTGGCCGCCGTGCAACCCTACGCCAGCCCACGCACCTCCGCGATCAAGGTTTCTTTGATCTCCGACCACTCCACCGAACGGATCATCCGCGGCATGGGCTCGGTCTCGGCGTCCTCGAAGAACACCAGGCTCTTGACGAGATGGTACTCGTTGTAATCGACCCGCGGGAAACGACGGGCGAGGAGTGAGAAGATCCCGCCCAGGCTCCCCCCGGCCCGCAGGTAGAAGTACAGGTCCACGAAATCCTTGCGGCTGCCGCGGCCGCCGATGGCGATCACCTTCATCACGGCGATGTCCCGAGGATCGGCCAGGTTCAGCCCGCGGTAAGGCTCGGTCGCGAACAGTAGAGGCGGCTTGGCCCGCAGAAAGCTGAGCCGCAGTCCCTCCAGGCGTAGGTGAAGGGTGTCAGCCGCACGGCTCTGGATGGTGACCGGCCCCACTTCCGAGATGGCCTCGGCCAGCCGGTCGGAATCGAAGGCCTCGGGCCGAAACAGATCGAGATCCTCCGAGTACCGGTGTCCGAGCCGGAGCGCCAGGCCGGTGCCGCCGGCCAGCGTCCAGGGCTCGAGCCACCCGCCGGCCGCGAGCCTACGGACCGTCTTCCAGGCGCCGGGACTCAGGACCTTCGGATGCATGGCGTTGCGACAGAATGAGGTTCCAGTAGTTCCGGGTCCGCGCATCGATGGCTCGGGCCCGCACAGCGTCCGCAATCGCCTCGTCGCCGAAAAAGCGACGAGCCGCCCGTACTTGCTCCGGCTCTCCGAACATCAGGACGCGGCCCAGTACCCAGCGCGCATGATCCGTGAGATCCGAGACCGCGAGCGGCTTGTCCCAGAACAGCGGAGCGATCCGCCGGACCAGCTCCGGCGCGCCAAGTGGCTCGTTTAGGAGTGTGCGCCAGGTCGGCCGCAACCGAACCTCGAAGCTCGCTCCCAGCGCGCTCGCGATCTTGCGGAGAGTCGCGAGCTCGAAGCGGTCCCAGCCGCTCTCGTATCTGTGCACCGTGGGGGCGCTGGTGCCTGCCCGGCGGGCCAACTCATCCAGGCTCCAGCCCCGAGCCCGGCGGAGGTCGCGAATCTGGCATCCGGCCAGTGGCGCGGGCGCTTGGTGATAATTATCATACATGATAATAAACTAACACCATGCGGCAGGCTCGTCCAGGCTCCCGGTGCGCGCCAGACTACCTCCGCGGAGAAGCTCCCGTGGCGCTCGAGCGAAGCGATCGACGATCCCCCCGGCCGCTCAGGCGCCGCGGATGCGGCCGCTCAGGCGCCGCGATTGCGGCCGCTCAGGCGCCGCGGATGCGAGCGATCAGGCGCGCTTGCGGGCGATCAACCGCGCCAGGCCCCGCTCCCCCTCCTCGCGCTCGAACACCCCCTCCTCGTGCAGGAGGATCTCGAAGCCGGGAAACGCCCGCGGCAGCTCGCCCCGCTCCAGGACGTAGGCCCGGCGCACGTCGCCGCCCAGCGTCTCCAGCTCGTCGATCCCGAACGTCTCGAACAGGAGGAGCCCGCCCGGCCGCAGGGCCGCCCGGATGAGCGGGAAGAGGGAGCGGAGCAGGAAGTGGGTGTTGACCACCAGGTCGACGCGGCCCGGCCGCACCCCGAATCGCTCCAGATCCGCCAGGACGGGTTGGATCGTTAGACCGCGGCTTCGCGCGCGGCGCGACAGGCGGCGGAACCCGTCGCGCGACAGGTCGACCGCCAGGACCCGCCAGCCGCGCTCGGCCAGGAACAAGGCGTTTCGCCCCGCGCCGCAAGCCAGATCCAGCGCCACGCCGGGGCTCGCCAGCCACGGCTCCGCGTCGAGCAGGATCGCGGCCGGCCGGCGGACGTCGACCCAGTCGCCGTCCGGGATCACGGCTGGTGCTGGTACTGCGAGCCCAGCAGCTCCGCCTGGTAGAGGGGCTTCAGGGCGGACTGGTCGATCCGCATGTTCCCCCAGGCGGTCAGCGTCACGTCGTTCTTGGCGAAGTCCCGGTTGCTGTAGCAGAACGCCTTCACGTTGGGATCGCCGTTGATCAGCCCGAAGTAGGGCACGAACCAGTCGTCCCAGGTGGACTGCGCGTCGGGATCCAGGGTCGAGGGGGCGCTCTCGGGGATGATCACGGGCTTGCCTCGCCCGGCCGCGTCCGCCAGGAACGCCGTCACCCGGCCCTTCAGCGTGGGGTTCAGGAAGTCCGGGCTGAACAGATCGATGCTCCACCAGTCCACGAAGGCGTCTCCGGGATAGAAGTCCATCAGCGGGGGCTGCTGGTTCAGCACCAGCTTCACGTTCCACACGTAGACCGCGTTGGCCACCCCGCGGACCTGAAACAGGGCCACGATGTGGCGGTAGGCGTCGGGCAGGAAGGCCGGGGAGTAGCCGTTCCAGAACCCGTTGGCCTCCGGCGGGATCCGCAGGAACACGGTCCGGTTGAGCCCCTTGAGGAGCCCGGCCAGCGCCGTGAGCTCCGAGTCGAAGTCCCCCTGAGCCACTTCCTTGTCGAGCCCGACCGGCGTGCCATCGGCGAGCTTCTTGTTGAAGCCGATCGACAGGAACGGCAGCTCGGCCGAGTACGTATCGATCTGATCCTGGATCTTCTCCAGGGTCTCGGCGAAGGTGAAGCGCGTGTCGCCCAGGTTCAGCCCCAGGCGGACCATGAACGACTTCGTGGTGGGAAAGCCCGCCAGGTAGCCGTCGTGCTCCTCCGGGTTCCACAGGGGGCCCGAGCAGTGGAGGATCTTGTCGATGTTCCCGCTTCGTAGGTCTTCGAACGAGAAGGTGGGAGGCGCGGGCGGGGGCGGAGGCGGCGGAGCCCCCGGTCCGCTGGTCCCGCCCCCGCAGGCCGCCGCGAGCGCGAGCAGGCCGCCCAGAAAGACGCCGGGTGCCGCTGCGGCGCTCCATCCGCCGAGCGCCGCGCCGGACCGTGACCGCTCAGATCGGGCGCCGCGTCGCCGCGGCCCCAGGGCCGCCCCATGACGATGTTCCATGCGCCTTCGTCCCCTTCCGCCGGGCCTGCCATCCCTTGGCCGGCAGCCTCTCCTGCCTCGGCCGAACCTCCCGGCCTCGCCCGAAGGTCTCGAGCTGCCCTGGATCACGTGTCCGCCATCCCGGGCCACTCGTCCGCCCCGCTCAGGACCTGGCAAGGCCCGTGCCCCTGGCATCCGTGCCCACCGTAGCGGTCTTGTATTTACTCAGTATAGTGAGTAAAATTACTCAACATGGAAAGTAAACAGAAGACACCATTCCGCAGACCCCAGGGGTCGATCCTCGCTCGTCGGCTTGCCGAGGAGCGAAGGTTCCTGCTGGCGCTCACCGGCCCGCGACAGGTCGGGAAGACGACGCTCGCCTGGCAGGTGGCGGAGGAGTCCGGCCTGACCGCGCGCTACGCCAGCGCGGACGAACCCACCCTGCGTGGCTCGGAATGGTTGGAGCAGCAGTGGGAGGCCGCTCGCCTCGCCGTGCGTGATGCGAGCCGGCCGGGCGCGGTGCTGGTGCTCGACGAGATCCAAAAGATGCCCGGCTGGTCCGAGACGGTAAAGCGCCTGTGGGATGAGGACACGCGAACCAAGTGTCCGCTCAAGGTCATGCTGCTCGGCTCGGCGCCGCTGCTTGTGGCGCGGGGGCTCACGGAGAGCCTGACCGGCCGTTTCGAAGTGATTCACCTGCCGCATTGGTCGTTCGGCGAGATGCGGGCGGCGTTCGGATGGACCCTCGAGCGTTATCTGTTTTGCGGTGGCTATCCGGGTGCCGCACCGCTTGCCGACGACCCCCGCCGCTGGTCCCGCTACATCCTCGACTCGATCATCGAGACCACGATCTCGCGCGACGTCCTGCTGCTCTCTCGCGTGGACAAGCCCGCCCTTCTGCGCCGTCTGTTCCATCTGAGCTGCGCCTACTCCGGGCGGATCCTGTCCTACAACAAGATGCTGGGCCAGCTCGAGGACGCGGGGAACACCACGACGCTGGCCCATTACCTCGATCTCCTGGCCGGGGCCGGCATGGTGACGGGCCTGCAGAAATACTCGGGAGCGGAGGTGCGCCGTCGTGCCTCGAGCCCCAAGCTGCAGGTGCTCAACACGGCGCTGTTCACGGCGCCCTCCGGCCTCGCCCCGGAGGAGCTGCGAGGCGATGCAGAGCTCTGGGGCCGGCTGGTCGAGTCCGCCGTGGGGGCGTATCTGGCCAACGCGGCGGTCGCGGGCACCTGCGAGCTGTTCTACTGGCGCGAGCGGAACCGCGAAGTGGATTTCGTGGTGCGCTCCTGGGGTAGGCTGACCGCGATCGAGGTGAAGAGCGGACGGACCCGCCAGGCTCGAACCGGGCTCAGGGAGTTCGCCGAAAGGTTCGAGCCCATGCGCACCCTCCTGGTCGGTGGCGACGGAGTCCCCCTCGAGGAGTTCCTGAGCCAACCCGTTGAACACTGGATCCGCCCGGGTCCGCGCGCTGGGGGCAACCGGAAGGAGGCGTCGCGCCGGGCTTAGTCCTCAGCCCTCGCGGAACCCGCTCGAGGGATCGATCTCGCCGACGGTGTCTCCCTCCAGCCGGACAGGCAGCCGATCTCGGAAGCGCTCGGCGCGGGGCCCGTCCGCGAAGGTCCATACCTCGACCTCGTTTGCCTCCGGGTCCACGATCCAGTACTGGCCGACGCCCTGGCGCCCCCCGGATGCTCGCAGCGCGGATGATGCCGTGGCGCGCGCGGGAGACGAAGAGAATGTCGGGCTGCACACCTTCTCCCGTGGCCGGAAACTCGACGGCGAACGGCGCGTCCGGCACCGAACCAAGGCCCGGTTCTTCGAGACAGCGGAGGAGCGCCTGCTCCAGCCTGTGCGAGATCTTCTGGTGTCGATAGGAGGGCGCCGGCGTCACGTACAGCTCCCCCTCGATCGCTTCATAGCGATTCCCATCGTCCGGCAACTGCTGGACGTCTTGCCAGGTGATCTGAGAGAGCGCCATACGTTCCACATTATACCTCCGGAGCGGGACCGCGGCACCGCCGTGCAGCCGGAGGCGCGGAGCGGGGCCGCCTCTCCAGCATGGCGAGCGGGATCAACGGGCTCTGAACTCGCCGCGCGCTCTGTTGTCTCCCACGCTTGGAGGCGCTAAGCTTTCAAGCGTCAGGACCGGTCAGAATCGGCCAGGTTGTGACACCGCGGCGCTGGTCCGCCGGGCCGTGTCTTCCCAGGCCCTTCGACGGGGCACGCGTATGCCACCAGTAGTCCTCGCGACTCCTTGCAGGATGTGCTCATGACGCTGGACGAAGGTTCCGGACCCGAGAGCCGGGGCCGCCGCCTCCGGTCCTGGAAGCAGATCGCGCGCTATCTGGACCGGGACATCAGGACCGTCATGCGGTGGGAGAAACAGGGGGGGATGCCCGTACACCGGGTGCCGGGCTCGACGCCGGTCCGTCCCGTGTTCGCTTTCACTCGGGAGCTGGATGAGTGGCTGGCCGGGAGTGGAGGAGCCCCGCCGGAGACGACCCCGGACGGAATCCGCCGTCGGTGGCTACTGTGGAGCGGCCTGTCGCTGGTCCTCGTCCTGGTGGTGCTGGCCGCCTGGGCCTCGAGCTTCGGCCATCGGGGCCGGCCGGCCGGAGAGGTTCCGGACTCCTACCGGCTCAGCGCGTCGGGAACGCGGATCCTGGCGCGGAACTTCGAAGGCGAACTGCTGTGGGCGTACGAGCACCCGGAGGGAGCGTCGTTCACAGCGCCCCTGGCCACGCGCGTGCTCGACTCGGGCGCCGGCGGACACAGCCGTCTGGTGTCCGTCAACTTGAGAGGGCCGGGAGACGATGACCTGCTGCACGGCGAGCTGTTGAGCCTCTCCGAGTCCGGAACCCTCAACTGGCGCCTCGCGCTCGAGCGGAACCTTCAGTTCGGCCGCACATCCTTCAACCCACCCTGGGTGGCCGGTATCCTGAAGGTAGTGGATCTGAACGGCCGTCCCAGAATCGCATGGTCGGTGAATCACTACACGTGGTGGCCCTCGGTGCTGCTGATCCTCACGCCGGACGGCCAGGTCGAAAGCCGCTTCGTGAACTCGGGATGGATCCGGGTGATCACGCGACTTCCGCGGCCGGCCGGAGACCTTCTCCTGGTGGGTGGCATCAGCAACGCCAGAGCCGGGGCGATGCTGGCCGTCCTGGACCCGGAGAAGCCGTTCTCGAGCTCGCCGGAGGACCCGGACGCCGAGTTCGCGTGCACGAGCTGCCCGGAAGGGTCGCCCGTGCGCTACTTCGTGTTTCCTCCCACACCGGCCAACCGGGCGAGCGGACTTCCTTACAATGCGACGGCGAGCATCGAGGCGACGTCAGAGGGGATCAGAGTCGTCACCCTGGAAGGGCGCCCGAGCTCGGGGATCCACTGGGTCTACCTGTTCTCCCGCGAGTTTCGGCTCCTCAGGAGCGAGCCCGGCGACACCTATTGCCCGGAGCTGGAGAATCTCCTTGGAGCTCTAGCATCCGGCGATCCCACGGCCGAATGCCCCGGCGATGCGGGGACGACCGTCCACGCCTGGACTCCGGAGGAGGAATGGCGCACGCTCCACGTGGCGGCGGCCGGAACCTTCGAATGAGGTCGGCGACGGAGGACGTCGCCACGGCCCGCTCCTCCTAACGCGCCGCGAAACAGTGAACCCGGGACGCGAGCGGGGGCCCCGTAAGCTGTGACTGGTCGCTGCACCACATGACGACCACGAAGAGACCCAGAGTCGCGTTGATATGGTGGGCCAGGCCCGGACCGAGGTCCACGGGAGTAAGGCGACTCAACGGCGTGTCGAAAGGATCTGTCGCACACTGCTGCATCCCGAATCTGGGCTGTTCCAGCGAGCCCTTGGCCACGCAGAGACTGTAGCTCACGGGGATCGTGCAGTTATTGCGAATGTGGAGACCGGCAAAGTTCGGTGCATCGTCGAACGACGGCCCATGGCTGAAGTTGCGCAGCAACACCGAGGTCGGGGGACATAGGCGGCCCACGACCTTGCTCGCCGGGGGCCCGAGTCGCCTACAATCGTTGGGCTCTCCTTTTATCCCGCCCGACCACGAACATGACACCAGCACGGGATCGAAGGTGACGAACGGGGACTCGATCCCCTTGATCCCCTGGAGCGAATCGCAGCCGAGCCAGACGACCCCCACCGCCAACGGCAACAGTAATAAGACGACTCTGGGTGCTTTCATGGTGTCCTCCGGGGCGCTAGAGCCCGACCGAGAATCCGAGCGTGATGACCGGGTAGTATCGAAACAGCTCCACGTCGTCCTCGATGTCCCGCCGCTCCGTTTCCAGATCCGCCCGAAACGACGGATCCGACGCGATCGGACCGTTCGCTGTCAGCTCCACCCTCGGATCCCCCTGGAACACCACGCCGAGATCGAGGAGGAACCCGACTCCGCCGCCCGCCACCTTCCCGACGCCGATTCCCGCGTACGGCGCGACATCGTCGTTCACGATGACGCCGGTGAGCGTGCCCACATCGGCCGCCGTGTAGGTGGTGTTCCCGATGTCGATGGTGCCGGTGAAGTTGGCGTCCAGGCTCACGTCATCGCCGGAGAACAGCAGACCTCCGCTGAGGCGAAAGCTCCCGGCCAGGAACAGGTCCAGCAGCGCGGTGAACTGGGGCGATGGAAGGTCGATGGTGAAGTCGATGTCCGACGCCGTGATATCGATGTCGAACGGGAAGAAGTTCCCGCCGGCTCGAAACGAGACCCGATCGACCGGGGCCACGGCGAGATCGGCGCCCACGCCCAGCGTGCCCACGTGGGGCGCGATGCCGACGCCCTGCCCCCAGGCGCGTGAAGATGGGGCCCCGAGGGCCAGGAGGCCGCAGAGGCCGCAGAGGCCGCAGATCGCGCCCGACCGGCGCGGTCTCAACTTTTCACCAGCGCGAGTGTGCGGCGGGCGCCTTCGGACTTGCCGTCGCCATTGAAGTCGGCGTCGTCCCCGTGCGTTACGAGGGTGAGGGTTCGGTCGGAATCGGAGAACTGATACAGGACGGAAATGGTTATAGTCTGTCCACTCCCGCCGGACACTTCGAAGGTGAGATCCAGCGTGGTGCCGCTCGTGATGCGGATGGTCCCGGATTCCATCCCGCGGGGAACACGATCAGTCGGGACGACCTCATCGGTGGTGAACCGTCCGTCGGAGCTCACCGTCAGGGTGAAAGCGCCTCCCAGGGCGATCTCATCGATCTCCTGGGAGAGGTTGCTGAGATTGGCGAGCACGAAGCTCGTGGCCACCCATGTTCCCACGAATCGAGCGAGCTCGGTGTCCGGGTCGGGCCCGGTCGAATCCTCCGCGCACGCCACGCCGAGCATGGCCGACATCAGAAACAGGGGAAGCATGCGCCGATTGATCATCATTGCGCCTTTGTTTCCACGATCCCGGCTTCGCTGTCCGGGGACATCGGGGGCGCCCTATCCCTCTGAAGCCGAGGTGTCCCGGGGGTTCGCTTGAACGCTAGGAGGCGTGATGGCGGGCCGACAAGTGTCAGAAGGGGTCAGAGGCCGTCAGGGTGCGACAAACGCGCCCGTTCGCGCTCCGAAGGGTTGAAATGCCGAGCGGATCGGGCCTGAAACCGGTGAACGGAGGGACCGGTCCAGGAAGCGGGCCTCACCCCTCGCGGCGGAAGATGTCGCCCAGGCTGATCTCTCCGATCGCCTCCTCGCCGAGCCGGACCGGGAGACGGTCCACGAATCGCTCGTGACGGGGCTCGCCCTCGAAGCGCCACACCTCGACGGCCTCCGCCTCGGGGTCCACGATCCAGTACTGGCCGACGCCCTGGCGCTCGTACAGCTTGAGCTTCACGCCGCGGTCGCGGGCGGCCGTGGTGGGTGAGAGGATCTCGACCGCCAGGTCCGGAGCGCCGCGGATCCAATCCTCGGCCACGATCCCGCGGCGCGCCTTCGACACGAAGACGAGGTCCGGCTGGACTCCTTCGGCGGCCACCGGGAACTCCACACCCACCGGCGCCGTGACGATCAGACCGTAGCCTGGATCCTCGAGGATCTTCGCCAGCGAGCGAGCCAGCTTGATCGCGATCCTCTGGTGACGGAAGGAGGGCGCCGCCGTCACGTACAGCTCGCCCTCGATCGCCTCGTAGCGATTCCCGTCGTCCGGCAGCTGCTGGACGTCCTGCCAGGTGATCTGAGAGAGCGCCATACGTTCCACATTATACCTCCGGAGCGGGATCGCGGCACCGCCGTGCAGCCGGAGGCGCGGAGCGGGGCCGTCTCTCCAGGATGGAGGGCGGGATCAACGGGCTCTCAAGTCCCAGAGCCGATGCCCGAGAAAAGGAGGACGAGAGGGGATCCCGCGGCGCCATCCGCGCGTTGTCCGGATGGCCGCCGCGCTTTCCGCCTCAGGAGTGGGCCCATGCACGACATCCGATTCTGCGACCGCTGCCGGGCGGACGTCTCCGAGGGCATCTTCGAGCGGGTCCCCCACGGGTGGGCCTCCTACATCCGCGACAACAAGGTGGACCGCCACGACCCCGTGTTCGACTGGGTGCACCGGAAGATCCCCTCGTTCCTCCAGTGCACGATCGACGACGCGTACCGGCCGAGCTTCGAGATCCAGGGCTCCACGGGGCAGGGGGTCGTGTCGAAATCGCCCCGCTACTCCTTTCCCACCAAGGGAAGCGTGCGAAAGGGGATCTTCGTGTGCTCCCAGTACGAGGTACGGCGGGACGGCGGCCTGGGCGACTACCTGGTCTCGATCATCGTGGGGCGCGACGAGCTGCGGAAGCACGCCTCCAACTCCCGGCTCGCCATCCGGGAGACGGTGGAGCGGGCCCGCGAGATCCTGGGCGTGGACCCCGGCTTCCGGCCGCGGCCCCAGGGCGTCTACCGAAGCGAGATCATCTTCCAGTCCCAGTTCCGCTGCCCGTCCCCGGATCCGCAAGGGACCGGATCGTCGCCTCACTCGATCTTCGAGAGGACGTCCTGGACCGCCGCGAGGACGGAGCCGCGGCTCAACTTGGGGTACCTCGCGTACGCCGAGTCGGGGATCTCCTTGACCAACTCGAGGAATCGACGGGGGTCGACCATCCCGCTGTTCACGAACCGCTCGGCGTCCAGCAGGTCCTTTCGGAACCCACGAACGATCTTCGACGAAGGCTGGGCGTAGGGGTCATAGTGGTAGAAACCTACGTCGCCCACCCGGTCGATGAAGAGATGCCGGTCGGCGCTCCCGGCGAGCGCCGGGACGAACTGTTCCGGCCTGGCGAACTCGATGTTCAGCCGGAGACGATCCTTGATCCCCTGGACATCCCGGAAGACCTGGTCGCGCTTGGCGTACAGATCGGCATCCAGCGTCGCGGCTCGCCATCCGGCGCGGTCCGGGCCAGCTCCTCCATCAGCTCCCGTAGAGCCTCCCGTGTGAGCTCACGTCGCACGATGCTTCCGATCGCCTCCTCGCCGAGCCGGACGGGGAGCCGGTCCAGGAATCGCTCGTGACGGGGCTCGCCCTCGAAACGCCGCACCTCGACGGCCTCCGCCAGTAGTAGCTTCGGGCCGCCGCGGTCCGGCCGTGGGGCGAACCTGCGCTTTCATGCCTCAGTCTGGGAGCGGGGCTCAAGACGGCATCAACCCGAGATGACTTTCGCGTACCTTCCTTCGGCTAGCCGCTCAGGCGCGCGATTCGAGCCAAGGTGGTGTCGAGCAGATCCGGGACGATTCGAACCTCGGGCAAGGACGCGGCCACGAGCTCCGCGACGACGCTGGGTGGAAAGTGCCGACGCATTCTGTCTCGGACCCATGCCCGGAGCGGCGCGGCGGCACTGAGAACCTCGTCCACCAGCTCCGGGCGATTTGCGATCAGGACCACGATGTCCTCGAGGTCCCGGCTGGCCAACGGGTCATCCGAGCCGCGATCTTCGTGGGCTTCGAGCTTCGTCGCGAGCAACACTTCGGGACGTGCGAGGCGAATCGAAAGACCTGGCTCCAGGTCCTGCCAGACCGCCGATGCCAGCACTTCGGGATGCCATCGACCACTGAAGCCGAACACCGACTCGCCCGCCGGAATCACATCGAGCACCTCGTGCCCGCTTGTCCAGCGATAGGGAGGGTCCGACTCCGCCGCACTCTGAGTGAAGCCGAGCTCGTTGAGCCGTTCACCGAAGCGGTGGTATTCGACGTAGGTCGTGACTCCGCAAATGGCATCAGTGTCGGTAGTTGGACGAACGCGCGGCGAAGCCGGGTCGGTGAAGTACAGCTCCATGACGGCGCCACCGACGAAGACGAGATCCTCCAGGAGCGGCCGCACCTTGTGAACGACCCTGGACAAGAGTTCCCGATTCGCGCTCACGCCGGGGGATCAGGCGACCCCAGGAGTTGCTCCAGGTGTTCGATGGCCAGCTTCCTCTCGCGTGCCCGCCCCACCCGGACGGCGTCGGCGAGAGCCAGGGCTCGGTAGAGTCGAGGTGCACCGTCGACCAGATGCGTCGCCCCCTTATACAGCGGCAGAAGCGTCGTGCCGCGGATGGGGCCCCTCGCGGCGGGCCATACGTACGTATCGTCCGAGACGATTTCCTGATCGAGCGGTGGGGCGGAGTGAGCCGTCGGAACACCTCGCGCCTCGGGGCCGAGTTCCGCGAAAAAGGCATACCGCAGGCCGTGGGAGAGGAACTCGAGCAGTGCCCCCGCGTTGGCTTCGCGACTTCCGGGGCGCAGAAGGCCTGCCTGAGTGAGACGACGCACGGCCTCGTGCGCCGTGCTCAGACTGATCCCGAGCACGCGCCCCAGCGATTCGTAGCGTTCGTTGGGAACCAAGGCTAGCCTCAGCGCCACAACGATGTCGATCGGCCTCAGCGCTTGTTGGCGCATAGCTCCTTCCGGTGCAGGGTTTTCGCTTTTCGGGAAAATCGAAAACAGGGAGGAAGATGACGCCCTGCGCTGGTGATGTCAACAATCCACCTGGCCCCGGGGCCGCCAACCCGCCACCGGCCGGATCTTCCGGATGTCACGGGCCTCCGGTCCCTGCATCGCGTGCCACAGATCCCAGTTCCTCTGCCCGCTGAGCCAGAACTCCGGTGTGGCTCCAAACAGCCGGCGCCAGCCTGGAGGTGCAGACCCATAGTGGCGCCGGACGTCAACGGTGCGTCATCCCCTCACAGCTTGTCCGGCGGCTGGATCATGAACCCGCACTCATCGAGCCGGTCGCGGCCCCGCTGCGCCCAGAGGCGCGAGATGAGCTCGGCCGCCTGGCGGTGGCCCGCCGCGGCCAGATCTCCGCCGGCGAACACGATCCCCGCCGGGTCGTCCCGGCAGTCGATCACGCCCTTGAGCACCAGCCGGCGTTCCTCGAAGCCGGCGTGCAGCATGAGGCCCAGCGGGTGAAAGAAGCGCCGGTTGGCCTCCTGCAGATAGCCCCTTATGGCGAACTCCTGGACCTCCATGTACGGTTTGAACGACAGGGCCATGAGCTCGGTGATCATGCGTTTCTCCTTTCTCTGCCGGCACTCTGTTGGCGTTCCCCGCGCGCCGCTCGGGTTTCCCACCTGCCGCGGGCGTTTCCCCGCGCGCCGCGACCGCGCCTTCCGGGCGAGTCCCACGCGATCGCACGGCCGAAGGGCTCCCCGGCCGGCGCGCACAGAAAGGCCCGCGGACCCCGAGGGGTCCGGCGGGCTGTGCGAGTAACCGCGTCGACTGTGTGGGCCCGCGCGTGGTAGCGACGATGCGCGACGCCGGCGGCACGCGAGTCATGCACGCGACGCCATGCGCGCGACTTCACCCGCGGGCGGGCCCGGCTCGGGGATGCACCTCCCCGGCCAGGAGAACCATAACCGGACCCTCCGACAGCCGGGCGTCGGGTGCCCGGATCTCGTGCGGGTGGAGCCGCCCATCGAGTCGACGTGCAGGGCTGCCTCGCCCCTCTCGCGGCGTGGAACCCCGCCCGGTGTCGGAGGGCTTCCTTAGCTTGAGCACTGGCGCGACGGGCCTCGTAGCGGAAGCGCCCAGCTACCGGCCGCGCCCGCACCACACGAAAGGAGCGAACACACGACACCGACACCGTCGGACCGGGTCCTGGGCTGCCTGCTCGGAGGCGCCGTGGGCGACGCGCTGGGCGCGCCCGTCGAGTTCCTCCGCCTCGAGGAGATCCGGGCACGCCACGGGCCCGCGGAGAGTCCATGGCTGGGGGCGCTCCCGGAGCCTCGGCCGAGACGCTGGAGGCCCTGGACGAGGCGTGCCGGCTGGCCGAACGCGGGAGCCCCGGCCCCGAGGCGGTCGAATCGCTGGGGCAGGGGTGGGTGGCCGAGGAGGCGCTCGCCATCTCCGTCTACTGCGCCCTGGTGGCCTCGGACTTCGCCTCCGGAGTGCGGCTTGCGGTGAACCACGGAGGGGACTCGGACTCGACCGGGGCGATCACGGGAAACCTCCTGGGCACGCTTCACGGTGCCGGCGGGATTCCGACCTGTTGGCTCGAGGAGCTGGAAGGCCGGGACGTGATCGAGCGAGTGGCCCGGGACCTGGCCCGGGCCTGTGGCGTGGAGCCGGCTCGAGGTGCCGGAGCCCCGGCCCCGGACTACGAGCGGTATCCGCCGTGGTGAGTGCGAGGCCTTGGACGGGGCGCGACGGTCCGGAGCCGGCGGGTGCACCTGTTCGAGCACGAGGCCCGGAGAGACGCTCACGGCGATCCACTGGCGCTGCAGCCCCGAATTTCCGGTACCAAAAATATCTCGGTCCCATCTCGGCTAATCAACACAATCTCAACCGGTTATGGAGCCCGGAGCCCTCCACAGCGGCGAAACCGCGGAAACTCCCCTGTAAGCTTTTGCCAACTTCGCGTCCTTATAGGTTAGGGGGGTGCCTCGATGGGCATGGGGTGGGAGGGCGCGGCCACACAAGAAGGAGGAGCCGAAGAAGTGCAGCCGACCCGATCGTGAGCGACCTGGACCTGCGCAACGCCGCCCTGTTCGCCGTCCAGCGCCTGTGGCGCCGGTTCGGGGACGGCGTCCCATACGCCGCCATCGCGGAAGGCTTCGAGCACGGGGGAGAGAGACTGCCGTTCCTCAGCACATTCGAAGGGGTGTT
>JBHHYZ010000035.1:0-29175 GCA_046757845.1 Gemmatimonadota bacterium
GTGGACATGACGTTCAGCGTCTCCAAGAGCTTCGTCTCGACCGTGGGCGGCCTGGCTCTGGACGATGGCCTGATCCGCGATCTGGACGACCGGGTCCGAGACTACGTCCCGGGTTGGTTCGACTCTCCGCACAACGCCTCGATCACCTGGCGTCACCTGTTCACCCAGACCAGCGAGTGGGAGGGGACCCTGTGGGGCAAGCCCGATGCGGCCGACCGGCGGCGAGGGCGTGGGCGGACGCTACAGCCGCCCGGCACGTTCTGGGAGTACAACGACGTGCGGGTGAATCTCGCCGCTCTGTCGCTCCTCCACGTGTGGAAACGTCCGCTTCCGGACGTGCTCAAACGACGCGTCATGGATCCGATCGACGCTTCGGAGAGCTGGCGATGGCACGGGTACCGGAACTCCTGGGCCACCATCGACGGGCGCCGTCTGAAGTCTGTGAGCGGCGGAGGGCACTGGGGGGGAGGCCTGTGGATCAGCACGCGGGATGAGGCCCGCTTCGGGTACCTGTTCCTGCGCGAAGGCCGGTGGGCCGGCCGGCGGGTTGTGTCGCGCGACTGGGTGTACGCCGCCCGAACGCCGACGCCGGCTCGGCCCGGGTACGGCCTCATGTGGTGGCTGAACACGGATGGGGAGATGTGGCCCGGGTTGCCGGCGGACAACTACGCCGCGCTGGGCGGCGGGACGAACGCGATCTGGGTGGATCCCGGGGATGATCTGGTCGTGGTGGTCCGCTGGATCGACGGCGCCAGCCTGGGCGCTTTCCTCAACATGGTGCGGCACTCGATCCGCGTGATTCGCGAGGCGCCGGGCCCGTAGGGCTCACCGCCGCCAGGCCGTCCGAGCCGGCGCGGAGCCGCCCCCGACAGGCTATTGTTCCTCCCGGACACTTCATGTGCAGTAGATGGCTTCCAGCCTGATCCCGTAGGACAAGGAGGAGATCCCATGCAGACGAAATCTCTGCGACTCGGCACCATCGCGGCCGCGCTCGCCGCCGTCGTGATCATCGTGGTGTTGTCGTTCGGCTTCAACCGGGTCGACCAGTACGAGGTGGCCGTGAAGCGCAACCCGCTCACGGGATCCGTCGACTCCCGGCCCTTCCGCCAGGGGCTGTACCATTCGATCCTCCGGTCCTGGACCAATTATCCGTTGAGAGAGATCCAGTACCCCGGCTCGGGCCAGAGCGAGCATCTCACGGCGCTCACCTCCGATCAGCTCCAGATCGGGATGGATGCGGCGTTCCGGTACGAGCTTGTCCCCGACAGCGTGGTGGAGCTCTACCTCACGGTCGGAGAGCCGGCCGCCGTTCATTCCTACGTGTACAACACCTACCGCTCCGCCACGCGCGACGCCATCGCGGAGATGACGGCCCAGGACATCCTCTCGAAGGAGCGCGCCGGGATCGCCACCCGGATCCGACAGATCATGACCGATAAGCTGGAGCCGCGCGGCATCCGGGTGACCGACTTCTTCGTCCGGGAGATCGTTCCGCCGGAGGCGATCCGGCAGGCGATCGAGGAGAAGCTGGCCCGCGAACAGCAGGTCCAGAAGGAGCAGTTTCAGACGCAGGTGGTGGAGGAACAGGCCAACCAGAAGCGGGCGGAAGCCGAGGGGATCCGGGATGCGCAGGACATCATCGCGGCCAGCCTGGGGGGGCCGACCGGCCAGCGATATCTGTACTGGCGTTATCTGGAGATGCTGGGCAAAGTCGGAGACGGCCAGAACAACATGGTCATCGCGCCCACCGAGGGCGGCGTGCCGATCTTCCTGACCCCGGGCAAGTAGGCCGAAGCGCCCGGACAGGCAACCCTGTCGCGTCGTCGGCCGTCCAAGAGGACGGATGCGCGGGCCCATGGGCCCGCGCGGGATGTGAGGAGGGGAGAGGCGTGGCGGCGCGAGACCGGGTCATAGCGGTCCCGTGTTCGTGGGAGAAGAACGCGGAGGTCAGCATGAAGCGTCAGATGATCGGCCTGGGCGGTTTCGCTCTCGCTGTCACGCTGGTCGCCGGCCTGGCGACGGCCTACGACAGCGCGTGGGCGCAGGAGAAGCCGGACAAGCCCGGGAAGGCGGAGAAGACGGAAAGGGAGCGGCGCACCGAGGTGCATGCCCGAGCCGCGGCGCCGCTGGTGCACGTGTACACGGGCGACTTCCAGGGAGAGGGCTCCTACCTGGGGGTGGAGATCCGGGATGTGGACGAGAAGGCCGCGAAGCGGTTGAGTCTGCCCGGAGAGTATGGGGTCGTGGTCGAGGACGTCCTCGAAGACTCGCCGGCCGCCGAGGCCGGATTGGAGGACGACGATGTCATCGTCCGGTGGAACGGGACCCGGGTGGAGAGCGTGGTCCAGCTTCGGCGCCTCGTGCGTGAGACTCCCGGCGGGCGCTCGGTCTCGCTGGGCGTGGTCCGCGATGGCAGCGAACGGCAGATCCACGTGGAGTTGGGCGAGCGGCCCGAGGGCGTGGCGTGGGCCACAGGCGGCGAGGGCCGGTGGGCTCCGCGAGTGCGCATCGAGGGCCTGCGTGGCGGCATGGAGCGACTGCGGGAGCGCCTCCACCGCATGGGAGACCGCGCAGGGGCGGGCGGATTTCGCCTGTTCAGCTTCGGCCGCGGGCGGATGGGGGTCTCCCTGCAGAACCTCAACTCTCAGCTGGCCGACTACTTCGGTCTGGACGACGATCGCGGGGCGCTCATCACCTGGGTCGCCGAGGACTCGCCGGCGCAGAAGGCGGGGCTCAAGGCGGGCGACGTGATCCTCTCCATCGGGGGCGAGGAGGTGGAGGATCCCGGTGACGTGGCGCGGTTGATCCGCCGCCGCGACGCGGGTCCGGTCGAGGTCCGCGTCATGCGCGATCGCTCCGAGCAGAGCTTCACCGTCGAGCTCAAGAAGCGGCGAGACGACTCCGATGCGCTGTTCCCTTCGCCGGGACCGGGAGGGGTTCGCGTGGAGGAGTTCCACGTCCCGCTCCGGAGGCTGGAGGTGCGGGCTCTCGAGCTGCCCGAGATCCAGGTGCCGCTCCCCGACCTTTCGGTCGCGGTGCCTCCGGTTCCTCCGCTGCCGCCGCTTCGGACCGTCGAGGTGAGTGCGGGGCCCGAGACCGACCTCGACTGACGGCGCGTCCGCGGGTCGTCTGACCGCCGTTGGCCGACTCGCGATGGCGGGCCTCCGGTTCCGGGGAGCGGCCTCTACGGGCTCGCCTTCGCGATCGAGTCCAGGCGCGCCTGGAGCGCCTGTTCCGGAAGCCAGCGGCCGCGCACCATGACGCCGGCGCGCCGAGCCACGTTACGAATGTCGGCCAGGGGGTTCGCCTCCAGGAGCACCAGGTCGGCGATCTTCCCCTGCGCGACGGTCCCCGATTCGTCGAGCGTTCCGAAGAAAGCCGCCACGTTGCGGGTGCCCGCCGCCAGTGCCTGATAGGGGCTCAGTCCGGCGGCGACCAGGGCCTGCAGCTCCGCATGGATGGAGAAGCCGGGCACCTGGAACACCTGGGGTGCGTCGGATCCCAGCAGTAGGCCGGCTCCACCATCCTGCAGCGCCTTGATGATGTGCCGGCGGATCTCGATGAACCGCTCGGCTCGCTCCGGCGTGTACGTCGGGTGACTCAGGAAGCGTTTCTTCGCCTTGACCCAGCTCCGCACCATCTCGGAAGGCATGTAGCGCATCTCGGACCGGCGGGCCATCCGCTCGGGGTCCTCCGGTCCCAGGATTCGCTCGATCAGGCTCTGGGTCGGCACGTTCCATACCCCCACCCGCCGGCTCGCCGCCGCGACCGCCGGAATCTTCGATTCGTCCACCTGGTCCACCAGTTCCACTCCGAAGAACAGCGGCTCCAGGCCGGGGTCCGCGTTCTCCGGCACCAGCATCTCCATGTACTGGTCGAGGTGATCCACCGTCGCCTGGCCGGCCTCGAGCGCATGAGCCAGCCCCACATCCGCCGGGACATGGCCCGCCCAGCGGATTCCAACGCTGTCCGCCGTACGCGCGATCGCGTCGTATTCGGCCCGGGTCAACCCCGGATGAATCTTCAGAAAATCGTACCCGGCGGCGGCCTGGTGGAGCACGGCCCGCCTCGCGGAGTCGGGATCGGGGATGCTGTTGCCGTTGAGCGAGGGGCCCGAAGTGTAGATCCGCGGTCCGAGCACCGCGCCGCGCGCCACGTCGGCGCGGAGCTTCAAATGGGCCGGCTGGCCCAGCATCCCGCGCACGGTCGTGATCCCGTTGGCCAGATAGAGCAGCAGCACGCGCTCCATGAACGGCCGGCCACCCCGTGAAGGGATGTGCGCGTGCATCTCGGCCAGGCCGGGAATCAGATACTTCCCGCGCGCATCGATCTCCATCGCGGCCGCCGGCACGGCCACCTGGGCCGATGGCCCGATCCGGACGATCCGGCCGTCCCGCACCACGACGGTCTGGTCCGCCAGCACACGCTCGCGATCCATGGCGATGACGTGAACTCCGACGAAGGCGGTCGCGGGCTGCTGTCCGCCGCCCGGCGGCCCGTTGCCTGGCACGCCGTCCGGCCGCCCAGCGACGGCTCCGCCACTCCATGCCGGCCCGAACGCGGAGGTGGCGAGCAGCAGGAGCGTGCCGATGGCCGCCGTCCAGACAACGGAGAGCGCGGGATCCGGCGCGCGCGACGGGTGGCTCATGATTCGGTCTCCCGGTTAGGATCTCCACGGTGGTCGGAGGCTCGGTCCGTCCGTTGCCGCCGCCCGCGCGGTCCGGTTTCCCGGACCGCGGAAGCCGCGAAACATAGCGCCGCGAGGCAGGGCGCCGTAAGGTCGGCTGGCGCCGCCGTGCGCCGTGAGCTCCCAATCACAGGAGAGAAGGCATGATTCCGTTGCTCCTCGCCGCCGCGCTCGCGCTACCGGGATCTTCTCCGCCCGGGCTTTCCCCGCCGCCCGGCCGGGAGGCGGCGACTCCCTGCGACCGGTGCGCCGCCGCGGGCCGGGAGCCGTCGGGCCACTACCGCGCCATCCTGGTCCGCGCCGCTCCCGGCCGCCTGCTGGAGCTGATCGACGGCTACAAGCGCCAGATGAACGCGATCGCCGCGGCGGGCGGCGAGCGGCCGTATCTCATGCGGCACAGCCAGGGCGACCAGTGGGACCTGATGGTGCTCGTGCCCCTGGAGCGAAACGGCGGGGTCGGCCGGCGAGATGAGATTCCCGCATTCGAGGAGACACTGGACGAGCTCGTCGCGTGGCGCGAGGAGCTTCTGGTGAAGGGTCCCTCGCCCGCGGCGCTGCGCGAGCGGATGAGGGGAGCGGGGTTCTATCATATCGAGATGTTCCTGGCCCTTCCCGGCAAGCGTGACGAGCTGCTGGAACAGCGTCGAATGGAAAACGCCTACCTGCACGGGATCGGCCGGCGGGAGAACCTGATCTTCACGAGGGAGGGAGGAGCCGCATGGGATCTGTTCACGCTGGGAGCTTACCGCGACATCCGGGAGTTCGCCGGGAGCGCCGACATTCCCGCCGGCCTGTCGGACCGAGCCGCGAGGCAGGCGGGTTTCGAAGCAGCCAACCGGATCGGCACCTATCTGCGAACGCTGATCTCCGGTCATCACGACACGCTGGCCGTGGCGGTACCGTGATGCGGCCGGCGGCCCTGACGTGGCTGGTGGCGATGGGGATCGGGGCGTCTCCCGCCCTGGGACCGGGCGCGCTGTCGGCTCAGACGCCCGCCGGCGCCCTCGTCCTCACCCACGCGCGCATCGTGGATCCCGCGGGAGCGGGCACGATCCGCGAGGGCAGCGTCGTGGTGAAGGATGGCAAGATCGCCAGCCTGGAACCCGCCGATGCGGCCACCCCCGAGCACGGCGTGATGATCGACCTGGGCGGCCGCTACCTGCTGGCCGGCCTCATCGATGCCCACGTGCACATCCGCAGCCTGGGGGCGGCTCGCCGCGCTCTCGCGTCCGGCGTGACCACGGCGCGCAGCGCCGGCGTGTCGCATTTCGTGGACGTGGGCCTGCGCGAATTGGCCCGCGCGGGGCGCATCGAGGCGCCCGAGCTTCTGGCCACCGGCTATCACATTCGCCCCCGTCCGTCCGAGGATCTGTTCCTGGACCACCCCGAGCTGGGAGACCTGATCGGGACGGACGTCCATGGGGCGGAGACGATCCGCCGGCTGGTGAACGTGATGCTGGCCCACGGCGTGGACTTCGTGAAGGTCAACGCCACCGCGCGGGCCGGGTTGCCGGAGACGGACCCGCGCGAGCCCTACTACGATGAGGAGGAGCTCCGGGTGCTCGTCCGGACGGCGGAAGCGGCGGGCGTGCCCGTGATGGCGCACGCACATGGAGACAAAGGAGCTCGGGCGGCGGTGCTGGCGGGAGTGCGGAGCATCGAGCACGGCACGTATCTGAGCGATGAAACGCTGGATCTCATGGTCCAGCGCGGAACCTATCTGGCGCCCACCATCGCCGTGGTCACCGATCTCACCATACCGGGGGGAGACTACGACAACGCGTTCCTGCAGATCCGCGGCCGGCACATGCTGCCCCGCGTGAGGGACACCGCCGGGCGGGCTTACCGCAAGGGCGTGAAGATCGTGGCTGCGACCGACACCGGGTACGGACCCGAGAGCACGGTGCGGCTGGGCCATGAGCTGGCCGAGCTGGTCGGCGTGGGCCTCAGCCCGGCCGAGGTTCTGCGGGCCGCGGGCTCGGTGGCGGCGGAGCTCCTGGGAGTGGGCGACCACACGGGCCGCATCGAACCGGGCCTGGATGCCGACCTCATCGTCGTGGACCGGAACCCGCTGGAGGACATCCGCGCCGTTCAGGACGTCCTCCTCGTGGTCAACGACGGGAAGGTGGTCGTGAACCGGCTGGACTGGTGAGAGAAGGGAAGGCTCCGGTGGACGATCTGCGGAGAGACGAGGCCGAGGGAACGGTGTTGGAGACCGTGAACAAGACCGACGAGGAGTGGCGCGCCCGGCTGAGCCCACAGCAGTACCGGGTGACGCGGCAGAAAGGGACGGAGCCCGCGTTCAGCGGCGAGTACCACGACTGCGACCAGCCCGGGACCTACGTCTGCGTCTGCTGTGGCCAGACGCTGTTTCGTTCCGGGCACAAGTTCGACTCCGGAACGGGCTGGCCCAGCTTCTGGCAGCCGGCGGATCCGGGGAGCGTGAGCCTGGAATCCGATCGAAGCCTGTTGATGCGCCGCACCGAGGTGCTATGCTCGCGATGCCGCGCTCATCTGGGGCACGTGTTCCCGGACGGTCCGCCACCCACCGGACAACGTTACTGCATCAACTCGGTCGCCCTCAGATTGGACCCGGAGAGGTAGCGGCCGCGCCGAGCGAGCGCCGCGGCCTCCTCGCGCCCTCGCGAAGCCGAGCGCCGGAAAACCGGCCGACCGGGCCGGCGCGGTCAGAACAGCTCGCCCTGCACCTCCGCCTCCGGTCGCCGAAACGCTTCCCCGGAGAGACTGGGAGACCGCCGGCCCAGGCCGAGTCGGCGGCGCGAGAGCGCGACGAGATCCGAGATCTGACGCGCGAAGCTTCCCGTCCCCCGCATCCTCCGCCCGAATCCGCTTCCGTGGAGATCTCCGCCGTGTATCGCGCGGAGGCGATTCAGCACCTTGTCCTTGCGCGCCGGGAAGTGTTGGTCCAGCCACACCTCGAACAGTCCGGCGACGCCGTGAGGGAGCCGCAGCACCGTGTGGCTGGCCCAGCCCGCGCCGGCTGCCGCCGCGGCCTCCAGGATACGCGGCACCTCATGGTCGGTGAGGGCCGGAATCACCGGCGCCACGAAGACTCCCACCGGAATCCCGGCCTCCCTCAGCTTGCGGATCGCAGCCAGCCGGCGCTCGGGCACCGGGGCTCGCGGCTCGAGAATCCGCTGGAGCTCCCGGTCCAGGGTGGTGACCGAGATCGTCACTGACGCCGCCCGGTGCCGGGCCAGCTCGGCCAGGAGGTCGGCGTCGCGGGTCACCAGATGGCTCTTGGTGATGAGGGTGGTCGGGTTCCGGTACTCCGCCAGCACCTCGAGACAGCCCCGCGTGATGCCGAGCCGCCGTTCCGCGGGCTGATACGGGTCCGTCACGCCGCTCAGGGCGAGCGTCCGAGGTTCCCAGCGGGGGGAGGCGAGCGCCCGCCGCAGCAGCTCCGCCGCGTTCTCCTTCACCAGGATCTTGGTCTCGAAGTCCAGGCCGGCGGAGAAGCCCAGGTGCTCGTGGAACGGGCGCGCGTAGCAGTTGTGGCTCACGACTCCGTCCGAAATGAAGTCTCCCGTCCCCGTGGTGATGTCGAAGAGCCTCATGCTCCTACCGAGCGGCTCGATACCCGCCGCTCGAAGGTTCGCACCGCTCTTGAGCGCTTCCCCTTCGATGCTTCGCCGGCGGTGGATGGCAGGGTCTGTGGCGTGAAGGAACTCGAGGTGACGATGAAGCCCGCCGCGCAGGCGAATCACCGAGATGGGTCGCAGGCGGCCGGTGGAGACACACTCCCTTCGAAAGGGCAGGGCGAGGCTCCGTAGCGACCTCGTGACTTCCTCGATGATCGTGGTGTCCGTGCTCGAGATTCGCAGGACGCCGTGGGAATAGCTGCCCTCGGCGTCGAAGATTCCCGCCAAGAACCCCAATCGCCAGCTCGCCGGGGCTCGGGATGGCCAAGCTACGAGACGGCGGATCTGCTCCACGTTGCCACGGGCGAGGGTTCGAATAGCGCGGATCCGCTTCCGTCGACCCGCGCCCTCCGAGAAGGTGAATGAGCGGGTGGTGATTCCGAAACCCCGTAGGTAGAAGGCAGTTCGATCCAATGCCTCGCTGTCGGCAAGGGCGAGTCTGAACTGGTGCTGATCTCCGTTGGAACGGCCCTCCCGTTCGTGCTGGTAGAACCCCGGATGTCCATCTCCTCGAATGATACCGCACAGGTATCCACGCCTATAGTCTGCGTCTTTGAGAGGCGCTGAGGAGAAACTCCCGAGCCCGAGCAGCCGATCGTTCTTGGTCAGATGCGGTCTTCTGTCGGCTCCCTGTTCCGTCCCGGTGACGAATTTCCAACCGCGGTACGTGAGAAACCGATGGTCCGCGCCGCAGATCAGTACGGTCCCGTCTTCCAGGGATACTTTGTACGCCGGTTTGCGGACGCTCCAGTGCGCCAGCACATGGGTCTTCGTGAATTTCCGATACCGGCCATCACGGGTAGTACCGTAGATTGCGTCCCCGACCCGAAGGTCTCCAATCGGACGGGTGCTGCCGTCGGCCATGAGGACCGGAGTCCGACCGGACAGACAGTAGACGCACCCGTTCTCGCACCCCCTGTACGGGTTCACGCTCACCTCGAATCCCACGTCGGGACTCTGGTTGCGGGAGATGATCGAGCGCGACTGGTCCCGGAGGAACCGGGTGCGCGGCAGGGGGTCCTCGGGGTCCGTCCATCCGTCTCGCTCCACCAGGAGCGGTTGGAACCGGTTGGGAGGGTTCTCGGAGGCGCCGCGGCCTCGGACGGGCAGAGGTCTCATGGTCGCATCGTACTCCGGTGCGGCTCGTTTGTTTCGGGTTTTGTTCGGGTTGCCGGCAGGACGAGGAGCTGGAGAGGCCGCCGTTCGGCGGGGACGGCCTGAATCCATAGATTGTTCCGGTGTCGCCTCGAACCGATGGAGTGAGCACACATGTCTCATGAGCCCGACGACGCGAAGAGCACGCCCCGGTCCCCGCGCATCACGCACCTCTCTTGGGGGCGTCTTGAGGTGGAGGGACAAGCCGGCCCGCTCAAGGACGCCAAGCTCTTCCCGGGCGGTGGTCGGGAGTGGGACTGGAGCGAGACGGGGACGCGTCATGTTCCCGGAATCCAGCCGGCGGATCTGGTCGAGCTGCTGGACCGGGGGGCGCGGGTCGTGGTTCTGTCGCGCGGCATGCAGGAGCGCCTCCAGGTGCGGCCGGAAACCTTCGAGTGGTTGGAGTCGAGAGGGGTTCGGGCCCAGGCGCTTCAGACGGAGCGGGCCGTAGAGCGCTACAACGAGCTGGCCGGAACCGAGGCCGTCGGAGCTCTCATCCACACCACGTGCTGAGCGGCGCACGGCACGGCTTCCGCGTATCTTGGGAGCCGGTACGCGGGTCCGTCTCGGAGAGAGCGGAGAGGGAACCCAATCCATAGCCCAGGGAGGTACCGATGAAGTGCAACGTCGGCGGAGCGGACCGGAAGTTTCGGTTGACCCTCGGAGTGCTGCTCGTCGTCCTCAACCTGATCCACATCCTGTCGGGGACCGTGGCCACCATCGCGTGGATCGTCGCCGCCATCGCCATCCTCACGGCGTTGCTGCGCTTCTGTCCCGCCAACTCGCTGCTCGGCGTCGACACCTGCGGCGATCGGCGCTCGGCCTCGTAACGGGCCGGGGAGCCTCGTCTCCGCGCTCCCGTGGAGGCGCGGCCGCCCCATAGCTTGAAACCGCGGACGGCCGGGAGGAGGAGCCGGATCTCGCGTCGGGCACACAAGGAGCGACGAGTGTTTCAAGGACGGTCTTGGCGGCTTCGGATCGTAGCGGTCCGGCCGCGTGAGATTCGAGCGATACCGGACCTCGGACGTTCGCGTCAGGGTGTACGGTACGGCGGCCGTCGTGACCGGCCGCCTCCAGCGCACCCGGCGCTTCCGGGGCACACCCTGAACGACGACTGGCGCTTCACCAAAGTGTACGTGCGAAGGGGAGGCGACTGGAGGGTGGTCGCGTTTCACGCCTCCGAATCGCCGGCTCGGTGATCGATCACCTGGTCTACGCCGCTCCCGACCTGGAGGGGGCGGTCGAAGGGCTGGAGAGACTGTCGGGCATACGGGCCGCTCCGGGCGGACGGCATCCGGGATGGGGCACCCGCAACGCGCTCCTCGCGCTGGGCCCGAGAACCTACCTGGAGATCCTCGCGCCGGACCCGGACCGTTCGGATCCGGAGCTTCCGGCCGTGTTCGGCCTCGCGGGACTCCAGGTGCCCCGACTGGTCGCCTGGGCGGCCCGCGCGGTTCGTCTGGAGGAGCGGGTCGCCGACGCCGCCCGGCAGGGCGTTCGTCTGGGGGATGTGCTGGAGGGGAGTCGGGAGAGTCCGGACGGGACCACGCTCGCCTGGCGTCTCACGGATCCGTCCGTGCGGCTGGGCGACGGCGTCGTACCGTTCCTGATCGACTGGGGGAGCTCGGCGCACCCCGCCGGGACGGCCCCGAAAGGCGCCGTCCTGGAGAATCTTCGAGCCGAACATCCCGACCCGAGCGGCGTCCGGTCCATCCTGTCCATCCTGGGTCTTCCATTGCGAGTGGATCGGGGCCACTCCCCGGCCCTGGTCGCGACCCTCCGTACCTCGGGCGGCCCGATCGAGCTGCGCTGAGCGCCGGGGCGGAGGGAGCGGAATCTCGGCGTAGAAACTACATTGGCGCCGAGATCGGGGCTCAGATAACGGCGCAACAGACCCGACGCCCCGAACGCCGCCACACCAGAGAAAGCAACCTCGGACGACTGAGAGAGGCGCCCATGATCCGACTCCGCATCCCTTTTCCGATGAGCGGCGGTTTCGCGCCCTTCCGTGTTGACGGCGGCCGCCGCCGCTCCGCCCGCGGCGGGCTGGGGCGCCGCGGCTCCGTCCGCGCGCGCCTCGCTCTGGCCTCGTGCATCACCGGCGCCGCGCTGGCCCCGGCCGGAGCCGGCGCCCAGTCGGTTCCGACCCCGGAGTCGGTGCTGGGCCACCGGGTGGGGGAGGACTTCTTCCTGGCCACCTACGAGGAGTCGATCGCCTACTTCAAGCGCCTCGACGCCGCGAGCGACCGCCTGCAGTTGCGCGAAGTGGGCAGGACGTCGTTCGGCCGCCCCGTCTACATTGCCCTCATCTCTTCGGCCCGCAACCTTGCCGACCTGGACCGCTATCGCGACATCGCTCGGCGCCTGGCGCATCCGAAGGGCCTGTCCGATGAGCAAGCCCGGGACCTGGCCCGCCAGGGAAAAGCCATCGTCCATATCGATGGCGGCCTGCACGCGTCCGAGGTGGCTCACGCCCAGCACACCATCCAGCTGGCTTACGATCTGGTGACGGGAGACGCCGACCCGGAGATTCGCGAAATCCTCGACAACGTGATCCTGCTTCTGTGGCCGTCCATCAATCCCGACGGTCAGACGATCGTGGTCGACTGGTATCGCCGTAACCTGCGCACGCCCTACGAAGTCGCTCCGCTTCCCCGGCTCTACCAGAAGTACATAGGGCACGACAACAACCGGGACGGCTACATGATCGACCAGATCGAGTCCCGGTACGTGACGCGGGTGGATCGCGAATGGGAGCCGCAGATCCTCTACAATCACCACCAGTCCGCCCCGTTCCCGACCCGGATCTGGATCCCTCCGTTCGCCGAGCCCATCTCGCC
Organism: Gemmatimonadota bacterium; assembly: GCA_046757845.1. Taxonomy (GTDB): domain Bacteria; phylum Gemmatimonadota; class Gemmatimonadetes; order Palauibacterales; family Palauibacteraceae; genus JBHHYZ01. The sequence continues at coordinate 12,345 of JBHHYZ010000035.1, forward strand.
TTTCGTGCACCCGCTGATGTGGCGGACGGTGAACCTGATCGGCATGGCCATGTCCGAGGCGCTGGAGGAGCGGGGCCAGAAGGGCGCGACTCACATGGGAACCGGATTCGACAACTGGTATCCGGGCTTCATGGACCATGCCAACAACTTCCACAACGTGGCCTCCTTTCTCACCGAGACGGCGCTGTACCGGTACGCCACGCCGCACTTCTATACGATTCAGGATTTCCCGCGCGAGGGGCGGGATCTGCGGCCCCGGTCGCTCTACTCGAGCCCCTGGCCCGGAGGCTGGTGGCGCCTGCGCGATGCCGTCGACTACATGCTGACCGCGTCGATCTCCGTGCTAGATGTGGCGGCCAAGTACAAGACGGATCTGCTGTACAACCGCTACCAGGCGGGGCGGGACGTGATTCGGCAGTACCGGGAGGGCCCGCCCTACGCGTACTTCATCCCGGCCCGGCAGCGCGATCCGGTGGCGCCGGTGGAGCTGCTTCGCCGACTCGCGTTCAGCGGGATCGAGATCGAGCGGCTGGATCGCGACGTGAGCTTCGAGGGGATCACCCACCCGGCGGGCACCTGGGTGATCCCGATGGACCAGGAGTTTGCCAACTTCGTCCGGCAGCTGTTCGCCGTTCAGGAATATCCCGATCTTCGGGAGTACCCGGAGGGACCGCCGGAGCAGCCCTACGATGTGGCGGGCTGGACGCTCCCCGAGCAGATGGGGGTGCGGGTGATCGAGGCCACATCGCCGCTGGGCGATGACATCCGGGCGGCGATGTCGCCGGTTCGCGGCGAGGCGCTGCCATGGGAGGCCGAGGTAGAGGACGCGGCTCCGTTCGATTCCCCGCCCGGCGTCGGGTTCGACAGCCACCCGGTGGCCGCGGGGATCCGTCCACCGCCCGGTACCGTGCGAGGCGGCGGCCCGGCACTCGTCGTGGACCCCGCGCAGAACAACGCGTTCAAGGCTATGAACCGTGCCTGGGCGGCGGGCGCCCGCGTGTCCTGGGTGGCGGGGACGTCAGGTTCGCGCGGTCAAGGCGGCACGGGTGGTCGCTATGCGATCACCGGACTGGGGGCGAAGGCGCGGGCCGCCATGGTGCGGGATTTCGCGCTCCAGGCGCGGCGTGGGGCGGCGGGCCGGCCCATCCGACGGGCGCGTCTGGGCCTGTACCGTCCCTGGTCCCCGAGCATCGACGAGGGCTGGACGCGCTGGCTCCTCGAGCGGTACGGCTTCCGGTTCCGAAGCGTGCGCAACTCCGAGGTGTGGGCCGGCGACCTGCGGGGCCGTTATGATGTGCTGATTCTGCCCGACATGTCCTCCCGGCAGATCCTGGAGGGCTTCGCGAACGGCTCGGTGCCGCCGCGCTATGCCGGGGGACTGGGAGGCACGGGCGTGCGTGCGCTTGACGAATTCGTCCGGGCCGGCGGAACGCTCGTGTGCCTGAACCGGAGCTCGGACTTCGCGATCGACCAGTTGCACCTTCCCGTTCGGGACGTGGTCGCCGACCTGAGTCGGGACGAGTTCTTCCAGAGCGGCTCGATCGTCGAGATGATCGTGGATCCGTCGCACCCGGTGATGTCCGGCATGCCGGAGCGGGCCGGGATCGTGGTCGGACGGAGCCCTGTCTTCACCACCGAAGAAGGGTTCGAGGGAGCCGTCCTGGCCAAGTACCCGGGCCAGGGATCGCCTCTCGTCTCCGGATATCTGCTGGGTGAGAAGCACCTGCAGGGGTATGCCGGGGCGGTGGAGGTTCGGCACGGGGAGGGCCGCGTGCTCCTGCTCGGGATGCGGCCGCAGTGGCGTGGCCAGCCGTTCGCCGACTTCCGCATCCTGTTCAACGCCGCCCTCTACACGGACGAGATGGCCGCCGCGACGCCCCGCAATCCGGATTTCTGGACGCCGCCTTCGGAGCTGGAGAAGGGAGAGGAGAGGGAAAGGGGGAAGCGGGACAAGGGAACGTGAGACGAAGGCGGCGCCTTCCTTTCAACAGGTCACGAGTGAGTCTGAGTCGCCGCGCGCCGCGGGCCACCGGAGGCCGGGCGCCGCGGGCCACCGGAGAGACGTATGAACGAGTCACCGCGAATGTGCCCGGTCTGCGGGCGGTCGATGGAGGCCGGGCACTACGGGCGCCTGGAGATCGACCGCTGCGACTGCGGCCAGCTGTGGTTCGACGCCGAGGAGCTGGCCGCCTACGTGTCCCGGTGGGCGGGCGGGGATCTGGCCGCGGAAGATGTGGTGGCCGGCGGGAGCGTGGAGGTGGAAGGGGAGACGCTGGTGTGCCCGCGCTGCCGGACTCCGACCCTGGTGCCGTATCGCGTGGTGGGCCAGCTCCTGCATCGGTGTACGGGCTGCCTGGGCATCAGCATGGAGCGAGGTGAGTTGGAGCGGGTGCTGGCGCGGGCCGAGACGGAGGGGCATCCCGGCGTCGGGACGCGCCTGCGCGAGTTCCTGCGTCACCTGTTCGGGTAGGTGGCCGGTGTCTGGTCGGCAAACGGCTCGAGCCAGCCGGAAGGGGAGGGAGTCGGGGGACAATCCCATCCTCCCGTTCCTGCGTGCCCAGGCGGTCCTGGTGTTGGACGGGGGATTGGCCACCACGCTCGAGGCGCGTGGGTTCGACCTGGCTGACGAGCTGTGGTCGGCTCGCCTCCTGCTGGAAGCTCCCGATGCGATTCGGCGGGTGCATCGGGATTTCCTGGTCGCCGGGGCGGACTGCATCGCCACGGCTTCCTATCAGGCGAGCCTTCCCGGCTTCCGCAAGCGTGGGTTGAGCGAACGGACGGCCGGGGAGCTCCTGCGCCTCTCGGTTCGCCTGGCGGTGAGTGCCCGAGACGAGTTCTGGAACGAGAAGGCCCGCCGGGCCGGACGCTTGCGACCGCTGGTGGCGGCGAGCGTGGGTCCGTACGGCGCCTTCCTGGCGGACGGATCCGAGTACACGGGAGACTACGGGATCGGCGCGGCGGAGCTGGACGCCTTCCACCGGGAACGCTGGAATATCCTGGCCGGCACCGAGGCGGACCTGTTGGCCTGCGAGACCCTCCCATCCAGGACGGAGGCGGAAGTGCTCCTGGGTCTGCTGCGCGAAACTCCCGGCACCTGGGCCTGGCTGAGCTTCAGCTGCCGGGATGAGGTTCACCTCCACGACGGGAGCCGGCTGGCGGAGGTGGCGAAGGCCTGTGATGGGGAGGCGCGTGTGGCCGCGGTCGGGATCAACTGCACTTCGCCGAAGCTCATCGGGCCCCTGATCGCCGAAGCCCGCCGCGGGACGGACAAGCCGCTGTTCGTCTATCCGAATTCCGGAGAACGCTACGACGCCGGGCGTAGGACCTGGACGGCGGGTCCGGGCCACGTCGACTGGGGGAAGCTGGTTCCGATGTGGGTTCGGGCCGGCGCCCGAGGAGTCGGCGGCTGCTGCAGGGTCGGACCGGAAGAGATCGGCCGGATCCGTCGTGTGGTCGGTTGAAGCCGCGGCGCGCCTTGCCGGGCAACCCTCGTTTTCGTATACAAAAACTTTTCGGGCGTCTCCTCCGCCGCGCACACCCGCGCACATGAGGCGCTCGTCTCGAGATCTCCCGGTCCGCGCGCCCGGCGCCCACGCCGGGTCGCGCCTGTCCCGACCGTCAAGAGGGACGGCTCGGCTCCGCTGAGTGAGCGGGACCGCATGGCGTCCGGGCAGTCGGGGCTCGGAGCCACCTGTGTCCCAGGAGGACGCCATGATCCACAAGACCGCTGTCGCAGCGCCGCTCATGCTCCTGCTCCTGCCCCTCGCGGCCTTCGCCCAGACGGCCGAGCAGAAGATCACGAGCGCCATGAGCGCGGCGCCCGTCTCCATCGCCGAAGCCGCCACCATCGTGGACTGGGATCGAACGGAGCTCCGGGCCGGAACGAACGGCTGGATCTGCCTGCCGGACGTGCCCGACACCCCCGGAGTGGATCCGATGTGCCTGGACGGTCCGTGGCAGACCTGGGTTCACGCCTGGAGGACCAAGACCGATCCGAGCTTCGACCGGATGGGGTTCGGATACATGCTCGCCGGCGACAGTCCGACCAGCAACGTGGATCCGTACGCCACGGGCCCGACCGCGGACAACGAATGGATCGCCGAAGGGGGGCCGCACATCATGGTCGTCGTTCCCGACACCGCCTGGCTGGAGGGGATTCCGACCGATCCGGCGCAGGGAGGGCCGTGGGTGATGTGGCGGGGCACGACCTACGCACACATCATGATTCCGCTGCCGAAGCCCTGACGGCCCGGTTGAGGGAGTCCTGACGGGCCGGTGGGGGAAGCCCTGACGGGTGGCCTCTGATCCGTTACACTGTATGTGACATAGAGCCAGCCGCTTGCGGCCGCTGGAGTCGGATCGGGCCTCGGCGCTCGGTCGGCTGGACGGGCGGTGACACGAGCCAGCAGTCGGAGACCGAGTTCATGGACCGAACGTGAATTCCGTGGTACCGTCGCGGCCGGCGCTGGTGCGCGCCGTCTCCCGCTGGGAGCTGGTCGGCCTGGCGATCAACGATGTGGTGGGAAGCGGCGTCTACCTTCTCCCGGCGGCGGCGGCGGCGTTGCTGGGCGCTACCAGCATCGCGGCGGTGATCCTGGCCGGATCGGCGGTGGGGCTTCTGGTCCTGTGCTTCGCCGAGGCTTCCAGCTACTTCGACGAGCCGGGTGGCGCCTATCTGTACACGCGGGAGGCGTTCGGGCGCTTCGTGGGCTTCGAAGTGGGCTGGATGACTTGGCTCGCGAGGATCGCGTCGATCGCCTCTCTGTCCAATGGATTCGCGCTGGCGACCGCCTATGTGTGGCCGGCCGCGGGGGTCGGCTGGACCCGCGCCGCCGTGATCGCGACCCCCCTGCTGCTGCTCACCTGGATCAACATCGTGGGCGTCAAGGCGGGGGCGCGCACGGCGGTCGGCCTGGTGATCGCCAAGAGCCTGCCGCTGGTCTTCTTCGTCGTCGTGGGCGTCTTCTTCGTCGACTGGTCGCGGGTGGCCGCGTTCGAGGTGCCGCGGGTCGGTACGCTGGGTGAGGCGGCGCTGCTGCTGCTGTTCGCCTATGCCGGGTTCGAGAACACGCCGGCGGCTGCCGGCGAGTACCGGAACCCGCGCCGCGACGTGCCGTTCGCGCTCCTGGCCATGATCGTGTCGGTGACCCTGATCTACACGGCGGTCCAGGTCGTCGCGCTCGGCACGCTGCCGGGCCTCGCGGCATCGGACTCCCCTCTGGCCGAAGCCGCCGGGCGGTTCCTGGGCGGCTGGGCCGTCCTGCTGATGACCGTGGGCGCGATGATCTCGATCGAGGGGAACATCGGCAACACGATGCTGATCGGGCCTCGCTACCTTTATGCGCTCGCCGTCGACGGGTTCGGCCCGCGCCTGCTGGCGCGCGTGCACCCCAGGCACCGCACGCCGGCCCCGGCCATCCTCGTGCAGGCGCTGGTGGCGCTCGCGCTGGCGCTGTCCGGCTCGTTCGTCCAGCTGGCGATGCTGTCGGTGATCGCGCGGCTGATCACTTACATCGGCACGGCGGCCGCCGTGCCCCGGTTGCGCCGGCGGTTCGGGGGCCGGGAGCAGGCGGTTCGCCTTCCCGGCGGTCCGGCCATCCCCATCGCGGCACTGCTGCTGTCGTTCGCCTTCCTGGCCAGCGCCAAACCGTCGAACCTGATCGCGGGCGGCATCGCGCTTCTGGCGGGAGTGGCGGTGTACCGGTTCCGGCGCCCGCCGGTGAGCGGGGCACGCGGATCCTGAGTGGGCGGGGGTGACCGGGTTGAGTGTATGGTCGAAGGCGGCCGAGGCGGCGGCGCGAACGCCCGCGTCGCGGAACCGCTACGTGGACTTCCTGCGGGCACTCTCGATCCTGGCGGTGATCGCCGGACATTGGCTCGTCGCGGCCCCCTCCGTCCACGGCGGTGAGCCGAGCCTCGGCAGCTTGCTGCGCTACGAACCCTGGACCCGGTGGCTCACCTGGATCTTCCAGGTGATGCCGGTCTTCTTCTTCGTGGGAGGGTACGCCAACGGGGTGTCGTGGGAGGCCGCCCGTAGAGACCGGCGGAGCTATGCCGACTGGCTCGGAGTGCGTCTCCAAAGACTGATCGGCCCGGTCGTTCCCCTGCTCCTGGTGTGGGCGATGCTCGCGTTCGGCGCGCGGAGACTGGGGATGGATCCGGTGCGGATCGGCGCCGGCTCCGTCATGGCGCTGATCCCGATCTGGTTTCTGGCCGTGTACATCATGGTGGTGGTGGCGGTGCCGGCGACGCATGCGGCCTGGCGACGGTTCGGGATGGCATCTTTCTGGATCCTCGCCCTGGCGGCGGCCGCGGACGACGCGCTGTTCTTCGGCGCCGATCTTCACGCCGCCGGCTGGTTCAACTACGTCTTCATCTGGCTGGCCGTACACCAGCTGGGCTACGCGTGGCGCGACGGGCGCTTGGGAGGTCCGCGTAGATCCGTGCCGTGGGCGCTGGGCGGACTGGCGCTCCTCATCGCTCTCGTCACGATCGGGCCCCATCCGCTCAGCATGGTGAGCGTTCCGGGCGACCCCGTGAGCAATAGCCTGCCGCCGAAGTTGCCCATGCTCGCCCTCGGGCTGTGGCAGTGCGGGCTGGCGCTGTCGCTGGAACGTCCCATGCGGCGCTGGTTGGAGCGGGCCCGCCCGTGGATCGCCGGCGTGCTTGTCAACGGGATGATCATGACCCTGTATCTGTGGCATCTGACCGCCGCGACGCTGGTGGTCGGCCTGGCGCTGCTGCTGGGGGGCGTGGGTCTGGCCATCCCGCCCGGGAGCGCCGCCTGGTGGGCGGTTCACCCCGTCTGGATGGGGATCTATCTGCTGGCCCTGGCTCCCCTGGCCCTGCTGTTCGGCCGCTTCGAACGGAGGCACGGGGGCGCCGGAGGCCGGGGCGCCTGGCGGCTGGTGGCGGGCGCCGCGCTCACCTGCGGGGGCCTGTCGATCGTAGCGCTCGAGGGCCTGGGTGGCGGAGGAGATCCGAGCCTCGGGTTGGCCGGGCTGTTGCTGTCGCTGGCCGGGGCCGCTCTGGCCGGTGCGGTGCCGGTCGGCGCACGGAGGGAGCCGGCCCGGGCGGCCCCGTAGCGGGGGATCGTCGCCCGGATCGCTGCGTTCGCGGGCCCCGTCCGGACCTTTATGCGGCGGCGGAAACAGGCTATGTTTCATTGTCAGGCGCCGATCTTCCGGTCGGCTCATCCAGTGGGGGTCCGAAATGTGTAGCGTGAATGTTCGGAGCAGTTGCCCGTCCCTAGTTCGCGCGGCCGTCCTGGTCGCGCTCACCATCGCCACGGGCCGGCCCGCGGTGCGGGCGCAGGAGCCGGCCGATCCGTGCCCACCCGCCGCCTCTCCCGGATCAGCGGCCGTGCTGGGCTCCGTGCACGATCCGGGAACCGGCGTGGTGCTTCCGGGCGCCGAGGTCATCGCGAACTGGGTGGATGGGGGCACGGTCAAGCGCGCCAAGGCCAAGGCCGGAATGGACGGCACCTTCGCGCTGTGCTCCCTTCCCACCCGGGTCGAGCTGTCGCTGCGCGCCATATTCGCGGGCCGCTCGAGCCGAAATGTCGTGCTGACTCTCTCCGACCCCGTGATCCGGCAGGATCTTCCGGTCTCACTCACCGGTGCGCAAGAAGCGGAGGAGGCCGATCAGAAGTCCGCGGAAGGCGGCGAGCCGATCAAGGTCAAGGGACGCAGCAAGGCGTTCTCGGCGTCTCTGATCACGGACAAGGACCTGGCCAAGATCCCCACCATGTCCGTGTTCGAGCTGCTGCGGCGGAACAACCGAATCCGGTTCCTGGGCACCGGCGCGGGGCAGGACATCTACGTGGAGGATCGGGGCACCATGGGCGCCACGGGGACCCGCAACACGGCCGGGTCCTCGCGGTTCCGGCTCGCCGAGGTGTACATCGGGGAGCGGAAGGCCCTGGATCCCCTCGATACGCTGCGATCGCTCAGGACGGACGAGGTCAAGCGAATCGAGATCCTCACCTCGACGGATGCGAGCGCTCGTTTCGGCGGCGCGGGCCTGACGCCGGTCATCTCGATTCGGCTCAAGAAGACGGACTAGCGCCTGCCGAGGTCGGAAGCGCCCTTCCTCCCGCGGTCGTGAGCCGGCAGGCGGAGGTCTACTCGCGCTGGAAGGCGGACCCCGAAGCCTTCTGGGCCCGGGCGGCGGAGGCCATTCACTGGTATCGCCGGTGGGACCGGGTTCTGGACGATTCCCGAGCGCCCTTCTACCGCTGGTTCCCCGGCGGGTCCACCAACACCTGCTACAACGCGCTGGACCGGCACGTGGAGGCCGGGCGCGCGGACCAGGCGGCGCTCATCTACGACAGCCCCGTGACCGGCACCCTCCGGACTCTCACGTATCGGGAGCTTCGGGACGAGGTGGCGCGGCTCGCGGGCGCGCTGGCGGGGCAGGGCGTCGACAAGGGTGACCGGGTCCTCATCTACATGCCGATGGTGCCCGAGGCGGCGATCGCGATGCTGGCGTGCGCGCGGCTGGGCGCCATCCATTCAGTCGTGTTCGGGGGCTTCGCTTCCGACGAGCTCGCGACGCGGATCCGCGATGCCCGGCCCAAGCTGATCCTCTCGGCTTCCTGCGGGATCGAGGTCGAACGGGTCGTTCCGTACAAGCCGCTCCTGGACCGGGCCATCCGGACCGCCGGCGTCCATCCGCGACGTTGCCTCATCCTTCAACGCCCCCAGGCGGAAGCTCCCATGCTCGAGGGCCGGGATCTGGACTGGACGGAGTGCGTGGCCTCCGCCGAGCCGGCCGAGTGCGTCCCGGTCCAGTCGACCGATCCACTGTACATCCTCTACACGTCGGGCACGACGGGCGTCCCCAAGGGGGTCGTCCGGGACACGGGCGGCCATATGGTCGCCCTGGATTGGAGCATGAGGAACATCTACGGGATCGAGCCCGGCGAGGTGTACTGGGCCGCGTCGGACCTGGGCTGGGCCGTGGGCCACTCCTACATCGTTTACGGTCCTCTGCTCAACGGGAACACCACGATCCTGTACGAAGGCAAGCCGGTGGGGACGCCCGATGCCGGCGCCTTCTGGCGGGTCATCTCTCAACATGGGGTGCGCGCGCTGTTCACGGCACCGACCGCGTTTCGCGCCATCAAGCGGGAGGACCCCGGCGGAAGGCATATGGCACGGTACGATCTGAGCGGATTCCGGACCCTGTTTCTGGCCGGCGAGCGGTGCGATCCGGACACGCTGGGCTGGGCCGAGCAGCGCCTCGGAGTGCCGGTGATCGATCACTGGTGGCAGACGGAGACGGGGTGGCCGGTGGCCGCCAACTGCGCCGGTCTGGGCCTGATCCCCATCAAGCCGGGCTCGTGCGCCCGCCCGGTCCCGGGCTACGATGTGCGCGTGCTGCGGGACGACGGAGGGGAAGCGGCGGCCGGAGAGACGGGGAACATCGTGATTCGGCTTCCCCTGCCGCCCGGCTGCCTGCCCACGCTGTGGAAGAACGACTTCGGCTACCGGGACTCCTACCTCTCCGACTATCCCGGCAGCTACACGACGGCGGACGCCGGCTTCGTGGATGAGGACGGGTACCTGTGGGTGATGAGCCGCACGGATGACATCATCAACGTGGCCGGGCACCGCCTCTCCACGGGCGCGATCGAAGAGGTGCTGGCGGCCCATCCGGACGTGGCGGAGTGCGCCGTGGTGGGAGCGGCCGACTCGCTGAAGGGGCAGATTCCGCTGGGCCTGGTCGTGCTGAAGGCGGGCGTGAACCGGCCCGGCGATGCCATCGTGGCCGAATTGATCGCCCGCGTCCGGGAGAAGATCGGCGCCGTGGTCTCCTTCAAGGTGGCGACCGTCGTGAAGCGGCTGCCCAAGACCCGGTCGGGCAAGATCCTCCGGGGGACGATCAGGAAGATCGCCGATGGGGAGGCCTACCGTATCCCGCCCACCATCGACGATGCGGCCGTCCTGGCGGAGATCGAAGCGGACCTGGCGGAGCTGGGCTACCCGCCGGCCTGACCAGTCACCGGCCCCTGCATGGAGGGTTGCCACGATGGAGATGTCGAAGCCTACGGAAGCGCATCGCAGGTTGGAGAAGCTGGCCGGAGTCTGGGTCGGAGAGGAGAACATGGCCCCCTCGCCCTGGTCTCCGGAAGGTCACACGGCAACCGGCCGCAGTGAGGTCCGCGTGGCGCTGGATGGCTTGGCCGCGATCGCCGACTACCGGCAGGAACGCGAGGGCTCCGTAACGTTCCGGGGGCATGGTGTCTACACATACGATCCTGCCGAGGATCAGTACCTCCTGCACTGGTTCGACTGCATGAGCCCGGGGCCCGAGGTGTTCCGCGGCGGATTCGAAGACGGTGTCCTCACCCTGACCAGCCACGGACCGCAGGGCCACGCCCGGCTCACGGCGGACTATTCCGTGGAGGGCCGGATGGCCAATCGAATGGAGCTGTCGCCGGACGGCGAGAGCTGGACCACGGTGTTCGACGGCCGCTACGACCGCCGGACGGGATAACGGCGCTCCCACCCGACGGGATAGGGGCGCTCCCGCCGGACCCCGGCCGCCCGTCAGCGGCGTCCCGCGCGGAGGATCTCTTGGACCTTGTCCCAGCCGCCCTCCACCCAGGCGGGCGGTTCCGGGGCCTCGGCCACCCGGTCGGCCAGCCGGAAGACCAGCCGTCCCACCCGCGCCGCCTTTTCCACATCGATCTTCTCGACTTCATCGGAGGGCTGGTGGTAGTCCTCGTGCAGCCAGGCCGTGAAGAAGATGGTGGGGATCTTGTTGCGGACGAACACGATGTGATCGCTGCGGAAGAAGGCGTTCTCCGACGGATCGGGGTCGGCGATGATGTGGAAGCCGATGTCCGGGGTCCCCTCGGCGATCTGGTGCGCCAGCGGCCCCAACGTCGTGTACTCCTGTCCCAGAGCCACGAGCGTGTCGGGCGCGTTTCGGCCCACCATGTCCATGTTGATGTCCGCGACCACACCCTCCAGGGGGACGGTGGGGTGCTCGCCGAAATAACGTGAGCCGAGCAGGCCCTTCTCCTCTCCGCTCACGGTGAGGAACAGGATCGAGCGGCGCGGCGGCGTGGGAAGCGAAGCGAACGCCTGGGCCGCCTCGATCACCGCCGAGGTGCCCGATGCGTCGTCGTCGGCGCCGTTGTAGATGGAGTCGCCCTCGGCATCCGGCCGCCCCACTCCCACATGGTCGAAATGGGCCGAGAGGACGACGTACTCGTCGCGCAGTGCCGGATCGCTCCCGCGCAGCATCGCGACCACGTTGGGAACCTGGGACTCGGTTCGCGTCACCCCCGGGACCATGCGCAGCGCGGTATGGGACGCGACTCTCCCGGCGCCCCCTTCCGGTCTCCGCAGAAGGATCCCCAGCTCGGCGCCTTCCGCGCGGAACAGGGTCTCCGACGGCTGGCGCCGCACTCCGAAGGTCGGGATCGGGACTTCCACGCCCATCCCCGCGAGCTGGCCGGCCACGGCGGAGACCAGCGGCTCGGTGACGACGGGGTTGAGCACCAGTATGAGGGCGGTGGCGCCGGCCGCCGCGGCGGCCTCCGGGAGCCGGAGAATTCCGCCCCTGAGGTTGGCCGGAGCCTCGAGCACGGCGATTCGTCCCTTCACCTCCGGAGGAAAGCCGTCCTGCACGTCTGCGACGCTTCCGGCGAACACGGGCGTACCGGCCACGGAGTCCGCGACCGCCGGGATGATGAAGAAATCGGTGCCGTACGCCAGCGCCGTCACCCCCTCCGGACCGATCGCCGACAGGGTGGTCAGGGCCGTGTCGATGCCGTGCCGCACGTATGGGTAACGCTGAATGTAGCTCCCGGAGTCTCCAGCGGGCTCGAGGCCGAACTCGCGGAACTGCTGCGCGATGTACACCGCGGCGCGCTCCAGCCCCGGGCTCGGAGTGTCCCGCCCGCGCAGCTCGTCGCTGGCCAGGAACGCGATGCGGGAGTACATGTCCGAGGCGGTGATCGTGGCGCTCGCCGCGACGAGCGCCGCCGCGTCATCGGTCGGCTCGGCCGGCCGGGACTGCGCGTGGCCGGTAGCTGGCGCGCCCAGCGCGATCGCGAGCGAAACGGCCGGAAGCATCCGAATCAGCGGGTGCCGCTGCGGGTGTGGCCGCGTGGGGTTGTTCCAGGTGCGCATGTTCGCCTCGGGCTTCGGGAGTTCGCCTTGACCTGCCGGGCCGCCGACCGCCGCCTAACTTGAGGGCGTGGGCGCCGTGGCGCCAACGGGCCGGATTACGGGCGAAGGCGGGCCCGGTGTTGTCAGAGGAGGCGGGAGATCCGTGAGACGCGATGAAGGTCCGGCGAGCACGCCCGGCGGCTGGTGGAAGCTGTTCAGCCTTACGTTCGGGGCCGGCGTCGTCGCGGTGTTTCTGTACGAGATGGTCGGGTTGGTCCGGGTGTTCTTCGGCGAACGGGGAGCCCAGAAGGGAGCCGTCGGCGCCATCCTGTTCATGATCCTCGTCACCGTGTTCGCGGTCGTCGGTATCGGCGGAGGGCTGGCCCGGGCGCTGTGGCGCCAGCAACGGCGCGACTCGGCGGACTCTCCGGGCCGCGACGAGTAGGGATCAAGCGCATGCTCGGAGGGGGTACCGTGGTGAGCCGCGCGGAGCCGGAGCCCGCGTTCGGGCCGTCGGGTTGAGAGGGCCATGAGATCCAAGCCCATCCGGGTCCTCCTGGCCGTGATACTTTCCCTGGGCCCGGCGAGCTGCGGCGGAGATCGGGGTCCCCCCGGAGCCCGCGCCGAGGGGCTGGGCAGCCTCCGGTTCCCCACCTCGGCTGCGGGCGAGGCTCAGGCCCGCTTTCTCCGTGGACTCGCCGCCCTCCACAGCTTCTGGTACGAGGAGGCCGTGGCGTCCTTCCAGGAGGCGGAGCGCCTGGAACCCCGCTTCGCGCTGGCCTACTACGGGGAGGCGCTGGCCCACGACGAGGTGTGGATGTGGATGCCGGCGGCGGAGGGGCGGGCGATCCTCGCCAAGCTCGCCCCGACCCGCGAGACGAGGCTGGCCCTGGCCCCCACGGAACGCGAGAAGGCCTATGCGGCGGCCGTGGAGGAGCTGTTCGCCGAGGACGATTTCGTCGGCCGCAACCGCGCCTTCGAACAAGCCATGGAGGATCTGGCCGAGCGTTATCCCGACGACCTCGAGGCCCGGGCCCTGCTGGCGCAGGCACTCCTCCGGACCCTGGACGTGTGGGCGGTGAGGGACACGGCGGTCATGCTGCGGGCGGGAGCGGTGGCCGAGTCGGTGCTGGCCCGGAATCCGGATCACCCCGGCGCGCTCCACTACCTGATCCACGCGTACGACACGCCCGAATTCGCGTCCCGCGCGCTCGACGCCGCGCGCCGGTACGGCAGAGTCGCTCCCGAGGCGCCGCACGCCGTCCATATGCCGAGCCACATCTTCCTCCAGCTGGGACTGTGGGACGAAGCAATCTCGGCCAACCGGGCCGCGTGGGAGGTCTCGACCGCCTGGTCGGGCCGCACCGGCCGCCGCCTGGGCGGCCTCGACTACCACGCGATAGAGTTCCTCTACTACGCGCTCCTCCAGGAGGGGCGGTACGAGGAGGCTTTGGACGTCTGGCGCTCGCACATCAAGGAGGCTCTGGAGGGGGAGGACGAGTGGCCATCCTGGGCGGGGCGGTGGTACTACGACCGTCTGGCCATGCTGGCGCTGGAGGCCGAGCGCCGCGAAGTGATCCCCGATCCCCTGCCGGCGCGGGCCCAGGAGCCGCCGATCTGGTACGCGCTGGGCGCTCTGGCCGCCCGATCGGGCCGGGTGGCGGAGGCGCGGGGCTGGCATCGCCGGCTGGTGGGGGTGATCGAGAACGAGGAAGAAGGCTCGGTCGAATGGAAGCGTGCCCGGATCATCGCGCTGGAGCTGGAGGCGCTGATTCGGAGCTCCGGCCACGAGCCGGACCAGGCGGTCGCGGCGGCGGCGGAAGCGGCCGACCTGATGGCGCAGCTGGGTCCCCAGTCGGAGCTTCCGGACCCGATCCAGCCGGTTCACGAGTTGTATGGGCAGGTGCTGCTCGCCGCGGCCCGCGCGGCGGAGGCGGAGGAACAGTACCGGGAGGCGTTGCGCCTGATGCCCAATCGGCCGGCCGCGCTCCTGGGAGCCGCCCGCGCGGCCCGGGCGGCCGGCCACGGGGAAGCCGCCCGCCGCTTCTACGATCGACTGTTGCGTACGTGGGCGAAGGCGGACGTGGGGCTCGCGGCTCTGGAGGAGGCGCGCGCGGCGGCGGGACGCGTCGATGCCGCAGGTCGGGTTCGAGCCGACGAGGCCTCCGCCGCGGTTCCCCCGGGAGCCGGCGGGCGGTCCGGCTGATGGGCGAGCCGCTGCGTCTGGACCGCTTCCGCGTGCTGTGTTTCGATTGCTACGGGACGCTAATCGACTGGGAGCGGGGCATCACGGCGGCGCTTCGGCCCGTTCTGGCGGCCCACGGAGTGCGGCTCGAGGGTGAGGAGATCCTGCAATTGTACGCGGAGCTCGAGCCGGAGGCCGAACGAGGTGATTTCGTGCCCTACCGCGAGGTCCTGTCGCGCGTCGTGAGAGCGATGGGCGAGCGGCTGGGCTTCGCCACCAGTCGGTCGGAGGAGGGCTGCCTGGCGGATTCCCTGGGCGAGTGGCCGCCGTTTCCGGATACCGTCGCGGCGCTGGAAGGGTTGGGACGGCGCTACCGCCTGGCGGTCCTCTCCAACGTCGACGAGGACCTGTTCGCCCTGACCGCCCGGCGGCTCGGAGTGCGCTTCGATCCGGTGATCACGGCCGAGCGCGTGGGAAGCTACAAGCCCTCGCCGCGGAACTTCGAGTACGCGCTGGAGCGGATGGGCGTGCCGCCGCGCCAGGTGCTCCACGTCGCGCAGAGCCTGTATCACGACATCGCGCCCGCGACCTCGCTCGGGTTGTCCACCGTCTGGGTGAAGCGCAGAGCGGAAGACGCGACAGGTGGCGCGACGCCCGCGGCCGTCGCCCGCCCGGATCTGGTCGTGCCGGATCTGGCGGCCCTGGCCGAGCGGGTGGAGAGGGACGGGGGCCGGTCCGCGATGCTGAGGGGACGATCGGAGCCGTGATGAACCGAGATCCCGGCTCCCGGTTGGAGGAGCGCGTTCGTGAGGAGCTCGCGCCGTACCTGAGAGTCGTGCGACTCATCGGCCAGAGTTCGGCAGCCAGCGTGTTCCTGGCCAGGGAGCCCGCATTGCGTCGCCTCGTCGTCGTGAAGGTGCTGGCTCCCGAGCTCGCGGCGGATCGGAAGGCCCGGCTCCGGTTTGAGCGCGAGGCGCAGGCCGCGGCCCGGATCGCCCACCCCAACGTGGTGACGGTGTACCGGGTCGGCGCGCTCTCCGACGATCTACCCTATCTCGTGATGCAGTACGTGAGGGGCCGAAATCTGGCCCAGCGGCTGGCGGCCGAGGGAGTGCTGGAAGAAGAGGAGGTGCGGAGGCTTCTGATGGATCTCGCATCGGGGTTGGCGGCTGCCCATCGGAAGCGGATCGTCCACCGGGACGTGAAACCGGCCAACGTGCTGTATGAGGAAGCCACGGGTCGGGTCATCCTGACCGACTTCGGGATCGCCGCCGTCCTCGCTTCCGGGGATGAAGATCCGAGCCACCTGACCACGCGAGGCCACGTTCTCGGGGATCCCTGGTACAGCAGTCCCGAGCTTCTTCGAGGCGAGGAGCTGACGGAGCTCGCGGACATGTACAGCCTCGGAGTAGTCGGCTTCGAGCTTCTCGTGGGGGAGGGTCCCTACCGGGCCAAGACGAGGGCTCAGATCATCGCGGCGCATCTGCGGGAGGAGCCGCGTCGCCTGGAGGAGGAGTTGCCGGGCGTGGATGCGACGTTGGCCGTGCTGATTCGCCGCTGTCTGGAAAAGATACCGAGTCGCCGGCCCAGCGCGGCCGATTTCGGACGTCGTCTGCTTGTGGGTGTCGGCAGCGAGGCGACACCGACGGCGACCGTGGCTCCGGGGCCGGAAGCGGCCGCCCCGCACGTCCCACAGGACAGGCTTTCCGCGGCACACTCGCCGCCGGGGAGCCGCTCGGACACGATGCCGGGCGCCGCACCGGAAGTCACGGCGGAGGCGCCGAGCGGCGTGTTTCGACTGCACTCCCTGGGCTCGCTGGACCTCCGAGGTCCGGACGACCGGCGGTTGCTCTCGGTGCTCGCTCAGCCGAAGCGAGTCGCCATCCTCCTCTATCTTGCGGTTGGCAGCCACCGGGGCTTCAAGAGGCGGGACACGCTGCTGGCGGTGTTCTGGCCGGAGCTGGAGCAGGAGCGTGCACGCCACGCCCTACGGCAGGCCATCTATGTGCTGCGGCGAGCTCTCGGGGTGGATCTGGTCACCTCGCGCGGCAGTGAAGAGGTGGGCCTGGACGAGACCCGATTCTGGTGTGACGCCGTCGCCTTCGAGGCCGCCGTGGATGGGGGACGGGCATCGGAGGCCCTCCAATGGTACGCGGGGGAGTTGCTTCCGGGCTTCTTCCTCTCGGATGCCCCGGAGTTCGAACGCTGGCTCGACGCCGAGCGCCAGAGGTTGCGGCGGCTCGCCTCCGATGCCGCCTGGTCGCTGGCCGAGCAGCAGCGGATGGCCGGAAACGCGACCGGCGCGGCTCACTGGGCACGCCGGGCCGTCGAGTTCTCCCCCTGGGACGAGAGTTCTCTGTGCCGGATGATCGAGTTGCTCGACCAGCTTGGCGACCGAGCGGGAGCGATCGATGCGTTCGACCGCTTCGCCCGCCAGCTCAAGGCGGAGCACCAGGCGGAGCCAGCGCCGGAAACACGGGCCCTCATTCGTCGGGTGAGAGACCGCTAGCGCCGCCGCGCC
>JBHHYZ010000036.1:0-27691 GCA_046757845.1 Gemmatimonadota bacterium
GTCCCCCGCCCAAGGACAGCGAGTTTCGGCCCTTCCACGAGGTCCTGCACATGCTCGGGTTCGTGGACCGATCCGCGCCGAACCACGATTTCTTCCACCCCCACCACGTGGCCGACGACCCGACGGACCTCATGTGGGGCGGGGACCGGTGGAAACCCGGCGTGCTGGACGTGGGCCACGACGACTACTTCGGGGAGAACGTGCCCGAGGGAGTCAAGAGCCTGGCCGACAGCCCCTTCCTGGGAGGCTGAGGCACACGCTTGTCGGGGTGAGCGCTCAGCGCCCTGCGCGTGCAGACGCCCCGGCCAGGTGCGCGCCGATCGCTTCGGCCAGCGAGATCACCCGCAGCCTCCGCCGGACCGCCTCCGGCTTCGCCGGTCCCCCGGGGTCCGGGGCCAGCCACAGCCACGCGACCTTCCGCCTTCCCGGGAGCAGGTCGAAATAGTCGTCCGACAGGCGGGGGTCGGGCCCCGTGTCGCCGCTCCCGATTGCGTCGGCTCCCGTTGCATCCGCCTCCGCGACCCGCAGGTGCACGCCCCGGGCCAGGACGGGCGACTCCAGCTCGACGCGATAGGAGGTCCGATCGTGCGTGTCCCGGCTCCGCTCCCGGGCCACCCGGACGAAGATCTCCGGATCCGGCCATCGGCGCCGGGCCGGCAGGGCGAAGTAGAGGAGATTCTCGGACAGGAGCTTCGTTTCCGCCGGCGGGCCGGTGCGAGCACCGCCGTCGGCCTTCGAGCCCGCGTGATCCCGCCCCTCGGCTAGCGCGCCGGAGGGATCCCGGGCCACGGCACCGTCCTCCTCCAGCCGCGCCACCAGCACCGTCCGGCGGGGGTCCGCCCCCGCCAGCAGTTCGGCCCGCGGCCGGGCCCAGACCCGGACGCTCCGGTTGGCGGGGATCCGGACCGCCGTCCGGAACGCGCTCACGGTGTCGCCTTCGAACCCCAGGACCTCGAGCGTCAACTCGACCTCGACGGGCGCGAGTCGATCGGACGCGACCCAAACCTCGATCGTGTCTCCGGCCGTCACCGGCGAGACGAGGACCGGGACGAAGGCCCGGCGCGCATAGTAGTGGAGCGCCTTCCAGCGGCCCTCGTGGTCCACGCTGGACCAGCTCACCCCGGGCCAGGAATCGTCCAACTGCCAGTACAGGCTCCCCATGGTCCGCGGGCGTGCCCGCCGGTGGGCCTCCAGGGCCACCTTCATCCCCTCCGCCTGGAGTAACTGGCTCAGGTAGACGAAGGCCTCGAAGTCCCGGGGCTTTGGATACCAGCGGGCCATGTAGCGGCGGATGATCTCGTTCCCGCTCGGGTGCTTCTGGTGGGCCCTCATGACCGGGGCGGCGAGCGACCGGTCCCCCGGCGCCGTGAACCCCCGGATCGTGCGCAGGGTGGGATAGGCCTGGAAGCCGAACTCGCTCATGAACCGCGGCAGCTTCTCCCGGAACGCCTCGAATGGCTCCCCGCCCCACCACACGCCCCAGTAGTGGGCGTCGCCGCGCGCCAGGCTCTCCGGATGTCCCCAGCCGATGCTCGGAGACGACGGCCAGTAGAAGCGCCCCGGATCCAGTTCCGCGACCACCGAGGGCAGCAGCTCCCGGAACAGTCGCTCGTATCCGGCCCGAATCCGGGCGGCCTGCTCGGGGCTCCAGCCCAGCTCGCGCGGCCAGCCCCAGTTCTTCCAGCCCTCGTCGATCTCGTTGTTCCCGCACCACAGGGCCAGGCTGGGGTGGTTCCGCAGGCGGCGCACGTTGTCGGCAGCCTCCGCCCTGACGTTGGCCAGGAAGGCGGAGTCCGCCGGGTACATCGCGTTGGCGAAGGCGAAGTCCTGCCAGATCAGAATCCCCAGCGAGTCCGCCAGCTCGTAGAAGCGATCGTCCTCGTAGATGCCGCCGCCCCACACCCGCAGCATGTTCATGTGGGCCTGGGCGGCCGCCAGGAGCCGCTCGCGGTAGCGGCGCTTCCCCACCCGGCTCGGGAAGTGGTCCGGGGGAATCCAGTTGGCCCCCTTCATGAAGGCGGGGACGCCGTTGACCCGCACGAAGAAGCTCTCCCCGATGGAGTCGGACCGGGTCACCACCTCGAGGGTCCGAAGCCCGAAGCTCGTCACGGCCCGGTCGCGCGCCTCGCCGTCCTCCTCGAGGTCCACACGCACGGGATACAGGTGTGCCTCGCCAAGCCCGTTGGGCCACCAGCGCCGGGGACGCTCGATCCGGAAGTCGACCCGAACGCGGTTGAGGCCGGGGACGAGACGCGCGGGGACGCTGGCCGAGCGGAACGACCCGTCCGGGCTGGAGACGCGAAGGCGCGCGGGCCGCCCGCCGTCGGCGGGCCCGGGCCCGGGACGCGAGGCGGCCGCCGCGGCGCCGGCGACGGCGGCGGAATCCGCCAGGATCTCCACCACGGCGCTCAGGGTGGCCAGCGAATCCGTGAGGGCGTGCTGGACGAGCTGGACATCCCGGATCCGAGCCCCGCTCCACGCCCGCAGGCCGACGGGCCGCCAGATCCCGCTGGTCACGAACCGCGGGCCCCAGTCCCAGCCGTACTGGTAGGCCGCCTTGCGGGTGAACAGCCGGGTGGGCGGATCGCCCCGATCGTTGCCGGCCGGCAGCCGATACGGCAGGGCGCGAAGCGCGGGGAGCGCCGCCCGCACCGGCGAACGGAAGCGGACCCGCAGCTCGTTGGAGTCCGGGCGGAGCCGTCCCTTCACCTCCACCTCCCAGCGCCGGAACATGTTGTCGGCCCGCAGCACCGGCGCCCCGTTGAGCGAGACCTCGGCGTAGGTGTCCAGACCGTCGAACACGAGCTCCACGCGGTCGCGGGCCAGGATCTCCGAGTCCACCCGGAAGGTGGCGCGGTACTCCCAGTCCTCGTCCTCGATCCACTGGAGCCGGGCCTCCTCATCACGCCAGTACGGATCCGGGATGCGGTGGTCCGCCAGGAGGTCCGTGTGGACGGAGCCCGGCACCGTGGCGGGCATCCACTCGGTCAGAGCCGCCGCCTGGAGATCGATGGAGTCGGGTCGGGCCGGGGCGGCGGAGTCGGACCCGGAGGCCGTGGCGGCATCGGCCCGCTCCGGAGGAGCCGCCCGGCGGAACTCCCACGTTCCCGAGAGATCCTGCCGGTATACCTCCGTGCGCGCGGGACCCCGCCCACACGCCGCGAGCCAGGCGACGGCGAGGAGCCACGCGAGCCTCGCCGAAGCCCCGGGGACAGCCGGCCGCCGACTGACAGCCCGAGGACCGCCGAGCGCCGGGTGGCCGCGGAGAGTTGGAGCGCCGGCCGCGAACGGAGGCACCGCTACTCCCAGGTGCGGCGGAGCGGGTGCGCCTCTGTCGTGAACACCACCTCGCGAAACCCTCCGCCCGGCGTCTCGGCGGCGGTAGGAGACGTCAAGGCTCCGGCGGGAGCCGCGGCCCGGACGTCGGCGCCGGGGCTCCACCGCAGCGACAGCACGTCCCGCGGAGCGAACAGCAGGTAGGCGTACTTGAGCGTCTCGGCCAGGAAGAACGACTCCATCTCGTCGCGCCGCGTCCCGCTCCTCACGTCATCCAGGGCCGCGTAGCCCGCCTCGGTCCGGCACCGGCGCACGAGGCTCTCGAACATGGCGCGGCCCATGGCCCGGTAGCGCTCGTCGCCGGTGAGCCGGAACAGGTAGAAGACGGACTCCAGCGCCTCCGGCCGCAGCGCGTAGGAAGCGTCCACGGGCTCCATGCGAGCGTAGTCGAGCTGCTCGGGCTCGATCCCGAAGCGCGTCCACATGGAGAACACGGAGGCCATCAGACGCTCGGCCCGCGGCCGCTCGCCCGCCAGCGCGAGGACGCCCGGCAGGAACGCGTCCAGCGCCCCGAACCGGGTCGCGCCCCGCCGCCCGGTCTCCATGTCGGCGTGCCCGTACCACAGGCCCGTCGGGCGCTCGTCGGCCAGGTAGCGATCGGCGGCCGAGACGGCGGCCTCCCACATGTCCCGGAAGTCCTCGTCCCCGAACAACAGCCACGCCTTGAGCAGGTATTCGTAGTAGGAATCGATCCGCCCGCCGACGTGGCTGTCCCGGTCCTTCCACTCGCCCGTCTCGACGTCGATGGCGGAGCCCAGCAGCCCGATCGGGGATCGGCGGCGGAACAGCTCGCGCACCGCCCGCTTGGCCCGGTCGTAGTAGACGGGGCGGCCCGTCAGCCTGGCCAGAGCGCCGAACTCCAGCATCAGCGTGCCCACCTCCGCGGGGTTGCTCACCGGCCCCTCCGTCGCCCCGGTGCGCAGATTCACCCGCGTGTACGGCATCCCCGTGGGCGAGTCGAAGGCCGGGAGCAGCCGGTCGCCCAGGTCCCGGGCCAGGGAAAGCCAGCGGGGATCCCCGTCCAGTTGATACGCGGACAGCAAGCCGCCCAGCAGCCGGATCGTCACCTCGAACACCTGCACGCCGAACCCGTGGTCGAACGAGAGGTGGGAGAGCACCAGCTCCTTGGCCTCCGCGGCGTCCTCGTCCAGGCCCATCAGCCGCATGGTGTCGAAGGCGTCGACCGGGGTCATGTACAGGGAGGCGCCGTACCAGTCGCGGGGCCGCCGGCTGAGCGGGCGAAGCGCGTCGTGCCCCCAGGCGTACTTCCGGTAGCCCCGCCAGGCGTGGCGAAACTCCTCCACCACGCGCGCGGCCTGGTCCGACCAGGTGGGGTCGGCACCCCGCGAGACCGCTTCCGGCAGCCCCGACGGCGGCCGCGCCGCCGGATCCCGCCCCCACTCCGGGTTGGGCTCCGGGCCCATCTCCAGCCGCAGCTCCCCCCCGGCCGTGATCTCCTGGTGGCGGATCCAGCTCCGGCTCAGCGGGCGGCCGTTGAGGCGGGCCGACCGGATGTAGCGGTTCCGCTCCGAGACCCCCTCCGCCACCACCCGGAACGCGCGCCCCCGCCCCACGTCCAGCTCGCTCTCCTCGAACAGGGGGCTCCCCAGAACGTAGATCCCGCCCACGGGATTGGCCGGGTAGAAGCCGAGCGCGCTGAACACGTACCAGGCCGACATCTGGCCGCAGTCCTCGTTGCCGGCCAGCCCGTCCGGTCCGCTTCCGTACAGGGTCGTGAGGATCTGCCGGACGCGCTCGGCCGTCTTCCAGGGCGCCCCGGCGTAGCTGTACAGGTAGGCGATGTGGTGGCTGGGCTCGTTGCCGTGCGCGTACTGGCCGATCAGGCCCGAGATGTCGGGCGAGACGCGCTCTCCGGTCACGGTCGTGTCCGCCTGGAACAGCGAGTCCAGCTTGGCCACGAAGGGGCCGTCCCCTCCCATGGCGGCGATCAGGCCCGCCGGATCCTGGGGCACGAACCAGGTGTGCTGCCAGGCGTTTCCCTCGGTGTAGTCCGTGCGCCGGCGGTGGGAGGAGCGACGCGGGTCGAACGGCTCCACCCAGCTTCCGTCCGCGTGGCGGCCGCGCATGAAGCGGGTGGCCGGGTCCAGCAGGTGGGCCCAGGAGCCGGCCTGGGCATCGAAGCGCGCCTCGGTATCCGTGCGCCCGAGCGCCCCCGCCATCCGGGCGATCGACCAGTCGTCGAACGCGTACTCGAGCGTCTTGGTGACGGACTCCACCTCCAGCTCCGAGGGCACGTATCCGTAGCGCCGGTACGCGGCGATCCCCCGCCAGTCGCGCGCCGCGCTGCGCACCATCAGGGCCAGCGCGCTGTCCGGATCGAAGCCGCGGAACCCCTTCAGGTAGGCGTCGGCGATCACCGGGACCGCGTGGTAGCCCGTCATCGTGTTCGTCTCGTTGCCCACCAGCGACCACACCGGCAGGTACCCGCTCTGGCGGCCGAACGCGAGCATCGACTCGACCAGGTCGTCCACCCGCTCGGGCTCGGCGAGCGTGAGCAGGGGATGCTCGGCGCGGAACGTGTCCCACAGCGAGAAGATAGAGTAGTTGCGAAAGCCCGACTCCCGGTGGATCCGGCCGTCCGCGCCGCGGTAGCGCCGGTCCACGTCGTCGAACCGGATGGGCGCGAGCTTGGTGTGGTAGAGCGCCGTGTAGAAGATGCGGCGGAGGTCCTCGGCGCTCGCCCGCGGAGCCGACCCGCGCCGGGATCCACGCCCGCCCTGCGGCGCTCCGGCCCCCCGAGCCGCCGCGCGCCCGACCCGCACGCGCACCCGCCCCAGCGCCGCCTCCCACGCCTCGCGCGCCTCGCGGCGCACCCGGTCGAAGTCCCAGTCGGGCACCTCCTCGCGCAGGTTGCGGAGCGCGCCCGCCTCGTCCACATAGGAGATCCCCACCTTGAGGACCACCACCTGGCTGTCGGGCGCCGGAAGCCGCAGCAGCGCGCGCACCCGCCGGCCCCGGGCCCGGCGCGCCCCCGCCGGAAGCTCCCGGCCGTCGGCCGCCAGCCTCACCCCCGCCACCCGCCGCGACAGCGCCGCCGCGAAGTACACGCGCTCGTCCTCGGCCCAACCGGTCGAGAAGCGGTGGCCCGTCACCAGCGTGTCGCCGTGCCTCTCCAGCTCGGCCTCCAGGGGCCGGTCCCAGTTGGCCGAGTAGCCCAGGTCCAGGACGATCCCCGCCTCGGGGCCGGCCGGGAAGGTGTAGCGGTGCACCCCGACCCGGGTCGTGGCGGTCAGCTCGGCCCGCACGCCCCACGTCCGGAGCCGGACCGCGTAGTAGCCGGGCTCTGCCTCCTCCTCATCGTGCGAGAACCGGGAGCGGAAGTCGACGTCCTGCGAGTCGCTCCCGGCGCGGGCCGGTCGGACCGGGCCCGTGACCGGCATCACCAGGATGTCCTCCAGGTCCCCGATGCCGGTGCCCGACAGATGGGTGTGGCTGAACCCGACGATCACGCTGTCGGTCCAGTGGTAGCCGGACGTCCAATCCCACCCGTTTCGCCCGTTGTCCGGGCTGAGCTGCACCATGCCGAACGGGACCGTCGCTCCCGGATAGGTGTGCCCGTGCCCGCCCGTCCCGATGAACGGGTCGACCCACGAGGTGGTGGGTCCCGCCGGCGCAGGCTCGCGGACGCGTTGGGCACATCCGCCCGGTGCCAGGAGCCAGGGAAGGAGGAGCCAGGGAAGGAGGAGCGAGGGGAGGCGAGCCCGGGGATGGAGGGGCCTGGGCCGGGAAAGCCGGGCGAGCGCGCGCCGCTGCGCGCCGCCGGGAGCTGCCGCGGGCGCGTGCCGGCTCACGACGCGAGCAGGTGAGGGCGCTCGGCGTGCAGCTTGAGGACGAGCTCGCCGAACAACGTGTTCGCCCAGGCGAACCACCCGCGCGTGAACCGGGCCGGGTCGTCCTTGTGGAAGGACTCGTGCATGAAGCCGGTGCCCGCGTGGCTCGCCTTGAGCCAGGCCAGGCAGCGGCCGATCTCCTCGTCCGAGTCGCTGGTCATCGCCCGCATGATCAGGGCGAGCGGCCACACCCGGTCGGCCCCCGTGTGGGGGCTTCCCACGCCCTCGGCCACGCGCCCGCGGAAGAAGTAGGGGTTCGACTCGCCGAGCGCGAAGGCCCTCGTGTTGAGGTACAGTGGGTCCTGGAACCGGCAGCACCCCAGGTAAGGCAGCGCCAGCAGGCTCGGGACGTTGGCGTCGTCCATGTGGAGCCGGTTCCCGAACCCGTCCACCTCGTAGGCGAACACGTGGCCCAGGTCCGGATGCTCCACGATCGCGTGGCGCTCCAGCGCAGCCGCGACCTCATCGGCCAGCGCCACGCACTCGGCGGCCAAGCGGTGCCGAGTCCCACCCTCTCCCTCCCGTTCCGCCAGGGCCCGGAGCATTTCGGCGAGCTGGCGCAGCGAGACCACCGCGAAGTGGTTGGACGGGACCAGGAACGGGAAGATCGTCGCGTCGTCCGACGGCCGGAAGATGGAGACGATCAGGCCCACCGGCCGGATGGGGTTTCCGTACCCACCCCCGGCGACCGTGTCGGACGCGCGGGCCGTCACCCGCTGGAACCTGTACGGGCCCGGCCCGTCCACACGCTGCTGCTCCCGGAAGGTGCGCAGCACGGAGGCCATGGCCTGCGTCCACTCGTGGTCGAACGGGGAGGCATCCCCCGTGGCCTTCCAGTAGCCGTGGGCCAGGCGGATCGGATAGCACAGGGAGTCCACCTCCCATTTCCGCTCGTGAAGCTCCGGCTTCATGTTCGTCAGGTCCTTGGCCCACCGGCTTCCGGTCGGACCCCGGTTGAACGCGTTGGCGTACGGGTCGATCAGGATGCAGCGGGTTTGGCGGTGGATCACGCCCGCCAGGAGCCGCCGGAGCGCCGGGTCGGCCACGGCCAGGGGAAGGTACGGCCACACCTGGGCGCTGGAATCGCGCAGCCACATGGCCTCGATGTCGCCGGTGATCACGAATGTGTCGGGCCGCCCCTCCACGGTGCCGTGCTCCACCGTCGTGTCCAGCGTGTTGGGGAAGCAGTTCTCGAACAGCCAGGCCAGTTCTTCGTCCCCCACCTCCGCCTTGACCCGGGTGATCCGTTCCTCGACGGCGGGGCTCACGAACCGGCGCTCGGCGAGAGGAGGCCTGCGGCTCACGAACTGCGTGCGGCCGGTCACGGCTCCACGCCCGGCCGGCCGCCCGTCGCACGCCGACGCCCGCCCCCGGCTGACCGGCACCGCCTTCAACAGCCCGCCGCCCACCAGGCCCAGCCCTCCCGCGGCCAGCCCCAGGCCCGCCGCGCGCTGCAGGAACTCGCGGCGCGACGGAAGCGCGCCCTCGGCCTTGCCGGCCTTCCCGACCGTCCGGTCCCGCCCGGTCCGCGAGTCCTTCCGACCCCTCTCGCTCATGGAGGGGCAACCTAGGTGGGCGCGGCCCGGCCAGCGAGGCCGCGCGAGAGGCCATCACGAGGGTGCGGAAGCCGGAAAGACGACGCGGAGGCCGAACAGGCCTCCGCGCCATTCCCAGGGTGGCAGCCATCGGGAACCGACGACTGCCTCAGCCCTCGAGCGAGGACTGTGCGCCGTGGCCGAGCCCAGCGTCCGCCAACAAGCTGTCGACTCGTCCCCGGCAATCTCCGTGGCGCGCGACGATCAGCGCGACCACGAAGCTCGGGCGGACCGTCCCGTCGGTCCACCCGGATCAGGCTCCATACGCATCCTCCCTGCGTTCGGTGCCCTCGCTCCGGCCGGCGGGTTCCGACCGGTCTCTGCCCAAGATGGCCGCCACGCGGTGAGCCGTCTGTCGGGAGGAGACCGCTTCCGCGTGTGGGAGGTTTCCCCACACGTCGATCCTACATCGGCGAACGAGAAGGCCAAGGCGCGGTCGTAACGATCGACGAGACCCGGGTCGCAGCGATCGACGAGGCCCAGGGCCCGCGTGGACCGCCCGGGCCCGCCGCGACCCCTTGGCCTGTGCTCGCATCGCATCGCATCTTGGGCCGAGCACGCCATGACCCGAGATGGAGCGAGCCGAAGATGGAGAACAAGTTGACCCTGATCACGGGCGCGAGCGCGGGAATCGGAGAGGCCTGCGCGCGCCGCTTCGCAGCCGAGGGCTGCGATCTGGTGCTGTGGGCCCGGAGGCTGGATCGGCTGGAGGCCCTGGCCGCCGAACTCGGCGGCGATTCCGTGTCCGTGCGCACCGCCCGGGTCGACGTGCGAGATCGGGACTCGGTGGAACGGGCCGCGGCCGAGCTGGCCGAGGCGGAGCTCGTCCCGGAAATCCTGATCAACAACGCGGGTCTCGCATCGGGGTTCGACACCATCCAGGAGGGGGACCCGGAGGACTGGGACCGGATGATCGACACGAACATCAAGGGCGTCCTGTACACGGCCCGCGCCATCCTGCCCCGGATGCTCGCGGCCGGCCGCGGTCACATCGTCAACCTGGGGAGCACCGCCGGCCACACGGTCTACCCCAAGGGAAACGTGTACAACGCCACCAAGTTCGCGGTCCGGGCCCTGAACGAGGCCATGAACCTGGACGTGGTCGGCACCCCCCTCCGGGTGTCCAGCGTGGACCCCGGGTTCGTGGAGACCGAGTTCTCGCTGGTTCGCTTCCACGGCGACCGGGAGCGGGCGGACGCCACGTACCGCGGCTTTCAGCCGCTGGGCCCCGAGGATGTGGCCGACGCCATCTTCTACGTGGTGAGCCGGCCCCCGCACGTCAACGTGTTCGACATGGTGCTGCTCCCCACCGCGCAACGGAACATCTACGTGGTCCACCGGGAAGCCGAGTGAGGCGGGGCGGCGTTCTCCTCTCCCTCGCGCTGCTTCTGGCGGCCGCCTGCGGACCACAGGAGGTCGGAGACATGACCCTTACCATCGCGAGCTCGGCCTTCGAAGCCGATGCGACTATCCCGGTCCGACATACGTGCGACGGAGCCGACCTGTCGCCGCCACTCCGGTGGGAGGGCGTCCCTGAAGGCGCACAGAGCCTGGCCCTGATCGCCGACGACCCGGACGCGCCGGTCGGCACCTGGGTGCACTGGATCCTGTACGGGCTGGACCCTCGAACGGACCACCTCTCCGAAGGCATCGAGCCCCGCGAGATCCTGCCCGACGGGAGCCGGCAGGGGACCAACGACTTTCGGCGGATCGGCTACGGCGGGCCCTGTCCTCCGCCCGGAGGCGCTCACCGCTACTTCTTCAAGCTTTACGCGTTGGATGCGCCGCTGAGTCTGGCGCCCGGCGCGCGGAAGGCCGAGCTGCTCGACGCCATGGAGGGACACGTGCTGGCTCGGGGCGCGCTGATGGGCCGCTACGCCCGTTCGCGCTGATCGTTTCGCTCCCGCGTCGGAACGCGCATTCGCGCCGGGGTGTTCTCTCCACCGAAAACCGGGTTTCGGCCCGGCCGGGTCCGGGCACACCGCACGCGGGGAGAGCCATGAGCCAGGGCAGCGCGAGCCGATCGAAGACAGTCCAGGAATCGCGGGTGCAGGTTTCGCAGCTCATGCGGCCGCAGCACGCCAACTTCGCCGGCAAGGTGCACGGCGGAGTCCTGCTGGGTCTGATGGACGAGGCGGCCTATCTTTGCGCCTCGCGGTACTCGGAGGCCTACTGCGTCACGGTGGCTGTGGACCAGGTGGAGTTCCGCTCGCCGGTGCGGGTGGGCGACATGGTCACCCTGCGGGCCTCGGTGAACGCCGTGGGCCGATCCTCCATGCAGGTCGGCATCTCGATCGTGGCCGAAGACCCGCGCGAGCCCGACAGCCAGCGAAGAACCAACCGCTCCTTCTTCACCATGGTGGCCCTGGATGACGACATGAGCCCCATGGCCGTTCCCTCCCTGACCTGCGAGACGGCCGAAGACCGCAAGTGGCAGTGCGAGGCCACGCTCCGACGCGAGCTGAGGCACCGGTTCCGGAAGGAGCTGGAGAGAGGCGTGTGCGCTTTCGACCCCGCCTAAGAGGCCGTTGAGGAAGCGCGGCGGCCTTTCGGCCCCCGGCCCGACGATCCTGCTGGCTGGGGCGCTGGCGGCGCCCGGCTCCCTGGCCGGCCTCCAGACTCCCTCCCCCCGCGGCCAGACGGCGGTCCCACCCGCCGGCCCCGAGCTCGTCCTCGAGCCCTGCCGGATCTCCAGCACCGACCCGCCGGCCCGTTGCGGCCGCTATCCCGTGTTCGAGAACCGGGTTGGCCGCACGGGACGGATCCTCGCGCTCCGTGTCGTGGTCCTTCCGGCCCTGGGGCCGGACCGGAGGCCCGATCCCGTGTTCGTCCTGGCCGGAGGACCGGGCCAGGGCGCGGCCGAGCTGGCCCCGGCCATCGGGGAGATTCTCCCGATCGGACTCCGGCGGCATCGGGACCTCGTGTTGGTCGACCAGCGGGGCACCGGCGATTCCCATCCGCTGCGTTGCCAGCCCGAGAGCGTGGAGAAGATCCTGGAGGCGCTGGAGTTGAGATTCGACCCATCCAGGCTCCGGGCGTGTCGGGAGCGACTGGACGCGGATCCGGCGTTCTACACGACCCCGGTCGCCGCGGACGATCTCGACGACATCCGGCGCGCCCTTGGCTACGAGCGGATCAACCTGTGGGGCGGATCCTACGGTAGCCGGGTCGCGCTCGTGTACCTGCGGCGTCACCCGGCGCACGTGCGCGCCATCGTGCTCCGCGGCGTGGTCCCCACCTACTACGAGCTGCCCCTGTACTTCGCGCGGGACGCCGAGGTCGCCCTGGACCACGTGATCTCCGCCTGCGCGGCGGAGGCCGCCTGCCACCGCAGCTTTCCCTATCTCCGGACGGAGCTGGCGACCGTGCTGCACCGGCTCGAGCAGCAGCCAGCCTCCATCCAGACCCGGGATCCGGGCGGGGGCGGAACCGTCCCGCTCACGATCACCCGGGACATGTTCGCCGGAGGCATCCGGCTGCTCCTGTACGGGGCGCCCACCTCCCGCTTCCTCCCCGCCGCCATGCGCTCCGCGCTGGGAGGGGACTTCGGGCCATGGTTGAGAGCGGTCCTTCCACCCGTCCGCGCGCTGGCCAGGCAGATCAGCCTCGGGACGTTCCTCTCCGTGGCATGCACCGAGGACGTCTCCCCGATCGACGACGAGGACGTGCGCCGGGAGACCGGCGGCACCTTCCTCGGGAGCGCGCCGGTGGAGAACCTTAGACGGGCCTGTGCCGCCTGGCCCCGGGGCGCCCTGCCGCACGCCTTCTTCGCCCCCGTGCTGTCCGACGTCCCGGCCCTCATCATCTCCGGCGCCGACGACCCCGTCACGCCTCCGCGCTGGGGCAAGCTGGTGGCCCGGCGGCTGCCGCGCTCGCTTCACCTCGTGCTCCCCCGCACCGGCCACTTCCCCGCCGCACCCGGCTGCACGGCGGACCTGGCGCTCCGCTTCCTCGAGGCCGGCACCTCCGACGGCCTGGACGCGTCCTGCGTGGAGGCGATCGCCCGGCCGCTGTTCTTCGTTCCGGGGCGCTGAGGGCCCCGCTTGACAGAATCGCGATATATCGGCATCTTTTGGTACCGATATATCGAGATCGATCGGTACCATGCACGGATCATGTCAACGGAGAGAGATCGAGATGTGTGCGCGCCATAGCAAGGGAGATTTCGGATTCGGCGCCTGGGCCGCGTGCTGCGGGCCCGGCTTCTTCGCCTTCGGCGGCCCCCGGGGCATGCGGCGGCGGGTGGTCCGGCGGGGCGACCTGAAGTACGTCATCCTGGGCCTGCTGGACGAGGAGCCGATGCACGGCTACGAGATCATGCGCCGGCTGGAGGAGGAGTCCGGCGGCTGCTACTCCCCGAGCCCGGGCTCCGTCTACCCCACCCTCCAGATGCTGGAGGACCAGGGGTACGTGGTCTCGGAGCAGAAGGAGGGGAAGAAGGTGTACCGGATCACGGAGGAGGGGAAGGCGTTCCTCGAGAAGCACTCCAAGCGGGCCGACGACATCTTCGGCCGGGTGGGGGATCTCGGCGACCGCTTCTCCGGCTCCGAGATGCGGGATGTGACCCGCTCCTTCATGCGGCTGGCGCAGGTGAGCTTCGAGAGCGCCATGCGCAAGGCGGCCGATCCGGAGGCGATCGCGAAGCTCAAGGACATCCTGGAGCGTGCCACCCGCGAGATGGAGTCCGCCCGCTCCGGCGCGCGGGGCGGCTCCTCGAACCGCGGCTGAGGAGGCGACGATGACCTGGATCATCTGGCTCCTGATCGGGCTCGCGGCGCTCTACCTGAACCGCGGCTGCGGCTGGGCATGCCGGCCCAGCCGGCGGCTCGCGCACGATCGGGACGAGACCCGGGCGTTGCGGCGGGGCGCCTCCGAGCCGGGATCGGCACCGACCGAGCGGTGGGACACGCGACAGCCCGCCCACCGGAGGGCCCTGTCCCCGGGTCCCGCCCGGGCGGCCGAAACCCCACTCCAGCGGCTGCAACGCCAGTTCGTGAGCGGCGCGCTCACCATGGAGCAGTACGAAGCCGCCCTGGACAAGCTGGATCGGCTCGACTGAGCGCGCCGCCACCGGATGACCGCCGCCGTCCGGGCGGCGATTCCAACACCAGGAGACGGCACGCGCCTCACCGGTGAGTCCCGGCACTGACCGACCTCACGCGGTGGATCCGCACTTGCTCCACGTCGAGCGAATCGCGCGCGATGACCAGGACGCGCTGCTTCTCCACCGCCATCAGGCGAGTCCTTGGAGGAAGGTGAAGGCGGCCGTGCGAAGGGACACGAACGGGGGCACGCCGCCGGCGCCGTAGCCCCCTACCACCAACTCGGGCGGCTCCAGAAGCTTCCGGCGCGGCAGGTCGTGGGGCAGAAGGTCGATGGTCACGATCCGCACGCCGGCCGAGTCCTGGACCGCGACGGGGCCCGGAGTCGCCTTCGCTGCAGGCAAACGCGAAAGTCGCCGCCCAGAGAATGCCCAGAAGCTTGGGCCACCGGCTCAGGCGGCGGTGCCGGGCCAGCTCCCCGCCATGAGGTCGGCCCATCAGCGCGGTCCTCGGGAATCGTCGTCCAAGATGCCAAGGGATTGGTGGGGTTGAACCGGACCCGGGCCTCCGGGAACTGGCGGAGCATATCCGTGAGCCGAGTCGGATTGCGCTCAGCGATGTCGCCTGCCGTGAGGAAGTGGCCGTGGCCAGCCTTCATGCGCCGCACGAAACCTGGAAGGAAGCCGCTTCTCTCCACCTCAACCTCCAGCTCGGGCAGCTCGATCGCCCGGGTACGGAGCGCGATCTCGATCCGGGTGATCTCGCCGGCGCTCAGCTCCACGGCGCGCCTGGCGGGCGCAAAGCCCAGCAGGCGGATCTCCACGGTGTGCGCGCCAGCAGGCAGGCCTTCGAGCACGAAGCGGCCGTCTTGGCCCGTGAGAATCTGCCGGTCCAAGTCCTGGAGCCGGACCACGGCGGCCGCCAGAGGCCGCCCGTCCTCGGCCGCACGCACCGTACCCGCGATGGTGGTGTTGCCTTCCTGGGCTGCGGGCGGGGCGGAGAGCAACGGGAGCAATGTAAGAAGCGCCGGGGCTATCGGCGGGAGGACTCCGAGCGCAGCGATCACGGCCCGACACACTGTCCAGCCCATATCGACGCGTCCAGGACAGCCGCGAACTCGTGATGATCTCGTCCCTCGCTCCCCACCGAAGCTTCTTTATCCCCACAGGCCAGCCCGATCAGCTCTACTCCAGGAACCCATCGGATCCCTGGTGACAAGCGCGACACGTTACACACCGATGCATACGGCGTAGGGCTGATCCGCAGACGCTGCACCTGTGCACCGTCCCCTGGACGCTCACGCCTCAGGCTGGCGGCATCGCCTCCTGTCGTGCCGTCACGGACGCGAGCCGACATCCTCCGACGCTCGAAGTGCGGCCTCGACGTACCGCTTCACGGCGTCCCGTCCGCCAAAGCCAACGACACGCACATCGTTGATCAGAAACGTTGGCGTACCGGACACTCCGAGCCTCAGGGCCGCCATCGTGTCTTGCCGGATGCGGGCTCGGGTGGTGCTGTCGTCCATGCATGCGACGAACCGGATCGCGTCCTTCATCCCGGCCTCGATGGCGAACGTCGGCATGGATTTCGAACCGATAGAGTCCGTCTGCGCGAAGAGAAGATCGGAGAACCGTTCGAATGCCCCTACCCTCGCGGCGCATTCGGAAGCTGCGGCCGCCTGGAGAGAAAAGTCATGGAGCGGGTAGTGGCGGTACACCAGGGCGAGATCGTCTGGATGCCGATGTCGCATTCTCTTTAGGAAAGGGTGCGCCCGGGCGCAGAACGGACACTGGAAGTCCCCGAACTCGACGATCGTCACGACCGCAGACACTGGACCGAGTCGGATCCCGTCGCGTGAGTAGATCCGCCAATCCTCAACCCTGTCCGGACGTCCCGTCCCATCCGCGCCACCCATGAACAGGGCTCTCTTGATGTGGATCGCAGCAACCAGCGTGGCGGAAGCCGTGACCAAACCCCAAACCAATGGCTAGATTCAGGAGCACGTGGCGGAGGGAGCCCGAAGGCCAGTATGAGAAGCGAGACAGAAAGGAGCGGATAACGCAGTTTTCTGAGCATGAAGGCCTCCAGTCCTGATCGACTCGCGGTTGTTCATCGGACAGGCCCCCGACGTGGAAGAGCTTTCCCGGGCGCCTCGGGACCGACGGCAGCTAGGCACGGATTGCCTACGGTGGTCAACATTTTTTCATGTTCGACCACGAGCCAGCCCGGCCGCGTGCATGCATAACTGCAGTGCGCTAGCGAAGTTACGTGTACGGTGAACCGGGTGGCCGACAGGGCACGAGGCTTGCCTCTCTTGCCCGACGCTCCGAAGTTGAGGAGCCGCTGGCTGCTCTGGTTGAACGTGGCCCCCCGCCTCCAAACTCGGGGCCGTCACCCGAGCTCCCAGCGACGCGGCGGACGAGCCGCTCCACGGCCCTCGCTCAGCGGGCCATGGCTCGGCCGTCCGGGTCACACGGGGAGTCCGGACGCAACGGAGGTGACAGTGGTCAGAATCTCTCTTCCGAACCATCCCCGGGATCTCCTCACCCTTCGAGCCCCCCGAAGCCTCGGCGTCGCGGGGACCGCGCTGTTTCTCCTGGGCGCGGCGGCCTGCGGCAATGGGGCCGGTCCCTCCGGCACGGGCACGGCGAGCGTGGAACTCTCCCAGGCCGGCGGCGTGCTCGGCACGATCTCCGGGAGGCTTCTGCGCCTGGACGCCACGCCGGGCCAGGTGCCGCTCGGCGCCATCTCCGCCCTCCAGCTCACGCTGGAGCGCATCGACGTGCATCGAAGCAGCCCGGGCGCTGGAAGCGCCAGTTCGGGCAACGGATCGGGCAATGGGAGCTCGGGTGAGGGGGGCTGGATCACGCTGAACCTGACCGAGCCGCTGCCGATCGATGTGCTGAGCCTGCCCACGGCGGCGGGCGTGGAAGTGGCCCGGGGCGATCTGCCGGCCGGACAGTACGACAACCTGCGGCTGTTCTTCTCGCAGGCCACGCTCACCCTGTCGCAGACGCTCGACGTCCAGGGGCAGACGTTCGACCCCGGCGAGTACGACCTGCGGATCCCGAGCGCCGAGCAGACGGGCCTGAAGGTGCCCTCGGCCAGCTTCCAGATCGCCGAGGGCCAGACCGAGACCGTCATCGTGGAGATCGCCACGGACGCCTCGGTCCAGACCATCGTCCGCAACGCGAACGGGTTCCAGATGAGCCCGGTCCTCACGGCCAGCGGGAGCTGAACGGCCGGCTCAGCGGCGCCCGGCTCAGCGGCGAAGGACCGCCACCTGGGCCTGGCGCACCTCCCGGGCGGTGAAGGCGGCCCGGATGTAGGGAAGGCCCTCCAGGTAGCGGGCCACCGCCTCCGGGCTCACCCCCAGCGAGGCGAGCCGGCCCCGGTCCAGGAACAGCTGCTTGCCCGCGTACGGATAGTAGCGCACGACGCCCTTCCCCTCCGGATCGAAGCGCCGGTTCACGAGCCGGACGACATCCTTGAGATCCCGCCTCGCGTGCGGCGCTCGGGGCTCGGGCTCCATCCCGTGATCCGCCGAGATGACGAGCACGAAGCCCTCGGGCCCGGCCCGTTCCCGCAGCGCCTCCACGACCCTTCCGACTTGCCGGTCCACCGCGGCCACCGCATCCCGGATCTCCGGCGAGAACGGCCCGTACTTGTGCCCCACGTAGTCCGTGGTCTTGAGGTTGACCAGAAACAGGTCGGTCACCTCGTCCTCGCCGAACGGCAGGGCCCGCAGCACATCCACCACCGCGTCACCCTCGAACGAGGCGAACAGGGCCGAGCGGCGCACCTCGCTCCGGTTGCCGACCTGGTGGCCCAGCCAGACGCCTCCCGTCGGTTCCCACACGCCGTCCACCGTCCGGCCCTCAATGACCTCGGGAAGGCGATAGCAGTCGGGATTCGTGGCCCACCCTCCCGTCCGCGCGTCGTAGTAGGACAGAAACCACGGGCGCTCGTCGAACAGGCAGCCCCCGTGGCCGGCCAGGGCCGCCGCCGCGTAGTACGTGCCGCCCTGCGCGGCCATCACCGCGCGGCCCTCCGTGGCCACCTGCCACCGGTCGGTCAGCGTCAGGACCATCACGTTGCGTGCCGAGGCGCCGGCCAGCGCGTTGGTGCCCCTGCCGCGGGCCCGGTCGAACAGCGAGTTGTCCGTGATCCCGTGGATGGCCGGATCCGTGGCGGTCGACACCGTGGTGTGGGCAACGGCCGTGACCGTCGGCAGGTAGTTGAGCCGCGCCTCCTCGAAGTACGCCCCCCGGGAGCGGAGCCGGCGGAGCGCGGTCGTCTGGTCGGCGTAGCGGTCGGCGTAATCGGCCCGGAAGCCGTCCAACATGAGCAGGACGAGGACACGAGGTGGCGTCGCCCCGGGAAGAAGCGCTTCCTCGAGAACCCGGCCGGTCGTGGTGGGACGGGGGCTCAGCCCGACCAGATGCGCCATCGTGGCGCCGACGTCCTGGAGCGACACGGCCCCGCGATAGGTCCCCTGGCGGATGTGGCCGGGCCCGTACAGAACGACCGGGATGCGCGCATCGTAGTCCCACGGAGTCCCGTGCTGAAACGGGTGGTTGGGGTCCCCGGCCGTGGTGAAGATCTCGCCCCGCTCCGGCACGAACATGATGTCCCCGCTGCGGCCCGGGAAAAACGAGCGGGCCCACTCCGACAGAAAGTCCTCCCGCTCCAGGGTGTCGGCGGCGGCCGGGAGGTTCGCGGCCAGCGGCGCCAGAGCCTTCAGGGCCTCCATAGGCCGGGCCTTCAGGGCCATCGCAACCCGGGTCTCCGTCGTCGTCGCCCGGCGGCCCGCGGGGATTCCGACTCTCGCCAGCACGAGCAGGGTGGCACCGAACAACGCGACCGATGCCAACGCCCATCTTCTCATGATTCCGGATCCACTCCGTTCACCACCCGCCGCGCGCCCGGTCCGACTCGTTCCCCACCGGGACAACGCATCTGTTCAGAAAAACGGTCCCGAGGGGCCGCCCACGTTCAGGAAAGCAGTTCGGGCCCCATCGCCCGCAGCTCGTCCACCGAGCTGGCCCCGCACAGGCCCATCGCCAGGTCCAGCTCGTTTCGCAGGATCTCCAGCACCCGGGAGACACCGGCCTCCCCGTCCACCGCCAGCCCCCAGAGTACGGGCCGTCCGACGCAGACGGCGTCGGCGCCCATGGCGATCGCCTTGACCACGTCGGTCCCGCGGCGGATCCCACCATCTACCAGCACCGCACAACCGCGTTCCACGCTGCCGGCGGGCCCGCCCGGCCATGCGCTCGCCACCGCCTCGAGCACTCTCGGGAGCGCTTCGATGGTGGGAGGCGACGTATCCAACTGGCGGCCCCCGTGGTTGGACACGATCACGCCCGCCGCTCCGTGCTCCGAGGCCATCCGCGCATCGTCGGGATGAACGATCCCCTTCACCAGCACGGGCAGATCGGTCAGCTCGCACAGCCACGCCAGGTCGTCCCAGTCCAGCGAGGCGTCGAACATCTCCTCCACGTAGGCGGCCAGGCGGGAGCCGCTCATCGACTCCGGCAGCCGTTCCTTGCCGGCCGGCAGCACGTTGCTGACCACGATCCCCTCGGGCAGTTGAAACCGGTTCCGCAGGTCCCGCTCTCGGCCGCCCAGCAGAGGGGCATCCACCGTGAGCACGATCGCCCCGCAACCGGCGGCTTCCGCACGTCGGACCAGTTGAGCCGTGAGCTCCCGTTCCTTGTAGACGTAGAGCTGGAACCACACGTCGCCGCCGGCGGCCGCCACGTCTTCCATGGGCGTGGTGGACAGGGTGCTGAGGATCATGACCGTGCCGGCGGCCCCAGCCGCCCGGGCCGTGCCTACCTCCGCATCCTCGTGCGCCAGGCCCTGGAAGCCGGTCGGCGCGACGAGGATCGGCATCGAGACCGCCCGACCCAGCACGGTGGCCGCCGTGCTCCGGGAGCTCACGTCCCGCAGCACCCGGTAGCGGAGGGTGATCCGATCGTACGCGGAGTGGTTCTCGCGCAGGGTGATCTCGTCGTGCGCCCCGCCCACGTAGTAGCCGAACGCCATGGGCGAGAGCGCCCCCCGCGCGGCCGCTTCGAAATCGTACAGATTGATGAGGTCCATCGAATCGCCTCCCGAAATCGGGCGCCAGCTCCGAGGGCGCCGCCCTTTCACCCGCAACCCGTCGTTCGCCCGAGAATAGAACCGCCCACGGGGGGATGCCAGCGCCGGGAGGGGCGGCGCAAGATGGCGCCGCGGCTACGGCGCGCTGCCACCGCGGCTACCGCGCGACGTCACGGCGGGATACCGTGAGCGCAGCGCGGAATCGCGTCAGCGTGCCCCGCTACCCCGACCGAAGGACCCGGAAATGGCCAAGCCGCGAGATCCGAGACAGATGGTGACGCCGGACGCGTTTCATGTGGCGCCCGAGCTGCTGGGGCTGCGTCTCGCGAGCCCCGGCCGGCGGGCGGCCGCCATGCTGGTGGACCTCGCCCTGATCGGTGGCATCCTCCAGCTCAGGAACCTCAGCGGCGCGCTGTTCGGCTTCATTCTGGCCTGGGTCCTATTCCGGCTCTCCTCCCGCACGGCGCCGGGGAGCGTTCAGGGAGGCTTCCGGATCCTGGTCCGCGTCGCCGCCGTCATCGTGCTCCTCGTGGCCACGGGAACCACCCTGGAATCGTGCTTCTCGCTGGGATCACGGGCCGCCGAGTCGGTGAGCGAGAGCCAGGGCCTCGAGGTCCTCTCGGTCCCCGGGGGAGCTCTCTCCGCCGCCGACATAGGCCAGGGCATCGGCGACGCGTTGGCGCTCCGCAGGGCCGACAGTCGCGATGTGGCCGAGGCGGCGGCCCGGCGACTCGCGCGACGGCTCCACGAGGCTGGAGCCAGGCGCGACGCGATCCGCGGCCTTCTAGAGGAGCTTACGTCGGATCCCCGGCAGGCAGAGTGGAGCACCGGCGTGATCCGGACGGCCCTGGGAGGCCTGGTGCCACTTCCCGCGGAGTCCGAGGACGAGCCCCGGGTGGCCGACTCGCTGGCCGCGGCCCTCGCGCAGGCTGTGGCGACCGAAGGCACGGCCGACGTGACCCGATTGCGCCGGGAGCTCGCCGCCCAGGTCTCGAGCGGGCAGACCGCCGCGCTGGAGCGTCAGATCGCGGCGCTCCGCGAACAGGTCGAGCAGGCCGAGGCCCGAGCCGAAAGGAAGCCGGGCATCCTGTCCTTCCTGCGGGCGGAGGCGGAGGATCTGGGCCTGAGCTTCGGGTGGGGCGGGCTGTTCTTCACCATCTTCCTCGCGCGCTGGAAGGGCCGAACGCCGGGGAAGAAGCTGTTGGGACTCCGCGTCGTGCGCCTCAGCGGCGAGCCCATGGGATGGTGGCCGGCCTTCGAGCGCTTCGGGGGCTACGCCGCCTCGCTGGCCACCGGCTCCCTGGGCTTCCTGCAGATCCTGTGGGACCCCAACCGCCAGGGCGTCCACGACAAGGTGGTCGGCACCGTCGTCATCCGGGACTCCGAGGACGCGCGGCGGGCGATCGAACGCGCGGAGAACCGGCGCGCTGCGGGCAGCCCGCCAGGTGAGGTTCCGACGCCCGGTTAGCCGCTGGTGCGCTGGATGAGCCCGCGGCCCCAGGTGTTGTTGGCCCGATTCGTGTCCGGCAGCAGGCCCTCGGGATCGATCTGCACGTTCTTGATCCGCTTGCCCCGGAAAGTGGTCCGCCACACTTCGCCCGACTTCCATATGGTCACGGGAACGTGGCGTGTCCGCTCCGTCCCATCCTGGAAGATGAAACGCACGTCCAGCGGCATCACCACGCCGCCGCGGTTCTCGATCGTGACGACGCTCGAATCCCCCTCCACCTTGACGCCCGTGACCGCCTGATCCAGCTGCCCCTTTCCCAGCACCCAGCCCCGCCAGAACCAGTCCAGGTCTTCGCCCGTGACGTCCTCGATGGTCCGGAAGAAGTCCGCGGGCTGGGGATGCTTGAACGCCCACCGCTCGATGTAGGCGCGGAAGGCTTCGTCGAACCGCTCCGGGCCCAGGATCACGTCCCGCAGCGTCACCAGCATGGCGGCCGGCTTGCCGTAAGCCAGAAAGCCCAGCGCCTTCTCCGGAACGCTGTCCGGCATGGTCATCATCGCCTGCTTGCCGAAGTCGCCGCGCATGTCCTTGGCCACTGCCGCCGGCGACATGGGGTCGGCGAACAGGGGCTGGCCGGCGAAGTCGATGCCGGAGTAGTAGTTCATGAACGTGTTGAAGCCCTCGTCCATCCAGGCGTAGCGGCGCTCATCGGAGCCGACGACCATCGGGAACCACGTGTGGCCGATCTCGTGGTCCGTGACCGCGAACAGGAACCCGGCGCGCGCCTTGTAGCTGCAGAACACGATCATCGGATACTCCATCCCCGCCGCCAGCCCGGCCACGTTGATCGCCACCGGATACGGGTAGCGGTACCACTGCTCCGAGTAGAACGAGACGGAGTGCCGCAGATACTCGGTCGCCCTTTCCCAGCCGGAGAAGCCGCCGAAGCCCACGCTCTCCTCCGGATACACCGACATGATCAGCACGCCCTCCCACCCGGCCGCATCCCACAGGAACGCCTTCGAGGCGGCCCACGCCACATCGCGGACGTTCTCGGCGTGGAACTTCCAGGTGAGCGGGCCATCCCCTTTGGGCCGGCTCCGCTTCCTCCCCACGTCCTTGGCGCCGATGATCACCACGGTTTTGGCGCTCCCGCGCGCCTTCTCCAGGCGTTCCCGTTCCCGAGCGGTCAGAACCTGTTCGGGGTTGGTCAGCTCGCCCGTGGCCACCACGATGAGGTTTCTCGGCACCGTGAGCTCAACATCGAAGTCGCCGAATTCCAGGTAGAACTCGCCCTGCCCCAGGTACGGCAGGTTGTTCCAGCCGTGCACGTCATCGTAGACGAACATGCGCGGATACCACTGGGCCACCTCGTAGATGGTCCCCCCGTCGGCGCGCAGGCGGCCCATCCGATCCGCCCCCTTCTCCGGAACGATGAAGCTGAAGTCCACCGTGAGCTCCAGCTGGGCCCCTTCGGGGGGCAGGGGGCGGTGGAGCATCACCTCCATCATCGTGTCGTCGATCCGGTACTCGGGCACGAACTCCTCTCCGTCGCGCCGGGTGGTCACGCGCGAGATCTCGTAGCCGCCCTTCTTGAACGCGCCGCTGAACCGCTCGTACTGCTCCGCCCGGGAGGCGCCGCGGCTGTCCGGCTTGAACAGGTTCTGGTCCAGCTGCAGCCACAGGGAGCGCAGCGAGTCCGGGCTGTTGTTGGTGTAGGTGATGGTCTCCGAGCCGGTGATCCGCTGCTTGTGCGTGTCCAGCGTGGCCTTGATCGAGTAGTCCGCCCGTTGCTGCCAGTACTCGGGCCCGGGGGCGCCCGCCGCCGTGCGAATCCGGTTGGCCGGCTGGAGATTCAGAGGGGCGAACCGGGCGGCCGCCGCCGACTCCGCCGGAGCCCCGGCTTCCGGCCCATCGGCTCCATGCGCTCCCGCCGCGATGGCCGTTTCCGTCCCGGCCGCGGCGGCCGAATCCGCCCGGTCCACGGCCGTCGTGTCCGCCTCCTGGGCCCAGGCCGGCGAGACCCCGATGTAGGCGGCCAGGTCCCGCGGCGGCCGTGGTGCACGGCTCGCCAGCCCGGGGCCGGCCGCCAGCCCGGCGGCCGCCAGCAGGGCGAAGGAGACGGCGGCACGGCAAAGGAGGGAGACGGGGCGGCTCATGTTCACGATCTGTTCCTGTCCGGGGTTCCTAACGTCGGCGCGGACATCGGGCCGCGCTCCACCCGCGGAGCCGATTCGCCGAGATCGCCAGGGCGCCGTCCGCTCCGCATGGATCGATTATTACTCTCGAACGGGCCGGAGGTCCCGCGAGGTTTCAATCGCCCGGCGTCTGGACCAATCGCGCCACCAGGTAGCCGAAGATCCTGTCGGCGTAGAAGTCCGAGAAGGTGATCTCGGTGGGGATCGTCCGCTTCGAGAGCACGTGCACCACGCACTCGTTCTCGTCGGTTCCCTCGACCACCACTCGGACGATGGCCGTGACCTCGGTCGGCGAGGCGATGCTGGAGGCCAGGATCATCCAGGTGTCGGCGCTCACGTGGTACTGATGCTCGATCCGCAGGCCCGCCTCCCGCACCGCCGCCACCGCGATCGGATAGACGGCCGCGGACGAGGCCCGAAACGGCATGGCCTTGCCGTCCTCGAGCGGCCGGTCGCGCAACATGGCGGGGTTGGCGCAGGCGGCCGTGAGCCACACCGCCAGCCACGCCGCGAGAACCCGGGCCGCTGGCCGGCCATGTGTCGCCATCGCGCTCATCGCTCGCCTCACCTCACGGGACCGGAGACAAACCGCCGGCCTGCCCGCTTCCGCAGCGTGCGGAAGGCCTTGCCATACTAGGCGATGCGGATCTCGCCGGCGAGCCGGAAGACCGCCGGCGGCTGGCCGGTGTCCCGCGAGATGGCTAGCTTGTTCGCAGACGGAGACTCCCTCGATGACGGCGACACACTCGACGATGCGGGCGGACGCCGGGCCGTGGACTCCGGGCGGGCGCACTTCGATCCCCATCCTCGTTGCCGGCCTGCTCCTCGCCCCTTGCGCCTTCCCCGCCCTGCGGGCCCAGGAGCGCGACGGCGCCGGCTCCGAGGCCGCCGCGGCTTCCCGCCGTGCCGACGACCCGGCGGTCATCGACACCGTCATCTTCGTTCGCGATGACATCTTCACGAAGCGCGACGCGAGGAAGAGCTTCGTCTTCCGCCTCATGAACGACGTCCACGTCACCACGCAGCCCTACGTGATCCGCCGCGAGGTCCTGGTCCGTCCGGGCCGGCCGTACGATCCCCGGCAGGCGGCCGAGACCGAGCGCAACCTGCGGTCCAGCCTCCTGTTCCGGGACGTGGACGTGGACACGGCGACCGTGGACGGCCGCCTGGCCCTCGTGGTCCATACGCTGGACGCGTGGAGCATCAAGCCGCGAACGGACCTGCGGGTGGCCTCCGATGGAACCCTGACCGGCACCTTCGGCGCGACGGAAAGGAACGTGCTGGGCACGGGCAACGTGGTGCGGGTGTGGTACGTGAAGCAGGTGGATCGCGATGGCCTGGTGACGGCCGCCGGACTGCCCAGGATCGGAGGTTCGCGCGCCGGGGTGGGCGGCACGTTCCTGAACCTTTCGGATCGGACCGCCGGATCGTGGGGCGCCGGACCCGCGTTCCGCTCCTTCGCCGACCGCTGGTCCGTGGTCGCCAGCGGGCGGGCGTTCGACGGCCGGGTGCTCCAGTATCGAACCCGCAGCCCTGCCTCCCGGGACACGATCGAATGGCAGCGCCGCGCGTTCGTGAACCGGCTCGACTGGGCCTTCGCCCCGCGGGCCTCGGCGCGCGGCTACCTGCGCGTGGGCGGAGGGTTCGAGGTGCGGCGCGAGGAGTACTTCCTCCGCTCTGTGCCCGGCGCGTCGGTCCCCGACACCGTGTACGGGCTGGTGGGCGCCTGGGTCGAGTACCGGCACGCCAACTACCGCAAGCTGCGCCGGTTCAACGGGTTCAACGAGGAGGATCAGGATCTCAGCCCGGTGGCGTTCTTCGGCGTCAAGCTGGCACCGGGAGGCTGGGGCTACCGCCGAACCGGGGTGGGCCTCCGGACCCTGCTGGCGGCCGGCCATCAGGCGGGACGCTGGCTGCTCAAGGCCCGGTTCGACGCGATCGGCCTGTTCAACGGCGCGGGGCTGGACTCGGGCCGCGTCTCCGCCCGCTGGACCGCGGCGCTCCGCTCCACGCCCCGGCACGTCAGCCTCGTCAGCCTGGCCGGCGGCGTGCTGGAGAATCCCCCGCCCGGAGGCGAGGTCGATCTGGGCTTCCACGTCCCGCCGCGGCTGTGGGCGCCCCATTCGTTCACCGGGACGCGCTCCATCGGCCTGACCGCGGAGCACCGTTGGTTCGCCCGCGACGACATCTTCCACCTGCTCGGCGTTGGGGCCGGCGCCTTCCTGGACTACGGAGGAGCATGGTTCCGGGGACAGGGGGCCCGGGCCGGCGGAGACGTGGGCCTGAGCCTGTTCATCGGCTCGCCGGTCGGAGCGTTCCCGCAGATCTCCCAGCTCAGCGCCGGCTATCTGTTCGGAGGCGGCATCGGCGGCAGCGGGGACAGCCGCTGGGGCGTCAGCCTGAGCTCCGGCGTCCACTTCTGAGGCCGGCAGTTCCGGATCTCGCCGTACGCCCCTCCGGCACGGCAATCTCTTGTACGGCCCGCCAGGAGCCGGCACATTTGCTCGCGCGGCCGCTGCCCGAGCGGCGGCGCGCCCGGAAAGGAATGGACCGCCGGCCACCACCGCCACGAGAGTCGCCACGATGAGACGAGCCCACGAGTCACCCCGCCGTCGCCGCGCCGTTCGAAACCTCGGAGTCACCCTCCTGCTGCTGCCGATGCTGGCCGGACCCGCCGGCGCCCTGGCCCAACAGTCAGCCCGGGAATCGGAGGCTTGGACGCCCGCGCTCAGCATGAAGTACTTCGCCATCCGGGGCACCGCGCTCTCCCCGGATGGGCGTCAGGTGGCCTATGTGGTGCGCGAGCCCATCATGGAGGGCAAGAAGTCGGAGTACCGGAGCCAGATCTGGGTGGCCTCCGCGGATGGATCCCGGAACGTCCAGTTCACCCGGGGCGAGAAGTCCTCCAGCAACCCGTCCTTCTCTCCGGACGGCCGCTGGCTCGCGTTCACTTCGGCGCGACCAACCGACGGAAAGCCGGGCGGAGAGAAGGCCAAGAGCCAGGTGTGGCTCCTTCCGCTGGCCGGTGGGGAGGCCCGGCCGGCCACCCGGGCCGAGTCCGGCGTCGAGGCGTACCGCTGGTCGCCGGACGGGACCCGGATCGCCTACACCATGCGGGACCCGAAGACGAAGGAGGAGAAGAAGGCCGAGGAGGAGAAGCGCGACGTCATCCTGGTCGACAGGAACTTCAAGGACGCCCACCTCTACGTGGTCCCGGTCGATCCCGGCGCGGAGGAGCCGCCCGAGGGCACGCGGCTCACCGCCGGCTCCTTCCATGTGACCGGATTCGACTGGTCCCCCGACGGCGCCCGGATCGCCTTCGCCCACCAGTCCGACCCGAGGCTGAACACGCGCAGCCGGGACGGCGACCTGTCGACCGTGGCCGTGCCCGCGGACCTGGAGGCCGCGGGCGAGCCCGGCGCGGGCATCCCGCTGGTGACGGGGGCGGGCGTGGAGTCCGATCCGCGCTTCTCGCCCGACGGCCGCTGGGTGGCCTTCGTCTCCACCGGGAAGCGACCCGAGCCCGTCGGGCTCGGCGACCTGTACGTGGTGCCGGCCGAGGGGGGCGAGCCGCGCGCGCTCCCCCTCACCCCGGACCGCGCCGGCGGGTTGCTGGGCTGGTCGGGCGACGGCCGCGAGGTGTTCGTCAGCCAGACCCTCCACACCACGCGCCACGTGCTGGCCGTGCCCGTGGACGGCGGGGAGGTCCGCCAGGTGAGCTCGGGCGATGGCGTCGTGGGCTCGGTGTCCTTCACCCCCTCGGCCGACGAGATGGCGTTCACCTGGCAGACCACCGACACGCCGTGGGACGTGTACGTCTCGCCCACCGCTCGCTATGCGCCCTCGCGCGTGACGGACATCCACGCCGAGGTGCCCCGGCCCCGGATGGGGCGCACCGAGCTCCTGTCCTGGACGGCGCCCGACGGCACGCCGGTGGAGGGGCTGCTCACCTATCCGGTCGACTACGAGAAGGGGCGACGAGTCCCGCTCATCCTGAACGTGCACGGCGGGCCGGCCGGCGCGTTCGTGCAGAGCTTCACGGGCGCCCCCAGTGTCTACATGCTCCAGTACTTCGCCCAGCGGGGCTTCGCCATCCTGCGCGCCAACCCCC
>JBHHYZ010000037.1:0-27300 GCA_046757845.1 Gemmatimonadota bacterium
TAAGCGTTCCCGCTAGAAGCGCAACCGCCAAAGACCAAAGCATTATGCCCACCTCCTCTCATCGGGAGTCGCATCCTATCCGCTAGGGGATGCGCTGCATCTCCGCTTGGAGGTTCGCTCAACTCAGCTCTGGGTCCTGGCCGCAGAGATTGGGGGTCTTCGATTGCTCCTGTCGATTGTCGTGAGCAACCAAGCCCGCTCGGTGAAGCCGGCTTGCAGCCCCGCCCTTGAAAAAAAACCGGCCGACCATCCGCGCGCAAGGCTGAGTGGGTCCGTAAAGGCGTTCAGCGATCGGCCAGCCACCGGTTGGTTGCGCTGAGACAGGCCAGGACGACGCTCTCTT
Organism: Gemmatimonadota bacterium; assembly: GCA_046757845.1. Taxonomy (GTDB): domain Bacteria; phylum Gemmatimonadota; class Gemmatimonadetes; order Palauibacterales; family Palauibacteraceae; genus JBHHYZ01. The sequence goes on from JBHHYZ010000037.1 coordinate 344, forward strand.
CCACGGAGTTCTGGACCTTGCAAACCCCCGGGAGCACCGTGGATTGCCGGCCGGAGAGACCCTGGACCACGACCAGGACGAGCCGTCGGCCCGCGAGCTGGATCTCCGACACGCTCTCGATCGCAAGAGTTGCCTTCGACGAGGCGAGTTGGGTGAGTGCATTCAGCACGGCCTGCGCTGTAACCTCTAGCCGCGACTTGGTGTGGTCCGGGCCTGCGGCCTCTCCGACCAGGATCTCATCCCCTCGGCTCAAGCGTACTTCGCAGCGAATCGTTTCCCCCGCCTGACGCTCCAGCCTGAACGATTCGAGCAGAGGCCGGCTGGCGGCAGGAGCGGGGGCCTCTTCCGGTGCCGCTTCGCCGATTGATGGGAGATCCCGGCCCGTGACCTGGGCGATGGAGATCTTGCGGTGATCTACTTGAAGCCCGAACTGTGCGAGAAGGGCGGACTCGATGTTGCGAACGATCTGTTTGGCCCCGAGTCCGGAGCCGCTGAGCACGTGGATCTCATCAATCCCACCGCTCCCGTCGGGGACGATCTTGAGCGAATCCACGCCCTCGACCGTTTGCAGGAGTCTTTCCACTCGGCGAAGTCCCCAGGGGTCGAGTCCCCGCACCGCCGCCGCCCCCACATCCTTACTCTCCTGGGTCATCTGGGTGTTTCCTCGTTGACCACGGGATGGATCCGGTTGCCTCCATGGGCTTTCGCAATGTATAGCGAAGCATCGGCTTCTGCGAACAGGTCGTCGCTGGTGAGGAGAGACCGCTCCGCTCCGGAATGAAAGGCAAGGCCGATGCTCGCGGTGGTGCCCGCCTCGCCGTCCGGAACCGAAACTCGGATTTGTGCCACCCGCTGCCTGATCTGCTCCGCCACCCTCACCGCTCCCTGTGGATCCGAGTTGACCAACAGGGTCACAAACTCGTCACCACCAAAGCGTCCCGCAATGTCGGTGCTTCGAATGGTACGCCGAAGTACATCCGCGACGCGTCGAAGAACCTCGTTGCCGACCGGGTGCCCGTAGCGATCGTTCAGCTCCTTGAACGTGTCCAGGTCGATGAACAGCAAGGTCACGCCCGTACCCGCACGATTCGCCTGGCCCATCTCTTCCTCGACCCGTTCCACCAGGGCCCGGTAGCTGTAGAGATCCGTGAGGGCGTCGTGTGTGGCGTCCCGAACCGCCTTGGAATAGTCGCGGCTCAGCTGAACGAGACCGGCAGCCAGGTCGGGCTTGCTTCGCATCATCGACTCGGTCAGCGAGAGGTAGCTCGCGTAGCCGCTCGGATCCCTCTGCCAGAACGACCGGTCCGCGCGCCCGGCCCGCTCCAGCGCTCGCTCCACCTCCTCGAGCTCCGCCTCCGGCAGGTTCGAGGGCTTGGGCTCATACGCTATGCTCAGGTCGAGGTCGTGCGGCACGGTGATCACCGGCTCGTCTGAGCGGATCGGATCGGCGAGTTCGAGAATGCTTCGGCGCCAGTAGAGCTCCCCGGGCGTACCGAGCGCCGGGTGATCGAGTGCGCCGTCGAAGGGCAGAATGTCTATGAAGCCCAGATGACTCCCGTTCTCCTCCAGGAGCCTCGAGACGCTGGCCAGCGTGTACAGACCCCGCAGCTTGCGGAAAGTCCTCGAAGAAGCTCGCTCCTGATCCAACATGGGTAACGGCAACCCACCAGCGGTGGACAGGTAGCGCCGGCGCTCGGGTGGGACCGCCTGGAGGAGAAGCGGCTGACCGGCCGGCTCCGCGCCCCGTTCCACGAGCAGCCGCTCGAACTCGGCGAACGAGAGCTCGGCGTCGAAGAGCGTATCACCATTGAGCTCTGGAGACTCGAGGCCCACATAGAGCAGCTGCCGCTCCGGGTTCAGCATCTTGAGATAGCGCGCCAGGGCGACGGCCGGCGTCACGATGGGCGCCAGGTAGGGAAGGAGCTTGGGATGGCGGCTGCGACAGTACTCGACCACCAGCGGGCTGGTGGAGCGGATCCAGGTCTTTTTCTCCGTGTTCTCGCGCCAGATGCGCAGATACTCGAACGCGACGAGCTCGTCACCGAGGAGCTCGAAGAACAGTTCCCCGAACCCGGCGGCGTAGACGGCGTTGATCACCTGCTCGGGACTGGCCGGATAGAAGTGGACGAAGATCTCGGATGGCAGCACCAGGTGCAGGCAGCCCGACTCGAGCATGTCACGGACTACCGACAGGCCGCTGGCCTCGCCGTCCCGCGGATCCTTGGGGGATCCCCGCTCGCCTTCCACAGTCATCCCTTCGCGCACCAAGTCTGCTACCTGCGACGCGCCGGGAAGATTCAGCTGGCTGGTCTCTTTCTCCACCGCTGCTCGCTACGCGTGGGTGTTCGGACGCGACGTGGAAACCCGCAGGCCACCGCTGGTCCATACGAGGATCCCCGACATCATCGACTGCTGAACCGGTCAAGGCACGATGACTCGTACAAGAAGTACGCCCCGAGAGTCACGAGTGCGCCAGAGCGGGGAGGAACGCGTGAAATCTCCCGTCCCATACGGGCTTACGGCCGGCGGGGACGGAATGCAGCGCCGCCAATCCTCGCCTTCCGACCGGCTACGCAGGAGCCGGTGTGGCGAACAGGCAACGTCCGCGGGGATTCCAGCCCCGGATCCCATTTTGCACGGTAATGCGCGAGTTGGCTGGCAATCCATACGCGGGGTGTCTAGCTTCCGGCGCGGGTGCAGCAGCCGCTGATGTGAGCGGCAAATGCGCGTGTCGCCAGAACGTGCTCGAGCGGTTGAGTTGACGCAAGTGTTTGGCAGCGTTGGAGTTGGGTATGGCCAGGGGTTTGCTCAAGAAGCTCGTGTTCCGCCTCGATGGCGCCGCGGACAGCGCCAGAAAGCAATTCGCCAGCGAGGGCGGCACCACATGGGAAGCGGAGATCTCGCTCCATTCGGGCACATTGCCACAGTCTCCCCGGCTGATGGTCCTGTTTCGGGTCCCGGCGGATCCCGCCGTGCCTCGAAGGTACACGCTCCTGCCGTCTCATATGTCCAAGCTGCCCGAGGCGGCGGCGGCGCAGCTGTCGGAGCGGGAGCTTCGGGAGCTCCTGGCAAGCTCCGTGAAGGTATAGCGCGACCTGCCAGGCCTGTATGAATTCAGGATGAGACCTCATCGAGCCGACGGGATTCCGAAGGAGTTGTCATGCATCGCACGTTTCTAGACGACAATCTGCTGGAGTGGGAAGCCTATGTGTCGGGGGGTGCGCCGAACACACCCGCCTCGGCCCGGATCTATTTCGTGAGCAGGACGGATCCCTTCGAGAGGCCGCGCTGGGTTCTGGAGGAGAGCGGAGATGTGGTGATCGCCGAGAACAAACTGGCCGAGATGGACGATGAGGAACTGGCCAGGCTGCTCGTCGATGCCACACCGCTGGACTGAGATGTTCCACGAAGCCCGCGAAGGCTGGATCGAGGTGATCACCGGCGTGATGTTCAGCGGAAAGAGTGAGGAGCTGATGCGCCGGGTGCGGCGAGCCATCATCGCCCGCAAGAGCGTCCAGGTGTTCAAATCGCACCTGGACGACCGTTACGGCGGCATACAGAGGATCAGCTCTCACGACGGTCAGGCGGTCGCCGCGATCCCGGTCTCTCGCTCGGTGGAAGTCGCCGAGCGGGTGGAGGAAACAACAGGGGTGGTCGCGGTCGACGAGGTCCAGTTTCTCGATTCTGGCATCGTTGCCGTGGCCAACGCGTTGGCGGATCAGGGCCGCCGTGTGATCCTGGCGGGAACGGACATGGATTTTCGAGGACGCCCGTTCGGCCCGGTAGGCGATCTGCTCGCGGTGGCCGAGAAGATCGACAAGCTTCACGCCATCTGTGTGGTGTGCGGAGAGTTGGCGACCCGGAACCAGCGCCTGGTGGGAGGAAAGCCCGCGATCGCGGAGGGGCCCACGATCCAGGTGGGCGGGTCCGAGTCGTACGAGGCCCGCTGCCGTCGCTGCCACCGGGTGCCCTCCGCGGTGGACGAGCAGGTTCCGCTGTTGAACGAGGGCTGAAGGCCTCCCGTCCCGCTCCCATCTTCCCCGCACAACGAGCCGGGCCGTTTGGTGGCGGCCCGTCCGGAGCCTGCCCACGCCAGGCGGCGCCTGGGCTCTCGGTGAACAACCATCTTGCGACTTACAACTAGAGCACCTGAACCACGGTCTCCAGCACGACTTCCGAGGGCTGATCCAGGTTCTCGAACCGGTGTCGCACGGTGAGGTTCTTCATGCCCGGCGGCACATTTACCAGGTTGGCAATGTAACGGAGCGTGGTGGGAGCCGTCCCTTTGCACACGTTCTGCTTGGCGCGCAGCGTGATGGACAGCGTCAGGGTGGACCCGTTCTTCTTCACGGCCGCGCTCAGCAGATCACACGGGAGCTCGCCGACGATGAGGCCGGTGACGGTCACCGACGCCGTGCCCCCGCGTGCGTGCGTCTCGATGTCGAGCGCCTCTCCCTCGGCGGCCACTTCCTTCTGAAGGCTCACGCCGATGTCGGTTCCCAGGCCCAGGCACCCGGTCAGTATCGCCCCACCCAGCAGAATGGCTCCCGGCACGCCGGTTCGGGTCACGCTTCACCCTCCGCCACCGCTCTCACAGTGGAAACGCTCGGAGGGCGGTGGCCTTGACCCGAATCGAAACGCGGTGACCCGGTTGCAGGTCTAGCTCCCGGGCCGCGCTCTGGGTTACCACGGCGACCATCTCGGGCGGTCCGGTGAGGCGGATACGCACGAGGCTGCCCAGGCTTCGAAGCTCCTGGACCGTCGCGAAGAAACAATTGCGCGTGCTCAGATGGCCCGAAGGCTCACCGGCAGGCGTCAACACCAGATCTTCCGGCCGGTACGCGATCTTGACCCGCTCACCGCGCCGGGCCGTGCCCACCGCCTGCAGCGTGAGAGGTCCGATATCCACCACGAGGAGCCCGGTCTCGCTGCCCAGAACGACGCCGCGCAGCGCCAGGATAGCGCCGGTGACCTGTGCGATGTACGGATCCGCCGGGTTCTCGTAGAGTTCTGTCGGGGCACCGGACTGCACGGGCTTACCGTCGACCAGGACCAGGACTCGATCGGCGAGCGTGAACGCCTCGTTGCGGTCATGGGTGATCAGGACGATCGAGCCTGCGCGCTCCCGCGCCGTGCGCTCCAGGTCCGCTCGCAACTCGGCCCGCGCCTGCGCGTCCAGGTTGGCGGTCGGCTCATCCAGAAACAGGATCTCCGGGTCCAGGACCAGGGCTCGGGCCAGGGCCACACGCTGGGCCTGGCCGCCCGACAGAAGCTGGACGTCCTGTTGCAGGAGCTCCAGGATCTCGAGCTGCTCGCACACGCGCCGCACTCTGGCCAGGACCTCGCCCTGGGGCGCGCCGCGCAGGCGGAGCCCGAGACCCACGTTGTAGGCGACCGTGTCCCTCCACAGGTGCGGACGCTGAAACACGGCGGCCGACTTCTCTCGGAGCGTTCGCTCCGCGCTCCGGCCCGAGCGTCCTCGATAGCGGATCCGACCGGATGTGGGCTTCTCGAGCATCGCCAAGACCCGCAGCAGCGTGGACTTACCCGCGCCGTTCGGTCCGAGGATCGCCAGAAGCTCGCCTTCGCGGAGCGCGACCCGCTCCAGGTCGAGCACCACCTTCGCGCCGTAGAGGACCTTGAGTCGCTCTGCGACCAGAATCTCGCGCTCTAGCCCGTCGGGCATCGCGGCAGCGCTGGCATCAGTCTTCGCTCCGGCTCACGGTTCACCTCGCCCCTCACGGCGCTCCTCGTTCACGATAGCAGGGGACGGCGCGAGGTCCGGCTTCCCAGCAACAGCAGGAGGACGTTGATGTAGACGGCGATCAGGAGGAGCACACCGCCAAACGCGATCGCGACCGCGAAATTGCCGCGCCGGGTCTCGAGCACGATGGCGGTGGTCATCACCCGCGTCTCTCCGAGGATGTTTCCTCCCACGATCATCACAGCGCCGACCTCGCTGATGATGGCGCCGAAACCGGCCGCGACGGCCGCCACGAGCGAGGCACGAGCCTCGCGGAGCTGCAGCAGGTTGGCCCGGAATCGGGTGGCGCCGAGCGCACGCGCCTGGAGGGCGATGTCGCGGGGCAGGCCTTCCGCCGCCGCGAGACTCACGGCGGCGACATACGGGCCTGCGATGATGGTCTGGGCCACGACGATGGCGGCCGGAGAGTACAACAGTTCAAGGTTGCCCAGGGGACCGGTTCGCGACAGGAGGAGGTAGACGGCCAGTCCCACCACGACGGGGGGAAGCGCCAGGCCCGTGTTCATGAGCACGACCACCGGCTGCCGAAACCGGAACCGCGACAGGCCGACCGCCACTCCGATCGGAAGTCCCGTCACCGTCGCGAGCAGCAGTGCGGCACCGGAGACCTGGAGGGACCGGAGGATGATTTCCCACACGTACAGGTCGCCGGAAGTCAGGAGTCGGAAGGCCTCCAGGAACGGGTTCACGGTCCGGTGTCCCGCCCCGCGGGTTTCGCTGTCCCGGCACCCGCGTCAAACGGCGTGAACAGGGACCGCCCGAAGCGGTCGCGCCCGAAGTCGGCGATCACCGAGCGCCCCCGGACGGACGTGAGCCAGCGCGTGAAGACCCGGGCGCCCTCCGGATGGGCGGCTCCGACTACTCGGATCACCGAGTACAGGTTGAGCAGGTGCGGGTCTCCTCGAAACACGACCCGGAGGGAGACGATATCCTTCATGGTCAAGTAGGTCGCCTCGTCGACCAGCATGTACGCTCTCCGTTCGTCCGCGATCTGAAGCGTCTCGCCCTGCCCCTGCCCCGTTTCACGGTACCACGGTCCCGCCGGAACGATGCCCGCGGCGCGCCAGAGTTCCAGCTCTCGCTGGTGCGTCCCCGAGCTGTCGCCACGGGAGACGAACCTGGATTCACTCCGGGCGATCCTGGCCAGCGCTTCGGGAGCGGAAGCCGCCTCCCGCGCACCCGCCGGATCGTCGCCGGGGCCCACGAGGACGAAGTCGTTGGACATCACCGTGACCCGCTCGAATCCGAATCCGCCCTCCAGGAAACTCGCTTCCGCCCCGGGGGAGTGGACCAGCAGCACGTCGACATCCTTGCGCCTTCCCAGCTCCAGGGCTTCGCCGCTTCCCACTGCCACCACCTTCAGACGGTAGTTCGGGTACGCCTGTTCGAAGGCATGCGTCAGCCGGTCCAACAGACCCGAATCATAGGTCGACGTGGTGCCGGCGAGAAGAATCGCCGAACCCGTCGAGCTCCCGCAGCCTCCCAGACTCACAAGCGCCGCCAGACTCATCAACGCCGCCTGGATCATGGAAGTCACCCGGACCATCGGGCTCAAGTCGAGTCTTCGTCAGCCATGGCGTACCCAACGGACCAGCTCGGGTAGGTTGGGGCGTTTCCCCTTCATCAGGATCCCCACCCGATAGATCCGTCCGGCCAGCCGCGCCACCAGGATGATCGAGCCGACCAGCAGGGCGACGGCGCTCGCCCATTGCCAGGCGGGTACCGCCGTGATCATCAGGCGAGACGGCATGAGAAGCGGGCTGAAGAACGGGATCAGGGAAAGAATGACGCTCCAGCTCGCATCGGGGTTCTGGATGACTCCCTGCACGGCGATGAATGGAATCACGATCAGCAGGACCACGGGAAGCGCCGCCTGCTGAGCGTCGTGCTCGTTGCTGAGCGTAGCTCCGGCTCCGGCGAACAGGCCCGCGTACAGGAGATAGCCCAGGATCAGAAAGAGCAGAATACCAAGGATCGTTCCCGGCGGGATGGCGACCTGGCTCAGGTCGATCCCGGCCTCCGACAGGGCCGCCGCTCCCGCCGTCAGCCCGTACAGGGCGGCTCCGGTTATGACGATCACCCAGATCGCGATCTGTGTGAGTCCGACCGCGCCCACACCGACGATCTTGCCCAGCATCAACTCCCACGGACGCACCGAGGAGACCATCACCTCGACGATGTCCGACGTCTTCTCCTCCAGGATGGAGCGGACGATCATCTGCCCGTACACGATCAGCACGAAGTAGAACATGAAGGCGATGATGAAGCTGATCACCTGGAAGAGTTCCTGAGACCGGGTCCCTTCCTCCGATACGCTCACCACGTCCAGCGAGACGCGGCGCAGGAGCGCCCGAGTGTCCACCCCTTCCAGCCCCGCCTTCTGGAGCCGCGCGCGGACGAGCGCCCGAGTCACGGCGCGCTGGAGGGACACCCGCGTGTCCTGGCCCACGTTGTCCTTGGCCAGCACGCGAGCCGTCCGTACCCCATCCTCACTCTCCCCGGCCAGCAACCCGGCGGGCAACACGAGCAGCAGGTCGTAGTCGGAGCTCAGCAGATGGACCGGAAGCGAATCGTCCGGCAGATCCGCGAATTCCGTGGCTGCCGACGCGTACACGGAATCGGCGGCCAGCTCCTGGATGACCGCTTCGGTCAGCTGGCCGCTCCGGTCCACGATGCCGGGCCGGTACTGGGAGGCGCCCCCTCCCGTACGCGTGACCAGGTAGCCGCTCAGAGCCCCCAGGCCGATCACCAGGAGCGGCATGCCGAAGGTGGAAAACAGGAACCATCGGGAGCGCACCCGCTGGAGGTACTCCCGGGCGATGATGGCGCGCACCTTCGGGCTCCACACCTTCATGCCGCGCCCGCCCGTCGGGCCTCGACGTCGCCGTCGCCCCCCGGGCGTCCGGCGCCGGCCTTCTCGAGAAAGATCGCTCTGAGCGAGGGCTCGACGAGCTCGAACCGCTGAATCCGCACGCCGCAGCCGATCGCCTTCTCCAGCAGGGCCTGCGGGTCCGCTCCATCCGCCAGATGGACCTCCACGTGCCGGCCGCGGTCGCTCACGCGCTCCACGAGGCCGCGATCGTCGAGGAACGAGCCGTCCCCCTCGAACGCGATCGCCACGTCGCGGGAGCGGTAGCCGGCCTTGACCTCGGCGATGGTCCCGTCCAGCACCTTGCGAGCCCCGGCGATCATGCACACGCGTTCGCACAGCCTCTCGGCGTCCTCGATCATGTGGGTGGAGAAGAGGACGGTCGCGCCATCACGCTTGCGCTCCAGCACGATGCTCTTGAGGACATCCACGTTGATGGGATCGAGCCCGGAAAACGGCTCATCCAGGATCAGCAGGTCGGGCCGGTGGAGGATCGTAGAGAGGAACTGCACCTTCTGCTGCATCCCCTTGGACAGCGCTTCCACCTTTTCGTCGGCCCGGTCGGAGAGATCAAGCCGCTCCAGCCCGGCGCTGGCCTCGCGACGCGCCTCCTGGCGCCCCAGCCCCTTCAGACGGCCGAAGAACTCCAACTGTTCGGACACCTTCATCTTCTGGTAGAGGCCCCGTTCCTCGGGCAGATAGCCGATTCGCGCGCGAACCTCATCATCGACCGGACGCCCGAGCACGGCCACCTCACCCGCATCGGGTCCGATGATGTCGAGCATGATGCGGATGGTCGTCGTCTTTCCGGCTCCGTTGGGCCCCAGCAGGCCGTAGATGGAGCCGCGGGGCACGGAGAGGTCCAGATCCTCCACCGCCCTCGTATGGCCGAACGACTTGCTCACGCCGCTGAGGCGAATCGCAGGCTGTGGCAATCGCGTCTCTTTCGGTTCGCGCCGCGTCTCGACGGCCTGTCGCTTCGAATTGGCGCCTGACCGGTGCTCCGGGTGGCGACGCGGAATGATCGCCGGCCCCTTCCCGGGGCGCAAGCGGGAGAAAGCAGTGTTCGAGGGAGAGTCGTGCCCGTATGTTGGCCCGGCGTACGGCTTTCAAAACCATCGGATACCTGCCGGGAGAGGGCGCGTGACCGGACCGGCTCCCATCGTCGAGCTCCTGCTGATCGCTGTGGCGGTGGCCGTGGCCACCAAGTACGTCCGTCTGCCCTACACGGTGGCGCTGGTCCTCGTCGGCGTGACCCTCGGCGCGTTGGTCCGGGTGGAGTCTCTGCAGCTGTCGCGCGAGCTCATACTGTTCATCTTCCTCCCGCCCCTCCTGTTCGAGGGCTGTCTGAACATGGACCTGTCGCTGCTGGTTCGAAACTGGCGACGGGTGTTCCTACTCGCCGTGCCCGGCACCCTCGCCTCCGCCCTCCTGATCGGGTTCGGCGCCTATCACCTGTTCAGCTGGCTGGGGGCTCCGCTGCCTATCGAGCTGGCCTTGCTCCTGGGCGTCATGTTGAGTCCGACAGATCCGATCTCCGTCCTGGCGATCTTCAAGGAGCAGGGTGTGACCCGAGAGCTCTCCATCCTCGTGGAGGGCGAGTCCGTGTTCAACGACGGGATCGGCGTCGTCCTGTTCCTGCTGGCTCTCGAGGTAGCCGGCGGCCATTCGGTGACTCTGGCCGATGCGACCGTGGAGTTCGTTCGGGAAGTGGCGGGCGGCGCTCTGGTCGGATTCTCGCTCGGCTACCTGATCTACCGGCTGCTCGGGCAGATCGACGACCACTTGGTCGAAGTGGTGATCTCGCTCGTTCTGGCCTACGGTGTCTACCTGGTGGCGGAGAGGCTCCACATGTCGGGCGTGATCGCCGTCGTCGTGTCCGGCCTGATCATCGGCAACTACGGCCGCATGTTCTCCATGAGTCCGACCACCCGGATCTCGCTGGCGCACTTCTGGGATGTGGCGTCGTTCATCATCAATTCCCTGCTCTTCCTCCTGATGGGGCTGGAGCTGGATCTGGGTCGGGCACGGGGGTTCGGCCTGGCCATCTTCGGGGCCTTCGCCCTGATGATCGTGGCGCGCACGATCGTGGCCCACGGCTCGCTGTGGCTGGACCGGCTGCTGGGAGGCGCTCGCCTCCCGCGCGGCTGGTCCACGGTGGTGAATTGGGGCGGCATTCGCGGTTCGATTCCGATCGCGCTAGCGCTTGGCCTTCCCGCCGCGGGGCTCCTGACTCCCGGCCTGCGCGCGCAGCTGATCGCGGTGGTGTTCGGCGCGGTCTTCCTTTCCGTGGTCGTTCAGGGACTGACGATGAAACCCCTGCTGGGCCGGCTCGGATTGCTGGGACTGGGCGAGGAGGAGCGCCTGTATGAGGAGGCGCTGGGCCGCGTCGTGGCGGCCCGCGCGGCGGTTCGCTCGCTCGAGTCGGCCTATCGCGAGGGTGGCCTGCCGGAGGAGAGGTACGAGCGGATGAAGGCTCGTCTGGAAGCGGAGCGGGCGCGCGCGGCCTCGGAGGCGAGCCGCACGGCTCGTGAGTACTCGCTGATCCGGCGGCGACAGCTGGCACGGTCCAGCGAGCGTCTGGTCAGGGCTGAGCGAACGGCGCTGGATCAGGCGTACCGCAGGGGGTTGTTGAGCGCGACGGTGGCGGATCGCCTCAAGCGCGAGCTCGACGCCCGCCTGGTGGAAGGGAGCGAGCGGGGCTGGGAGCGGGTGTGGGAGTTCGATCGGGCCGAGGGAGAAGAGGACGGTGAGACCGTGGATTGAGGCATTCCCGCCGCACTCCCGCTGCATTCCCGCCGCCGGCCGGCCGCGAGGACCCCCGGAGACCCGTTTGTGTTATATTACAGGCTCTTAACGATGCAGGAGCCGACATCTTCGGGAGGCGACATGGCGATTTTTCGTGTGATGTACTATGCCACGATCACCGTCGGCAGCGGTGGCCGAATCACCATTCCGCAGGAGATGCGCGATGACCTGAAGGTCGAGGATGGCGGCACTCTGACCGCCCGCATGGAGGAGAGCGAGAACGGCCAGCGCCAGATCACCCTCTGGAAGGCGACGACCGCGACGCCCACTCACTGACGCCGGCGCCCCCGCCCCGTCAGGGGGCGCGGTCCCCGAAGTTGAGGGCCATGGCGCCGAACAGCAGATCCACATAGCCGTACCGCACGAAGCCCAGCCGTCCCATCTCCGCCGCCACGCCCTGCTGGGCGGAGAATCGGCGCAGGGACTCGGGGATGTACAGATAGGCTTCCGGGTCCCGGTGCAGCGTCCAGCCGACCGCTCGCGTCGAGACGTCAAGATAGCGGAGATAGAAGCGCCGGATCCGCCTCGACGCGGGCTTGCCGAAATCCAGCGCCACCATTCGTCCGCCCGGACGCAGGCACCGGTGGATCTCCGTCAGGCAGCGCGTCAGGTCCGGGAAATTTCGCAGTCCGTAGCCGATCAGAACCCGATCGAAGCTGGCGTCCTGAAACGGCAGCTCGAGCGCGTCGCTCGCGACCCAAACGACCGCTCCAGGAGCCCGCGCCTTTCCGATGCGCATCATCTCGGGCGTCAGATCCCCCGCCACCACGAAGCCCGCATCATGACCGAGCCGCGCGGCGGCGCCGATCGCCAGGTCTCCCGTTCCGGCCGCCAGGTCGAGCACGGTCATGCCGGGCCTGAGCCCGGCCAGCTCCAGCAGCTTCCGCTTCCAGATCCGGTGCATTCCCAGCGACATCACGTCGTTGGTGAGGTCGTAGCGCCCGGCGATTCGGCCGAACAGCTCCCGGACGTAGCGCCGTTTGTCGACCGGGTGGGCGATGCGGGATCCGATCCGGCTCTTCAGGGACACTCGCCGACCGATAACGCTCTCAGCAGCACCCGCGCCTTGTGCATCGTCTCCTCCCACTCGCGCTCCGGCACGGAGTCGTGCACGATGCCGGCTCCCGCCTGGGCGAAGGCCCGTCTTCCGACCGCCACGATGGTCCGGATCGCGATCGCCACATCCAGACTCTCGCCCCCGTACCCGACGTAGCCGACCGCACCTCCGTACGGGCCTCGCCGATCCGGCTCGAGCTCATCGAGGATCTCCATCGCCCGGATCTTGGGGGCGCCTGTCAGGGTGCCGGCCGGGAAGCAGGCCCGAAGCGCATCGAGAGCCGTCCGGTCCAGCTCCAGCTTGCCCGTGACTTCGCTCACCAGGTGCATGACGTGACTGTACCGTTCGATCTGCATCAGCTCGGGCACCCGCACCGTTCCCGGCGCGGCCACCCGTCCGACGTCGTTGCGCCCCAGATCCACGAGCATCAGGTGCTCGGCGCGCTCCTTCTCGTCGGCCAGGAGCTCCCGAGCCAGCGCTTCGTCTTCCTCGGGGCTGGCTCCGCGGGGTCGGGTGCCCGCGATGGGCCGCACGGCCACCTCTCCGGCTTCCACCCTGACCAGGGACTCGGGCGAGGAACCGATGAGCCGTACCCCATCCAGCTCCAGGAAAAAGAGATAGGGCGACGGGTTGAGCGTCCGGAGCGCGCGGTACACGTCCAGCGGCTCGGGGGGCAGAGTGGTCTCCAGGCGCTGGGATACCACCACCTGGTAGGCATCACCCGCCAGGATATACCGGCGGACGCGCCGAACCGCCGCCTCGAAGTCCTCCCGGGTCCGGTTGCTCCTGGCCTCCGCCACGCTCTCGAGGCCGAGGGCCAGGGGCTCGAGGCCCGAGGAGCCTTGCAGGCGCGCCACCGTGGCCCTGAGCGTCGACACCGCTTCGTCGTACAGCATCTCGAGATCTGCGCCCCGCTGCGGGATCTTCACACTGTCCACCGCGAACGCCCGCGACCGCAGGTTGTCCAGGATCAACACTTGGTCCGTGGCCAGGAAGCAGGCCTCCGGGACCGGCACATCCCGCGGCGGGGCGTGCGGGAGCCTCTCGAGCCAGCGGACCATGTCGTAGCCGAAATAGCCTACCGCTCCACCCCAGAAACGGGGTAAGCCGGGGAGGGTCACGGGCCGGAACCGGCTCATCCACCGCTCGAAGTCGGCAAACGGGTTCTCGCTGGGAGTCGGGTCGCTCCACCCGTCGTTCGGAGTCCAGATCGAGATCCGATCCTCATCGAGGCGCCACACCTGCCGCGGCTCCGACCCCAGAAAGCTGTAGCGCGCCCAGCGCTCGCCTCCGACCACGGACTCGAGCAGGAAGCCGAAGGGCGGCTCGCGCAGCTTGGCGTACGCCGTGACCGCCGTGTCCAGATCGAAGGCGAACTCGAGGTACACCGGCACCAAGTGGCCCGGTCGGGCCAGGTTCACGAACGTTTCCCGATCCGGTACTGTACGTGGGGTGGTCATGGCCCGATGATAGACGCTCGGCCGAGGCTGGGAAACCGACCCGGGCGGTGGCGTTGGCGGCGGTGCTTGTCCCCTTCTCCCCGGGCTCCTACGCTGTCGGGCACTGGTCGAGCGGCGGCACGCGCCGAGACCGATTGCGGGAGACAGCGGGCATACACTGAGCACGGAGTCGGTGAGAATGTCGAGGACGGAAGAGCTCATCAGGGAAGCCGAGCGGTGGAGCGCCAGGAACTACGGACCGCTTCCCGTGGTGATCGAGCGAGGCGAAGGATGCTGGGTGTGGGATGCCGAGGACCGGAAGTACCTGGACATGCTCAGCGCTTATTCGGCGCTCAACCAGGGGCATCGTCACCCGCGGGTGATCGCCGCGCTGACCGAACAGGCGGGCAAGCTCACGCTCACCTCGCGGGCGTTCCACAACGATCAGATGGGCCCCTTCCTGCGGGAGCTGTGCGAGGCGACGGGCTTCGAACGTGCGCTGCCGATGAACACGGGCGCCGAGGCGGTCGAGACGGCGATCAAGGCGGCCCGAAAGTGGGGATACACGAAGAAGGCTGTGCCGGAGGGCCGGGCCGAGATCATCGCCTGCGAGAACAACTTCCACGGCCGCACCACCACCATCGTCGGGTTTTCCAGCGAGCCCCAGTACCGCGCCGGCTTCGGCCCGTTCACGCCGGGCTTCAAGCTGGTGCCGTACGGGGATGCGGACGCCCTGGAACGGGCCATCACGCCCGACACGGTCGGGTTCCTGGTGGAGCCCCTGCAGGGCGAAGGTGGTGTGGTGGTCCCTCCGGAGGGATATTTCGGCCGCTGCCTCGAGATCTGCCGGCGGAACGAGGTGCTGGTGCTGAACGATGAGATCCAGACGGGACTGGGCCGGACCGGACGACTGTTCTGCGGGGATTGGGAGGGTGGTCGGGGAGACATCCTGATCGTGGGGAAGGCGCTGGGTGGCGGAGCGTATCCGGTGTCGGCCATCCTGGCCAGCGACGAGATCATGAGCGTGTTCGGTCCCGGTGACCACGGTTCCACCTTCGGCGGCAACCCGCTCGGCGCCGCGGTGGGCCGAGCCTCCCTGTCGGTGATCCTCGAAGAAGACCTGCCAGGCCGAGCGGCCGAGCTGGGCGCCTGGTTCATGGAGCGGCTGCGCGCGATCGATTCTCCGCACATCGCCGAGGTCCGGGGCCGAGGGCTGATGATCGGCGTCGTGATCCGCGAGGACTCCGGGACGGCGAGGCCTTTCTGCGAAGCCCTGATGGAGCGGGGCATTCTGGCCAAGGAGACCCACCACCAGGTGATTCGTTTCGCCCCCCCGCTGGTGATCAGGCGAGAGGAGCTGGAGGGCGCGCTCCCGGCGATCGAGGAGGTCACTGCGGGACCGGGGTTGGCCATCGGCTGAGCCTCCCGCCCGCGGGCCGGCCCCGCCGGACCCGCCTGCGGCCTCGCTTCCTCCCGCCTCTCGACGGTCCTGGCCGGGGCGGGCTTCCCTCCCGCGCAACCCTTTTCCAACCGATCGTGTCCATCGATGCGACCTGCAAGGGCTCCTGAGCCACGGGAAACGGAGTGAATGAGTCGCAGCTGATCGATCGAGTGATCGCCGGAGACCGGCAGGCGGCTCGCCGCCTGTACGATGAGCATGTGGACCGGGTGTATCGCCTGTGCTATCGGCTGGCTGGAGACGACCACCTGGCCCAGGACTTCACCCAGGACACGTTTCTGCGCGCGTTCACCGGACTCGGGACGTTCCGTCGAGAGGCGGCCTTCGGAACCTGGGTGTGCTCGATCGCCACCTCGGTGGCACTGAACGGGCTCCGGCAGGCGAAGCGGTTTCGCGACCGGGAGGTGGACCTGCACGAAGAGCTTCGGCCCGGGCCGGACCGGCGCCCGCTCGAGCACGACCTCGAAACGAAATTGACGCGTGCGGTAGACCGTTTACCGGAAGGATACAGGGTGGTGTTCATCATGCACGACCTGGAGGGATACACCCACGAACAGATCGCGGCTGCGCTCGGGGTGAGGCCGGGGACGTCCAAGTCGCAACTGTTCCGGGCTCGGGCGAAGCTTCGCGAAGAGTTGAGCGAGTTCGCCGAGGAATGGGCCTCGTGAGCGCCGGGCACCCGCGGTTCGAGGAGCGGTTCGTGAGGTTCCTGCGCCGAGCCGGCAGCAGCTACCATGCCCCGCCGCCCACCCCGGCCGACGAAATGTGGGAGCGGATCGAGGCCAACCTGTGCGCCGCAACCGATTCGAACGGCCCCGCCATGCATCGCTACCATGCCCCGCCGCCCACCCCGGCCGACGAGATGTGGGAGCGGATCGAGGCCCGCTGGCGGCGAGGCACGGCGCTGTCTTCGCGTTCACGAATGGGAGCGCCCCCCGCACCCCCTCCTCCGCTCCCGATTCGCCCCGGCGGCGGGCGACGGCGGGGGAGATCGCCCTGGGTGTGGGGGATCGGGATCGCCGCCGTGCTGGCCCTGGGAGTGTTCCTGGGTCGAGCTTCGGTGAACCGAACCGGAAGCGAAAAGGCGCTCCGAATGGTGCGCGCGGAAACGCGCGGCGGAGACCGGGCGGTCGCAGGGAGCGTGCGGGGGAGCGGGGACTCCGCTGGTGGGACCGACCGGCGTCCCGGACATGCGGCCCGGAATCTCGCGTATCGCACGGTCGTGGTGGAGCACCTGGACCGCACCGAAGCCTTCCTCACGGCCTTCCGGACCCGCGCCGCTGCGGCCGGTTCCGACCGGGTCACCGAGGAGCTACGGATCTCGAGCTGGGCCCGCGATCTGCTGGCCGACACCCGGCTTCTGCTGGACTGGCCCGCCGATCGCGATCCTCGAATGTCCCAGCTGCTCACCCAGTTGGAGCTGGTGCTCGCCCAGATCGCGCAGATGGGAGTGGGCCGGTGGGCGGAGGAGAGGGATCTGATCGTGGATGGATTGAGATCGGGCGACGTGCTGCCACGGCTGAGAGCGGCGATTCCGGCCGGCCCGGCCCTGGCGCCCGAGAAACGGGGAGTTTGAACGATGAGAATCACGAGATTCGAGACGCTGTGGGTGGCCGGAGTGCTCCTCATGGGCTCCGCCGGGACCGTGGCCGTCGCGCCGGCATCGGCTACGGAGGCGCGGATCGAGGCGCCGGCTGCCCGGGCACAGGAAGATCCGGCGGATTCGCTATACCGCGTGGCGCGGGCGACGCTGAACCGCAGCGACTACCTGCAGGCGGCCGCCCTGTTCGAGCGGCTGGTGCGGCAGCACCCACAGTCGGCCTACGCGGCCGATGCGCTCTACTGGAAGGCGTTCTCCCTGTATCGGGTGGGTGGGCCCAGCAACCTGCGCCGTGCCGCCGCCGCTCTCCAGAGCCAGGCCCGCCGCTACGCCGCCGCGGCGACCTACCGCAACGGCGATGCGCCGGCGCTGGCCGCCAGGATCGAGGGCCAGCTGGCCCGGTTGGGCGATGCCGACGCGGCCCAGCGGGTCGTCGAGGCGGCCCAACTCGCGGCAGAGATGGACAAGCAGATGACGGAGGTGGAGCGCCAGGCGGCGGAGGTGACCCGGCAGGCGGCGGAGGTGACTCGGCAGGCGGTGGAGCGGGACCAGCGGATCCGCTCGGGGCGATCGGCGGGGGCCGGCCATCCGCAGCCAGGACCCTGCGCCGACGAACAAGACGACGTTCGGACGGCGGCCCTGAACGCGCTCCTCAACATGGATACGGATCGCGCGGTGCCGATCCTGAAGAAGGTGCTGGCGCGCCGGGACGAATGCTCGGGTCCGCTGCGCCGCCGGGCGCTCTTCCTGCTGTCGCAGAAGCGAACTTCCGGGACCGAGGACCTCCTGCTGGACGTGGCCCGGAACGACCCGGACCCGGAGGTCCGCAAGCAGGCGGTGTTCTGGCTGTCGCAAGTCGATTCGGACCGGGCGGTGGAGGTGCTCCGGGAGATCCTGAAGACGAGCGCGGATCCGGAGCTGGAGGACAGAGCCGTCTTCGCGCTGTCCCAGCACCCCGACAAACAGGCGGGCGAGATCCTGCGCGCCTACGCGTCGGATACGTCGAAACCGGCCGAGATTCGGGAGAAGGCCATCTTCTGGCTGAGTCAGCGGGGCGAGACGGCGGATGCGGCGTTTCTCCGCGGGCTGTACTCCAAGCTGAGTTCAGAGGAGCTCAAGGAACGGGTCCTGTTCGCGCTCTCGCAGGTCGAGGACCGTGAGAGTGCCGGCTGGCTTCTGGAAACAGCCGCGGATACCGGCCAGAGCCTGGAGCTGCGCAAGAAGGCGCTGTTCTGGGCGGCGCAGGGCGGAGCGCCTCTGGAGAAGCTGAGTGGGCTGTACGATCGCATGCCGGACCGCGCGATGAAGGAACAGCTGATCTTCGCGCTCTCGCAACGGGACGAGCCGGATGCGGTGACCCGGCTGATCGAGATCGCGCGGACGGAGAAGGATCCCGAGTTGCGTAAGAAAGTCATCTTCTGGCTGGGGCAGGTCGACGATCCGCGCGCGGTGGATTTCCTGCTGGAGATCCTCGCCAGGGAGGGGGGCCGGCCATGAGGCGGCCGACTTCCGTGGTTACGGCACTGGCGGTGCTGGCGGTGCTGGTGGCCGCGGCCCTGTCCGAGCCCCTCGAGGCGGCGGCCCAGGCACTTCGATCCCGTATGTCCCGTGCATCCGATGGCTGGGTGCGGTTCGCGTTCGAAGCGCGACCCGGCGTGCGCGGGAACTGCTCCCACGTTTTCTTCGGCCCGGAAACGGAGATCTCCCTCCCGACGAACGAGTCGAGCTCCGAGTGTGAGTGTGCGTCGGGTCCCGTCCGGGTGGAACTGCGCGTGAAAGACGGAGCCGCGGTCGAACTCCAGACGGGAGTCGGGGGCTTCTGGTCCGCCCGCGCTCACCCGATCACCGACCTCGGGGAGGTCGCTCCCCGGCCGCCACCGAGGCCTCTCTCCAAATCAGGTGCTCTCTCCCCCACCCGGCCGGAGGTCTTCCTTGGCTGCGATACCTGCAGGGTTTAGCTTCGAGCCTCCGGATGGGGATGGGGTCGCGGGACCGCGGTCCCGGTGCTCCCTGAAACACCACGACGGCTACAGACCCGGGGCTGCAATCCGTTCATGCAAGGAATCGAGCGAGAGAAGATCGGACCCCTGCCCGTATGGGGATGGGCGCTCCTCTCGGGCCTCCTGGTGTGGCTCCTCTACCTGCTCACCCTGGCGCCGACCACCGGGTTCTGGGATACCTCGGAGTACATTGCGACCGCGCAGATCCTCGGACTGCCCCATCCTCCCGGGAATCCCCTGTTCGTGCTCCTGGGCCGGACCTGGAGCGTGCTTCTCTCGTGGACCGGGTTGAGCGTCGCCGTCCGGATCAATCTCCTCAGCGCCACCATGTCGGCGGCCGCTTCCACCTTCTGGTTCCTCGCCGTAACCCGGATCTGGGCCCACTTTACCTCGAATCGGAAGCTGGTCCTGGCCGCGGCGTTCGCGGCCGTGCTGGTGGGGGCCACCGCGTTCACCGTGTGGAGCCAGTCGAACATCAACGAGAAGGTCTACACGGTCTCCCTGTTCTTCGTAGCGCTGGTGACGTACCTGACCATGCTGTGGGAGGATGAGAGCGGCACACCCAGGGGAGACCGACTTCTGGTGCTCATCGCCTTCCTCCTCGGCCTGGGGGCGGCCAACCACACCATGTCGGCGCTTCCGCTCCCCGCGCTCGCGGTGTTCGTGTTGTGGCACGAGGCGCGCACGGTCCTGCGCTGGCGTCTCATGGCGGCGGCGGTCGCGTTCGCCGCGGTCGGCTTCTCGGTGCAGCTGCTGTTCGTGCCGATCCGGTCCGCGCAGAATCCCGTGATCGACGAGGCGAATCCCGAGTGCGAGCACCTCATCGATGCGGTGATTCCCGGCACCTACGTGAACCCGGAGGGCCACAAGAGATGGGGCGTGCGCTGCCAACCGCTGGCCGAGTCCCTCAACCGGGAGCAGTACGGGAAACGCTCGCTTCTGGACCGGCAGTCACCCCTGTCCGCGCAGTACGCCAACTACTGGCAGTACTTCGACTGGCAGTGGGCCCGCGGGCTGGGAGAAGTCAGCGTCTCCCTCCGGGGACGGCGGCTGAGCGCGCGCAACCTGTTCACCATGCTGTTCTTCTTCTTCGGGCTGGTGGGTCTGGGGCGGCACTGGCGCGGGGACCGCGACAGCTTCGTCTACTTCTTCACCCTGATGCTGACGGTGACGGTCGCGCTCGTCTTCTACCTGAACTTCCGGTACGGTTATTCCATCTATCCGCAGATCCAGCCGGTGGACCTGCACGAGGTGCGCGAGCGCGACTATTTCTATGTCATCAGCTTCAACCTGTGGGGGCTGTACACGGGGCTGGGGATCGTCGCGCTGTGGGAACAGCTCGCCGAAGCCTGGCGAGGGGCCGCGAGCCCACTCGCGCGCTACCTGCGGACATCTCCAATGCTAGCCGTCGCCTTCGTTCCGCTGGCGGCGAATTACTCGTGGGCGGACCGTTCCGGCGACTTCTCCGCCCGGGACTGGGCCTACAACATGCTCCAATCGGTGGAACCGTACGGCGTCCTGTTCACCAACGGGGACAACGACACCTTCCCGCTCTGGTACCTCCAGGAAGTGGAGGGCATCCGCAAGGACGTGATCGTCATCGTCCACTCCTATCTCGGGACGAGCTGGTATCCGAGCCAACTACGGGCGCTGTCACGCCCGTGTCCGCCGGGCGTGGACCCGACCCGAAGCACGGTGATCGTATGTCAGCGTCCGTTCGATCGGGCGGCGGCCGTGAAGCCGTATCGGGACATGAATCCGAAGCCGCCGACACGTTCCATCATCTCATTGACCGATGACGAGATCCGGCGGCTGCCCGTGGCGCGCATGGTGCCCAAGGACACCACCCTGAAGGTGACCGATTGGATTCGCGTGTCCCTGCGGGAGAAGGAGGTGCTCACCTATCCGGACCTGCTCGTGCTTCACATCATCCGGCAGTCGCTGGGCGACCGGCCCATCTATTTCGCCACCACGGCTCCGCCCGTGTATGGAAAATGGGGCCTCCAGCCTCACCTGCTGCGCCAGGGCCTGGCCCACAAGCTGGTGGATGGGCCCCTGGAAGCGACGACCGACACGGTCTATCTGGGCAACCAGCTGGACGTGCCGTGGTTGGACCGGGCCCGGGCCCGGTCGCTCCTGTGGGATGTCTACCAGGTGGACTACTTGCTGGACTGGAAGCGGTGGCCCGAACCATCCACGCGGGCCAGCATCCCCACTCAGTACTACCTGGCTTACGCCGCGCTCGGGCTGGCCGATGACCAGCTGGAGGAGTCCGAGGAAGCGGAGAAGAACTTCCAGCGGGCCGCGGGGCTGGGAAGACTGGCCGGGGGCGTGCTGCCCTGACGAGACCTCAGGAATCGATGCGCTTCGCCGTGCTGGTGGCCTTCCCCTCGATCGACATGGAGCCGGCCGCGCCCGGGATCGCCATGCTCATGGTGAAGCTCTGGCGCCCGGTGCCGGTCAGAAACCGTCCATGAGTCACGTCGAACCGCACGTGATCCGCACGTGATCCGGTCATATCCACGCTCAGGCCCGGAAAGGCCTGGCCGGAGGGCTGGAACGTGAAGGACGTCTCCACGGCGAGGTCGGCCACGGTCGTACCCTTCCGGGTCGAGAGGTCGCTCAGCGTGGCGTGATTCACCGAGACTATCACCCCCTGCGCGGGCAGGGCCATGGTGCTCGCGTCCACCCGCGTGGTGTCCGACCAGCTGTCTCCGATGCGTACCGGGTGGTCGGGGAGCGTCGGGAAACCGAGCTGCCGGAGGGACTGCTGGATCGCCTCGACGCCCGCGATCGTGGAGTCCGCCATGCGGATCTCGAGCACCCGGGCTTCGCGCGTGATCTTGGTGGTGAAGTGCTGGCCCTTGAACCGGGAGAAATCCAGGCCCGCGTTCAAGGAGGAATCTCCCGCCTCCACGGAGACGTCCTTCACCTCGCTACCGAAGAAGATCGTGTCCCCCACCACGCGTTGCGCCGTCTGCTCCAGCACCAGAAGGGAGGCGAGCTTATGGGATCCGCCGAATTCGGGCGGCATCTTGAGGTCGATGCGCTGCTCGTACCGGTAGGTATCCGAGTCGCCTTCGTTGGCCTTCAGGCGCAGGGACACCGGACCATCCTGCCCGGCCGCTGGAGACGCGACGGGCGGCAGCGCCGCGGCGAGAACGAAGAACAACGCCGACCGACCGAACATCCGAGTGCGCACGGGGCGCGGACCGCGGCTCACGGCTTCAGGGTGGCCAGGATCACGATGAGGAGCAGGACCAGACCGGTGAGGGAGCCCACGAGAGCGTTTCGCTTCCGGTATTTCTGAAACGCCACGCTTTTCTCACCCGCCGTGGCCGAGGCCTCCGCCGCCCGCGCCAGCTTGTCGCTGAGCGGGATCAGGTAGAACACGCTGACCAGGAACGCCAACACTCCCAGCAGCTGCATCTGAAACAGCCAGTGGTCGGGGAACGGCTGGAACAGTGGATGTTGGCGCGCCGCCGTCAGCCCGAAGCCCCCGGCCAGCGTGAGCACCATGCCCGTCAGACCGACCGTCTTAAGGAGATCCGACCAGGTCCGATACGCGAACGCCGCAATCTCGAGGCTCCCCGAACGGGCCGCCCGCCCCGTCACGAACGGCAGGATGAACGCGATCCCCATCCAGAGCACGAACCCGACCACGTGAAGCAGCAGGAACACATCCGATGTATCCATTCCCTCATACTGACCGGGAGGATGCCGTCGGTCAAGACGACCCGGCGGCGCTCAGCTGCGGTTCCACTCCTCGCGGGTGCGGACCCGAAGGGGCGCCACACCGCGCCGCTCGAGGCTGGAGTTGAGGGACTGGAGATCCTCGCGCAGGCGTGCGAAGCGTTCCAGCGCCTCCCCGACCTGCCCGGCGAGCTGGCGGGCGCGCGCGAGCTGGGACTGGCTGGGGCGGCCGTCGTATCCGGCCACGGATCCGTACAGGCCCGCCAGATGTTCCCGGAGCTTCTCTTCGCCCGAGAACAGGCCCGCGGTCTCGGAGGAAACCAGGCCCGCCCGGTAGGCATCCAGGCGGTCCGCGAAGGCGGTCAACCGCCGGCCGGTGCGGCTGCGCGACCCGAGCTTCGCCGCGCGCGACCTGGCCTGGTCCCGCACATCCACCGCCACGTCCACCGCGTAGGCCAGATCTTCAAGGAGCCGGTACAGCTCCACGGTGGTCTCCTGCTGCAACCGCCGATCCTCGGCCGAGTGGGGGGAACGCGGGTCGGCGACGAGGCTCACGCTCCCTTCGTAGGTACTGTCGCCCTTGACCAAACGGACCGTGTACGTGCCCTCGGGGAGCCGGGGCCCGATGAACGCGGGCACCAGCGTGTTGGCGGGCGGCACCTTGGGCGGCCGTAGCCGCATGGGCCACCGTACCCGGTTGAGGCCGCGGCGCTTGCTGCCGGGCAGGGTCGAGATGAGCTTCCCGTCCTCCCCGTACACTTCCACCCGCAGGTCGCCGAAGATGTGGCGCTTCTTCAGGTAGTAGACGATGTCCGCGGCCTCCGGTGGATTGGAGCCCGCGAACTCCGCATCGCCCGGGAAGTCCTGCAACTGGCTGGGCAGCACCATGGCGGCCGGGCGCGAGGGCAGGAGCGCCGCCTCCGCGGCCAGGATCTCCGGTGTGAGGGCTCGCAGCGGAGTCAGGTCGTCCAGGATGTAGACGCCCCGGCCGTGCGTCGCGATGATCAGGTCGCCCTCGCGCGGATGGATCGCCAGGTCCCGGACGGCTACACGGGGCAGGCCGGCCTTGAAGCGGGCCCAGTCCTTCCCTCCGTCTAGGCTCACGAACAGCCCGAACTCGGTGCCCAGGAATAGGAGCTCGGGGTTCTCGAGATCCTGCTTCACCACGTGGGCGTACCCCTCCACGCTGTCGGCCGCCAACGAGGTCCAGGTCCGGCCGAAGTCGGATGTGCGGTACACGTAGGTGGCCATGTCCCCGGTTCGGTGCCCGTCGAACGTGACGAAGGCCGTAGCCTCGTCGTGCGGGCTGGCCTCCACGTGAGACACCCAGGTGCGTGGAGGCAGATCCGGCACGTTCTCGACCACGTTGTTCCAGCTCGCGGCCCCGTCGCGGGTCAGCTGAAGGTTGCCATCGTCCGTCCCGACCCAGATCACGCTGGCGTTCCTGGGCGACTCCGAGATCGAGTAGATGGTCGTGTAGTTCTCCGCCGACGTGTTGTCGATCGTGAGCCCGCCGGACTCCGCCTGACGCTGCCGGTGGGGATCGTTCGTGGTCAGGTCCGGCGAGATCCGCTCCCAGGACTCGCCCCGGTCGGCCGAACGGTACAGGTACTGGGCGCCGAGATAGAGCGTCCCCCTCTGGCTCGGGCTCACATGGACGGCGGCGTTCCAGTTGAACCGGAGCTCGGCTTCGTCCTCCGAGTACGGCTTGATGTCCTTGTGCTCACCGGTGGATTTCCGGTAGCGGACCAGGTTGCCCCCCTGCCACTCCACGTAGACGAAATCCGGGTCGCGCGGATCGACGAAGGCGTGGAACCCGTCGCCCGATCCGATGTTGGACCAGTCGCTGGCCCGGATCCCTCCCACGCTGCGCGAGGGGCCGGTCCACGTGCCGTTGTCCTGCAGGCCTCCGTACACGTGGTACGGCCACTCCATGTCGTAGCTCACATGGTAGAACTGGGAGATGGGAAGCGCCTTTACCAGACGCCAGTGGCCGCCCCGGTCGCGCGAGATGTAGAGGCCCCCATCCGTGCCGGCCAGCAGCCGCTCCGGGTTGGACGGATCGATCCACAGCGCGTGCAGATCGCTGTGCAGCGTGCCGCCGAACGAAGGCGTGCTGAACGACTTGCCGCCGTCGTCGGAGACGAACAGGCTGAGGCCGGGCTTGTAGACGCGGTTGAAGTCCGAAGGATCGACGATGACGTTGGCGAAGTAGAAGGGCCGGGCCGCCAGCGTTCCCGCGTCGCTCACCTTCCGCCACGTCTCGCCCAGATTATCGGACCGGTAGAGCGCCGTCTTCTTGGCCTCTACCAGCGTGTACACCACGTTGGGCCGAGAGAGCGCCACGCCGACGGCGATCCTTCCCTTCTCCCCCTCGGGAAGACCCTGGGTCAGCTCGGTCCAGTGCTCGCCCCCGTCGGTGGAGCGGTACAACCCGCTGCCTGGACCGCCCGAGCGGAAGCTCCACGGCCAGCGTCGGAACTGCCACATCCCGGCATACAGGATGCGCGGGTCCTGCGGATCGATGGCCAGGTCGGAGCACCCGGTGTTCTCGTCCACGAACAGGACCCGCTCCCACTTCTTCCCGCCGTCCCGAGTCCGGTAGACGCCCCGTTCCTGGTTCGCGTCCCATAGGTGGCCGGTCGCGCAGACGTAGACCGTCTTTCCATCGGTGGGATCGACCCGGATGCGCGCGATCCGCTCCGAGTCCTCAAGGCCCACCCTCTTCCAGCTCTCGCCCCCGTCGGTCGTGCGGTACACCCCGGTGCCCACAGACACGCTGTTGCGGGTCCAGGACTCCCCGGTCCCCACCCACACCGTATCCGGATAGGCCGGGTCGATCGTGATGGCGCCGATCGATTGCGCGTGATCGTCGAAGATCGGCTTGAAGGTGGTGCCCCCATCCCTGGACTTCCACACGCCGCCGCCGGCCGTTCCCACGTAGATGGTCAGAGGGCTGCCCGGCACCGCATCGAGGGCCGCGATCCGGCCGCCCATGACCGCGGGGCCGATGGCCCGAGCGCGAAGCGCGCCCAGGTCGGCCGAGTGGAGGTGGACCTCCTGGCCCGTGGCCCCCGGCGCCGCCCACAGGAGGAGCGCCGCGGCAAGGACCGGCAGGGGGAGCCGGCGCGGTCGGGCTCCTCTCGGCGTGGCCGGGTCCGGGTCGCTCACGCGCCGCCGCTCGCGTCCTTGCCGGGCATGGCGAACAGGGAGTCTTCCAGCGGCACGTCGAACACGATCTCGTCCAGCGTGATCGTGGTGGGCTGGCCCGCGGTGTTGCTGGAGATGGAATGGGCCACCATGAGGCCGTTGACCGGCTTGTAGTCGCCCAGCGTCGTGTCGACGTCCACCTCGTTGCCCTGGAAGCTGGCCTTGCCGCTCGTCTTGATGGGCAGGTAATGCTCCGCGTCCAGGAAGTAATAGCGGATTTCCCCGTCCTTCCGGGTGAGCTTGAGCTTGTAGGTCGAGGTCCCTTCCACGTCTTCGGCGCCCATCAGCTCGAGCTGCGAGCCGTCCTCCTTCCAGCCCACCAGCGGCCCGTCCAGGTCGGCCTGCTCGACGAGCTGCTTGGCTTGGTCGGCGGGCATGGCCTGCGGCTCCGTGATGCCCATGAACGGCATCACCATCCAGGCCGAAGCCCCGTCGTACGCCTGCACGCCCGTCATGCCCTGGAAGCTGAACTCGAGGCGGACCTTGCCGGGCCGCTTGAACATGACAGTGAACGGAGCCTCGATCCCCGGCCCGAGCGTGATCTTTCCGGTCGAGCGCATGGACTTGAGAGCTTTCCACTTCTCGAGGCCGCCGATGGCCTCGTAATGGTGCGCCAGCACGTCCTCGAGGGACGCCTCCTGCGCGGCGAGCGGTGCCGCCGGAACGCCCAGCAGGACGCCTCCCACGGCGGCGGCGAGGACGGCGGCGATGGTCGTCTTCGGCATGGTCTACCTCTCCCTTTCAAGACTCGATGGGGTGCGGGTGCGACCCAAGATACAGCCGGTTCGCGCGCTTCGCCCCCGGGTCGCGCTTCGGCGCCCGCGCTGACACATACCCCACATGGGCGGATCTATTCGGCCGCGGCCGGTCGAGTGGCGCGTGGAGGCGGCTCAACCGCGGGCGCCGGCGGCCGTCCCATTCACCTCGATCCGCATCCCGCGCGTCTGGAGGCTCTTGACGGTGAGCCGCCGGTTGCGAAGCGCGATGATCGCGTCGGCCGCGGCCGACGCGGCGGACAGCGTGGTGGTGTACGGAACGGCCCGGGACACGGCCGTGCG
>JBHHYZ010000038.1:0-26343 GCA_046757845.1 Gemmatimonadota bacterium
GTCCGTTCCGTTTCAAAGCGGCTCTGAGTTTCGGGATCGCGCGTTGTCTGGCTGCGTACAGCGGGCTGGCGGATGTACACCGCTCGTGGGCCAGCACGGTTGCCGGCTTGCCGTCCAGCATTCCCTGCACGGCCAACTCGATTCGGGCGAACCGCTTCCGATAATACGCGCGCGCCGCCCAGGTCGCCCCACCCAGCGCCGAGCCGCCGGAAAGGCCCGTCCCGAGCAGGAGCGGCAGCTCCGGCCCGCCCGTGGCGGAGAGCACCACGGCGGCGGGGACCGCCAGCGACAGAAACCCCAGGTACCACGGGATCGTCGATTCGCGCCGGACGTTGCGGGCATCGCAGGTGAGCATGACCAACGACCAACCGGCCTCGAGCGATTCCACATCGACTTCCACGCTCTTCGCCTTGGCCAGCTCGTAACCCCTGCCCTTCACGTCCATGGCCCGCCGCATCGTGCTCAGGAGGCCGCCGGCCGCCTCCCACAGGGAGTGGCCCGGCCGCCCACGCACCCTCCTCAGCAACTCGCCCTCGCGCAGGTACTCGGCGATCTTGCGCTCCACTTCGGGCGCGTCTCCGGGGACGGCCCGGCTGGCCCGGATCAGACCCGGTCCGAACAAGCGGAGAACCCACGCGTGCTCCCGCGGGAGCGCGGGCACCAGAGCATCGGCCCGCACTTCGGCCATGGCCTGGTTCAGATAGCGCGCTTCCAGCCCGACCTCACGGCCGATCCGCAGCACTTCGCTCTGCTCGAGCGGAGCTCCCTCCGAGGATCCGGCCTGGAACTGCAGGTCCGAAGCCCTCCGAATGATCCGCTCCAGGTCGGCAGCCGGCACCCATCTTCCGGCGCGGCTCGCGGGCGGCTGGAACTCCTCCCGGTCCTCGGGCCGACCCGGTTCGCCTTCGGCCGGCTCCGACCGGACCTCCGGCCCGTCAGGTTCCGGCGCCACCATGCTCGGAATCTGCGGGCACGGATGGGACGGCCTCGGCCTCGCCGCCGGGCGCCATCGCCTCCTCCAGCGAGCCGGGACCGATCTTCCTGGGTCCGGCGCTCTCCGTCTCCTTCGCCTCCTTCGCCTCCTCCTTCGCCTCCTTCGCCCCGCCGCCCACCACCGCGCCGAACAGCCGACTCAGAGGCGCCAGATCCAGCGGAAGCGGAAACAGCGTCGTGGAGTTGTTCTCCGCGGCGATCTCCGAGGCGGTCTGCAGAAACCGGAGCTGAAGGGAGGCCGGCTCCTCCGCCAGCAGCTTGGCCGCCTTCTGAAGGTTCACGGCGGCCTGAAGCTCTCCCTTGGCGTTGATGACCTTGGCCCGGCGCTCCCTCTCGGCCTCGGCCTGCCGGGCGATGGCCCGCTTCATCTCCTGCGGAAGATCCACATCCTTGACCTCGACACCGGTGACATCGATCCCCCACGCATCGGTCCCCTCATCGATGATCTCCCTGAGGATCTCGTTGAATCTCTCCCGCTCGGCCAGCAGTTCGTCCAGCTCCGCCTGGCCGATCACGGACCGCAGGGTGGTCTGGGCCAGCTGGGATGTGGCGAACAGGTAATCCTCGATCTCCAGGATCGCCTTCATCGGCTCGTGGACGCGGAAGTACAGGACCGCGTTCACCTTGACCGAAACGTTGTCACGGGTGATCACGTCCTGGGGAGGGACGTCCATGGCCACGATGCGGAGGCTGACGCGCTGCATCCTCTCGATCCCGTACGGCACCAGAAAGATGATCCCGGGGCCGCGAATCGGCCGTACCCTCCCCAGGCGGAACACGACCGCCCTCTCGTACTCCCTGAGGATTCGAAGGCTGGTGGCCAGCGCCATGGCGCCGCCCACCGCGACCAGGGCGACGAGCGTTTCCATACGCCCTCCTCTCAGATTGCCCGGGCGACTTGACCCGAGCCTGCCGGCGATACGCTCAGGCGCCGACCTCCACGATCACCGCGGCTCCCTGCCCACCGCCGATGCAGGCGGAGCCGAGCCCCAAGCCTCCGCCTCGCCTGTTCAACTCGTACAGCAGGTGTCCCGTGATCCGCGCTCCGGTCGCCCCCAGCGGATGCGTGATGGCGATCGCACCGCCATTCACGTTCACCCGCTCGCGGTCCAGGCCCAGTTCCCGCTCGACCGCCACGTACTGTGGCGCGAAGGCCTCGTTCACCTCGATGAGATCCATGTCCTCCAGCGACATGCCGGCCTTTTCCAGCGCCGCACGGGAAGCGGGAGCCGGCCCGATCCCCATGATACGGGGCGGCACTCCGGCCACCGCCCAGGAGACGAGACGCCCCATGGGAGCCAGGCCCTGCGCCCTGGCGTATTCCGCGCCGGCGATCACCAGCGCGGCGGCGCCATCGCCGATGCCGCTGGCGTTGCCCGCCGTCACGACGCCGTCCTGTTTGAAGTACGGCCGCAGGGCCAGCAGTCCTTCCAGGGTGGTGTCCGGCCGGATGTGCTCGTCGTAGCGGAACTCTTTCTCCCTGCCCTTGCGGCCCACCGTCACCGGAATCACTTCCTCGTCGTAGCGGCCCTCGTCCCAGGCGCGCTTGGCCAACTGCTGGCTGCGAAGCGCGAACTCATCCACGTTCCGGCGGCTGATCCCGTACTCCTCCGCCAGGTTCTCCGCCGTCTGCGCCATCGAGAAACCGCAGTAGGAGTCGGTCAACGCTTCCCACAGCGTATCCTCGAACGGCGCCGCCGGGCCGAGTCGCAATCCCCAGCGCGCTCCGCGAACCACGTGCGGAGCCTGGCTCATGGACTCCGTGCCCCCGGTGAGGCACACGCGGGCGTCGCCCAGCAGGATCTCCCGGGCACCGTCGATCACCGCCTGGAATCCCGACCCGCACAGACGGTTCACCGTGGCCGCCGGGACCTCGATGGGCAGGCCGGCCTTCAGGCCTACATGGCGGGCCAGGTAGATGGCGTCGGCGGATGTCTGGATCACGTTGCCGAAGAACACGTGATCGAACTCTTCGGGCGGAACGGTCGACCGCTGGATCGCCGCTTCGGCCGCCAGCACCCCCAGATCGGTCGCCGAGTGATCCTTCAGGCTGCCCCCGAAGGTGCCCAATCCCGTGCGTGCCGCGGAGAGAAACACCACATCCGTGCCGTTCGGTCGCTCACCCATGCTTCCTCCCTTATATCCGATCGTTCGATGTTCGAAATCGCGTGGCCGTGGTCCGAGGGGCTGACGAGCAACTCTACGGCCGCGGCCGTTCCGGAGTCCATGGAAGCGCGCTCGGCCTCCGGCCGCATAATAGCGCAGGACGCGAACGATCGCCGCCCGCCGGAGGCCGGCAGGCCTCCGAGGTTCCGCTCGAGTGCAGGTCGACCGCGAAGAAGGCGGGGACGCTCAGCGGTGGGAGAGAACCCAGACGTAGGCCGCGACCGCCCCGACCTGCGCATCGGTCAACCGCGCCCCTCCTCTCGGCGGCATGGGCACGCCGCTCCCGGAACGCTCCGCGGGAACGCCGGCGGCGATCACCGTCCGAAGCGCACCGTACGAGCCATCGCCATGCCGCCACCGCGCATCGGTGAGATCGGATCCGAGCCCGGGAATCCCCTTCGCGTCAGCCCCATGGCACGTGAAGCAGAAGCCCGCGCCGTGGAATACGGTATCGCCCCGGGCCACCCACGCCGCCGTGACGCCGTCGGGCAACTCCTGGACGCCCGAACCCTCTCCCGCCACCCCACCCCAAACCGCGAGAGGCACGAGCAGAAGCGGCCAGCCCGGCGCTCTCACGGCCGCGCCCGACTCTTCATTCCCACGGGGCGACCTGGCCACAGCGCGGACAGTACTTCCACGGGGCCTCGAGGCTCTCGCCGCAGTCGAGACAGCGGCGAGCCGTCTGGTCCTCGCCGCAGAACGGACAGAACCTGACTTCCTTCCGCGGAGGGAGCCTCTCCCGGCAACGCCAACATCTTCCGGACGAAGCGGTGGAGTCCCGAGCCGGCCCCTCCACCGGTTCCATCCCGGATGCGTCGGGATGCGGCGAGGCGGCCACGGGCGGCGACAGTTTCACTTCGAACGTCGCGAACCGTTCCAGGAACTCCAGGCCGGGCTCCGGCGCATCGAGCTCTCGCTCGACCGCCTCGGCCAGCTCCGCCTTGAGCGATCGCACCCCATCCCGGCCCGCCAGGAGCCGCAGCATGGCCAGATCGTATTCCGCTTTGCCCGAATACCCGAGGGCCTCTCGGCACGTCGCGTACGGAAGCAGTACGCGCTGAAGCTCCGCGATGGAGACCGCCGCGTCGGGAGGCCGCCCCGCCTCCGCCAGCCGATCCCGGAGGAGCTCGAGCAGTTCCCCGTAGCGCGCGCTCACCGTTCGATCCGCAGCGCGCCCGCTCGCGCGGATTCCTCGATGAACGTCTTCGGATCCTCGTGGGAGATGGTCACTCCGGTGAGAGCTTCGAGGCGCCGCGCCTGCTCCCGCATGAAGGCCGCCAGAGACACTCCGGGATTCGACGAGCGGTCGCGCATGGCCCGAACGATCGCCTGCCAGTCTCCTTCGTAGACACGACCGTCGGGAGCGCGCACGCGATGCAGATCGCGGGAACCCCATTCCCCCGAGATCCAGCCGAACAGATCCAGTTGGCCCGGGTTGGATCGGGCGGTCGCGCCCGGGCCGGTCCCATGCAGAGCTTCCATCTCCGCCAGCAGCCGTTCTTCCGGGCTCGGCCGCACGCTCAACCGCTCCAGCCGCTCCACGTAGGGCGACAGCTCGGGCGCCGACGCATCCAGATCGCGGAAGCGTCTCAGCAGTTCCACGGTTCTCCAGATCACGACCGGGTCCCACTGCGAGGAAGGCGCCAGGCGCCCCAGCTGCTCCAGCGCGGCCGAGTAACGACCCTGTTCGTACAGGAGATTCCCGTAGAACGCGCGCGCCTCCTCGTGGCCGGGATCCAGCTCCAACGCGTGGCGCGCCCACGAGGCGGCGCCCTTCATATCGCCCCGGCGGTAGTGCGCGCAGGCAAGCTCCTGGGCCGCATCGGCACAGCCGCCATCGGCCTGCAGGCCGAGATGGAAGAAGCGCTCGGCCCGTTCGACCAGCCCCTCCCGAACCAGCGCCCGGCCCACGCACAACATGAGCTCCGCATCGGCTCCGAATCCCAGCTCCAGCAGCCGTTCGAACACCACGAACGCCCGGGAGCGCTCCCCCAGCTTGAGCAGCACCTCGCCCACTCCGGCCAGCGCTTCCTCATGGTCGGGCGACAGGGACAGGGCCCGCTCGAACGAGCGCCGGGCCCAGGCGAACTCCTCTCGGGCCAGATAGGCGTATCCGAGGGACACGTGCAGCTCCACGCATTCCGGGTACCGGGCCAGGCCCTCCCGCGTCACATGGATCGCCCCCGCGTAATCGCCGTCGTCGTACCGCCTCTGGGCTTCCGCGTCGTACTCTTCGCAACTCCAGAACTCGGATTTCATCTCGGACTCCCCGTCCTCGACACTACCCTCTGTCCTCGAACAGGTAGGCGCTGTCCACTAGCCTACCCTCCTTCCCATCGTGCACGGCGTGCTGTCCGCCACTCCACAGGGCCGCCCCACCCGTCTCACCCCGTTTGTCGATCGCGTAGTACCGCACGTTGAAGTTCGGCTTGCCATCCTCCCGGAGCAGCCGCCTCTCGACCGTCCAGTCGGCGATGCGCCTCAGAGCCGTCATGCAGGCATCTGTCGGGTGGGCGCCGCGGCGCATCTCCTCGACGATCGTGTGCCCGCCGATGGTCTTGATCACCGCCTCTCCGCGACCCGTTCCTCCGGCCGCGCCGACATCGTTGTCGGCATAACAGCCGCAACCCGGCAGGGGGCTGTCCCCGACTCTGCCCGGAAGTTTGAAGAAGAGACCGCTCGTCGTCGTCACCGCCGAGATCTCTCCTCGGGAATTGACGGCCGAGCAATGGATGGTTCCCCAGGGTCTCACCCCATCGTGGGAATCGAGGTGGCCATCGGGCAGCATTCCCGTCTTCGGCCCCTCCGGGCGGACCGCGCCCGGTCCGCCCGGATCCGTGAAGCCGGCGATCGGCTCCCCTGACTGCCCCGGACTCAGATAATCGTCCTCGGCGTTCAAGCCGGCACGCCACGCCAGCCAGCGGCGCCTCGACTCCTCCGTGAGCAGGTCGCGGCGCTCGAAGCCCATCTCCCGGGCAAAGCGCGCCGCGCCCTCCCCCACCAGGAGCACATGGTCGGTGTAGCGCATCACCGCGACCGCAACCCGGGAAGGATTCACATAGCCCTCCAACGCGGCGACCGCGCCCGCGCCGCGTGTAGGACCGTGCCAGACCTGGCTGTCCAGCTGCACGACGCCGTCGAAGTTGGGCAGGCCTCCGTAGCCCACTGTGTAGTCTTCGGGATCCGCTTCCACGATGTTGACGCCGCTGACCACCGCCTCCAGGGTGTCGCCACCTCCCCGAATCACCTCCATGGCCCGATTCACGGCCCGAAGGCCATTGGCGCTGGAGATGACCGCCGGGCGCGTCGCCGCGCCATCCAGGATCAGCGGCCCGCCGCCCGATCGTGAGGACGCCTCCGGCCGAGGGACGCCGAGGGTGGGCACGAGGCTTCCGGCTCCGGCCGCCAGCGTGAGGTTTCGAACGAATTCACGACGCGTTGGATTGCTCATGACCTTCCCCGGGGCCTGGGGTTACCGCTCCCTACGTGAACGCATCCGGGCTCCGCCGCGATCCCGCGGACCGCGGCCATCCGATCTCCCGTCCCGATCAGTCCGCTTCCCGCCCTCCGCGCCGTTCTCCCACCCCCTCCGGCTGCGGCGGCAATCTGAGCTCGAGCCGGGTGATCCGGCGATCGTGGATCGCCGCCACCTCCAACTCGCCCGGGCCCAGCCGGACCCGCTCACCGACGTCGGGGATCCGGCCCAGCTTGCCGATGACGTAACCCGCCACCGTATCGTACTCGTCCTCGGGCGCGGGCAGTCGGAATCGTTCCAGAAGATCGGAAAAGGAAAGCCCGCCGTCCAGCAGAACGCGGCCGTCCGCCTGGACGGTGA
This sequence comes from Gemmatimonadota bacterium, assembly GCA_046757845.1. Lineage (GTDB taxonomy): Bacteria > Gemmatimonadota > Gemmatimonadetes > Palauibacterales > Palauibacteraceae > JBHHYZ01. The sequence continues at coordinate 6,995 of JBHHYZ010000038.1, forward strand.
GTTCCGGCCGAGCCACATCGTGCTCGTCATAGATCTCCCCGACGATCTCCTCGACCAGGTCTTCGAGGGTCACGATCCCATCGGTGCCGCCGAACTCGTCCACCACGATCGCCATGTGCACCTTCTGGTGGCGCAGCTCGGCCAGGAGATCATCCACGGGCTTGGTATCCGGAACGAAGATGGCGTCCCGCACCAGATCTCTCGCGACCACGGTATCCCGGTCGTCCCGGAGGAGCCAGGGGAGCAGGTCCTTGACCAGCAGCACTCCGATCACCTGATCGATGCTTTCCTCGTACACCGGCAGCCGTGATAGACCCGACCTGGCAGCGATCTGCAGCACGTCTTCGAGTCCGGCGCCCGCTTCCACCGCCACGATGTCGGTCCGCGGGGTCATCACCTCCCGGGCCACCGTGCGGGTCAGTTCGAACACCCCATGGATCATCGCCTCCTCATCCTCCTCCATTCCGCCCCCCCGCAGGCTTTCCTGGAAGCGGATTCGAAGGTCCTCGGAGCTTTCCGCCCGGACGTCGGCGGAGGTCTCCGCCAGGCTCAGCACGTGGAGGAGGGCGCGCGCCGAGCGCTGCGAGGCCCAGATCAAGGGGAACGCCACTCGAAGAAACAGCACCAGTGGACCGGCCAGGTACCTGGCGCTCTCGTCCGGCTTCCGAAGCGCCAGAGCATCGGGCACGAGTCGACCGAGCACCGCATGCAGATATACCAGGAGAAGGAACGCCAGCGCGATCGCGATCGCGTGGACCGCCGTCGCCGGAGCCGCGATGGACAGGCCGCCCAGCACATCCTCCACGGCACCGGCAAGCAGGGGCTCACCCAGCCAGCCGAGCCCGAGCGAGGCGATCGCGGCCCCGAACCGAGCCCCGGCCACCGAGCGATCGAGCTCCGCCTGGGCACGCTCCGCCGCCCGGGCGAGCCGGTCTCCCGCCCGGGCCAGGTTCGAAAGCCGGGAGCGTCGCGCGCGCACAAGCGCAGACTCGCTGGCCACGAAGAAAGCGGTGACGAAGATGAGCAGCGCGGCGGCAGCGCACTGGAGCGCCGTAGAGTATTTCATCGGGATGCGAGTCCCGGGCCGGTCGTCCTCCCTTCCACAAGGACGGACGAAGGGTCGGGCGCGCCGAACCCATGGGGGGGTCCGCCGACGCCCGAGCTGGGGTCGAGTCCCGGGCCGGGCCGGGACGGTAACAGTTTCAGGCTCCGCTGACCTCGCTTGGCTTCACGACTTCTGATCCGCCGACCGCCGCGTCGGTCCGCGCCAGCGCGAATTCCGCGGCCTAACCCGCGGCGGCGTCACGCGCGGCGCCGTGAGGGATCGCCGGGCTGCAGTACCGGTCGCCCATCAGCTTGAGCTGCTCGAGATCCGCCTTGGAAAGCCGTGGGTACCGCTCGGAAAGATACTCCACCGTGTCGTCCAGCCACTCCACTCTCTGTTCTTCCTCGACCTCGAGCACGCCACACCTCTGAATATGGCTGAACAGCTCATCACGCGCCCGCTCCAGGTCTGTCGACTCGAACTTTCCTTTAGCCAAGAACTCCTCCTTTTCACGGCTGAACGCTCACTATGGGAACAAAACAAAACCGTATAAATATACCCGACCCTTCCGGCCTCGGCAAAGCCGGAGGAACGCCGCGCCATCGCGATCGGACTCCGCGGGCGCGCCGACCCCTCACTCCTCCACCTCGCCGGCCACCGCCCAGGCCAGAAGCGGAATCATCAGCTCGTGGTGACCGGTCAGCTGATATCCGTGGCCGCCCCCCGTCTGGACCGGCCGCTCCACCACGTTCACCCGGGGCCGGTAGTGCCGTATCATGTCGAAGTCCGCCGTCGTGAACTGGCGAGGGCGGCCGCCGCCCAGGTTTCGCGCCACTGTGAGAGCCTTCAGAAACACTTCGGGCAGAAGCACCGCGGACCCGATGTTCAGAACCACTCCCCCATCGTCGAGACGCAACAGCACGCCGGCCAGCTGGAGGAAATCGCGGTGGGACCCGAGCCCGATGGCGGCCCCATCGGCCTCGGGATGTTGATGGGTGATCTCGGCCCCGATCGCCGTGTGCACGCTGAGGCTCACACCGCGCTCCCGAGTGGCCCGGATGAGGGACAGCTCCGGACAGCGGTGATCCGTTCTGCCGGCCAAGTCCTCCACCAGGGCGGCTCCGAGCCCCATCCCCGAGCGTACCCCCTCCCGAATGGCCAGATTCATGTCCCGCCCGGTTTCGCGAGCCATTCCGAAGCTGCCCTCCGCCAGCCCCGAGGCCACATCCTCGGAAGTCCGGCCCCAGCGGCAGATCTCGTAGTCGTGGATGGCGGCCGCGCCATTCATGGCCACGTGGCTCACCACACCGCGTTCCATGAGATCGATCAGCACCCGGGAGAGACCCGTCTTCACGACATGGCCGCCCAACATCCACACGCAGGCGCGGCGGCGGCGGCGGGCCGCCACCAGCGCGCCGACGACGGCCCGAAAGGACTCTGCGGCGAGAACGTGCGGCAGAGCCTCATAGAAGTCGCGGAACGACCCTCCCGACGCCGGGGGCCGGGCGAAGGACGAGCCCGACACCCGAGTGGCCCGATCCGCCACGGGTACGCGCCGAAGCTCGCGCAAGTCCACCGCGCCCTCGCGGGGGCCGCCATCCCGATCCGCTTCCGGAGCCTCCCGCTTCGAACGGTTCCTCTCCGGGGCCGCGGGACCCGTTTCTGGAGCGTCGGTCACCGGGTCGTCACCGCCGTCGCTTCTCGACGGCCGGGCTCGTCTTCAGCCGGTTGATGGTCCATGGACCCGTCGGGAGCCGTGATGTATCCATCCGGAGCGCCCGGTTCATACTCCCGCAGGTACATGGCCAGGTCTCCCGCGCTCATGTGGGCTTTCAACAGGACGATGATCCGCCGCTCGTCATTCGTGATGTACAGTTCCGCCTCGCCCCCCCTTCCGAACATGCCACCGGCATGGATGATGGGCTGCACGACCACCGTGCGGAAGCGGCCCGCCGGGACCCGAACGGTCTCCCGCCGCAGCATCTTCAGCACCACCGGGTTCCCATCCGCCTGGAAATAGCGGTCGAAGTAGTAGGTACGGCCGGGCTCCAGAGGCACCTCGCGCGCCAGAAACACGTAGGCGATTTCGTCCAGCGCGCCCGCCGGCATGGGAACGCCGCTCCAATCGGGATTGGGCCGGTAGCCGAGGTGCGCCGCATCCCAGTCTTCCCTGGTGAACACGGAGGCCGTCTGGTCCAGCTCGTAGCGCCGGTGACGCCGATATCCTCCCTCCCGCAACCGCTGCTCGAAACGCAGAGAGCGAATCGGACGGGGAGCCACCCAACTCACGGAGCGGTCATCGATCCGGTAGAAGAAGGCGCCGCCCCGGATCTCGAACGCCACCCGATACGCCGGCGTGCCCGCGATGGTGTCGATGGCCTCTACCGCGAGGCTTCCCTTCCCCACCTTCACCGGCCCGAAGGTCACGTCGTACTCCGCACGCTCGCCGACCGGGAACCTCCACTGTCCTGGATCCGAGGAGTGTTGCGCCACGGCACCCACGGGCGCCACCGTCAGGAGGGCCAGGCCCGCCACCCAGCCGGCGACCCACCTCCGGGTTCGCGTCAAGTCGGGGCCACCACCCTCTCGGTCTCTCGGCGGCCCGGCGCGCGCGCCAGCTGGCGGAGATCGCGGACAGTCCGCACGGCCCGGAAACGACTGGCCCGGTAACGGCGATGGTAGTCGACCGGCGCCATCACCTCCTCGGCGCGGCGCACGTGCGGCCACACCCGCAGCAACAGCTCGGCGTTGGCGGCCCACCCCTCGTGCGAGATGAGACGCTCTCCCTCGCCAAGAGCCTGCACCGCCCGCTGCAGCGTGAACAGGCGGTACAGTCGGAGGCTGCCGAAAGGATCCGTGACTTCCTGCGGCCGCGGGAGGGAACGGGCGAGGAGGCGAGCTCCGAGGCGAGCGAGAGCCACGCGCCGCGGCGGCGCGGGTTCCGCGGCCGGCACGGCCGTGACCAGATCCATACCGCCCTCGAAGCGTCGGACCATCTCGGGTATCGCATCCGGAGAATCAGTCATATCGGCCTGCAGCGTCACCAGGGCGTCGCGCCTGGGATATTCCGAGCGGCGGAGCGCTTCACGGGCGAGACGCTCCAGGCAGGCCCCGTAGCCCCGGCAGCTGCCGTTGCGGAGCACGGTGAGCGGGAGCACCTGCCGATACGCCTCCAGGCGCCCGGAAGCCGCATCCTCCGAGGCATCGTCCAGGACCAGCACCCGAAAATCGCGGCCTCGACCCTTGAGGAGCTCACGAATCTTCCACAACAGAGGGCCGATGGTATGTCCCTCATCATGGACCGGAATCCCTATATAGATCACGCCGCTCTCCTTCCGCGCCTCTCACATGCCTCGATCGCGCCCGCTCGCCGCCGCGCGAGCCGGCCCATCCCTCGTACCGACGGCCGGGAACGGTCGTTCCCCGCTCGCCCACTTCCAACGCCGGTGGAACCAGAAGTACTGTTCCGGATGTTCGCGGACCGCTTCCTCCAGTCTGCCCACCCATCGCCGGGTCAGCTCGAGCTCCGCATCCGTGGCGGAAGCGGGCGGCTCCACCCGAGCCACCAGCGCCCGATAGCCCGCACCCTGCCGAATCAGGGCGCCGAAGTACAGCGGTACGCCGCAGGTCAGGGCCAGCCTGGCGGGTCCGAGAAACGTCGACGCGGGCCGGCCCAGAAACGACACCGGGACCCCCCGGCTCGCGGCGTGCTGATCCGCCACCAGCGCGACGATCCCTCCCTGCGCCAGCCGCCGCGGCAGAACGGCCGCGTGCTCCATGCCGACCGATTCCACGCCGAGCGACCGCCGCAACGAGACGAAGTGCCGATCGAACCGGGAGGCGTGACGGCGGACGACCGCCGTCACCGGCAGGCCGAGGGCCGCCACGAAGGCGCCCGCCAGCTCCCAGTTGCCCAGATGCCCGGTGACGATGACGGCGCCCCGGCGGGCAAGCCGGTGCCGCCGCAACAGGGCGATCGCCTGCTCCGCGTCGCGGGTGCGCGACAGCAGAGCCTCGGGAGACAGGCGGCACGCCGTGGCCAAGGCCACGATCTCCTCTCCGAAGTGGCGGTAGCAGGCTCGCGCGGTCCGGGAGATCCACCTGTCCGAGCGCCCCGGAAACGACGCCGCGAGCTGCGATTCCACGGTGGCCCGCCGGACCCGGAGAACGCTGAACGCCATGCGGCCCAGAATGGAGCCCAGCCATCGCGACCCCGAAGGCGGGACGGCCGATAGGAAGCCGGAGGACATCCTCCAGGCCGAATAGGCGAGGCGGTCGCCCGCCGGGCGGGCGAGATGGGCGGGCGCACGAGTCGCAAACATGAGATCAACATAGATCCCGCCTAGGTCCGCCGCACGCCGGCGCCGCATTCCCTGGAACCGGCGCCACGGCGCTTCGGTTACCACACCGAGCAGGGATGGCGTGGAGAAGGATCTGTCGAGGAGAGAGGGTCCACGCGTCGCGCCGAGCGCGGAGGACGAAGCGGGCGTGCATGGGGCCGCCCATACGGCAGGACGGGAGCCGGTGACCGATCGATCGCCGACATGTGAGGGAGCGTTCCGGCTCCAGGGCCGCCGACCGGTCTTGAGGACGTGGATGGCGGTCGCGATCCTTCTGACCCTCCTGGCCCCGGGTCTCGAGGCGCAGATCGATCCCCGCCCGGGCGCCCGCAGGCCGGACGGACAGCTTCGGCGGCAGGTCCTGGATCTCACCGCCAGCCCGCGACGGCCGGGCGGACCGGCGGACCGAAGCGCCAGCGCATGCCGCGTCGTAGCCCACCCCGCCCGCTACTTCTTCTCACCCGGCGCCGACCGGGAGCCCGTACCGCCCTCGCGCAGCCTGCGCATGTACGTGCGGCCCGAGAAGCGGGAACTGGTCCTGGAAATCGGGCCCGTGGACCTTCCCGCGCACTCGAGCCACCATGAGATCCCCCAGTTCTCCCAGCAGCTGGGGTACTTCCCGTTCGACGCCACGTTGCGCGGGTTCTACGCCGAGGTCGTCGACCGTGACGGCAACCCGGTCCCGCAGACCGTGCTGCATCACATGCACACGGTGCGGCCCGGGCGGCGCGAGCTGTTCCTCCCCGTCGCCCAGCGCTTCGTGGCTGCCGGGACGGAAACGCACCGAATACAGGCTCCCCCGTGGCTGGTGGGAATCGCGCTTCGCGCCCACGAGCCCATCGTCATCGACGCGATGTTCCACAATCCGACAGATCGGTCGTATCGGGGCGTCCGGGCTCGGCTTGTGCTCATGTACAGCCGCACCAGACCGCTCTACAGCGTGCATCCCTTCCATCTCGACGTGATGTTTCCCACGGGAAGCAAGGAGTTCGATCTTCCGCCCGGACGCAGCGTGCGGACCTGGGAGGGGAGCCCCGCGGTACGGGGGGGCATCGTGGGACTCAGCGGGCATCTCCACAAGTACGCGGAGTGGCTGGAGCTTAAGGACATGACCACGGGAGACGTGATCTGGCACGTCAGACCGTACACGGACGACGCCGGCAACATCACTGGGATGCCCGTGGACTTCAGCGCGCGCGGCCTCGGGTATCCGATCTACCCGGACCACAGATACCGGATCACATCCGTGTACTTCAATCCGACCGGCGCCACCATCCCGGAGGGAGGCATGGCGAAGGTCGCGGGGATCTTCGTGACCGAGCGAGGAGTCCGCTGGCCGGTCGCCGATCCCGATGACCGTCTGTACCTGAGGGACCTGCGCGCCGTATTCAGCAAAGCGTGTCCGGGCGGGGAGCCGGAGGAGATTCCTCACCGGGCCTACTGAGCGCATCGCGTCCGGACTTCGACATCGCCATACTGGCGCCATGAACCTCGCTCTACCCATCTGGATGCGGGCCGATTTCGTCGTCCGGGAGACCCCCGGGAGCCTCGCGATCGTTCGGAAGGATTTCCTCGAGGACTTCCAGCGGCTGGAACTCGTCCAGGCGACCCGGGCCGGCGAATGGCCGGTGATGGCCGCGGCCGGCCCCGTGAGCGGGTGGAGCTCCCCACCCGCGGGCGGGCGCGGCTGGGCGCGCACGTTCGTCTCCGACGCGCTGGGCGAGGTCGTGGTGCGCCCGATCGTCCGGGGAGGGCTCCCGGGCCGGTGGCTGCGGACCCGCCACTTCCAGCGCTGGCGAGCTCCACGGGAACTGCTGCTCACCGAGAGATTGCGCCTGGCGGGCGTTCCAGTCCCAGAAGCGGTGGCGGCGGTTCGATCGGCGTGCTTTCCCGGTTATCGGAGCCTCTTCGTGACCCGCCGCCTGCCGGGCCTCCGGGCGGCGGGGAGTCTCCTGCGCGAGGCCGGCCCCGCCGAGTGCCGCGATCACATGCGAAGCTGCGGCGCCAGCGTGCGGCGTCTGCACGAGGCGGGCGCCTGGCACGCGGACCTTCACATCGACAACCTTCTGCTCGACCCGGACCCGGCCGGGGTTCCGGCGGCGTTGATCGACCTGGACCGGGCCCGGCTCCTTCCCCCGCCGCTTCCCGCCCCACTGGCGCGCCGGAACCTGGCCCGATTGCGCACCTCCCTTCACAGGCGAAACCTCACGGAGGCGGCTCGCGCCTGGGGGGAGTTCGAGCAGGCCTACGCCGCTCGTTCAGCCGGGGGCGTGGGGGCGGAGCAGGAAGAAGGTCTGTGAGTGCAGCCCCGGCAGCGGGCGACGGATGCACATCACGGCCAGGCCGGCTTCCTCCATCTCGCCCACCAGGCGTCCCTGCGGCACGTCTTTCCGGACGACACCCTTCGCCCGGCGCGTCAGGCGGTGCAACGGAGCTCGGGAATACGCCGACACGAGCACCCAGCGAGAGGAGACCCGCGCCAACTCGGACAGCGCCGCCAGACGGCGACGCGCCTGCCGAAAGTGTTGGAGCAGGCGGATGGCCACGGCGCCCTCGAAGGCGCCATCCGGAAACGGCAGCCGCTCGATCTCCGTCACGCAGTAGCCGATCTCCGGAACCGGGCCGGAACGCGGCGGGACCCCGCCGAATCGTTCGCGCGCTCGTCGGACCATCTCCAACCGGAGGTCCGCACCCAGCACGGAGCCTCGCCTCGACAGCTCTCGCGTGAATCGCCCGTAGCCGCACGGGATGTCGAGGATCCGGTCCCCTCGGGCCGCGGCTCGCGCCAACAGAGTCTCGACTGTGCGGGCCTCGCGCCGCTCGAGCAGGCGCTGATCCCACGCGCGGTAGCGATCGCTCTCGTAGCGCAGCACCTCCCCCCGGGTCCGCGAGCCGGCGCGGCTCACGACGCCGGAACGGGCTGAATCCCCAACTGGCTCTCGTACAGACGCCGATAGGCGCCCGCGCGGGCATACAGCTCCCCGTGGGTTCCGCGCTCCACGATCTCACCCGCCTCCATCACCAGTATGCGATCCGCTTCCCGAACGGTGGAGAGACGATGCGCGATCACGAACACGGTGCGGCCCAACAGCAGGCGCGCGATCGCCGCCTGGATCAGGCGTTCCGCCTCGGTATCGAGGGAGGAGGTCGCTTCGTCCAGAATCAGGATGGGGGGGTCCCGCAGGAGGGCCCGGGCGATGCCCAGCCGCTGGCGTTGGCCTCCCGACAGCCGCACGCCCCGATCGCCGATCCGGGTGTCGTAGCCGGCCGGCATCCGGACGATGAACTCGTGCGCGTTCGCGGCCCGGGCCGCCTCCTCGACCTGTACCCGGCTCCACCGATGGGAGTCACCGTAGGCGATGTTCGCCCGCACCGTGTCGTTGAACAGCACGGTCTCCTGGCTCACGATCCCCATGAGGCTCCGAAGAGAATCCAGGGAGATCTCGCGCAGGTCCGTCCCGTCCAGGAGAATGCGGCCCTTGTCCGGATCCATGAACCGCGGCAGGAGGTCGACCAGGGTGCTCTTGCCGGCCCCGGACGGTCCCACCAGCGCGATCACCTCTCCCTTGCGGGCGACCAGGTCGACGGAGCGAAGTACCGGGTGTCCGGGCTCATAGGCGAAGCTGACACCCTCCAGGCGGATCGAGTCCTCGAAGCCGCTCACGGCACGGCCAGCCCGTGCACCCACGGGCTCGGGCGGAGCGTCCAGCACCTCGAGGAAGCGGTCCGCGGCGGCCAGCGCCTGCTGCGCGCGGGCCGGAAACTGGGAGACCGCCTTTATGGGGGAGATCGTGCGGAGGGCGATGGTCACGAAGGCCAGGAACTGCTCGGGTCCCAGAGCGCGGGTGGACAACACGAGGCTCGCCCCCACCATCACCAGTCCGAGCGCCACCAGCGACGCGAGAACTTCAGACAGGGGGGAGGAGAGCTGGGCCAGCGCTTCGGTCCGGATCAGATCGCGACTGTAGCGGTCGGAGTACTCGCGAAACCGGGCCGCCTCATGCGCCTCGGCCCCGTAGGACTTGACCAGCCGAATCCCGCTCACCGTCTCTTCCAGCACGCTCATCAACTCGCCCTGCTGATCGTATACGGCGCGGAAGCGGCGCCGCAGCCTTCGCAGAACCGGCCGCAGCGCCACGACGACCAGAGGAGCGAGGACCAGCGTCATCAGGGTGAGCCGCCACGACAGCACCGCCAGAGTGGCCAGGTAGGCCGCGATCGTCACCAGCTGTCTCAGCCCGTCGGCCAGCGCGTAGCTCACGATCGCCTTCGACTGGCGGGTATCCGTCAACACCCGCGCCATCAGCTGGCCGGCTTTCGTCCGCTCGAAGAAACCCAGGGGCAGGCGTTGCAGATGGACGTACACGGCGTCGCGCATGTCCCGCTCCACGCGCTCCTGTACGCGAATCGAGAGCAGCTTGGCGACATACAGGAAGAGGTTCTTGAGGACGATCGCGGTCAGCACCAGCAGGCAGACGGCCCGCAGGGCCGAGAGGCCGCCTCCCTCTCCCAGCCACGGGCCCGCGACCCATCCGATCAGGCGCTCGGCCGGGTTCCTTCCACCTCCCGGCAGCAGCGGACCCATGTCGAACAGCGACCGGAGGAACGGGATGAGCAGGATGAGGCTGAACGCGTCGAACAGCGCCGCCAGCACCATGCACGCGAGGCTCCACGAGAAGGTCCGGCGGTGAGGACGGAGGAAGCGCAGCAGCCGCCGAAAGTCGCCGCGCCCGACCCCTCCCGGAAGAGATCGCTCCGGAGCCGGCGTCCGACCCGCTCCCAGTGAGGTCGAGATCCTCACGGAGCGCGCGGGCGGGACGGCGCCGGGTCCGGCCACGACCCGGAATCCACGGCTACCTGGGCGTGAGGAGGGCGGCCGGCAGGATCATCTCTTCCGGACTGACGCCGCCATGGAGGAAGCTGTCGCGGTAGCGCCGCTGGTACTCACGCAGCTTGGTCGGATAGACGAAGAAAAAGTCATCTCGGCACAGGAGATGGTTGACCTTCATCCCGCCCGGCGGCAGCCGCAGCTCATCCGCATCCGAGGCGGCGAACACCGCCGCCGGATTCTCCACCCGCAGATCGTCGCCGAACTTGTAGCGCAGGTTGGCCGTCGCATCCCGCTTGGCGAACACGGTGGCGGCCCTGCGACAGTGAAGTGAACCGTGATCGGTCGTGAACAGCACGGGGACGCCGCGGGTGGCGGCAAGCTCGAGAGCGCGCAGGGCGGCCGAGCGCTCGAACCACGACACGGTGAGCGACCTCAGGGCGCGCTCGTCTCTCGCCATCTCCCACAGGAGCTTGGATTCGCTGCGGCCATGAGTCAGCCGGTCGACGAACCCGAACACGAGAGCCGTGCTGGAAGACTCCGAGAAGTAGGCCGGGAGGCGGCGAAGCATCGCCTCTCCCTCATCGTTGGAGAAGATCTTCTCGTACCGGGTTCGCACCCGAGGTCCCGCCAGCTCGCGCACGAACTTCTCGAACAGCTCGTCTTCGAAGCTGTTGTAGCCGGTCTCGTCCCCCATCGTCCACCACTGGGGATACCGCTCCGCCAGCTCATCGGGGAACAGCCCGCTGAAGATGGCGTTGCGGGAGAACGGCGTCGCCGTCGGAAGGATCGAAGCGTAGAGGATCTCCTCGACATCGAACATCTCGCCGATGAGCGGGAGGATGGCGCGCCACTGATCCAACCGCATGCAGTCCATGAGGATGAGCAGGGAAGCCCTGCCCTCGGACAGCAACGGCTTGAAGAAGCGCGGGAGGACATCCACGGAGAGGGTCGGACCGGGCTCGCCGCCTTCGTGCACCCATTCCCCGTATCGGGCCGCCACCATGTCGCAGAAACCCCGCCGCACGTCCACGACCAACGACTCCAGGACTTCCCGCAACGCGGGTTGCGAAGACTCCTCCAGCTTGAGATCCCAATCGACGATGGCGGAGTAGAGCCGCGCCCAATCCTGCCACGTGGAGGTCTCCCCGACCCGGTCTCGAAGTTCCGGGAACCCCCGGGTGAAATCCCGAGCGGTCTGCTGGTGGCGGAGGGCCTCGCCCGCCAGCAGCCGCGTCACCACGGAGAGTACCTGGCGTGGGCTCGTCGGCTTGACGATGTAGTCATCGGCGCGCCGCCCGATGGCTTCGTGCATGGTCGAGTCCGCCTCGCTCTTGGTCACCATGACCACCGGAAGCCGGGGCGAGTCCTGTCTGAGGCGGGTGAGCACGTCGATCCCACGCAGGCCCGGCATCTGCTCGTCCAGCAGCACCAGATCGTAGCTCTCGCGCCGGAGCAGCTCCAGCGCGTCGTGGCCGTTCATGATCGCGTCCACTTCGTAGCCCTGCTCGCGGAGCGCCATCAGGTGAGGCCGCAGGAGATCCGCCTCGTCATCCACCCAGAGGATTCGTCCGGCCGTGGAACGGACTCCGGTCGCCGCCCCCGCGGGAGAAGACGGCGCCTTCATGCCGGTCCACGCGCCGCGCGGCGGGGCTCCACGTAGCGGCGGACCGCCAACTCCAGCTTCTCCGCCACGTCGTTCACCGTGATCTTCGCCATGTCGCCCCTCCTGGAGCCGCCTCGCAGTCCCTTCGCGCCCGCTCGCGGGTATCGATCCACCACCAGGTCCGCGAACCGGCCGTACGGGCCCGTCCGCCTGGGATCGGTGACGCCGTACAACCCGACCACCGGTGTGTTCAGCGCGGCGGCTATGTGCAGAGAGGCCGTATCCGGACTCAGCACGACCGCGCTGCCCTCCACCAACCACACCAGTCGCCGCAGATCGTCTCCGAGCGCGAAGACGGGCCGTCCGCGCATGAGGTCGGCCACTCGCCGTGCCGCCATCCGTTCCACCCGCGATGCGTTTCCGACGAAGACCGGTTGCAGATCGAGGTCGAAATCCGCCATGTCGAGTACCCGGGCGTAGCGCTTGAGGATCCAGTTCTTCTCCGGCCGGGAGGAGCTCAGCGACACGGCGAGCACGGGCCTGTCCCGCGCTTCGAAGAACGTCCTCTGGGCCTCCCGCTCGGGCTCGGTGAGGAAGAAATCCCACTCCTTGACCACCGGGATGCCCAGATAGTCCAGGAACTCGAAGTACTGGTCCTGCACGTGGGAGCGAACGCCCGGAGGAATGCGGTGTGTCGTGAACAGCCAGTTGAGATCGCGGGCCCGCGCCCGATCGAACCCGAGCTTGATGGGGGCTCGCAGCATGGCCGTGACCAGACCGGCCTTCAGGTAACGATGGCAATCCAGCACCAGATCGAAGCGCCGCCCCCGCACCTGGCGCCACAGGTCGGGAAACGCGCCCACACTCCGCCGGCGATCGAACACGAAGAAGCGCTCCACTTCGGGGTGCTCCCGCATGAGTTCGTACGGAACCGGCTGCAGGACCCAGAACAGCCGGCTGTCCGGCCAGGCGCGGCGCAGAGAGGCCAGAAGCGGAAGCGCGTGCACCGTGTCGCCGATCGAGCTCATGCGGACGAGCACGACGCTTCCGGGGGGCTCCGAGAGGAGGCCGGACGGGATCGTCACGGCCCGCCGGCCGGTGCGCTCGACCTCTTGTTCCCCGGAGCCGGTGTCGCGCGCCGGGCGTCCCGCCCCCCGAAGCCCGGATCCGAGCCGGGCGCGGCCGGTATACTGACCCGGGAACCGTACCATCGGCTGACAAAGCGGACGAAGGCGGCTAGTCTCCGGCATGCGCATCCTGTCACGATACTTGCTCCGGCTCCATATCGGGCCGTTCATCTTCGGCCTGACGGGGCTGACCATGCTCCTGCTGCTGGACCAGGTCAGCAAGCGATTCGAGAAGCTGGTCGGGAAAGGCCTCGGCTGGAGCGTCATCGCCAAGGTGTTCGCGTACTCGATTCCGTTCATCCTGGCCCAGACGTTCCCGATGGCCGTCCTCATCGCGGTGCTCTACGTGTTCAACCGTCTCGCGGTGGACCACGAGATCACCGCAATGAAGGCGGGCGGCGTCCCGCTGACCCGGCTCCTGGCTCCGCTGCTCGTGGCGGCCGTCGGCCTGGCCGCGGTGATGACGGCGTTCAACAACACGATCCTGCCGGAATCCAACCATCGCCTTCAGCTGTTGATGACCAGCATCGCGCAGAAGAAGCCCACCTTCCAGCTGCGCGAACACACCATCAATGAGGTTCTTCCCTCCCGGCTGTATGTGCAAGTGGCCCGCATCGACCGATCGCGCGGCGGCCTGGAGGACGTGGTCATCTACGACGAACGGGGAGGCAACCGGTCGCGGACCATCTACGCCGACCGCGGCCGCATGGCGTACAATCCCGCGCACACCGATCTGTATCTGACCCTGGACTCCGGCGTGCTCCAGGAACGGCTCCTCGACAAACCGACCTCGTTCCAGCGAACCCACTTCCGGAGCCTCATCATGCGCGTGGCCGGGGTGGGCAACGAGTTGAAGAAGAGCGAGCTGGACTTCCGGGGCGATCGGGAGATGACGATCGGCCAGATGCGGAGGGAGGTCCGAACGGCGAGACAACGAATGGAGGAGGCCCGTGCCGAGAGCCGCGGATACGCGCTGGCACTGACCGAGCTGTTGAGCGAAGGCGCCGTGGAAGACACGGCCGTCGCGGACTCCCTGATCTCCGCCACGGCGGCGCGCGCGGCTCTCCGGTCCACGGGAGCCGCCCAGACGATCTCCCAGTTCGACGGCTACCAGGTTCGACTGGAGCAGGCGGAGGGCACCAGCAACCAGTACCGGGTGGAGATCCACAAGAAATACACCATCCCCGCCGCCTGCATCGTGTTCGTCCTCATCGGCGCCCCGATCGCCCTGAAGTTTCCCCAGGGCGGAGTGGCGCTCGTGGTCGGGGTGAGCCTGCTCGTGTTCAGCGCGTATTACGTGGCGCTGGTCGGCGGGGAGGAGCTGTCCGACGACCGGATCCTGTCGCCCTTCTGGGCCATGTGGGCGCCCAATGTCCTGTTCGGCCTGATCGGCATCGGAGCCGTCTGGCAGGCTCGGCGGGCGGGCCGATGAGGATCCTGGACCGCTATCTGGCGCGGCAGTTCCTCAAGATCTTCGCGGTGTGCGTGCTCGGCGTTCCGCTTCTGTTCATGGTGGTGGATCTCACCGACAACCTGGACGTGTATCTGGCCGAGGGCGCCACGCGAGGCGAGCTGGCCCTGCACTATCTTTTCCAGTTCCCCTACCAGATGCTCCTGGGGTTCCCCATCGCCGCCCTGCTCGCCTCCGTGTTCACCATCTCCACGCTCACGCGCCACTTCGAGACCACGGCCGCCAAAGCCGGCGGCATCAGCTTCTATCGGCTGGTGATGCCGATCCTTCTCGCGTCACTGGGCCTCAGCCTGATGGCCGGCGCGCTCACCGAGCTCGTGCCGGTGACCAGCCGGCGGGCCGAGGAGGTGCTGGGTCAGCAGGAGACGCGCAGCCAGACCCTGCGCATGCTGTTCGTGTTCCGCGGCAACTCGGGGCGGGTGTACAAGGTCCGACGCTTGGACCGCCGGTTGGGCCGCATGACGGACGTGCAGGTGGAACGGGAAGGCACGGGCTACCGCTACCCCACATACAACGTGACGGCCGCCCGGGCACGCTGGGACACGGCGAGCGCCCACTGGAGCCTCGAGGACGGGCGGCTTCGACTCTTCCCCGAGAAGGGAAGAGCGCTCACCTTCCAGTTCCGCGAGCTGTGGCAGCGGAGCTTCACGGAGTCTCCCGACGAACTGCTCGCGGACCCTCCCGAGGAAAACGAGATGCGGTACGCCGAACTGGGCCGCTACATCGAGGCGATCCAACGCTCCGGCGGGACCGCCCGTAAGCTCATCGTGCAGCGCGACCTTCGCCTCTCCTTCCCGCTGGCCTGCTTCATCATCGTCGTGTTCGGGGTTCCGCTGGCGCACTCCAGCCGTCGCGGAGGCACACCGCTCTCCGTGGGCATCGCCCTGGCCACCACCATCCTCTACCTGATCATCGTTCGAATCGCCCAGGCGCTGGGGGCGGGCGGCGTGGTAGCGCCGGCGTGGGCGGCCTGGATGCCGAACCTGATCTTCCTGGGCGCGGGCCTGGGGCTGATGGCCAAGGTGCGGACGTAGGAGATCGCTGAAACACCCGGGCCGGCGGCGCGGCCGCCCCCCCTACCGCCGACGAAACCACTGCACGAAGCGGGGAATCCCCTCTTCGATGCGTGTCTCCGGGTGGTAGCCCAGGAGCGCTCGAGCCCGGGTGATGTCGGCGAAGGTGCGTTCCACGTCTCCCGGCTGAGGGGGAAGCCGCTCGATCGTCGGCTCCACTCCGAGCTCCCGAGCGATGAGGTCGATCAGACGGGACAGCTCCACCGTGTCGCTCTCGCCCAGGTTCACGATCTCGTACGCGTCGGGGTGCGCCTCCAGATAGGCGATCGCTCCCTCGATGCCCGCCAGGATGTCGTCGATATAGGTGTAGTCGCGCCGGGTGGTGCCATCCCCGAACTGCGGGATCGGCAGGCCCTGACTCAACAGGCGGGTGAACTTGTGGATGGCCAGGTCCGGCCGCTGCCGGGGACCGTAGACGGTGAAGAATCGCAGCGAGACAATGCCCAACCCGAACAGGTGGTGGTAGGTGTGGCAGATCAGCTCGCCCGCCCGCTTGGTGGCCGCGTACGGCGAGATGGGGTGATCCACCGGGTCATCCTCCGCGAACGGGACCTTCTCGTTGTTGCCGTAGACCGAGGAGGAGGAACCGAACACGAACCTGCGGATCCCGGCGTCCCGCGCGTACTCCAACAGCTCCTGGGTGCCCTTTATGTTCACGTCGGCATACAGGAGCGGCTGCTCGATGGAGGGCCGGACGCCCGCACGCGCCGCCAGGTGCACGATCAGATCGATCCCGTCGGGCAGGGCCCGGAGGCACGCGCCGTCGCGGATGTCACCCTCCACCAGGTGGAAAGCCCGGTGCGAGAGCGCCCGGGCGAGGTTGGACCGCTTGACGGCCGGATCGTAAAACTCGTCGAAGTTGTCGAGACCGACCACCTCGTCGCCGCGCGCCAGCAGCCGCTCCACCAGGTGGCTTCCGATGAACCCGGCCGCACCCGTGACGAGAGACTTCATTGGGCGGCGATGATCACGGTGGCCGCCGCCGTCATGACGGAGCTCAGAATGGCCACCAGCTCGGTGAGCCGAATCCCGCCCGGCTGCCTCGGCGGCCGAACGGGCACCGTGATCACGCTGCCCGGGTCGGGATCGGGGACTCCTCCGCCGAAGAACAGAAACTTCCTGCCGCGGGTCCGCACCTCGCCGTTGGCGTACCGCACGCGCGTGCGCGACCTGTCCGCATTGTCTGAGTAGCCGCCCGCCTGATCGATGTAGTAGCCCAGGCCCGCCCCCTCGTGGTAGAGCACTTTCGTCACGACGCCCACCGCGCCCCGAACCTCGACGGTGGCGATGTAGCGAGGGACGAAGATGGAGTCCCCGGGCTCCACCAGGATGTTCTCTCTTCCGTCGGGCCGCCGCATCGCCCGCACGAAGTCCACGCCCACCCGCGTGCGGCGAACCGGAACGGCGGCGGGCCGCAGGCGCTCGCGGATCTCGCCGGCCGCCTGGAGACGCGCTCGCTCTTCGGCCGTGAGCTCCGTCCCGAACGCTCGGCCCGCGATCTCCGGCGCGCTCAGCGTGTCCACCAAGGTCCCGGCCGTGGCACGCCACAGCTGGAGTCCCTCCGGATACGCGTCGGGCGTGAGACCTCCCGCGCGCTCGACCAGATCGGTGAGCCGCTCGCTTCGCGTCTCCATCGAATACGGCCCCGGGAGCAGGACTTCCCCGCTCACCAGGACGTTCTGCTGGGGAGCGAATCCGGGCGCGCGGCGCACGTATACGGCATCCAGGTTCCGCAGCACGAACTCGCCCGACTCCGGAGCCCCGGTTCCCCTCGGCGGCCGGCCCCCGTTGAACACGTAGCTGCTGTCCAGCCGGACCTGGAAACGACGGGTGAGCGTGTCCGTCCGCTCCTGGGAGATCACCACGCGCGAGACCTCCGCGTGATCCAGGAACGCTCCGGTCCGCACCCCCTTGGCCTTGAGGATGAGATCGCGCAGCGTCATCCCGTCCACATAGGGGTAGACGCCGGGCTCCTGCACCCATCCCCGGATGGACACCACCCGATCCTCGCGCAGGTTCCGGCGCGCGTACACGAACACCTGGTCCATCCCCGTGATCTCAGGGTTCTCCCGAGGTGTGCCGTCCGCCGCGCGCTGCAGGTTCACCGGGATCATGCGCCGGGTGTAGTCCCGCTCGTCCAGCCGCTGAATCTGCGCGCGACCTTCATAGGCATCCGGCAGGAGTCCTCCGGCCCGTTCGATGAGGTCCCACAGCCGCATGCCGGGCTCCGCGCCGTACGTCCCCGGCCGCCACACGCCGCCGCTGATCGTCACCCGGTTTCGCATCTCGTCCAGGACGGCGAACACGCTGACCCGGTCGCCCGGCACCAGGGGAACGCCCGCCCCTTCCGCCGCCGAGGCCAGCTCCACATCGACCACCGCCCGATCGCGCCCGGGGGAACGCTCCGCCGGCGGGAGGATCCGCGAGATCTGCACGCGGCGCAGATCCGCGTTGGGTTGCAGCCCACCCGCGAACCGGATGAGATCGGCCAGGCTCTCGTCGGCTTTCAGCTCGTACAGTCCCGGGCGCATCACGGCGCCGTCGATCGCCACCCGTCTCCGGACCGGCGGGACGAACACGATGTCACCCTGATTCAGGCGGAGGTCCTGGCTCGCGTCTCCACGCAACAGATAATCGTACAGGTCGATCCGGTGCGTCTCTCCCGCCCGGGTCACCAGGATGTCGCGGAACGAGCCGTTCACTCCCGGCCCGCCCGCCCAGTAGAGCGCGGTGAGCGCGGTGGCCAGGCTGCTCACGTTGTAGGCGGCCGGCGCTTCCACTTCGCCGATCACGAAGACCTGGTTGGTTCTGAGCTTGCCCAGGGACACGTCGAAGAAGGTCGTGGCGCCCGGTCCCCTCCGAATCCCCGAGTAGGCTTGGGAGAGCCGGTTGAACAACGCTTCCCGGAGGTCCTCCAGCGTGAGGCCGTTGACGAACACCCGGCCCACATCGGGGATCACCACCCAACCCTCCCGGGTCACCGTCAGCTGGTAGGCCTGCTCGACTCCGCCCGTGAGCACCAGGACGACCTGGTCACCGGGGCCCAGCCGGTAATCCGGCGGGACGGGCCCCGTGGTGACGGGCTGGAACTGAGAGGTGCCACGTTGGAACAGGTCCCGGCCGAAAATGGGCGGGCCGGAGGCCGGCGGGGGTTGGGCCCGGGCCGGCCGCGGGCGACCCGCCGGGAGCGCGCCGAGCCGCCGCTCCGAGCGCTCCGCCTCCGCCTGAACGAGCAGCTCGACCAACGGCATCGCGTCGGTTCCCTCGGGGACCGCGTCGGAAGCGCCGGCCAGGACCGCGAGATAGGGATCCGCCGCCGTGCGCTCGAACCCGGCCGCCTCCAGCCGACGGCGTACCTGTTCCGCGGTCAGGCCGGACGCGCGCAAGCGCCGGAGAATTTCCGCGTCGCTGATCGGGCGACCCAGGGCCTGTTCGGCACGGTGGCGGAGCCGCTCCGTCTCCTGCGCCAGAGACGCCGTGGGAGCGCGCACCGCGAACGCGGCGGCCGCCAAGAGGAAGACGAGCGCTCCACGCCCCCCGCGCCACCGGAAGCGACCGAAGACGGCGCTGAGATCGCCGACGGTCCGTCGGGACAGATTCACGAGACGTTGATAGTCGTCAGGCTCCTCTTCGCGGATCCGCTCGAAGAACTGCCGGGCCAGGATCCAGAAGAAGGCGATGATGCCGCCGAAAGCCAATCCCAGGACACCTCTCAGAGCGACGCGACGCGAGTCCGGATTTACCGGAAGGTCGGCAGGCTCGACGATCGTGGCGCCCGGAGTGTTCCGGACCTCCTCGATCCTCGCCTGCTCAAAGGCCGTCGCCAAGGACTTCACGATCTCCTGGCGAAGCTCCACTC
>JBHHYZ010000039.1:0-25034 GCA_046757845.1 Gemmatimonadota bacterium
CGCCAGTCGGCCGTCGTCGAGCTGGATGGCTATGGAGAGGTGATCAACCTGTGCTCGAACAACTACCTCGGGCTGTGCGACGAGCCTGCAGTGATACGGGCGGTGAAGGACGGGGCCGACCGGTACGGTGCCGGGACGGCCTCCGTCCGCTTCATCTGCGGCACCTTCCACGTCCATCGGCAGCTGGAAGACCGGATCGCGGATTTCCTGGAGATGCCCGCCTCGATCACGTATACGTCGTGCTGGAACGCGAACGAAGGCCTGTTCGCGCCCCTGCTCGGCGAGGAGGACGTGCTGATCAGCGACGAGCTCAACCATGCATCGATCATCGACGGGATCCGCCTGTGCAAGGCACAGAGGAAGATCTATCGGCACATGGACATGAGCTCGCTCGAGGAGCAGCTGTCGGATTCTCGCCAGGCGCGGCACCGGCTGGTCGTGACGGACGGCGTGTTCAGCATGGAGGGCGAGATCGCGCCGCTGCCCGAGATCCGCGGATTGTGCGACCGATACGATGCGATCATGGCCATCGACGACTCTCATGCGACGGGCGTGCTGGGAGAGACCGGTCGAGGAACTCCCGAGCATTACGGCATGCACGGCGAGGTGGACATCCTCACCTCGACTCTCGGAAAGGCCCTCGGAGGCATGGCCGGCGGCTTCACCGCCGGCAGCCGCGCGGTGGTCGAGTACCTGGTGCAACAGTCCCGAACCCAGCTGTTCACCAACGCGGTCGCGCCGCCTTCGGCCTGCGGCGCACTGGCGGCGATCGACCATCTCGAGAGTCACCCCGAGCTGGTGGCGAAGTTGAGGCAGAACACGGCATACTTCCGGGAGCGGCTCCTCGAGATCGGCTACCGGCCCATCGAGGGCGGGACGCCGATCGTCCCGGTGGTGATCGGGGAAACGGCCGCGGCGATCGCTCTCAGCGACCAGCTGTTGCACGAAGGCGTGTTCGTGATCGGCTTCGGATATCCGGTCGTGCCGAAGGGCCAGGCGCGCATTCGATGCCAGATCTCGGCGGGCCACGAGCGGGACCACCTGGACCGGGCCATCGACGCGCTCCAGCTCGTGGGGGGACGTCTCGGGGTGATATAGCGGCTCATCCGGGCACGCGGCGGAGCCCGCCGAGGCGACGGACGGATAGGCCGGTCCGGGCACGCGGCCGGCGGGCGGACGCGACGCGAGCACGTGACCGGCATCAGGCTCCGAACCGGAACCGGGCTGCGCGGAAACGCGCCGATGGCGATGAAACGACTCTCGGGAGTGAAACCACAGGGGGAAAACATGGCGGCGACAACCAGCGAGGCAGCGGCCGGCGTGGGTCGGCCCACGATCGATGACCTGGGCCTCGGCACCGGAAAGCGGGCCCGACTCTACGACATGCTGTACAACCATGGAGCCCGAAACGGGACGCTCCAGATCCTCCCGATCGATCACGGGATGGAGCACGGCCCGATCGATTTCTTTCCCAACCCGGCTTCGGCCGACCCGGACTTTCAGTTCGAGCTGGCGGTACGCGGAGATTACAGCGGCATCGCCTGCCAGATCGGCTTCGCGGAGAAGTACTATCCGCGCTACGCGGGCCGGGTGCCCCTCATTCTCAAGGTGAACGGCAAGACGAACATCCCACCCGATGATGACGCGCACTCGCCTCTGAACGCGACCGTGGAGGACGCCGTGCGGCTGGGCGCGCACGCGGTCGGGTATACGCTGTACGTAGGCTCGCCTGAACAATCGCGCCACCACGAGGAGCTGAACCTGGTCCGTGCCGAGTGCGAACGCTACGGGCTGCCGCTCATCGTGTGGTCGTATCCGCGGGGCTCGGCGATTGAGGCGAAGGGCGGGAGGGACTGCATCTACGCGGTGGATTACGCGGCTCGACTGGCCATGGAGATGGGAGCGGACGTCGTCAAGCTGAACGTGCCGAAGAAGTCCGACAAGGACGCCCTCATGCCGGAGAAGTACCGGCAGCTGGAGTGGGACTACGCGGAAGGGGCGCGGCGGGTGGTGAAGTCCGCCGGCCGAACCATGGTCCTGTTCTCGGGTGGCAGCAAGCTGGGGGATGACGACCTGATCGAGAAGGCCCGCCTGGCCATGGAAGCCGGGGCGACCGGGCTCATCTTCGGGCGTAACATGTGGCAGAGGCCGATGGAGGAGGCCCTCGCGATCACGGCTCGTGTCCGAGAGCTGTTCGTGGCCTACGGCGCGTAGCGGGGCGCGGGGAGTCGGAAGAGATGGAGGGGGAAACCGCTCGATCGGATTCGAGTGGGAATGGATCGGAGGATAGGAGACGGGGCGCCATGACTGATTCGGGCAGAGCGGGCCGGAGACCCGACGCCGACGCCGGACGGGAATCGGGTCGGCGGGCGCCGCCGAACGGGACCGTCGTGATACCCTCCATCCTGGCCGCCGACCACGCCCGCCTGGGCGAGCAGGTGGCCGATGCGGAGGAAGCCGGCGCCGCGTGGTTCCACATCGACGTGATGGACGGACATTTCGTCCCGAACCTGAGCGTGGGTGTCCCGGTGCTGCGTTCGCTTCGCCGCATCACCCGCTCGTTTCTGGACGTGCACCTGATGATCGACAATCCTTCCGTCTTCCTGGCGCCGTTCGCCGCCGCGGGGGCCGACCTCATCACGGTCCACCAGGAGGCGTCCGTCCACCTGAACCGAGACGTGTCCGAGATCCGCCGTCTCGGGGCTCGTGCAGGGGTAGCGGTCAATCCCGCCACTCCGGTCCAGTCCCTGAGCGAGATCCTCCCGTTCGTGGATCTCGTGCTGATCATGACCGTGAATCCGGGTTTCGGAGGCCAGTCCTTCATCCATGCGGCGCTGCGGAAGGTCGAGTCCGTGCGAGTGATGGCGAAGCAGATGGGCCTCCGGCGCCTGCACGTGCAGGTGGATGGAGGAGTCGATCCGACAACCGCTCCACTGGCCGTCAGCTCCGGCGCCAGCGCGCTCGTGGCGGGGTCCGCCGTGTTTCAGGGACCCTCGAGTGTGGCGGAGAATTACGCGGCCCTGTGCCGCTCTCTCGCCGTGACGGTGTGACGGACGGGCGGCCGGGAACCCATCCGCCGCCCGGTTTGTTCTGAGAGCGGTGCCTTCACACGAGGACCCGTCTGAGTGGAACCAGTCCACCGGATTGCGCTTCTGCCGGCGGGTCCTCACCTTCCTTGATCGAGCCATTCCACGTGACGTGCGAAGACACACGGAAACTTAGGAATCGCGATGCGATGGCGCATAGGGAGACGCGAATGACTCTGCTCCGCCCGTTGGCCCGCTCCGGCTCTCCTCATGGCGGCCGCGGGGGCCACTGCGCCTGTAGCACCTTCCCGTCGAGTGCGGGGTTCGCCGTCCGCCGGCTGTGAACGGGAGTTTCCGACACCGCCGTCCGGAAGCCGCGAGCCTCGCTCGCGGCTTTTTTGTTGCCCGGATGGGACGAAATGTGAGACGATTGGAAGCGAAGGAAATGCGATCCCACGGCCGTAGGCGCCGCTCCCGTGCGCCGCGTCTCCCGCCGTTGAGCCCCACGGCGCGGGCGCTCGTCGCCCGGATCGGGAACACTCCGTTGCTGCCGCTTCCTTCTCCACGGCCCGGAGTTCGAATCCTCGGGAAAGCCGAATGGTTCAATCCGGGCGGCTCGGTCAAGGACCGGCCGGCGTGGGGGATCGTTCGTGAAGGGCTCCTTCAGGGCCGGCTGGAGGGCCGACGGCTGCTGGATGCCAGCTCGGGAAACACGGCGGTCGCCTACGCCATGCTGGGTGCGGCGGTGGGCTTCGGTGTGACCCTCTGTCTGCCCGAGAACGTGGGCCGACAGCGAGTGGCGAGCCTGGAGGCGTACGGAGCGGAGCTCGTGTTCACGGATCCCATGGAAGGCTCCGATGGAGCCATCCTGAAGGCTCGGGAGATGGCGGAACGGGAAGCCGAGCGCTTCTGGTACGCCGACCAGTACGGCAACCCTCACAACTGGCGCGCCCACTACGAGAGCACGGCGCTCGAGATCTGGAGGCAAACGGGCGGTGCGCTCACCCACTTCGTAGCCGGTCTGGGCACCACGGGCACTCTGGTCGGGAACGGACGGCGCCTCCGTGAGCTGGACCCAACGATCCGCGTGGTCGGAGTCGAGCCGGCGGAAGTCCTGCACGGCATCGAGGGCCTCAAACACCTGAAAACCGCGTTGCGTCCGGCCATCTATGACGAGACGGTCGCGCACGAATCCCTCGAGGTGGAGACGGAGCAGGCACGGCGGGAGGCGGAGCGGCTGGCGCGGGAAGCCGGCGTCCTGGTCGGAGCGTCGGGTGGCGCCGCGTACACGGCCGCACTGCGTCTGGCGCGGCGAACCGAGGCGGCCACCATCGTCGTCATCCTCCCCGACGGAGGCGCTCGGAGCGCCGGCCAGACGGGGTGGGGCGGCCTGTGACCCGCCCGGACTCGGGCCTGGGGAAAGCCGGCCTCGTGGTGTCGGGCGCCCTGGCCCGGTCGCTCTTCCGGTCGCTCGAGGCGGCCTATCCAAGGGAGGCGTGCGGAGTGCTGACAGGCCGAATCGAGGCTGGGGCCCGGCGGGTGCTCGAGGTACATCCCTCCGCGAACCTGTGGGCGGACCGGCCGGACCGGTATCGGGTGGATCCTGCCGACCTTCGGCGCCTGATCGAGGCGGAGGAGCGGGGAGGGGCGCGCGTGCTCGGGTTCTACCACTCTCACCCGGACGCGCCGCCCGAACCGTCGGAGACGGACCGGCGGCTGGCGTGGCCCTGGTACCACTATCTCATCATCTCGGTGACGGGAGGCGTGGCGGGGGAAGCCCGGGTATGGGAACTGACGGAAGGGGCCGGTTTCGGGGAGCGCCCGCTGCGGGAGGAGTGAGCCCCTGTGGGTTGCCTTGTCGAGACGGGGACCGGACCGTGTCCAACCATCCGGCCTGACCGGGGTAGAGAGGGCGCGGAGTGAACGGAGAGGAAGATCATGACGAGGGTTCAGGTACGCATCCCGACACCGCTGCGGTCTTTCGTGGACGGCCGGTCCGTGGTGGAGCTGGAGGCCCGAACGGCTGAAGAGGCGCTCTTCAAGCTCACGGAGAGCCACCCCGCCCTGCAGGCCCAGCTCTACGCGGAGGACGGCAGGCTGCGCAGATTCGTCAACGTGTACGTGGGAGACCGGGAGGTTCGGGAGCCCGGTGCGGGGGAGGCCCCGCTGCAGGAGGGAGCCGAGTTGCGAATCGTTCCGTCCATCGCCGGCGGGGGGCCGGGGGACGGAGCCGCCACGATGCAGGCGCGGCCGGACGCCGGGTCGGCGAACGTGCCGCTGGGCCGGTCGGAGATGCAACGGTACAGCCGGCATTTCATGCTCCCGGAAGTCGGATTGGAGGGCCAGAGAAAGCTCAAGGGCGCGAGGGTTCTGCTGGTGGGCGCCGGCGGCTTGGGCTCGCCGCTCGGCCTGTATCTGGCAGCAGCCGGAGTGGGGAGACTCGGCATCGTGGACCACGACGTCGTCGACATCACGAACCTGCAGCGCCAGATTCTCCACGACACGGCCTCCGTGGGCCGCCCCAAGTTGCAATCCGCCCGCGAACGACTCCGGGCGCTCAACCCGGAGGTGGACATCCGCACCTACGAGACGCGCCTGGACTCGAGCAATGCCCTGGAGATCTTCGAAGGCTGGGATTTGGTCGCGGACGGCAGCGACAACTTTCCGACCCGCTACCTCGTCAACGACGCCAGCGTGATCCTGGGCATCCCCAGCGTGTGGGGAGCCATCTACCGCTTCGAGGGCCAGGTCTCGGTGTTCGGATCTCCGGGGGGTCCCTGCTACCGATGCCTGTTTCCCGAGCCGCCGCCGCCGGGACTCGTGCCGAGCTGCGCCGACGCCGGCGTGCTGGGCGTGCTTCCGGGAATCGTGGGCGCTATCCAGGCGACCGAAGTGATCAAGATCGTCCTGGAAGTCGGCACGGGCCTGGCGGGTCGCCTCCTGTTGATCGACGCCTTGCAAATGGACTTCCGCGAGGCCCGGATCCGGAAGGATCCCGACTGCCCGGTGTGCGGCGCGAACCCGACCATCACACGGCTGATCGACTACGAGGTGTTCTGCGGAGCGGGAGCCTCTGCGGCGGAATCCGAAACCGGGGACGAGATTCCCGAGATCGAGGTGGCGGAGCTGCGGCGGATGCTGGAGTCCGGTGAGCCCGTGCAGCTCGTGGACGTGCGCGAGCCATACGAATGGGAGATCTGCAACCTCGGATCGCACGGAGCCCGGTTCATCCCCCTCGGCGAGCTGCCGGAACGGCTGGACGAGTTGAGCGGGTCGGGCCCGCTCGTCGTGCACTGCCGCTCCGGGGCGCGAAGTGCGAAGGCGGTCGAGCTGCTGCGAAGGGCGGGCTTCGCCAACGCCACGAATCTCCAGGGCGGGATCCTGGCCTGGGCGCACGAGATCGATCCCGAGATGGCCACCTATTGAGCTGCGGTCGGCCCGTGTCGACGTCCCCGATGAAGTCGCGACCCTGAGGCTCCGGTGCGCATCGTGTCGCTGCTGGCGAGCGCCACCGAGATCGTGTGCGCGCTCGGCCTCGAAGATCGGCTCGTCGGGATCTCCCACGAGTGCGATCATCCGCCTCAGATCCTACACCTGCCGCGGCTGAGCCGCCCCCGTTTCGACCCGGATGGGATGACCAGCGGAGAGGTGGATTCGGCCGTTCGCCGGGCCGCCGTGGAGCATGGGAGCGTATACGAGATCGACGGAGACCTGCTGGAGGAGCTGCGACCCGACCTCATCCTGAGCCAGGCGGTGTGTGACGTGTGCGCCGTGCCCACCGCCGGAGTCGCCGACCTGGTGCGTCGACGCGGCCTGAGCGCCCGGGTCGTATCGCTGGACGCACACTCTCTCGAGCAGATCCTGCACAGCATCCTGGTTGTTGGGCGAGCGGGTGGCGTGGAAGGCCGCGCCGCCGATCGGATCGGTGCGCTGCGGGAGCGCCTCGCTCACGTTCGTGCCGCCGTGAGCGGCCTGCCCCGCCCGAGGGTTTTGGGCCTCGAGTGGCTGGATCCGCCTTTCGCTCCGGGGCATTGGGTACCGGAGATGATCGAGTGGGCCGGCGGGCGGAATCTGCTCGGGGAGCCCGGGGCGCCCTCCCGCCAGGTGGCATGGGATGAGCTCGGCCAGCTCGATCCCGACATCCTGTTGGTGATGCCGTGCGGGTACGGGGTCGAGCGGGCCCAGGCGGATGCCGACGCGCAGGCGGAACGTCTGCGCGCGGTGGCTCCGCGGGCTGTCGCGGCCGCCCGTGCCCGTGTGGTCGACGCATCCTCCTACTTCAACCGTTCGGGACCGCGCGTGGTGGCCGGGATCGAGCTCCTGGCCGGAATCTTCCACCCCGAGCTCGGTCTTCCGACTCCTTCCGACGCGGTGCGCCCCTGGCCCGGCCGCGGGAGACCGTAAGCCGACGGGCGACCGGTCAGGGACGGAAGCAGACCTGACGAACGTCCTCGACGGCCGGAAGGGCCCGGATCTCCTCCAGCACGGCGCCCGGCACCGCTCCGTCCACCGTGATCACGCCGAGCGCTTCGCCACCCGCCTGACGGCGGGCCTGGTGATACTCGGCGATGTTGATCCGCGCTCTCCCGAGCCGTGTCCCGACCTCTCCGATCACGCCGGGGATGTCCTGGTTCCGAACCAGCAGCAGAACGCCGCGGGGAACCGTGCTCACGTGGAACTCTCCGATACGGACGATACGGGGATGCTGGGCTTCCCCGAGGAGCGCACCTCCCACCACGACCTCGCGCATCGAGCCGCCACCGCGCGCTCCGTCTCCCTCGGCCGAGCGGTCTTCGAGCGCCCCGGCCGGGCCCGTCTCCGTGGGAACGGTGGCGGCGAGCTCCACGTAGTTCGCGTAATCGGCCACGTCACCCAGTCGGGCGCGTCCGACTTCGATGCCGCGTTCCGCGGCCAGGGTCAGCGAATTCACCAGGTTGAGCGAGCAATCCATCGTCGGACGCAGAAACCCCTCCATCACGGCCGCCGCCAGCGGGCGCAGAACCCGGTGCGCCGGGCCCGCATAGCGCACTTCCACCCGGTCGCCGCGGCCATCGGTCAGCCGGCTCAACAGAGTTCCGAGCCTCTGTCCCAACTCCAGGATCGGGAGGACTCTCGTCCGATCGCCGGGATCGATGTAAGGAGCGTTGAGGGCACCGGCGAAGTCACCCGCCAGGAGCGCCTCGCGCACCGCTGCCGCGATCTCGCGTGAAACCTCCCTCTGGGCCTCGTCGGTGGCCGCGCCCAGGTGGGGAGTGAACACCATATGAGGCGCCGACCGCAGCGGGTGGTTGGCGGCCAGGGGCTCGCGCTCGTACACGTCCAGAGCCGCGCCCGCCAACCGGTTCGCCTCCAGCGCTTCGGCGAGCGCCAGCTCATCCACCAGGCCGCCCCGCGCCGCGTTCACTAGGTACGCGCCGGGCTTCATACGCTGGATCTGCTCCCGCCCGATCATGCCCCGCGTCGCATCGGTGAGAGGGACGTGAAGGGTGACGATGTCCGACCGTTCCAGGAGACCATCCAGATCGGATCGCTCGATCCCCAGGTCCCCCGCGCGGTCCGAGGTGAGGAACGGGTCGTGGACCAGTACCTCCATCCCGAGGGAGCGAGCCCGCCGAATGACCGCCGAACCGATGCGGCCGGCCCCGATCACGCCGAGCACCCGTCCGTGCAGTTGATTGCCGCGGAGGCCCCTGCGATCCCAGCGGCCTTCGCGTACCGAACGGTCGGCGGCGGGGATGCGCCGCGTCACGGCCAAGATGAGACCGATCGTCAGCTCGGCGGTCGACAGGGTGTTGCCGCCCGGGGCGTTGAGCACCGCGATCCCGCGGCGCGTCGCCACTTCCATGTCGATGTTGTCCACCCCGACTCCCGCGCGGCCCACCACCTCCAGCGCGTCCGCGGCGGCCAGAAGCTCCGCATCGACCCGGGTTCGGCTACGTACGATGAGGCCGGAGGCCCCGCGCAGCGATTCCAGAAGCGCGGACCGCTCCATTCCGGAATAGTCGTCCACCTGCAGCTCGGGCTCCCGTGCGAGGAGCTCGAGCCCCTCGGGCGTGAGCGGGTCGGCCAGCACCAGTCGCTTCATGTGCCCTCCCTCCGCCGTCCCGGGATCAGCCTGCAAGAGCCGTCGAGAGGGCGCCGAGGACCGCTTCGAGCTCCTGCGGCGTGTGGTCGCCCATGTGACCGATCCGTACGGACCGCTCCGCCAGTCGTCCGTACCCGGGGGCGATCGTGAACCCGCTTTGGCGGACCCCGTCGACGATGGCGCGGCCGTCCACTCCCTCCGGGAGCTCGACCACCGTGACGGTCGGCGAACGGTAGCCCTCCGGAGCCAGCACCGTGAACCGGCGGCCTGTGCGCTCCGCCAGCGCCGCCACCCAGGCATGCGCTCGCCCGGCCATCGCTCGGTGTCGCTCCCACCGGTTCTCCAGGCCCTCTTCGCGGATCCGCTCCACCTGACGCGCCAGCGCGTAGATGAGCGACACCGCCGGGGTGGTGGGAGTCTGCCAGCTCTCCATTCGGCGCTCGAAACCCAGTAGATCGAAATACCAGCCCCTCGCCTCGACCTCAGCGGCGCGACTCAACGCCCGCTCGGAGGCGACCGCCAGAGCCAGGCCCGGTGGGACCGCGACCGCCTTCTGGGTTCCGGTGAGCACGAAGTCGAGCCCCCACTCGTCGGTCAGCACGGGCGCTCCCGCCATCGAAGACACGGTGTCCACGGCCAGCAGCACGTCATCGAACGCGTGAACGGCGCGGGCGATCTCCGCCACCGGATTCAAGACCCCGGTGGAGGTTTCCGAGTGCACGACGGTGACCAGATCGTAGCGGCCGGGCCGTTCCGACAGCTTCCCGGCCACGGCGTCCGGGAGGTTGGGAAGTCCCCATTCCACGTCCATCCTGTCCGCCGGCCTGCCGCACGCCCTGGCAATCTCGTAGAAGCGCTGGCTGAACGCTCCACACACCAGGCACAGTACGCGCCGGCGGCTCAGGTTCGTGACCGCCGCTTCCATCATCCCGCTGGCCGACGAGGTGGACAGGTATACCGGCCGTTCCGTGCGAAACAGCGCGGACAGGCCGGTCTCGAGCCTGGCGATCAGCTCCGAGATCTCCGCACCGCGATGGCCGACCATCGGACGTTGCATCGCCGCCAGCACTTCCGGCCGAATCTCGGTGGGTCCCGGAAGGAAGAACGTTCCGAACTCGGTGTGCTCGTTCATCTGCCGCCTTCTCGCTCCAACCTGGTTTCCGCCGCCGTTCACGGAGCTCAATCCGGGCACGAACCTCGCCCGCTCATCGAGCTCCAACCTCTCCGCAGCCTGGCGCGCCGGGCCGGGTGGACCCGGCTGCCGCGTCCCGGCGCGCATCGTATATCCCGTGAGGGGCGTGCGAAAGCCAAGGACGGATCCCGCGCTCCTTTCCCCGGGGCGCCGCCGACCCGGCGCGCGATGACGCCACGGACCCAACCGACGGCGTTCCGGGGCTGCCGCGGCCGACCCGGCGGTGGATCGGTTGACTCCACCACGTCGGCGTCAGAACTTGCGCCGCCCGAATCGGAACGCACAGGGAGCCGCGATGCGATACACGACCACGACGGAGGTGCCGCCCGAGGAAGTGCTCGAACGAGCCGAGCAGTTCTTCTCTCGACATTCCCGGCTGCGGGTCACCGACCGGGGGCCCGACTCGATCACGTTCGCGGGAGACATCGGCCTGGCCCGGCTGCGGGTGGATCGAGAGCACGGCCGCACCAACGTCCACGCGCAGACGGATCGCGTGGTGGGACTGGACGTTACCGATCTCACCAAGCGGTTCCTGTACACTCTCCGAACCCCGGAAACGGACTCACGGCCGCGGGCCGAGGTCGGACGCACCGACGCCGGAGAGACCGGGCCGGCCGACCTGCCCGTCCGGCTGATCATGCCCGACCGGTGGATGGAGCACCTGGAGACGCTTCCGCCATCGACTCGTGTGAGCGAAGCCAAGCGCCTCGGCCTGGAGGCCATGTTGCCGGGTCGAAACGTCGATCCGGCGGACTTCTACACGGAATACGCGGAGCGGGAAGTGCGGGACGAAACCCTCACCCTCGCGCAGCTCGGCTTCCGGCCGAATGAGACGCTGTCCATCCGCGAGTACGACCTGGGCCACCCCCCGCGGTTTCGGGGTTAGCCGCTTCCCGGCTCGGACGGCCGAAGTCGGGGGCCGCCCGCCAGCCGCGCTCGTCCAACCGGCTCAGATGGACCCTCCCTTCGGATAGCGGCCGAAATAGGAGCGGGTCTCTCGCCACACGATTCCCGACAGCAGCAGCAGGCCGATCAGGTTCGGAAACGCCATCAGCGCGTTCATGATGTCCGATAGCGACCACACCACGTCCAGCTTTACCGTGGCGCCGACCGCGATCACCAACACGAAGAGCAGGCGATACGGGACCACCGCCCTCTCCCCGAGCAGGTACTCGAGGTTCCGCTCTCCGTAGTAGGACCAGCCGAGCATGGTGCTGAAGGCGAACAGCGACAGGCCCACGGCCACGATCCAGCCTCCGAACTCCCCCGGCAACCCGGTGTGAAACGCCAGCTGCGTCATGTTGGCCCCATCGGCCTCCGCCAGCCAGGCTCCGGTGCTGAGGATGGCGATCCCGGTGAAGCTGCACACGACGATCGTGTCGATGAACGTCTGGGTCATCGAGACGAGCGCCTGCCGCACCGGTTCGCGGGTCTGCGCCGCGGCCGCGGCGATCCCGCCGGTGCCCAAGCCGGACTCGTTGGAGAAGATGCCGCGGGCCACACCGAACCGCATCGCCTGCATCACGGAGTAACCCAGCGCGCCGCCGCCCACCGCGACCGGTGTGAACGCTCCCTGCAACACCTGTCGAAACGCGTCGGGCACGCGGTCGATGTTGAGCAGGATGACCATCCCCGCCCCCGCCATGTACAGCACGATCATGATCGGGACGAACACGCCCGTGAAGCGCCCGATGGACTTGATCCCTCCCAGGATCACCGCCGCCGCCAGAGCCGCGATCACGATCCCTGACACGGCGTGCGGGATCCCGAACGACTGGTTCAAGGCGTCCGCCACGGCCTGGGACTGGACGCCGTTGCCGATCCCGAACGCGGCGATCGAGGCGAACAGGGCGAAGGCCACGGCCAGCACCTTTCCCAATCGCCGCCACTGGATCCCATGCTCCAGATAGTACATGGGGCCGCCCGCCTTCTCCCCGCGGGCGTCCGTCTCCCGGAAGCGCACTCCGAGGACCGCCTCCGAGTATTTGGTCGCCATGCCGACCAGCCCCGTGACCCACATCCAGAACAGGGCTCCCGGCCCGCCGGAGCCGATCGCCGTGGCCACACCCACGATGTTCCCGGTGCCCACCGTGGCCGCCAGCGCGGTCATGAGCGCCTGGAAATGCGAGATGTCGCCTTCGGCCCCCTCCTCCCTCCGTTTGATCAGGGCCAGCCACAGGGAGTGGCTGAGCTGGCGGAACTGCAGTCCGCGGAGCAGAAGGGTGAGATATAGCCCCGTCCCCACCAGGAGCAGGATGAGGGGGAGCCCCCACGCGACGGACGAGACTTGGCCCAGGACCTGCTGGGCACCACCCGACCCGCCCTGCAGGGTCACGGTCCCGACGGCGGTCAGCCCGAGCGCCACGAACATCTCCCGGTCCGCCTGGCATCCTGTCGACGCTGCCTCGCCATCGACCAACCTCCTCGCACCGACACACGCCTTCGCGGACGGCCCACGACGCGAGCATCAGGAATTCCCCAGGGACTTTCGCGGATCGGGCTAGGTTAGAGTCCCCGGCGGCGGCCCGTCAACCTGGCTCCGCCGCGCCCCGCCCGGAGCGGGTGGCCCCAGCACCCAACACCGGCGGTCGGAGGCGGCGTGCCGTTGGCGCGCGCCGACCGCTCACCCTACCATAGCTCGACACGGTGGGTCGGCCTCGAACGGGGCCCGGCGGTCTCCGGGCCATTCCTCACCAAGCGCCGCATGCGGGCGGATGACATGAGAGTGTGATGAAGAAGAACGATTCCTCCACACGGGAGCCGGGAAGGGCCCACGCCGACCCCGACCCCGCTGCGTGGTCGACCGAGCGGATGGAAGCCCTGCGTCACCTGGGCTACGCGTCCCCGCCCGAGATCGTGGAGTCGCTGGCCATCCCGGTGGAGCGAGGGCACCATGTCGCGGCCCTGGCGGCCGAGGGATCGGGCAAGGAGATCCTGTTCGGCCTCGCGGTGCTCCATCGCTGTGAGACGGAGATGGCGGATCTCCAGGCGCTGATCCTCTCTCCGACCCCGGAAGCGGCGTTGCGAGCGGCGCGTGCCATCCACATGCTGGGCCGGCCATCGGGCGTTCGGGCCGTCATCTGGCCACCCTGGGCGCCGCCCGAGAGCCAGAGCCCTTCGTCCGCCGCGCAAGCGGTCGCCGGACCACCCGAGGACGTGCTCTCGGGCGTGAGAGAAGGGAAGCTCCCGCTGGCTCGGGTTCGCCTTCTGATCATCGATGGATTCCAGGCGATCCAGGCCGCCGGCGCCTGGCCCTCGGTCGAAGCCCTGATCGAGGCGCTGCCGCCCGAGGCCCAGCGCATCGTGTGCGGAGACCGTCTGGACGCGAGCCTCATGGACCTTCTCCGCCGCCGGTTTCCACGGGCTCGACACTGGCCTCCGGAGTTGTTCGAGACAGCGGGAGAGGACGTTGCGCGCGGCGGCGCTCCCGGTTCGCGGCATGGGTCCGGGAGCCGGACGGTGTGGTGTACGATCGCCACTGGCGAGACGGAAAAGCTCGAGGCCCTCGCCGACGGGCTCGCGTTCCTGACCGACTGCGCCGGCAGCGAGCGGGCCGTGGTCCGCTGTGCGGACGCACCGGCCGCGGCGCGGACAACGGGCGCGCTGGCGGCGATGGGCTTCCGCCTGGCGGACGCCGGATCCGCCGGCGTGAAGGTGGTGTGGGGAGAGGAGCCGGAGCACGACTCGCCGGTGGTGGCGCTGTTCGGCATCCCGTCCGGCCTGGACGTGTTTCGCCGGTGGCTGGAGCCGGCCGCCGAGGGCCTCATCGTAGCCGACACGACGCACTTCCCGCAGCTGGAACTCCTCGGACGGCGGGCGGGGTGGGAGGTCCACCTCCTGCCATCCGGACTCCTCCTGGCGGACCGCAACGAACTGGAGCGTTTTCGGCGCCATTTGGCCTCCGAGATCCAAACGTCGGACTCGGCGGCTCAGCTGCTCCTGCTCGAACCGCTCCTGGAGCGATTCGGATCGGCGCGGGTGGCGGCGACGCTGGCGGCGATGGTCCGCCGGCCGGAGGCGCCCGAGTCCGCCGGACCGGAACCGGCCGCGCGGAGCCGGGGAGGAGCCGCTCCCACCGGGGGCCGCCCCCCATCGGGACCGCAACGGAAGATCCGACCCACCTGGACGCGCATCTTCATCGGCGTGGGAAAGAAGGATGGCGCCGGGCCGGGAGACCTGGTCGGCGCCATCACGGGCGAGACCGAGGCGGCCGGCGGGCAGATCGGAAAGGTGGAGATTCACAACGGGTACTCCCTCGTGGACGTGGACTCCCAGATCGCCGAGGAGGTCATATCGGGACTCCAGGGAATCCGCATCAAGGGGCGTGAAGTCTCCGCACGGGTGGACCGCGGCGGCGGCCCAACCCGCTGAGGCGAGGCTGCCGTGACGGCCAGCGTGTTTCGCAAGCGCCTCCTGGGCGTGCTGGCCTTCGTGCTGATCCTCGTGGCGGTGGGAACTGTCGGGTTCCTTCGACTGCCGGGCTGGAATCTCTCCGACGCCCTGTACATGACCATCATCACCCTCACGGCCGTCGGCTACTCCGAAGTCCATCCGCTGGCTGGACCCAGCCGCCTTCTGGCCGCCCTCCTCCTCGTCGGCGGCATCACGTCGATGGGCCTCTGGTTCGCGCTCATCACCTCCGCCCTCGTAGAGATGGATCTCGCACACACTTTTTGGACTCGGCGAATCATGAAAAACATCGAGCGGCTCAAGAACCACGTGATCGTGTGCGGCGCGGGACGCACGGGACGGCAGGTCATAAAGGAACTGGAACGCAGCGGCTGTCCATACGTGGTCATCGAGCGAGATCCGGCGCGACTCCAGCGCATTCGCGAGCTCGACCCGGACATGCTGTTGATCGAAGGAGACGCGACGCAGGATGAGGTTCTCGCTCAGGCGGGCATCAAGAGGGCCTGCGGCCTGACGGCCGCCCTCAGCGCGGACACGGACAACCTGTACGTCTGCCTCAGCGCCCGCGGCCTCCGGCCCGACCTGACCATCGTGGCGCGGGCATACGACGAAGAGACGATGGAGAAGATGTACAAGGCCGGCGCCGACCATGTGGTGAGCCCGAATACTACGGGGGGGATCCGCATGGCTTCCGTGCTCCTGCGGCCGCAGGTGATGAGCTTCCTGGACGTCGTCACCCGCAGCGGGAGCCTATCGCTTCGTCTGGAGGACGTGCGCGTGCCCGACGGTTCCCCTCTGCTCGACCGCACGCTGGCGGAGGCGCAGATCCCTCAGAAGACAGGCCTCATCGTGATCGCGATCCGGCACGGAGAGGATCCGGGCGGTCGGTCGTTCCTCTACAATCCGGGATCCGAAGAACGGATCCGGTCGGGAGACGTGCTGATCGTGCTGGGCGAGCCGCAGCAGGTGGACAGCCTGAGGCGGATGCTTCTGCCCGGATAGCGGATCGCCGAAAGCCCCGCTGTCAGCGGGGCTCCTCCGGCTCCAGACCCATCTGCCGCTTCAGCTCCCTCAGCAGCTCCTCCGCCCCGGCCTCCCGCTCCATCCGATCCAGGCCGGGATCGGGCGCAGGACGATCGGACCCCCGTCCCGGTTCCGCGTCCAGTTCCCGGCGGACCGAATCCAGCTCCGAGTCGCGCTCGGCCCTGTCCGCGACGCGCTCGAACTCCTCCACGGCTTCGAACTCTCCTCCGCGGAGCTTCTGAACGGCGCGGGCGCGACGCGCCTGGACCGCCAGCGCGTCTCGTCGGGACAGGGCTTCCTTCAACTGCGCCGTCATCTCCACCACCTGCGCTTCCTGGAACACGAGGTCCGCGCGCGTCCCCTCCAGCTTCCGGTCCAGCACCTCCACTCGGGCCAGATGTCGCTTGGCGAAACGGTTCGCGACCTCAACGGTCTCGGAGTCACCGATCGCTTGGGCCTGCCCCGCCCGCCGGACGCAGTCCCGCGCCTTTCGGTCTTCCTCCGCGCGCTGTCTTTCCTGGGTTCGCAGCAGAACCTGCAGCTCAGGGATGCGAGCCTTCGTCCCTACCAATTCCTCACGCATCCCTGCAAGAAGCCGGTCCACATCCGCTTCAGGGATGGTTCTTTCCTCGAGTTTCGTGAGCGCATCGTCGAGCGCCCGTCTCAGGCGGCTGAACATGGTTTCATTCTAACGCGATCTCCCGGAGATCGGCCAGACATCGCCGTCCATTCGGACCGTCGTTCCCGCCGTGCCCCATGAGCGCACGCCCCGCGGAAGTGAGATTGGGACTCCGGGCTGGAGGGCGCTCGAGCGACACCTTGTATACCATACACGGGTAATGTATACTGGCGCGCCGAGGGAAGCGGACTCGGGAGTGAGGCGAGACTCGAGAAGGACGATACCACGGTGGTGCGAAGCAAAGCAGAAGTACCTCACGCGATGGGGATTCCCGAGCCGGTGCGGAAGGACCTCGCGCGACGGCTGGCCAGGATTCGCGGCCAGGTGGAAGGGCTGGGGCGGATGGTGGAGGAGGAACGCTACTGCCCCGACATTCTTCAGCAGTTCACGGCGGTTCACTCCGCCCTGCGTTCGGCCGAGAGAGCGCTGCTGCGCAACCACCTGGAGCGCTGTGCCTCTCACGCCTTCGGTCGGGGAGGCGCCGCGGAGGAGGAGGTCCGCAGGGAGCTCGTGGAGCTGTTTCACCGCTACCTCCGATAGGCCGCGAACCGCCACCCGGGATGCTGGATCGGACACGCACTGGAGCATCGCCATGCCAAAATCGAGACAGGTCTTCCAGGTGCGGGGCATGCATTGCGCCGGTTGCAGCTCCGCGGTCGAGCGGAAGCTGAACGATCTGGAGGGCGTTCGCGCCAGCGTGAATCTGGCCTCGGAGTCGGCTACCGTGGAGTTCCCGGCCGAGCGCATCTCGTACGAAGATTTGAAGCGCGCGGTTGAAGAGGCCGGTTACGAGTTGGAGGCTCCCGCCGCACCGGGAGAAGACCGGGCCGAGCGCGAGCGCGAGCGTTTGAGACGGGCGGAGGAAACGGTGAGGCTCGCCCGCCGGAGGGCGGCTGTCGCGTGGATGATCACGGCGCCCGTCTTCGTCTGGATGCTGCCCGAAATGCTGTTCGGGATTCTCTGGCCCGGCCCGCTCTCGTTCGATCTCGGCATGCTCGTCCTGGCCTCGATCGTGCTGGCCCGGCCCGGCCGGGAGACCTGGCGCAGCGCCCTCCGCTCCGCGCGCGGCGGCAGCCCCAACATGGACGTGTTGATCGCCATCGGGAGCGGCGTGTCCGTGGGCACGGGTGCGGCCGCCGTGCTCCACGACCTGGGCTTCGCCCCGGCCATCATGAACTATGCGGGGATCGGGGCCATGATCATGGCCATCCATCTCACCGGGAGATACGTGGAGACGAAGGCCCGGGGTCGCACCTCGGCAGCCATCCAGAAGCTGCTATCGCTCGAGGCACGCACGGCCCGCGTGGTCCGGAACGGCCGGGAGATGGAGATCCCCGTCTCCGAGGTGCGCGTCGGGGACGAGATGATCGTGCGGCCCGGCGAGAAGATCCCCACCGACGGAGAAGTCCTCGAGGGACGGAGCGCCGTGGACGAATCGCTCGCCACCGGCGAATCGCTTCCGGTGGAAAAAGGACCGGGAGACGCGGTGATCGGTGCGACCGTGAACCGCCAGGGGGTCCTGCGCGTGCGGGCCACCGGGGTGGGAGAGGAGACGTTCCTGGCGGGCATCGTGCGTCTGGTCGAGCAGGCGCAGGCCAGCAAGGTTCCGATTCAGGAGTTCGCCGACCGGGTCACCGCCATCTTCGTCCCGACGATCCTGGCCATCGCCGCCGCGGCTCTGGCGGCCTGGCTCCTGTTTCCGGACCTGTTCGCGGGCGTGATCAGCCGCGCCTCGACGTTCATCCCATGGGTGCAGCCGGGACTGGGGCGGGTATCGCTGGCCCTTCTGGCGGCGGTGGCGGTCCTGGTCATCGCCTGTCCATGCGCCCTCGGGCTCGCGACCCCGACCGCCCTGATGGTGGGGACCGGCCTGGGCGCCGAGAGAGGCGTCCTGGTGCGGGATGGAGCGGCCATCCAGGCGCTCGAGGGGGCCCGGACACTGGCGTTCGACAAGACCGGGACACTCACCCGGGGTGAGCCGCGCGTCACCGACCTCCAAGCGGCCGAGAGTGTCACGAACGAAGAGCTTCTGCGGCTTGCCGCCTCCGTGGAGCATGCGTCCGAGCACCCGCTGGCCCAGGCGGTGGTGGCAGCGGCGCGCGAGCGGGAGGTGGCGTGGCCGGAGGTCTCCGACGTGCACGCGGTGGTGGGCCGGGGCGTGAGGGGCGAGGTCGAGGGCCGACGGGTCGAGATCGGCAGTCGACGGCTCATGCGGGAGGAGGGTGTCGAGACGGGATCGCTCGACCGGGAGGCGTCAGAGCTGGAAGAGAGAGGCCGCACGGTCATGTTCGTTGCGGCGGGCGGAAAGCTGCTCGGGCTGCTGGCCGTGGCCGATCCCATCAAGCCGGGGGCGAGGGAAGCCCTGGACGAGCTCCGGCGTCTGGGTCTCCGCACGGTGCTCCTCACCGGCGACAACGAGCGGACGGCGGCCGCGGTCGCCCGCGAGCTCGGGATCTCGGACTGGCGGGCAGGCCTGCTGCCCGCGCAGAAGGTGGAGGCCATCCGAGCCCTTCAGGAGGAGCATGGTTCGGTCGCCATGGTGGGCGACGGGATCAACGACGCCCCCTCACTCAAACAGGCGGACGTCGGAATCGCGATCGGGACGGGGACCGACATCGCGATCGAGGCCGCGGACATCACGCTGAGCGCCGGGGACCTGGCCGCCGTCGTCCGGGCGGTGCGCCTGGCGAGGGCCACGTTCCGCAAGATCCGGCAGAATCTCTTCTGGGCGTACTTCTACAACACCATCGCGATTCCCGTCGCCTTCTTCGGCCTCCTCCACCCGGTGATCGCCGAAGCCGCCATGGCCATGAGCTCGATCACTGTGGTGACCAACGCCAACCGGCTCCGGAAGGCGACCGTGTGAGACGTGCCGTTTGCGGGGATGGGGTAGCCCCGCCATCATACCGGCCGCGGGCCGGGCGTCGCCGACCGGTTCGCCGAGCTGTCGGATGAATGGCCATCCGGCTCGAGTCCGGACGGCGCTACACCGCGATCGTGAGAGGTGAGGATGAAGTCGCCTTACGTGGGTATCGGAGTCGGGCTGTGGTACATCGTCGCCCCGTTCGTGTGGGGCTATCCCGCGGGCTTCCTGTGGTGGCAGGCCGTCGTGATCGGGGCCGCGATCCTCGCCTTCTCCGTGTCGTTCACCCTGGGAGTGAACCGGCTGTCCGGTTGGCTGCTCATCGCCACCGGCGCATACAGCATGTTCGCGCCGTTCGTGCACGGCTATCTCAGTTACTCGTTCGGGCTGTGGAACGATCTGGTGTTCGGCGTGATCACGGTAGGCACCGGTGTCGCGGTCGCCGGCGCCGGTCTCGAGTACGGCGGAGACAGGCCCGCCTCCATCTGACGGCACGGGCGGAAACCGCGCCCGGCGGTGCATCGAGACGCGTTGCCAGAGGCCTCGCCTCAGGCGCCGAACTTGGCCAGACGCCCAGCCCTGGCCACCGCCAGCGGCATGAGATCGCACCCTCGGACCATCCCGAGCGAACCCAGCCGACACGCGGTTTCACCGAAGTTCATCGCCGTCTCCGCGCGCCCCTCCCCGCCGAACAGCAGGAACGGAACCGGGTGCCAGCTGTGCCCCCGAGAGCAGGCCGGCGTGGAGTGGTCGCCGGTGATCAGCACCACGTCGGCACCGGCTTCCAGCAGATCGGGGACGACGGAGTCGGCCGCCTCGATACAGGCGACCTTGCGGTCGAAGTCGCCGTCCTCTCCGGCCTTATCGGTCGCCTTGTAGTGAAGGAAGAAGAAATCGTGGCCTTCCCGGTGCTCCAGCAGCGCCGCCACCAGATCCTCCGGCTCCTCGCCGGCCTCCATGGCCTCCATGCCGACCAGTCGCGCCACTCCCCGGTACATGGGGTAGGCGGCGGCGGCAAATGGCCGCAGACCGAACACATCGCCGAAACGGGGCCAGCCGGGCCGGCTCGAGAAACCGCGCAGCAGGACCATGTTCGCGGCGGCCTGATCCGCCAGCGCCTCCCGGGCCGCGGCCAACCAGGCCCGAACCATGTCCGCGGTGAGGCCGGCGGCGTCCGAGAGCGCGACGGGCTCCGCGGGGATCACGCCCGTGCGGCCCGGATCCGTGTCCGATACCTCCGCACCGGACGCCCGAGCCGGGCGAATCACGATCAGAAAGCGATGTTCCTTCACGTGACGGACGAACGTCTCGGCGCCCTTCACCCGGATCTGATCCAGTCGTTCCGCCAGGGGCGCGGCGTCCTCGCTCGAGATGCGGCCCGCCCGCCGGTCCACGATCCGCCCTTCGCCGTCCACCGTGCAGAAGTTGCCGCGCGCGGCGATATCACCGGGCCGCAGGTCGAAGCCGATGCCGAGCGCCGCCAGCACCCCCCGGCCCACGCGATAGCGGAGCGGATCGTACCCGAACAGCGCCAGATGGCCCGGGCCGCTGCCGGGAGTCACGCCGGTGCTCACGGGGATGTGCAGGCCGCAGCCACCCCGCCGCGCCAGATCGTCCATGTTCGGGGTTCGAGCCGCTTCCAGCTCGGTCGGCCCCCCCGGTTCCATGGGCAGCCCTCCCAGTCCATCCAGAACGAACAGGAGGATCTTGCGGCGGCCGGGCTGTACGATCGCCGCCAGGTCGGACAGCTCCATGTTTCTCCCTCTCTGGTACGTTGCCGGGAGCTACCGGCGACTCGCCCATGACGTCCGCGGATCGGCTCGAGCCCGCCGGAGGCGTCGCGCGGGGATCCGGGCTGAGAGCGCAAGGTACCGGGCGATCCGACGGGTGGCCAGCAAGGCCGGGGGGCCGCCCGCCTTGCACGGTGGGACCCCGAAGCGCATCTCCATCCTCATGAATACACGGCACCCCGGCGGCGCGGCGCCGGACGCTGCCCAACCGCCGCATTCGACCACCCATCTCCGTCCTCGGAGCCGGCCCGGCCCGGCCATCCGGGCCCGATCTCTCTCGAAACGCTTCGGCTGGAAGTGGGCCCTACGGGACGTGGATCTGGACGTGGCAGCGGGCTCCTCCCTGGCGCTGGTGG
Organism: Gemmatimonadota bacterium; assembly: GCA_046757845.1. Classification (GTDB taxonomy): domain Bacteria; phylum Gemmatimonadota; class Gemmatimonadetes; order Palauibacterales; family Palauibacteraceae; genus JBHHYZ01. The sequence continues at coordinate 21,425 of JBHHYZ010000039.1, forward strand.
GGCCGAACGGCGCCGGGAAGACGACGCTGTTGAGATTGACCGCCACCTTCTTCCGGCCGTCAACCGGCGAGGTGGAAGTGTTCGGACACTCGGTTCGGAGCGAGGCGGACGCCGTTCGACGTCGCACCGGCCTGCTCACGGCGAGCGGCGTCCTGTACGACGATCTTACGGCGCGCGAGAACCTTCGCTTTGCCACCATGATGGCGGGTGAACGGCCCGATCTGACGCGCATCTCGGCCGTGCTGGAGCGCGTGCAGCTCTCCGAAGTGGCCGACCTGCGGGTGAGGGGCTTCTCCACCGGGATGCGCAAGCGGCTGGAGCTGGCGCGCCTCCTCATGCGACCCCTCGACCTCATCCTCCTGGACGAACCGTACATCAGCCTGGATGTGGAGGGCGTCGCCCTGATCGACCAGATCCTCGCTCAACTGCGCGCGAGGGGCGGAACCGTCGTGTTCGCTTCGCACAAGTACGGAGAGGCGGTTCGATCCGCGGACCGTATCGCGGCCCTGCGCGAGGGCCGCCTGGAAGCGGTCGGGAGCCCGGAGGATGTGGCCCACGCTCTCCCCGAAGGCGCGATCCGTACGGAGCTGTTGTCGGCGCTTGGCAGGTCGGCGCCCGGTGCGCCGGGCGCTGACCGCAGACGCGGCGGAAGCGAGGAATCCTGATGGGACGCGGAGATGGGAAAGTCCGATGGAACTGCTGATCCGCACCTGGGCCATCGTGTGGAAGGACTTGCTGATCGAGGCACGGACCAAACAGGGATTCAACGCCATGGCGTTCTTCGCGGCCCTGATTCTCTTCCTGTTCAGCTTCGCCATCGGTCCCGACGAGGCGCTCCTACGCAGGATCGCGGGCGGACTCCTGTGGGTCGGGATCACATTCACCGGGACTCTGGCGCTGAGCCGCACCTTCCAGAGCGAGGAATTGACCGGCGGCCTGCGGAACCTCCGCCTGTATCCGGGCGAGGTGCGGGCGATCTATCTGGGCAAGATGCTGAGCAACCTCGTGCTTCTGCTTCTGGTCGAAGCGATCCTCTTCCCGGCGGCGGGAGTCCTGTTCCAGCTCGATCTGTGGCGGCATGCGCCGGGTCTGGCGGGCATCGCGTGGCTCGGCACGCTGGGCTTCTCGGTCGTGGGGACCTTCTATGCGGCGCTGACCGTGCACATCCGGGCCCGCGAGGTGATGCTCCCGCTTCTCCTGTTTCCGGCGCTCATCCCGGTCCTGCTCGGCGCCGTGAACGCCACGGATCTTCTGCTCGCGGGAGATCCGTTGGGCAGAATGGGTGGGTGGGTGCGGTTGCTCGTAGCGTTCGACGTGATTCTCTTTGTGGTTTGCACGTGGATCTTCCCGATCGTGGTGGAGGAATGATGATGACCGGTGCTCAGGCGTCCGCAGGGTCCGGGCCGACGGCCGGATCCGGCCCGGCCATCCGGGGAGTCCGGGCCGGCACAGGCGGGCTGGCCCTCGGCCTGGCGACCCTCGTGACCATGCTGGCCGGAAGCGCGGCGGGACTCTTCCTCGTTCCGGCCGACACGACGCAGGGCGAGATCCAGCGTCTGATGTACGTGCACGTGCCCGGAGCGTGGCTCGCGATGCTCTCGTTCTTCATGGTGTTCGTGATGAGCATACTCTACCTGGTGCAGCGTCGCCCGGCCTGGGATCTCATGGCCGCCAGCTCTGCCGAGATCGGTGTGCTGTTCACGGTCCTCACGCTGGCGCTCGGTTCCCTGTGGGCCAAGCCGACCTGGGGCGTGTGGTGGACCTGGGATCCGCGCCTCACCACGACGGCGATCCTGCTCATGGTCTACGTGGGGTATCTGTCCGTGCGCGGATTCGCCGAGGATCCGGAAAAGCGCGCCCGGTGGTCGGCCGTGGTGGGCATCGTGGGTTTCGTGGATGTGCCGATCGTGTATCTCTCGGTCTACTGGTGGCGCTCCATCCACCAGCCGCCTTCGAGCCCGCGGTCCGTGGCTCCCGTGTTCGTGGCGGTTCTCCTGCTGAACCTGTTCGCTTTCACGCTCTGTTACGTGTACCTGATGATCCGACGCTTCCGGCTCGCTGTCGCCGAGCAGCAGCTCGAGCGAGTGGAAGCCGAGGGACTCCGGACGGTTCCGGACCCGGATCGGAGAGGCCGATGATGAGCAGCGCGACTTATCTCACGATCGGATACGGGCTTACGTGGGGCACCCTGATCTGGTACGTGTCGCGTCTGAGACGGCGGGCCCGGGCAGCCGAGCGGGCATTGAGAGCGAGGGGCTCCGGCTCGAGCCGGGAGTCGGGAGGAGTGGAACTCGACCGGGAATAGTCTGTATCAAGGCACCGTCGCGCGAGACCGGCCCCGCCAGCGGGTCGCGAAAGCACGGACGCGACTCGAGAGACGGCTTCTCGTGGAACCGAGGCCGCCTTTCGTTTGTTTAGGCTGGTTAACTCTTACTTGAAACAAGAGCGGATCCGGAGGATCATGTTTTTCGATTCCCGCGCACTCGACTCTTTCGACCAATATCTGCAGGACGTGGAACGCTATCCGCTGATCGTGGATCCTGCGGACGAGCGCGAGATCGCCCGGCGCGCGCGCCTGGGCGACCGGGCGGCGGCCGAGCGCCTGGTCACGGCCAACCTGCGCTTCGTGATCTCGTACGTGAAGAAGTACCAGGGTCGGGGGCTGAACCTCGCCGAGCTGGTGTGCATCGGTAACGAGGGCCTGCTCAAGGCGGTGAAGAAGTTCGACCCCGACAAGGGGGTGAAGTTCATCTCCTACGCGGTGTGGTGGATCCGCCAGACGGTGTTGCAGGCGTTGGCGGAGCAGACCCGCTCCGTTCGAATCCCTCTGAACCAGAACTCCAATCTCGTCAAGCTGTCCCGCACCGAGACTCTCCTGACCCAGAAGCTCGGCAGGACTCCGACGGACCGCGAGATCGCCGATGAGATGAGCGAGCCCGTGGAGACGGTGCGGGCCCTCCGGCGAGTGGCCTCGGCGGAACTCAGCCTGGACGCGCCGCTCGACAAATCGGACCGCGACAGCGCGTCGTTCGGCGAGCGGTTCTCCGGCATGGACGACTCCGACATCGAGCAGGATGTGGAGGGCCAGGCCCGGCGCGAGTTCCTGGAACGGATGTTCGAGCGATACCTGACCGAAAGAGAGCGCAAGATCCTCGTCCTGTACTACGGCCTCGATGATGGCGAGGAGATGACCCTGGAGGAGATCGGGTCGTTGCTCGGCGTGACCCGGGAGCGAATCCGGCAGATCCGAAACCGGGCGTTCGACAAGCTCCGCGCCTCCGGAGACGGCGCCGCGCTGGAGGGCTTCTGGCGGGCTACGGCCTGACGGAGCTCTGGCTCCAGGGCAGCGACAGACCGAAGATGAACAGCGTAAGGAGCGCGCTGGCCACGCACCATCGGCAGATCGCGTGGAGGAGGAACAGCTCGACGAAGGTCAGGTAGGCCGAGAAGGCCAGACCGCTGGAGCTCAACAGGAGGAGCCGGCGGTCCGGCCACCTCTCGGCTTCCGGCGGCGCCCGCAGGCCCAGCAGGGCGATCAGGAAGACCGCCGCATACCACAGCGTCCCCCAGCCGGCGACCGGGACCCCGAGGAACCGCGCGTACGGGGAGG
>JBHHYZ010000040.1:0-23542 GCA_046757845.1 Gemmatimonadota bacterium
GTCCTGGCGCCGCGCCCTGAATCGCGCCGGGTTCGGCCGGCGCGCCGCAAGCTGCCCGGGCGGGCGCGGGGAGTCAAGCGGGGGGCCGTAGGCTGAGCCGGAGCCGGCTCGGGAGCCACCCCGCGCATCCGGTCCGGCTGCGGCGGCCTCGGACGCGGCCGATGCGTCCACCCCTACCCTCCCCCGCCCACCACGAACAGCGCCCGCCCCGGAGCTTCGCTCCCCGCGTACGGCAGCCCGGCGGCGCGGAGCGCGCTCTCCAGCTCGCCCGCCCACTTCGTCCGGGTCAGCAGCACGAAGCTCCGGTAGGTCTCGGCGGCGGCCATGGCTTCGACGGCCTGAGCGAGGCTCTCGTCCGCCCACGGCTCGGCTCCGGCCCGGGAGACGCGCCTCAGGTGGCCGTCCAGGTAGAACTGGAGTCCGTGGAGCGCGGGCTCGCGGTAGGCCCGGATCTCGGCGCCGGGCGCGCCGGCCGCCGTCTCGGCCTCCCGCACGGCCCGGTGCAGCGCTCCCATGTCGCCGGAGCCGGGCACGACGGCGGAGGCCGCCTTGAGGACGATCAGTCCGGCGGCGGACAGGGCGGCCAGACGCCCCACGCGCGCGAGACCGCCGGCGGCCACCCGGGCGCCCGTCGACTCCCGGGCCTTTCCCGTTCCCGGGCCCGTCAGCCCCCGCGCCAGGCCCAGGGCGATGGGCGCGTAGAGCGGCAACACGTACATGGGCAGGCGGCTGCGCGACAGGCAGAAGGCGGCCAGCGGCAGGAGCAGCCACAGCAGGAGCAGGGAGCCGGGCTCGCCGCGGCCCCGCAGCCGGCGGACCAGGGTAGCCGGCCGGTGCAGGCCCTCCCTCCCGAGGGTCCGGATCCCGTGGTACAGCCACAGCCCCTGCCCCAGCAGCAGCGCGGGCCCGTAGATGACCAGCGGGCCGTACCACTGCGGGTTGCGGTGGAAGCGGTCGCTGAAGTTGCGGGCCACGACTTCCTGTCCCACGAGGTAAGACAGGAGCTCCGGGCGCCGGGCGATCACGATCGCGTACCACGACAGGCCGGTGGCCGCGAACAGCGCGAGGCCCGCGGGCTCCAGGAGCCGGAAAGGCCGGCCCGCCCGCCAGTGGAACACGCCCAGCGGAAGCAGCGGCAGCAGGCCCGGCGGGCCCTTGGTGAGGAAGGCGAGCCCGAGCGCGGCCCACAGGCCCAGGGTCCACAGCCACGCCCGTCGCCGGCCGCCGCCCGCGGGTCGCCTCAAGCCTCCCGGGCCTCCACCCGCGGCCCGCCACGCCCGCACGTAGCACAGCACCGCCAGGGTCTCCCACAGCGCCAGCAGCATGTCCGCGGAGACGCTCGCCTCCCCCACCACGGGCAGCGGAGAGGACAGATAGATGAGCCCGGCGGCCAGCCCGGCGGACGGTCCGGCGGCCCCGCCCCACAGCGCGGCCCCGATCCCGGCCACGGCCAGGACCGTGAGCACGAAGGCCAGGCCGTTGGCCGCCCGCACGCCCCATTCGTTCCGGCCCAGCAGCCGCATCCCGGCGGCCACGGACCAGTAGGTGAGCGGCGGCTTGCTCCAGTGCGGCCGGTGCTCGAGGGTGGGCTCCAGGTAGTGGCCCGTCTCGACCATCTCCCGGGCCACCTCGGCGTAGCGGCCCTCGGTGGTCTCGTACAGGCCGCGCGTGCCCTGCAAGGCGAACGCGACGACCAGGGCCAGGGGAACCAGCCACGGGAGGGGTCGGAGGGGACGCCGGGCGGCGGACGCGGCCGGAGCCGCGCCGTTGAAGGCGGCGCCGGTGTTCAAGACCGGCGTCTCCCCGGGGGCGGCCCTCCGGAGGCCGGCCCGGCCTCCGGCACCGGGCTCTTCGAACCCTGGTCCCCGGGCGCCGGGCTCTCCCCCTTCAGCTTCGGCCGCACCGAGCGGCGCCCCATCCAGCGCACGGCCAGGGTGTCCCCGATCCCCACCCACAGCCGGTCGCGGATCCCGTACTTGCTGCGGCCGTGCCGCCGGGGCCGGTGCGAGACGGGCACCTCCACCACCGTCCGGGCGCCGTTGAGCCGCAGCAGGGTGGGCAGGAACCGGTGCATGCCCCGGAACACGAGCAGCCCCCGGGCGCACTCCCGGCGGAAGGCGCGGAGAGAACAGCCCACGTCGCGCACCTCCTCGCCCGTGAGGCGGTTGCGAAACGCGTTGGCGATCCGGGAGGCGAGCCTCTTCACCAGCCGGTCCCTGCGCCCCCGCCGCCACCCGAGCACGGCGTCGGCCCCGCGCTCCTCCAGGGTCCGAAGCAGGCCCGGGATGTCCGCCGGATCCATCTGGCCGTCCCCGTCCAGGGTGACCAGCACCGCGCCGCGCGTCCGCGAGAGGCCCGCCGCCAGCGCCGCGGACTGCCCGTGGGGCCCGTCCAGGCGCACGTAGCGGTGTCGGGGGTCGTTGGAGTGGAGTTGCTCCAGCAGGCGGAGCGTGCCGTCGCGCGAGCCGTCGTCCACCCACACGCACTCCCACTCCCAGGCGCCCGTCCCCAACGCCCGGCCGATCTCCTCGGCCAGCAGGCCGACGCTCTCGGACTCGTCGCGGACGGGGACCACCAGGCTCACGTCCAGCTCGGGCTCGGACAGCCGGATGTAGGAGAAGCTCATGCCGGTAGGATGCGGCGGTGCGCGCGCGAACGACAGGCCCCGGGCAGGGACTCTCACCACACCGCGCTCGCGAGCGCCTCGGGTTCCGGGGCGCGGCCCCCGGGACCGGTGGCGCCTCGTGACGGACCGCCCGGCGACCCGTAGTTTTCGGGGCCGTAGATCCGCTCGGCCACATTCCGCACCGGACAGGAGGAAGCTCGCATGATTCCGGCCGCCTTCGACTACCACGCGCCCGCCTCGCTGGACGAGGCCCTCGCGCTCCTTTCCGAGCACGGCCCCGGGGCCAAGGTCCTGGCCGGAGGCCAGAGCCTGATCCCGCTGATGCGGTTCCGCCTGGCGGGGCCCCGGGCCGTGGTGGACCTCAACGGCGTCGCGGAGCTCGCCCGGCTCGAGGAGTCGGACGGGGCGCTCCACATCGGCGCGCTGGTCCGCCACGCCACGATCGAGCACACCGATTGGATCCGCGAGCGCTACCCGCTGCTGGCCGAAGCGGCGGACGTGATCGCCGATCCGCTGGTCCGCAACCGGGGCACGGTGGGTGGCTCGCTGGCGCACGCGGACCCGGCCGGCGACTGGGGCTCGGTGATGCTCGCGGCTCGCGCCGAGCTGGTGGCGTGGCAGGCCGGCGAGGAGCGGGTGATCCCGATCGATGACTTCTTCCTGGCGCCGTTCATGACGGCGCTGGAGCCCGAGGAGCTGCTGACCGAGGTCCGGATGCCCCGGGCGGGACCGGGCCAGGCGGGCGCCTACGAGAAGCTGGAACGCAAGGTGGGCGACTTCGCCACGGTGGGCGTGGCGGTCCAGCTCTCCCTGGACGACGCGGGAATCTGCCGCGCGGCGGGGATCGGGCTCACGGCCGTGGGTCCGACCAACCTGCGGGCCGCTCGGGCGGAGGCGGCCCTGGCGGGCGGCCCGCCCGACGAGACGCGGATCGCGGAGGCGGCGGCGCTGGCGGCGGAGCAGTCCCAGCCGACGGCCGACAACCGGGGCTCGGAGGAATACAAGCGCGACATGGTCCGCGTGCTGACCGCCCGGGCGCTGCGGCGCGCGGTGGAGCACGTGCGCGGCGCGGAGTGAGGGGGCGCACATGAGCGGGACTCTTACGACGGTGACGGTCAACGGGACGGAGTACCGGCGCGAGGTGGAGCCGCGCACTCTGCTGGTCCACTTTCTCCGCGACGAGCTGCGGCTCACCGGCACGCACATCGGCTGCGACACCACGAACTGCGGGGCGTGCACGGTCCTGCTGGACGGGACCCCGATCAAGTCGTGCACGCTGTTCGCCGTGCAGGCCGACGGCCGGGAGCTCCGGACGGTGGAGGGGCTGGAGGGCCCGGACGGGCTCCATCCCATCCAGGCGGCCTTCCGCGAGGAGCACGGCCTGCAGTGCGGCTTCTGCACGCCGGGGATGATGCTGGTCTCCGTCGCCCTGCTGGAGCGGAGCCCGGATCCATCCGAGGCGGAGATCCGCCGCGCCCTCTCGGGCAACCTCTGCCGCTGCACCGGCTACCAGAACATCGTGAAGGCGGTGCGGACCGCCGCGGCGGCGCTGCGCAACGGCGGAGACGCGAACGGCGGCGGCCCGGACGGCGGGGACGCGGACGGCGGAGACGCGGGAGACGACTCCGGCGCCACACGGGGAGGTGCGGCATGAGCGCGACGCGAAGCCAGGAGATCGGTGGGCTGGGCTGCTCGGTCCGGCGCAAGGAGGACGCGCGCTTCATCCGCGGCCGCGGCCGCTACGTGGACGACATCCAGCTGCCCGGCATGGTGTACCTGTCGCTGGTCCGCTCGCCGTTCGCGCACGCCCGCCTGGGCCCGATCGACTCGAGCGAGGCGCTGGCGCTCCCCGGCGTGCTGGCCGTGATCACCGGGGCGGACCTGGCCGAGGCGGGCCTGGCGTGGATGCCCACCCTGTCCGGTGATCAGCAGATGGTGCTGGCCACGGACAAGGTCCTGTTCCAGGGCCAGGAGGTGGCCGCGGTGGTGGGAGAGACCCGCGCGGCCGCGGCCGACGGAGCGGCGGCCATCCGGGTGGACTACGAGGAGCTTCCCGTCCTGGTGGACCCGCACCGGGCGCTGGAGCCGGACGCCCCGCTCCTGCGCGAGGACCGCGAGCAGAAGACGAACCACATCTTCCACTGGGAGGCGGGCGACCGGGAGGCCACCGAGCGGATCTTTCGGGAGTCCGAGGTCACGATCCGGCAGGATCTGGTGTTCCAGCGCTGCCACCCGGCGCCGCTGGAGTGCTGCGCCTGTGTGGCGGACTGGGACCGGGCCGACGAGAAGCTCACCCTGTGGATGACCTCGCAGGCGCCCCACGCCCACCGCACCCTGTTCGCCATCGTGGCCGGGATCCCCGAGCACAAGATCCGCGTCATCTCGCCGGATGTGGGCGGCGGATTCGGCAACAAGGTGCCCATCTATCCGGGCTACGTGGCGGCCACGGTGGCTTCGCTCACCCTGGGCCGGCCGGTCAAGTGGACGGAGGAGCGCTCGGGCAACCTCACCAGCACGGGCTTTGCGCGCGACTACCACATGAGGGCGGAGCTGGCGGCCACCCGGGACGGCCGGATCCGGGCGCTCCGGGTCCGGACGCTGGCCGACCACGGCGCGTTCAACGCGGCGGCCCAGCCCACCAAGTTCCCGGCCGGCTTCTACAACATCTGCTCGGGCTCCTACGACCTGGAGAACGCCTTCGTGGAGGTGGACGGAGTCTACACCAACAAGGCGCCCGGCGGGATCGCCTACCGCTGCTCGTTCCGGGTGACGGAGGCGGCCTACCTGATCGAGCGGGCGGTGGACGTCCTGGCCCGGGAGCTGGAGATGGACCCGGCCCGGCTTCGGCGGCGCAACTTCATCCCGCCGGAGAAGTTCCCCTACCGCACGCCCCTGGGCTGGACGTACGACTCGGGCAACTACGCCGGCGCGCTGGACCGGGCGCTGGAGCGGGTGGACTACGGGGCGCTGCGCCGCGAGCAGGAGCGGAAGCGGGCCCAGGGCCAGCTCATGGGGATCGGGATCTCCAGCTTCACGGAGATCGTGGGGGCCGGACCCGGCAAGCAGTGCGACATCGCCGGGCTGGAGATGTTCGACTCCTGCGAGGTTCGCGTGCACCCCACCGGCAAGGTGCTGGCCCGGATCGGCTGTCAGACGCAGGGACAGGGGCACGAGACCACCTTCGCCCAGATCCTGGCCGAGGAGCTGGGGATCCCGGTGGACGACATCAGCGTGGGCCACGGCGACACGGACACGGCGCCTTACGGCCTGGGCACCTACGCCAGCCGCTCCACCCCCGTGGCGGGGGCGGCCACCGCGCTGGCGGCGCGCAAGGTGCGCGAGAAGGCCCGGCGGATCGCGGCCCACGTGCTGGAAGTGAGCCCGGACGACGTGGAGTGGCGCGACTACGCGTTCCGGATCAAGGGCGTGCCGGACCGCTCGCTCAGCATGGCGGAGGCGGCCTACGCCGCCTACACGAACACGCCGGAGGGGATGGAGGCGGGCCTGGAGGCGGTCCACTACTACGATCCGCCCAACATGACCTACCCGTTCGGGACCTACATCTGCGTGGTGGACATCGACCCCGAGACGGGCGAATGGAAGGTGCGCCGCTTCGTGGCCGTGGACGACTGCGGCACCATCATCAACCCGATGGTGGTGGAGGGCCAGATCCACGGCGGGCTGACCGAGGGCTTCGCGATCGCCGCCATGCAGCGCATCGAGTTCGACGAGAACGGCAACATCACGGGCGGGAACTTCATGGAGTACCTGGTCCCCACGGCCGTCGAGACGCCGGTGTGGGAGACGGACAAGACGGTCACCCCGTCGCCGCACCATCCCATCGGGGCCAAGGGGGTGGGCGAATCGCCCAACGTGGGCTCGCCCGCCGCCTTCGTGAACGCCGTGGTGGACGCGCTCGAGCCCTACGGCGTCCGGCACATCGACATGCCGATCACCCCGGACAAGGTGTGGAAGATCCTGCGCGAGGCCGGCGTGGGGGGATGAGCTCGGCCCGGATCTTGAGTCCGGCCGGCATCCCGAGCTCGGCCCGGATCCTGAGGCGAGCCGCGGAGCTGGCGGACCGCGGCATACCGTTCGCGCTGGCCACCGTGGTGCGGCGCGAGGCTCCGAGCTCGGCCCGGCCCGGCCTCAAGGCGCTGGTGCTGGCCGACGGTACGCTGCACGGCTGGCTGGGGGGAGCCTGCATCGAGCCGACGATCCGGGAGGAAGCCCTGCGCGCGCTGGCCGACGGACGGCCGCGCCTGGTGGTGTTCGCGCCGCACGGGGGCCGCGGCGCGGCGAACTGCTGCGAGTCCGAGAGGCCGGGGCTCTCCGCCACGGCGAGCTGCTGCGAGTCCGCGGGGCCGGCCGACTCCGGGGGAGCGGCGGCGGCGGGCGAGGCGGTGGCGGCGGTCGACCCCGAGCTCCGGGCCCGTCCGGGCGTCGTGCGCTATCCCATGACCTGCCACAGCGGAGGGACCGTGGAGATCTACGTGGAGCCGCAGCTGCCCTCCCCCACCCTGGAGCTGTTCGGCGACTCGCCCGTGAACCGGGCGCTGGCACGCATGGCGGAGGTGGCGGGGTTCGACGTGCGGCCCATCGCTTCCGCGGAGGCGGAAGGAGGCCCGGGCGCGGCGGAAGCTGGCCCACCCGAGGCGGAAGCTGGCCCACCCGAGGCGGAAAGCGGCCCACCCGAGGCGGAAGGCGGCCCGCCCGCGGCGCCGGCCCCGGAGCTCTACGCGGTCGTGGCCACCATGGGCGAGTGGGACGAAGCCGCGATCCGCCGGGCGCTGGCGGAGGGCGCCACCTACGTGGGCCTGGTGGCCAGCCCGGCCCGCTCGCGGGAGCTGCGGCGGAGACTCGCGGCCGCTGGAGAAAGCCCGCAGACGCTGGCCCGCCTGGTGAGCCCGGCGGGCCTCGACCTCGGAGCCGGGGGGCCGGCGGAGATCGCCGTGAGCGTGCTGGCCCAGCTGGTCCGGCTCCGCAACGCCGCGGCGGACGGGGCGCGTGCGGCCGCCGGCGCTCGGGCGGACACCGCGGCGGCGGGCGGCGGGACGGAGGTGGAGCCGGACGTGGAGCCGGGCGGGCCCGCGGGGAGTCCGGCATGCTAGAGCGCATCCGCGAGATCACCGAGGAGCTGGAGCGCCACGGCTACGTGGCGGACCGGGCCATCGCCACGGCCGTCCACCTGGCCCGCCGCATGCACCGGCCGCTCCTGGTGGAGGGCGAGGCCGGGGTCGGGAAGACGGAGATCGCCAAGGTCCTGGCGCGCCTGCTGGACACCGAGCTCATCCGGCTCCAGTGCTACGAGGGGCTGGACGTGCACACGGCGCTGTACGAGTGGAACTACCAGAAGCAGCTCCTGCGCATCCGGCTGCAGGAGGTGGCCCCCGAGTCGGTCCACGACCTCGAGGAGACCATCTTCGGCCCCGACTACCTCCTGGAGCGTCCGCTGCTGCGCGCCATCACGCGCGAGGTCTCGCCCGTGCTGCTGATCGACGAGATCGACCGGGCGGACGAGGAGTTCGAGGCGTTCCTGTTGGAGCTGCTGTCGGACTTCCAGGTGTCGATCCCGGAGCTCGGAACCATCCGCGCCACCAGCCGCCCCTACGTGATCCTCACCTCCAACAGCACCCGCGAGCTGAGCGACGCCCTGCGGCGCCGCTGTCTCTACCTGTGGATCGACTATCCCTCGTTCGACAAGGAGCTGCGGATCCTGAGCTTCCGGCTGCCGGAGATCCCCGAGGCGCTGCGCGAGCGCGTCGTGAGCCTGGTGCAGCGGCTGCGGGGCGAGAAGCTGTTCAAGACGCCGGGCGTGGCCGAGACGCTGGACTGGGCGGAGGCCCTGCGGGACCTGGGGGTGGAGGAGCTGGACTCGGAGACGGTCCTGGCCACGCTGGGCTGCCTGCTGAAGGACCGCCACGACTTCGAGAAGATCGGGCGCGACGGGCTGGAGCGCCTTCTGGCGGAGGGACTGGCGCGGAAGCCGGCGGCCGACGGCGCGCGGGCGGCCGAGCGGCCGTGCCCGGAGCGCCCGGCGGCGGGCATCCCCGGGCGGCCGGCGGCGGGGATCCCCGGGCGGCCGGCGGCGGGGATCGCGAACCGCCCGGCAGGGGCGAGCTGCGGGAGCGGCCCGCCCGCTGGACCGTCCGCCTGGGCCGCGCCCTTCGCGCCGAGGGGGTTCCGTGCACGCCCGTCGAATCCCTCGCCGCGCGCGAGGCCCTGGCGCACATCGACCTGGCGGACCCCCTGGACGCGTACTTCGGGCTGCGGGCCGTGTTCACCTCGGAGCGGAGCCAGGAGCCGATCTTCGACCGCTGCTTCTGGGATCTGTGGGGACAGCGGCAGCGGGGAGCCCGGAGCGCGGCCGCGCCGGAATCGAGCCGGCCGGACTCGACACGGCCCGCCGGTGAGGAGGGCGCGGCCGAGGCCCCCGCGGAGCAGCCGGGAAGCCTCCGGGTCCGCGGGGCGGCCTACAGCGCCCACGCGGCCCTGGCGGACCGTTCGTTCGCCTCCCTGGCCGAGCCGGAGCTGCGCGAGGTGGATCGGGCGCTGGAGCGGCTGATGGTGAAGCTGGCCACGCGCCGCAGTCGCCGCCTCCGGCCGGCGCGCCGGCGCGGGAAGGTGGACCTCAGGCGCAGCCTGCGGGACGCGCTACGCCACGACGGCGAGCTGCTGCGGCTGGCCCGTCGCGACCGCCGGATCGATCGGCCGCGCCTGGTGCTGCTGTGCGACGTGAGCGGATCCATGGAGCGCTACAGCCGCTTCCTGCTCCGCTTCATCCTCACGGCCTGCCGCGAGCCGGACGTGGAGACGTTCGTGTTCAGCACGCGGCTCACCCGCCTGGGGCCGTGGCTGCCGCGCGCGGACGCGGACCGGGTGCTGGCGAGGCTGGGCGCGCGGATTCAGGATTGGTCCGGCGGTACGCGGATCGGGGCCTCGCTGTCCGCGTTCCTGGACGAGTACGGCCGGCGGATGCTGGGCCAGCGAACGGTGGTCATCGTGCTGAGCGATGGGCTGGATCAGGGGGAGGTGGAGCCTCTGGAGCGCGCCATGCGCGGGATCCACCGGAAGGCCCGCAAGGTGATCTGGCTCAACCCCCTGCTCGAGAGCCCGGACTATCGCCCGGAGGCACGGGGGATGAAGGCCGCGCTCCCGTACGTGGACGAGTTCGCCTCGGGGCACAGCCTGGAGGCGCTGCGCGAGTTGACCGCTCTGGTGCGACTCTAGGCGACCGCCCCGGCCGTGGGACGTCGGGACCGGCGTGGAGCGGATGTGGGCCAGGGGCTGGGGAGGGCCCGAGCCCCCGGCTTCGTCCTACCGCAAGGGCTGCGTTCGGCGATCTGCTAGACGCGGACCCTGTCCTTGAGGCCCTTGCCCGCCCGAAACGTCGGGACGGTCATCGACGGGATCATGATCGTGGCGCCCGTCTGCGGGTTGCGGCCCTGGCGAGCCTTGCGATAGCGCGTGCCGAAGGTCCCGAACCCCGTCACGGTGAAGTCGCGTCCCGCATCGAGCTCCGTGGCGATGATGCCCTGCCGGGGCTCGGTGGAGAAGATGACGTCGATCGCCTCGCGCGCCTTGGACTTGCTGAGGCCGGTCTTTCCTGCGAGCTTCGCCGCGAATTCGTCCTTGGTCATGTGTTCCTCCCTTGCAGTGAACGGTTCGGACCCGAGGGTACGAGCGACCGTATTATCTGCGGGCGCTCGCCATCGTGCAACCCCCGCTTTTCCCCGAAAGGCCGGGGTTTCATGGGGATTGGACCGTGAGTGGCGACTCACGGGCGCCAAATCATGCCAGTATGGCAGATCGAGCGCCTGACGACGGGCGGAACCCGCCTGGGACACGTCAATGTAATCGAAAAACGGCCGAAAGCCTAGGCCCTGTCTCGGGATCGAGCGCTTTCGGGTTCTGTTCGCCACGGCGGGGAGGGCGCGAGAGCGCGCCGCGGCCGGGGCGGGCGTGCGCGCCGCCGGGCCGAAGGGACGCCCCTCCGCTCCGGCGCGGGCCTCAGGCGTAGGTGGCGTAGCGGGGCTCGTAGCGGCACGCCCGAACGTGGGCGGCCAGGTCGTCGGGGGCCGGTTCCCCGGCCAGCCCCCGGGCATACGCCACGCCCGCCACGGCCTCCGAGATGTCCGCGGAGACCTCGCGGATCCGGGACAACGGAGGATACACGGAGCCCCGCTCCAGCGTGGTCTCATCCACGTGGGCGGCCAGGTTCTCGGCGGCCACGTGGAACATCTCGTCGGTGACCCGGCGGGCGCGCGAGGCGATCACGCCCATGCCGAGGCCCGGGAAGATGAACGCGTTGTTGCCCTGCCCCGGGACCCGGGTGCGCCCGTTCCACTCCACCGGCGCAAACGGGCTCCCGCTGGCGAACAGGGCGCGGCCGTCGGTCCACGCGTAGGCCTCCTCGGCGGTGCACTCGGAGCGAGAGGTCGGGTTGGAGAGGGCGAAGATGACGGGACGCTCGCGGCGCGCGGCCATCGCCCGGATCCCCTCCTCGTGGAAGGCGCCACGCTGGCCGGAGACGCCGATCACGACGGTGGGCTCGAGCGACTTCACCGCGGAGGTGAAGTCGGGCAGGAACCGGTGGGCGTGCGCGTAGGGGCGCTTGTGCGGGGCCAGGTCCGAGCGCTCGGCCACCACCAGCCCGCGGGAGTCGACAAACCAGCAGCGCGCCCGGGCCTCCGCTTCGTCGAGGCCCGCGGCGGCCATGGCCGAGACGATCAGCGACGCGATCCCCGTGGCGGCCGCGCCGGCGCCCACGAACAGCACGACCTCCTCGGCGATGGTCCGGCCCGTCAGCTTCTCGGCGGACAACAGCCCGGCCAGGGTGACGGCCGCCGTGCCCTGGATGTCGTCGTTGAACGTGCAGATGCGGTCCCGGTAGCGCTCCAGCAGCCGGAACGCGTTCTGGGTCGCGAAGTCCTCGAACTGGAGCAGGGCCCCGGGGAAGACTCGCTCCGCCTCCTCCACGAACTCGTTCACCAGCTCGTCGTACGCCGTGCCGCGAAGCCGCTTGCACGGCAGGCCCGTGTAGAGCCGGTCGGACCGCAGCTCCGGGTTGTCGGTCCCGACGTCCAGCATCACCGGCAGGCACAGGGAGGGCGGCACGCCGGCGCAGGCCGTGTAGAGCGAGAGCTTCCCGATCGGGATCCCCATCCCGTGCGCGCCCAGATCGCCCAGGCCCAGGATCCGCTCGCCGTCGGTGAGCACGATGATGGCAACGTCCGGCTTCCAGTTGGCCAGCACCTCGGCCACGCGGCCGCGGTCGCGGGCGCTCACGTACAGGCCGCGCGGCCGCCGGAAGATGTGGCCGAATTGCCGGCACGCCTCTCCCACCGTGGGCGTGTAGAGGATCGGCATCATCTCTTCGATGTGGTCGATCACCACCCGGTAGAACAGCGTCTCGTTCCGGTCCTGGAGCCCGATCATGTAGATGTACCGCTCCAGGTCGGAGGCCTTACGGCGGAAGTTCTCCATCACGCGGACCTCCTGCTCGGCCAGCGTGAACACGCGGGGCGGCAGCAGGCCGCGGATGTGCAGCGCGTCCCGCTCGGCCTCGGTGAACGCGGTGCCCTTGTTGCACACGGGATCCTGGAGGATCACCGCCCCGCGCGGACACTCGGGGCGGGAGACCCCGGCCTCGCGCGCCGGCTTCGCGGCCGGCTTCGCGGGTCTCGCGCCGCTCCTCACGCGCTTCTCCCCCGCATCTCGATGGCTCCGCTCACGTCGATCGCTCCCTTCGGGTGACCGCGTTCCTCGTCGGCCGGGCGCGGGACGCCCGGCTCGCCATCATACCCCGGAGTGGGACCCGCCGCCCGGGGCGCTAGCGAACCGGGTGCAGGGTGACGTTGCGGATGAACGGGCTGTCGAACTCGGTCCGGTCGCCCGGGGCCTTGCCCGGAACGGGCATCAGTCGGGCGGTGAGGGGCTTGTGGTAGCGGACCGCCAGGCTCGCCACGTCGCCAATGATGCGCGCCAGCTCCTCCACGGTCACGTCGCCCGGCAGAGGCACCGTGTCGAGCCCGGACGCGCACACCGAGGAGTAGGCCAGCAGTCCCTGGAGCGTCAGCGTGCCCTCGCTCCACCGGCGGGCCAGGACGGAGTCCTCGAGCACCGGGATCATCAGGCCCGAGTAACCGGCCCGCTGGACGGGCAGATCGCGCAGGACGGAGGTGATCAGGGCGGCGGCCGACAGGGTGCCCGGACTCCCGATCGGCACTTCGATGAGGCTCTCGATCGCCGCCCCGATCGACACCGGCCCCATGGGGGCGGGAGAGAGGTCCAGACCCGCGTACGCCCAGCCCGTCCGCGCCTCCACGTCCCACGCGATCGCCTCGATCCGCCGCGCGTGGCCCCCCAGGGCGGCCTTCAGCCGGGCCCGCGCGTCGTCCGGGCCGTCCGCCCCCGCGAACGCGGCCGCCACGGTGTTGGCCGACTGGAGCCCCACGGCGAACCGGCGGCCCGGGCCGCCGCGAGCCGAGTAGGAGGCCGGGTAGAACGGCGTGTCGGCGGGAACGAACGACTCGGCGCCGAAGTTGAAGTTGCCGATCCCGCCGGGCGTCTCGTCGGCCAGGCGCCGCATGATGCGCGCCGCCCGGAGCACGGCTTCCCAGTGCACCCCGTCGGGCCCGGCCACGGCCACGCTCCCGCTCAGAGAGCCGGTGGCCACCAGGATGTCGCCCAGCAGGTCGGCCTCGTCCGGATCGGCCGGATCCGAGGCCATGGCCGGACCGATGTTGAGCGCGAACCCGCCGTCGGCCGACAGCGAGTCCAGCCGGCGGAACAGGGACAGGGCGTCCGCGCGGGACAGACCGGCGGCGTACTCGGGGAACGGCTGGGTGGAGATGCGGACGGACTGGACCTCGTAGCCCGCGGCCTCGTAGGCGGCCCGGGCGCGGCCCAGCATGGCCACGGCCTCGGCGATCTGCTCGCGAAGACGGGCGCGCTCCAGGCGGACGAAGGCGGTGACGGTGCGCACCTTGGGCTCCCCGGCGGTCTCGAGGGTGGGGCCGGGAGCGGACGCGGCTTCGGCGAAACTTTGGCTCTGTCCCGCCGCGGGCGCGGGCCTGAGCGGGTACACGGCCAGGGCTCCGGCGGCGAGCGCGAACCGCGCCGCCTGCAGGGGGGACGGGGTGCGCTTCATGATCTGCCTCCGGACGGGGATGGCGGCGAGTGGCGGTGACGGGTGGGCGTGCTCCGGGGCGGCCGCGGCGGGCGGGCGGGGCGCTGGGTCCCGACCATCGGCCCCTGCCGCCGGGCTAGTGTCTCCCTCCGCGCGGGCGGCGGATGCCGCCGCGCCGGCCGCCGGGGCCGGCCCCGGGCAGAACGGCCGGAATCACGCCGGTCGGACCGATGACGGGACCCGCTCCCGGCGCGCAGTCGCCGCCCATGCCCGAGATCACCACGCCGATCCCGCCCCGGCCTCCGCCGCGCCGCCCCGCGGCGTTTCGCGCGGCCTGGCTGGCCGGCTGGAAGGTGACGCCCCGGGCTCCGCCGCTGCGGTCGCGATCGCGACGCAGGACGACGCCGCGGCGGCGCGAGATGGGCAGGGATACCGGAGTGATCCGCGCGGCGAGCCGCACTTCGAGGGCCGGGGCGCCGGAAAGCTCGCCCGCCATGGCGAGCGCGGCGAACGGGCGGGAGGACGCGTCGGTCCGCGCGCCCGGGGCGCGCCGCTCGGCCACCGGAGCCGCCTCGGCCCGGGAGGACGACCGGCTCCCGGCCACCCGAACGTTCACCACCTCCAGCGGACGCTCGCGGAACCGGTCGGCCGCCACGCGCTCGGCCGGCCTGAGGCCCGCGTCACGGGTGGCCGGGGCCGGGAGGTGCAACCGGGCGTACGCCAATACGGCGACATGGAGGCCCAGGGACACGAGAAGCGCGATGCGGAAGGTACGCCGATACTTCTGAACCGTGTCCCGCTGCATGGTGCTCCTCCTGCCGTGGCGCCTGGGTGGGGCCGGGAGTACCGCCGGGCGGCGATCTTCGCGGCATCGTTCAATATAGATGGACAGCCCCGGCGCGCCAAACGTTGCCCGGCCGGACTGTGCGCGGGCCCGCGATCAGGCTATGTTCAGTCGGTACGGGCGTCCGCCCGGACGCCCGCCTGGCTCTCTTCCGTTCCGGAGGCAAGCATGAAGCTACACGTCAAGGCCATGGCTCTCGCGGCGGGCATTCTGTGGGGCGGCGGAATCTTCTTCGTCGGCATCGCCGCGCTCATCTGGCCGGGCTACGGGGACGCGCTGCTGCGCTTCGCCGACTCCATCTATCCGGGCTACCATCCGGGAGGCTTCGGATCCGTGATCGTGGGCACCCTGTACGGACTCCTGGACGGGGCGGTGGGAGGAGCCATCCTGGCGTGGCTCTACAACCGCTTCTCGTGCGAATGCGCGGCCGAGTCGGCGGGGCGGCCGGCCGAGCCGGAGCGCGCCGTGACGTTCTGAGCGGGTGACCGGAGGCGGATTCGGCCGGTCTTTTCCGGCCGCTTGCCCGTCTTGTCGGCGTAGAAGCGCCGAAACGCCTCCAGGTCCCGCTCGAGATCCCCGCTGGGTACCACCACGCCATCGACTCCGGCCTCTTTTCGGCCGTAGTCCAGGTACCCGAGCGCGATGGGGACGCCCGCGTTCCGCGCGATGTAGTAGAAGCCGGTGCGCCAGTACGGGGTCCGACGCCGCGTTCCCTCGGGTGAGATGACGATCACCAGCTCCTCGTTCTCGCGGAACCGCTCGACGATCTGCTCCACGAAGCGATGCGAGGATCGGCGATCGACCGGGACGCCCCCCAGACGGCGCATGATCGGCCCCAGAGGCCAGCGGAACAGGGTGTGCTTTCCCACCCACCGGCCCGGAATGTTCAGGGCGCGGAGCGCCAGGAGCGCTACCGGAAAGTCCCAGTTGCTGGTGTGGGGAGCGCCGATCAGCACGTAGCGGCGCGACCGCGGGAGGTGGGCCCGCACCTTCCATCCGAACAGCCGCAGGATCGCGCGGGCGAGCTTCGCCATCTGCCTCCACAGTCCGGGCGATGGGGTATCCGGCCGGGCGATGGGGCCTCCGGCCGGGCGCCAAGGGCCCCCCGCCGGGCGCGATGGGGCGCGAAAGGCCCCGGCGGGCCCGAAAGTCCGGGCCGGGCGCGATGGGGCCCCGCGCGGGTCAGGGAATCCGGGCGGCTTCCAGCGCCACCGTGTCGCCAGTGACGAACAGCAGCTTGGTCGCCCGGCCCTCGGTCACCTCGAACCGGAATCGGATTCCGGGGTTCTCGACGATCGCGAACACGTCGCCGCCCTGGGCCAGCAGGCGCACCGGGTCGGCGCCCGGCGCGACCAGGAACAACGTCTCGTCCTTCTCGGTCACCTTCAGCGTGTCGGCTCCGGCCAGGTAGCTCCCCAGATACACCTTCCGCTCCGCCCCCGACAGCTCCTCGTTGAGCAGCGCCGTGCCCGCGCCCGCCCCCGCCGCCACCTCACCCTGCGCCTGCTTCCGGTACACCAGGATGTCGCCGCAGCGGCCGCCCCGCTCCACATCGGCGGAGCCCATGGACCGGAACGGGACGATCTCGATCAGCCGCAGGGTGGATGTCGGCATGCCCTTCAGGACGGTGGTGCCCTGCGCGTTGCGCTTCACCCCGTCGATGGTCACGAACTGGCAACCCCTCAGGTGCTCGCCGTGATCGACCGCCTCGACGGCCTCGTACGCGTTGACGTACTGGCTCAGATCGTCCCCCTTGAGGCGGATCTTGTTCTGGGCGTGGCCCGCCGAGGGGAGCGCGAGGACGCACACCGCCGCCGCGATCGTCCCCGCCGTATACGTCTGTCGGATCGTCATCCGTCACTCCACGATTGTCAGTGGTTCGCCTCCGCCCGCCGGAGCCGGATTCCCAGGATCCGGAAGGCGAGGCGCGAGGTGAGAGGCAGCAGCAGAACGGTCACGAGCGTCGGAAGAACCACCCGTCCCAGTCGGGGCCCCACTCCTCCCAGCACGGCGCGGGCGGCGGCCCAGACGACCAGGAACAGCGCGAACAGGACGGCGAGGCCTAGCAACTGCCTGACCCCTCCCCCGCCCTCGATCTCGACCGGCATCCCGCCCAGATACACCGCCGCCGCGATCCAGAACAATCCGACCGGAACCAGCCATTCGACCATGCCGCCACCTCCCTTGCGAGTGCTCGACAGGTCGCTGGAGCGGCCTGCCGACTGTACCAATCGCTGTCCGGCGTGCGCGCGTCAAGCCGGCCGGCGGCCGGGGTGGCACCGCGCTTGCCCATCGGATGGGGCCCGGCCCCCGGGCGCAGGGCTTTCGAGTCATGCGGACGACGGGCGGATGAGACGTGGGCCCGGGGACGGGGAGGAGACCGGCGCCCCCGGTGCCAGCTCGTAATCTGTTGCGGTAGCGTACGCTACGGAGCATCGAGCGGCCCGGGTGGCGCTCCGGTCCCTTGACGGCCGGATCCGTGCGGGGTCGAACCGAGGTGTCCGATCCGAGCGGATCCGCGTGGGCACAAATTGCAGAGTTCGTTGCAGAGTTCGGGGAGGCGCGCCGGCCCGCGACGGCCAAAGCGGACCCCGTGGCGGCTCGCGGCGATCCCATCCGAGAGCGAAGGTGACCGAGAGGGAGTCGGGACCATGGGCGCGGGAAACGACATGGGCGCGGGAAACGACCTGTTGACGGAGATGGATCAGGAGACCGCCTCGGCGTTCGAGCCGGGCTCGCGCCGGAGATCCGACGCTCCTCTCCTGGCACCTCAGGATGTGTCCAAGTACCGGAGCCGCTGGGACGTGGTCCAGTCCGGATTCATCGACGACCCGCGCCGGGCCGTGGAGCAGGCGGACAGTCTGGTGGACACGGTCCTCAAGCGGCTGACCGACAGCATCTCGTACGAACGGGATCAGCTGGTCCAGCGCTGGGACCGAAACGGCGAGCCCTCGTCCACCGAGGATCTGCGGATCTCGCTGCAGGGCTATCGTGCCTTCCTCGACCGCGTGCTGATGCTCTGAGCCATCGGCGGCTCCGCTTCGCCGGTTGCCGCGCGATCCTCCTCCACTCAGTTTGGCCTGCCGGATCACCCACCCCGGGAGACATCCGCGCCCGGGCCCTTCCACCCGGGCGATGGCCGCGGGCGTCCTCCGGGGGAACCCGCGCGCCCACAGCCAGAGGAGTAACGAGATGTCCGGTCCTCTCAGCCGCATTCCCGTCCCGGCGTTGCTGTTCCTCGTCTCCGCCTGCGCCGCGCCCTCGCCCTCCGGGACGCGGTTCGCCTTCCAGACGGACGAGAAGTTCGACGCGGCAGCCATTCCCGCCTACTCGGGGGACCACGCGGCGGTCTACGACCACATCGACGCGCATCTGGACGATCACATCGCGAACATCCAGCGCTGGATCCGCCAGCCCTCGGTGAGCGCCCAGGGCCTGGGAATCCGGGACATGGCGGAGCTGGTGCGGTCGGATCTCGAAGGGATGGGCTTCGCGGAGGCCGAGCTGGTGCCCACCGGCGGGCATCCGGGCGTGTGGGGATACTACGACGCGGGGGCCGACGTGACGCTGGTCCTCTACATGATGTACGATGTGCAGCCGGTGAACCCGGAGGATTGGCGCTCGCCGCCCTTCGAGGCCAAGCTGGTCGGCACGGATCTGGGCACGGTGCTGATGGGACGCGGCGCCACCAACCAGAAGGGGCCGGAGCGCGCGCTGCTCAACGCGATCGCGTCCATCCTGGCGGTGGACGGGACGCTGCCGGTCAACCTGATGGTGGCGGCCGAGGGCGAGGAGGAGATCGGCTCGGTCCACTATCCGGAGATCGTGGACCGGTACGAGGCGCGCCTGAAGACGGCCGACGGGGCGCTGTTCCCGTTCAACTCCCAGGATCCCTCGGGCGGCATGACCATGAGCCTGGGCGTGAAGGGCATCATCTACATGGAGATGGAGGCCCGCGGCGGTGACCGGGGCGGTCCCACGCGCTCGGAGATCCACGGCTCCTACAAGGCGATCGTGGACGCGCCGGCCTGGCGTCTGGTCCAGGCGCTGGCCTCGCTCACCAGCCCGGACGGCAACACGATCCGCATCCCGGGCTACGCGGACGCCGTCCGCCCGCCCACTCTGGAGGAGCAGCGGCTGATCAACGGGATGGCGGACACCTGGGACGACGCCAGGATCCGCGGCGAGCTGGGGGTGAAGCGCTGGATCGACGGGATCGAGGGCCGCGACGCCATCCTGCGCTACCTGTACGAGCCCACGCTGAACATCGATGGCATGTGGAGCGGCTACTCGGGCGAAGGGGCCAAGACGATCCTCCCGCACCTGGCGACCGCCAAGGTGGACTCGCGGCTGCCGCCGGACCTGAATCCGGACACGGCGCTGGCGATGATCCGCAGGACGCTGGACGCCAACGGGTTCTCGGACGTGCAGGTCCGCTCGCTGGAAGGGTACCCGGCCTCGCAGACCTCGGTGGACGCGCCGCTGGTCCAGGCGACGATCGGCGTGCTCAACAAGTACGGGCACACTCCCACCGTCTCGCCGCGACTGGCCGGGAGCGCGCCGTTCTATCAGTTCACCGACCGGCTGGGACTGCCGCTGGTGTTCTCCGGCCTCGGACACGGCTCCGGAGCCCATGCGCCGAACGAGTACATGGTGATCCGGCCGAGGGAGGACTCGAGGATCGCGGGCCTCGCCGAGATCGAGAAGGCGTACGTGGATCTGTTGTTCGCGCTGGCGGGCAAATAGGCGGCGCCACGGCGGCGGGCGCGGACGCGGCCGGCCGTGAGGAGACGCGATCGTGACCTCTGAGCCCGTGACGCCGCCGGGAGCCGTCCCGCCGGGAGCGGCCGCGCCGGGAGCCCGGGGCGAAGGGACGCCGCCGGCGCCGCAGGAGGCCAGGCTGGCCCGCGACCTGGGCCTGTTCGACGCCACCATGATCGGGGTGGGGGCGATGATCGGGGCCGGGATCTTCGTGCTCACCGGGATCGCGGCGGGCGAGGCGGGCCCCGCCTCGCTGCTCGCTTTCGCGCTCAACGGCGCCGTCACCCTGCTCACGGCGTTCGCCTACGCGGAGCTCGCCTCCGCCATCCCGCGGGCCGGCGGCGGATACGCCTACGTCCGCATGGCCTTCCCCGGCGCGCTGGGCTTCACGGCCGGCTGGATGCTGTGGTTCGCCTACATCGTGGCGTGCAGCCTCTACGCGCTGGGCTTCGCCGGCTACTTCTGGGAGTTCTTCCTCAAGTACATCCCCGGGGTGGCGAGCGGCGTCTTCGGCCTCCTGGGCCATCACGGCGCCATCCTCCTGGTCACCGTGCTGGCGGGCCTGGCGTTCATCCGGCTCAACGTCCGGGGAGCCGAGGTCACGGGCAAAGCGGAGAACGTGCTCACCGTCTCCAAGCTGGTGGTGCTGGCCATCTTCATCGCCTACGGGATGAAGGCGGTGTTCGGCGCTCCGGCGGAGGCGGCGGCCAGCTTCAAGCCGTTCTTCCCCAGGGGCGCGGGCGGGGTGCTGGTGGCCATGGGGCTCACGTTCATCGCGTTCGAAGGCTACGACCTGATCGCCACCGTGGCCGAGGAGATCAAGCAGCCGGAGAGGAACATCCCCCGCGCCACGTTCATCGCCCTGACGGTCACCGTCACCCTCTACCTGCTCATCCTGTTCGTGTCGCTGGGGGCCGTGCACGCGCCCGAGCTGCCCTCCTGGAAGTTCCTGGGGGCGTACAAGGAGACGGCGATCGTTCGGGCGGCCGAAGACTTCATGCCCGCCTTCGGCGTGGCGATCATCGTGTTCGGCGGGATCCTCTCCACCATGTCGGCGCTCAACGCCACCATCATGGCGGCCTCCCGGGTCGCCTTCTCGATGAGCCGGGACAGCCTGCTGCCCGCGGCCGTGGCCCGGATCGACCCGCGCCGGCGCACGCCGGCGGTGGCCATCCTGGTGACCGGGGTGCTCCTGCTGGTCATGGCGGTGACGCTGCCGCTGGAGGCGGTGGGGTCGGCCGCCAGCCTGATCTTCCTGCTCACCTTCGCGCTGGTCAACCTCTCGGTGATCGTGCTGCGCCGGAAGGCCCCGGAGATCCCGCGCCGCTACCGGGTCCCGTTCTACCCGGTGGTCCCCGCCCTGGGCCTGGGGCTCAACGTGTTTCTCGCCGTGTACCAGTTCAAGTTCCAGCCGATCTCGTGGTTTGTGACCCTGGGGTGGATCGGGGTGGGCCTGGCGGTCTACTTCGCCTACTTCCGAAGGGGCGCGGAGGCGCAGATGCCGCAGGTGCTGGTCCCGGAGACCCGCGCGGCCCGGCCGGCGGACCGGTACACGGTGGTCGTGCCGCTGCACAACCCCGAGTCCGTCCGCACGCTCCTGGACCTGGCCAGCCCCATCGCACGGGCCCGCGGGGGACGGGTCGTGGCGATCTCCGTGGTGAAGGTGCCGCGCCAGCTTCCCATTCGCGAGGGCCTGCGCTTCCTGGATCGCCGGGCCCGGCTGCTGGATACGGCCCGAGCCTACGCGGCCGAGCGGGGGGTCGAGCTCGACACCGATCTGATCGTGGCCCACCACGTCCACGACGGCATCCTGACGGCGGCCGAGCGGCTGCACGCGGACCTGCTGGTGATGGGCTGGAAAGGGTTCACGAACACGCGCGAGCGCATCTTCGGCGAGGTCTCCGACCACGTGATCCGCTACGCGACCTGCAACCTCATGATGCTCAAGCTGATGCCGGGCAAGGAGCTGAGGCGCGTGCTGTTCCCCACCTCGGGGGGGCCCCACGCCCGCCTGGCCGGCGAGTATCTGGGCATCCTGGCCCGGGCCGGCGGGATGGAGATCACCACCTGCCACGTGGTGTCGCCCGCCGCGAGCCGGGAGGAGCGGATCGAGGCCGAGCGCTGGATGGCCAGGACCGCCTACCGGCTGGGCGAAGACGTGCCGGTGACCCGGCAGCTGATCGACGCGACCTCCGTGGCCGACGGGATCGCCGAGGCCAGCCGCGACTACGACCTGGTGGTGCTGGGGGCGGCCCGCGAGCCCTGGTTCCAGAAGGTGCTGTTCGGCAAGATCCCGGAGAAGGTGGCCCGCGTCTCGCCCGCCTCGGTGCTGGTCGTCAAGCGCTACGAGGGCAAGGTGAAGTCGCTGCTCAAGCGGTTGCTGGGGTAGGCCGGCGTCCGCGCGCGGCCTAGACGGGCGCGCGCGGGCACACTCCCCGCAGGCGGCCGCCACCCCCTTGACACCACACTAGCGACGCAGCTCCACGCTGATGTCCCCGCGGAACGATGTCTGAAGCCCGAACAGCCGCTCCGTTCCCGTCGTGAATCGGGTCGAGTCGATGAAGGTCTCCAGGGAGCTCGAGAAGGTCACGAACCCGTTGAGGTAGTGCCAGGTACCCTGGAAGCTCACGTCGAAGTCGCTTCCATCCTCCATCGCACCTCGTACCAGCATCCGAGCCCAGCTGGTCCCATCGGCGTTGAGTCGGACGTGGAAGGCGCCCCCTTCGGCGAGCACATCCATGTCCCGGTGCGATGGAAGTTGCGGAGCGATCGACGGACCGGTCCCGTCGGGGCTGAAGGCGCCCACCTTCACCGTGAAGTTCGTGGCTTCGTAGCTGCCCACCAGGGCGGCGGCGGCGTCCCCCGACGTGGAGGCCGGCGTGAGATCCGGGGCCGTGGGCCCTCCTCCGCAGGCTCCCAGAAGCACGATGGCGGCAAAGGCGACGGGGGTCGGAAAGCGGTTGTCTACTGAGCGGCTCATGGTGGTCCCTCCGGTTCGACGTGGTCTCCGCGCTCTCACGTCGAGCAAGGTCGTCCGGACCTGTCACGTCACCGACACCTGAGCGTCACCTTGGACGCCCCGGGATTCGCGATCGGTCGCACCGGGGCCGGACGGAGCGACTCCGGTGGCGTCGGGAGGGTCTCCCGCCGTCTATTGTGAGGCCGGGGGGCGGCCCGGGGGGCCGCCCGGGCGGACCGGGCGCAGGAGTCCACAGCGGGGAGCCCTGAGAGCGCATGACCACGGAACCCGAGCGAGCGCGGCGCGACCTGGAGGCCTGGCGGGCCTGCCTGCCGCCCGATCCCTACGCGGCCGACGGCGCCCTGCGGTCGCTGAATCGCCTCTACCTCCGGGGCGAGCGGCTGGCCGCGCTGGAGCGGAGCGCGACAGAGTTCGGCCGGCGGGTGATCGAAGTGATCGGCCCGGCGGCGGCTCGCTACGAAGGGCGCGCCCACCTGCCCGAACTGTCGCGCTACGACGGACTGGGCCGCCGGGTGGAGCGGATCCGCTTCGACCCCGCCTACCACCGGGCGGGCGCGGCGGTCTGGGGCAGCGGGATCGTCGCGCACAGCGGGAGCCCGGGCCGGGCCTTCGAGCAGGCCACGCTGCTGTATCTGCTGTCGCTGGAAGGAGAGGCCGGGCACGCCTGTCCGGCCGTGTGCAGCATCGGGCTGGCGCGCGCGCTGCGCCGCCGGGCCTCCGGCGACGTGCGCGAGCGTTTCCTGCCCGCCCTGCTGCGCGCGGACTACGAGCGGGCCGAGCGGGCCTCGCAGTTCCTCACCGAGGTGCAGGGCGGCAGCGACGTGGGCGCCAACGCCTGCCGCGCCGTCCCCCGGGAGGATGGCGCGTACCGGCTGTGGGGCGAGAAATGGTTCTGCTCGGTGGCCGATGCCGGCCAGTTTCTGGTCACGGCCCGGCCGGAAGGAGCGCCCGATGGCACGCGCGGACTGGGCTGCTTCGTGGTCCCGCGGGAGATCGGCGGCGCGCCCAACGGCTTCTCGATCCGGAGGCTGAAGGACAAGCTGGGGACGCGCGGCATGGCCTCGGGCGAGCTGGACCTGGAGGGGGCGCTCGCCTGGCCGATCGGCCCCGTCGAGGAGGGCTTCAAGACCGCGGTCGGGATCGTGCTGAACACCAGCCGCTGGATGACCGCGATCGGATCCACCGGGATGATGCGCCGGG
>JBHHYZ010000041.1:0-23179 GCA_046757845.1 Gemmatimonadota bacterium
GAGGCGGACCGTTCACCCGGTCACCGCCGCGTGGAGGTGTATGAGCCGGCGATGGGCAGGCTTCTGAGAGCGGGCACCGTTCCGGCGGGCTGGACGACCCTGGCCTCGGACTCCGCCGGCCGCGTGTACGTGGTGGACGTGGATGGGATCGTGGCCGGCGCGCCGCCTCCCGACCGCCGGCCGCTGCCGAGCATCGTGCTCGAAGCGTTCAACGGCGACTCGGTTCGCTTCGAGGACTATCGGGGCAAGGCGTTGCTGGTGAATCTGTGGGCCAGCTGGTGCGGGCCCTGCCGGCGGGAGCTGCCGAAGCTCAAGCAGTACTACGAGGGGCTGGATCACGACCGGGTGGAGTTCCTGGCTATCTCGGAGGACACCGATACCGAGGCGGCCCGGGCGTTCGCCGCGGCCTATGAGCTCCCGTTTCCGCTGTTCCTTGGGCACGGTCGCATGCGCGATCACTTCCGCTATCCCGGACTGCCGTACACGCTGATCGTGGACTACCGAGGCCGGATCGCCGCCGAGATTCAAGGTTTTGGAAGCCAAGCCAGCTGGAACCGTCTCACCTCGGTACTCGAAGCCGAGATGGCCCGGACCACGCCGCGCGCGACGGCGAGAGATACGGCCGGGGATGCTTCGGTGGTCGGGCGCACTTCACCGTGACGATCGAGTAGGAGCTGCGGACCAGAACAGAGCCAAAAAAGAGAGGGGGGCTCGCGCCCCCCACCTCTCGTTGCATCGGCGGAGACGCGCGGTCCCCGCGACCGGACCCGCGGGTTCAGTCTGCCGCGACCAGCTTCTCCACCACGATGGATCGGCTGCCGGCCTTGTTGATCACCTTGCCGGTGACTTTCACCTTCTGCTCGGCATGCTTGACGAGCTTGTCGTTGAAGCCCTTGCTCGGCATGGCCGTGGAGACCGGCAGGTAAAGCTGGCCGTCCTCGCCGAGGAACACGAGAGGCACACCGGCCTTCGCGCACACCTCGGAGCACATCTTGTGATCCGCGCCGTGCAGACCGTTGGCGAGATAACACGACATGTCGACCACCGACGCGGTGATCGTCTGGGCCTTCGCCGCCGGATTGCAGGCGGCTTTCCCCTTCGGGTTGCACTGTGCGTGCGCCGGAACGGCAACCAACACCGCACCGGTGACAGCCACAGCGAAGGCCCGGGTAAGGACCTTGGAAATCATTCCTCCTCCTTCGCTAGAGAATCCACCACCGCGAGACACCAGGTGGAAGGTGCCGCTCTCAACCGCGTAAGGAACGTAGGTGCGCGCGCCACGGTTCCCGTCTTCCCTGCGCCCGCTCTTCCTCCCTATCCGGGGCCTCGATTCCGCGGCACCGCCCCACTCGCGTGCGCCGCCGCCGGAGGGGCAGTCGCCCGGAACCGCCCCGCCCGTGGAGAGTCACCGTGAACCCAAACGGCTCCGGATGCGTTACGGTGAATACAATCGCCGGCGTGGCGAGCTCGCCTCCACACAGGTTGGAGCTATGACGGTGCACGAGACGTTTGAGGAGAAGGTCAGCCAGGCGTTGGATGCGCTGTTCGACGGCGCGACCCTGTTGGCTGGAGATGAACGTCGGGCCGAGGAGCTGGTGGTGAGCATCGTGGTGCATGCGTCGCGACGATGGTCCGCCGTGGGGGACGCGGAAGCGGGAGGGTTTCTCAAGTGGATCGTGGGGAGGCTCGTCCGACAGTACCTGGAATATGCGGAAGAGAGGGACAAAGGCCGCGACGGCGACGGAGAGGCCACACGGCACGAACGCCCGGGATTCGAGGCCGTGGCGCCTGTGGAACGGGCGGGGCTGGGCGAGGCGACGGTGGATGGTCTCCTCCCTCGGCTGGAGGCGCTGGAAGACTCGTCCCCCGACGAGCTGGGGCGGCTCATTCGCCGATGCATGAGGGAGCTGCCGGGAGAGGAACGGGCCGCGATGTGGCTGGTGGACGTGATGGAGTTCAGCTATGCGGAAGCGGCCAGGGCGTTGAAAGTGGATCGCCGGAACCTTCGGGAGCGGCTCTTCCGGGCCCGGCGCGAGCTGCAGGCGCGGGTGGCGATCGGCCTGCAGCGGGAGATGTACGGGTCGGAGGGCGACCTCCTGTCATGGAAGGATTGAGGGAGTAGTGGCGTGACAGATGGAATTCGAGGGTTGAGCTGCCGCGAGGTCAGAGAACTGCTCTGGCCCCTGGATCGGCCGCGCCCGTATGCCGAGCGTGAGGATGAGGCGAGGACTCATCTCGAGGTGTGCGAGGACTGCCGGGAGTTCTTTCAGCGCGATGCGGCGGTCGCGCGTACGCTCCGAACCCGGGGTCTCGCTGCCAAGGCGCCCGCATCATTGCGGGAGAAGGTGTACGATGCGCTGGCCCGTGAACGAGCTCTTCGGGCGTTTCCGATCGAACCGAATCAGGGTGCGGGGCCCGCACGGGTCGGACGGCGCTGGACGGGGATCCTGGTGGCCTCCCTGGCCGTACTCGTGGCGGGATCCGTCGGGTTGGCGTGGCTCACGCGCGCTGTCGGGCCGGCCGAGGACCTGTTCGTTCAGGACTATATCAGCCGGGCGGCCGAGGAGAGCTACATCGAATCGTCGCAGCCGGCGGCCGTCACCCACTTCTTCATGCGGGAGTTGGGTCTTCCGATCAAGCCTGCAACCGTCGCCGGAGGCAGTCTGGACCGGGCCATGATCTGCTTCATTCGAGGGAAACGGGCGGCCATGATCGAGTACGAGGTGAACGGAAAGGTCGTCGCCCACTATCTGGTGCCGATCGATGCAGGCATCCGCTATCCGGCCGAGATGCGCACGGCATCCGAGCGCGGCCTGCACGTGGTGCGATGGAAGGACGACCAGTTCGAACATGCCCTGGTGTCGGAGCTCGCGGCGCCCGAACTGGCCGATCTGGCCCGCACGAGCTTCGCCTCCGCGGGAGTCGCGAACGATTCCTAGGGGCATGCCTCCGCGATCACCCGCGGATCCGCGCCCGTACCCCGTGTCGCTTCTCGCCTGAGCGGAGGCCCACCGGCCCCAGCATCCCGCGAGCCGCGCCGGCCTGACCTGGCGAGGGGGGGTGTGTCTCCGGCACCACAGTTGTTCGCGACTTGATGCGGGAGGCCCACGACGACGCCGGCGCGGGAGTGTGAGGCCGGAGGGCTCGATACCATGCATCCTCCCACACAGTCTTGATTCCCGGCCTGTTCGGCTCGCGCCGGGGCGGCACGTGGAATGCGTCCGTGCCGGGCCGATGCGCGCCGGGCACGGCCGTCCGCGCGACGCGCAATTCGAGATACAGCCGTCTGCGCCGGGAAGCGGGGGTGGAGGAATCTGTGTTTATCGGGCATCCGAGACCAGCCGGACGCGAAGGTGGGCGATGACATGAGGATCGGCGTGATGCTGCGGCACCTCGACGAACATCCCGGTGGTGTGATCGTGTATACGCGCCACCTGCTGCAGGAGCTGCTGAAGCTGGACACGGCCCACGAGTTCGTCCTCATCTTTCGCAATCGGGCATCGGCGGTGGAGTTCCAGGGGCGTCGTGCGGATCGCTCCGTGGTGGCGCGCACACCTTTCAAGATTGCCTGGGACCAGTGGGCGATTCGGCGGGTCGTGCGGAGCGAGCGGTTGGACCTGGTGTTCAATCCCAAGTACTCGGTACCGCTGGGGATCGACTGTCCCAGCGTGTTCGTTTGCCACGGCATGGATTGGTACCTGATGCCATGGGCGTCCCGCTGGCTCGACCGGATGAGCCATCGCTTCTTGTTTCCGCGCTACGCGCGCGCGGCTACCCGCATCCTGTCTGTTTCCGGCACCGCCCGAGACCATCTCATCCAGTATCTGAACATCGAGCCCGACAAGGTGGCCACCGTGCACCTGGGAGTGCACGAGCGATTTCGCCGACCGCTTTCCAGCCAGGCGAAGGAGCGTGCACGGTCCGCGTGGAATCTGCCGGATCGGTATTTCCTGTACGTGGGTCAGATCTATCCTCCCAAGAACTTCGGACGCCTCCTGGAAGCGTACGCCCAGGCCGGCCCGCCGCGCGGGATCCCGCTCGTGGTGGCGGGCCAGCACGCATGGCTGTGCGATGACGAGCTCGCCCTGGTGGAGCGACTGGGGATCGGGGAGTGGGTGGTGTGGAAGCGCTGGATCGAGCACGAGTCCCTGCCACCCCTCTACGCGATGGCGGAAGCGCTCGTTCTGCCGTCTCTGTACGATTCATTCGGTCTCCCGCTGGTGGAGGCCATGGCCAGTGGCTGCCCCGTGATCACGGCGGATCGTTTCGGACCGGCCGAGGTGACCGGAGAGGCCGGCATTCTCGTGGACCCCTATGATGTGGCTGGACTGGCGAGCGCCATGATCTTCGTGGCGTCTCATCCCGACGCTCGCCGGCGGCTAGCCGAGCTGGGACGCGAGCGGTCGCAGGCCTTCACCTGGGCCAGGTGCGCGCGCAAGACGTTGCGGCAGCTGGAGGTGGCCGGGTTGGGCCGCAGAGCCTCCCATGAGGGTGGAAAGCCAGACCTGGAGCCTGCCGTGGCGCCGGACCTGGGATCCGCGGCGGCACCCGGGAATCCGCGCCCGGAGGAGGTGCCTCCGCGGGCGGCTCGAGGCCGGTCGCCGGAGCTTCGGGCTCGTCCGGAGGGTGGGGAAGGGACCGGGAAGACGCGCCCGGAGGAGCCTCGATCGCCGCTGGGAGAGTTAGGCGCGCTCTCCTGATCCGATGCCTCCGGCGGTCCTCAGTTCGTGGGGGTCGGAACCCGTGAGAATCTGTGTGATCGCCCA
Organism: Gemmatimonadota bacterium; assembly: GCA_046757845.1. Classification (GTDB taxonomy): domain Bacteria; phylum Gemmatimonadota; class Gemmatimonadetes; order Palauibacterales; family Palauibacteraceae; genus JBHHYZ01. Next base: position 4,767 of record JBHHYZ010000041.1, read on the forward strand.
GGATCCCGAGCTCGGGGGGGGCGAATATCGAAAACTGCAGGCGTTTCTGCGCTATGCCGCGCGTCGCGGCCACTGCTGCGACGTGTACCACCCGGCCGAAGGTTCATCCCGCCGGGCGTCCGGCAAACTGCGGCGTGAGCCCGGCCTGGGTCAGATACACGCGATTCCCATCTCCGGAACCTCGCCCCACCACTGGCGCGCCGCATCCTTTGGCCGGCGCTGCCGGATTTCAGGGTCCTACGACGCTCACCAGCTCATTTCGGGCTCCATGGATCTGGCTCTTCCCTTGGTTCGGCGCGGGCTCCCGTTCGTCGCCTGGGTGGCGGGCACGTACTCGGCGGAGACCGGCGCCCGCCCCCGGACCCGCCTTCGGCACTACTACCTGTACAATCGCGTGTTCGACCGCAGGACGCTCCGGCAGGAGATCGCCTGCGCGCGGGCGGCCTCACGGGTGCTGGCGGTGAGCCGGTACTCGGAGGCGAACATCGTGCGGGATCTCGCCTTGCCGCCGACCAAAGTGGACGTGGTTCGGCCGCCGGTGGACACGGAGCGATTCACGCCGGCCGCATCCGCCTCGAGGTCCCGGCCTTATCTGCTGAGCGTCGCCAGGCTGGATCGAGGCAAAGGCTTCCCGGTCCTTCTCGAGGCGTTCCGGCGGGTGGCGGCGGAGGCGGACGGGCTCGAGCTTCGAATCGCCGGCGCGGGTCCGGTGAGGGAGATGCTGGAACGGATGGCCCGATCCTTCGGCCTGGAACGCCGTGTCCGGTTTCTCGGCCACGTGGAAGGCGCGGCCTTGATTCGCCTGTATCAAGGGGCCGAGCTGTTCACGCTCGCCTCGCGCCAGGAGGCCCTGGGCATCGTCTACCTGGAGGCGATGGCCTGCGGTCTACCTGTGGTGGCGACGGATGCGGGCGGGACCGGTGAGGTGGTTCGGGAAGGGGAGACGGGCTTTCTGGTTCCGCGCGACGATCCCGCCTCGCTGGCCGATCGGCTGCTGGCCGTGCTTTCGGATTCCGGGCTCCGTTCACGCCTGGGCGTGCGAGGCCGGCGTGCCGCGGTGGCGAGCTTCGGGTACGAAGCCGCCTTCCACGCATTCGACGCAACGTATGACGAGATTTTCGGGACGGCGCGTCCTGTCTGATGTGACCGCGGCTCCCGGTTCCGCGCCCGGCTCCGGGTCGAGCGTGGACCCGGAACGGCTTCCGGACCCGGGGTCGGCCCTGGGCGTTCCGACCCTGGGGGCTCCCCCTCCCTTCCTGGCTGTCCTGCGGAACGCCGGGTGGCTCACCTCCGCCAACCTGGTGGGGGATATCCTCGGCTTCGTCCTGTTCATCGTCCTGTCCCGAAACTTCGGCCCGTCGGGAATTGGCGAATACGCATACGGCGTGGCCATCGCGGGGCTGGCGCACGTCGCGGTCATGTTCGGACTCGAGGATTATGGAGTGCGCGAGGTCGCCCGGAGCACGGCGAGTGAAGCGCGCCAGCTCATCGGCGGCCTGATCGGCGCGCAGCTCGTGTTGCTGGCGGGAGTCGCCGGCCTGCTCGTCGCCTTCGTCGCACTGACTCGACCGTCGCCGGCCGTCGCCTCGATCATTTTCATCATGGCCATCTATCAGCTGTCCTTCGCGGTGGCCCGGACGCTGTTCATCCCCGCCTACGCCGGTGAGCGCATGGTGGCGCCCGCGCTCAGCGAGCTGGGTTGCCGTGCGCTCGGAATCGTGGTCGCTCTCATCCTGGTGGGGGGATCGCATGCCACGCTGGTGGATGCGTTGGTGGCCTATCCGGTGGCCGGACTTCTGATGGTGGGTCTGGCGCTTCGGTCGGTCTTGGGGTTCACGGGGATGCCCGCGATTCGCGTATCGGGCCCGGACGTGATGCGGGTGCTGCGCATCGCCTGGCCCTTCGCGGCCGCCGAGCTGTTGATGATCCTCTACGCCCGAGCCGACGTGGTGATGCTGGCCTTGATGGCGGGAGAGCGGGCGACGGGGATCTATGCTTCCAGCCTCAAGTTCCTCGAAGTGATGTCCATGCCGCTGAGCTTCCTCGGCTTCGCCGCGTACCCGGTGTTGAGCCGTACTCACGAGTGGGATCCGGGCCGCCTCGCCGTGGTGGCCGGGCGCCTTCTGAAGAGCACCATGGTGGTGGGCGGGCTGGTGGGATGGGCGCTTTTCTTCGTGGTGCCGGCGGTCCTGATTCCGCTCCTGGGAGAGAGTTTCGCGACCTCCGTGCCCCTGCTCCGGGCGATGGCCGTTCTCGCCCTGCTGGCGGGCGTGGAGGTCGCGGCGGCGCGCGTTCTTCTGGCGGCTCGACTCCAAGCCCGTTTCCTGGCGCTCCAGTTCCTCTCCGTGCTCGGCAACATCATCCTCAACGCCCTGTTGATTCCACGGTTCGGTGTCTGGGGGGCGCTCGCGGCCTCGATCGCGGCGCTGCTGGCGGCGGCCGTCCTGTACCTGGAGGCTCTGCGGCGGGTGATCGACCTGGCCGCCCTGCTCCGGCCAGCGCTGGTGTTTCTGCTACCGGTGGGCGTGGCGGTGGGTGTGGGGGCGCTGGCGGTAGGAGCGGGTCTGCCGGGATTGTCGGCGGCGGCATCCCTCGCGGTCTTCCTGGTTCTGTGCGTGGCTCTGGATCTGGTCCCCGCGGGAGCGCGGCGCGGGTTGTCGGATCTGGTCAAACGGATCCGGCCGTGAACGTCCGCTGGCTGGAGGGTCCGGACGCGTTTCGGACGATGGAGCCGGCCTGGAGGCGGTTAGAGAGCGATCTCGATCCACCGCCCTTCCTCACGTATGACTGGGCTCGCCTCTGGCATCGGCATCTCGCGGGCGGAGCCACCACCCCCGCCATCCTCGTGGCGGGGGACCCGCCGCGCGGGCTCCTGGCCATGGTGATGCAGCGACTCGGTTCGCTCCGGCTGCTCCGGCCCATGGGACACGGCATCTCCGACTATCTGGGGCCTCTGGCCGACGAGGCCGATCCGGAAGCGTGGCGGGCCCTGGGTCGTGGACTGGCGGAGACGACGCCCTCCTTCGACGTGTGCCTTCTCGAGGGGCTCCGCGCGGCCGCTCCGGCCCGGCGGGCGCTGCAGGCGGCGTCCGGCCTCCCCGGCATGGAGGGAAGGCGAGAGATCTGTCCAGCGATCGATGCCCGCGGTTCCTGGCCGGCGTTCCTGGCCGGAAAGACGAAGAACTTCAGGGCCGGTCTGCGGCGAACCGCGCGGAGAGTCGACGCGTACGGGACCGTGACGCTCGGGAGGGAACGTCCCTCGCCTTCGCTGCTCCGGGAATTGGAGCAGACGGAGCGCGCTTCATGGAAGTGGGAGCATGGTCTCTCGTTCTTCCGGGATGGGCGACTCAGGGCCTTTGTCGAGGACCTGCTGCTGATGTCGGAGATCGCCGCCGAGGTGTGGACCTGTCGAGTGGGAGGAGAGCTGGCGGCGTTCGACATCAGCCTGCTGAACCACCGCACGCGGTACAGCTATCAGACCGCCTATCGGTCGGCGCGCTCCGGCACCGGCACTCTGCTCCTGGCCCATGTGGTGCGGGCCACGTTCGAATCCGGGCTGGAGCGACTCGATCTGATGCAGGGGGACGACGCGTACAAGCGCCGCTGGGCCAGCGAGACGGCGGAAGTGCACCGGATGGCTCTGGCCCGCGGCGCCCGGGGCCGCGCGCTGCTCCCGCTCCTGCATCTGCGTTGGCGGATGCCACGCTCACCCCGTCTCCGTCAGAGTCGGGTCCGGATTCAACGCTGGTGCCGAAATCGGGCTGGCCGGCGCCACAGTGTCGAGTCCTCACCCCGATCTCCGGAGCCTCTCCCGTGACGGACCCTCGCGGGGCCGGCCCGGGGCCGTCGCCGAGGCCGCGGTTCGGTGCCCGTCCCTGTCCGGACGCGCGGACGTTTCTGGCGCGCGAGGTGCCTCACCCCGTACTGGTGCTCGCGCCGCACCCGGACGATGAGACGCTGGGCTGCGGCGGCCTGCTGGGCAGCGGCGCGGACACCGGCGAGCTTCACGTCTGTTTCGCCACCGATGGGGCGAGATCCCATGTGAACGCCTTCGGGACCCGCGATCCCACGCCCGCGGAGATGGCGGCCATCCGGAGAAGGGAGGCTACCCGAGCCCTCGACGAGCTTGGCATCCCCCGCGGCAACCGGAGTTTCCTCGAGTTCGACGATGGCGGGCTCGGCGCCGCGGGGCCGCGGCTGGAGGCCCGGCTGGCCAGGCTGATCGACCGCATCCAGCCGGGGACCGTGGTGCTGCCCTTCCGGGGAGACCAGCATCCGGACCACGTGCGTCTGGCTCGCGCCGCGATCTCGCGGCTTCGGATTCAGCGGCCTGCCACGATGCTGCTGGAATACTTCATCTACCCGTATCTGGGATGGCGCGGGCGGATCGATGTGCGGTCACGCCTGGATGCCCGCCACCTGATCGGCGTGAACGTGACGGCCGGACTCCCTCGCAAGAGGCGGGCGATCGCGGCCCACGCGTCGCAAACGACGCGTTTCGCTCCCGGACAGTCCCGGCCGATTCTAACCCAGGAGATGCTGCGCGCCTACCTGGAGGACTACGAGTACTACCTGATGAGCGCGCGCGCGGATCGACTGGCGCCGGGACGGCGGCCCAGCCCGTGGCTGAGCACCGCCGAGCGCCTCCGGCCACCACTCAAGCGGCTGAAGGACCGGGCGCTGCGGCTCGTGGCTCGTCGGGACGCTTGAGTGCAGGCGCCGCCGCACCGAAGCGCCGCCGCTCCGATCCCCGGACGTCTCGGCCCACCGCCGCGGAGCGGGTCAGGGAAATGAACCCGGATCGCAGTCCGCGCGCCGCCGCGTGTCGGCGATGTGGACGATCTTCCATCCATCCCGGGTTCGGGTGAGGAGGAAAGCGTCCACGCCGCAGTGGCTGAACTCCCCGTCCAGAAAGAAGGCGTACGGAGTCCACACCGTCGCGAGATCATCATCGATGCGTACTTCGGGATCTCGAATCCTCTCGTCGAGGTCGGCCGTGGCCGAAGCGATCACTTCCACGAAGCCATCGATCGTGCTCAACCGGACCGCCGGCACACCGGCCCGGTCGATGGTGGTCACCAGCCGGGCATCCTCGTTGAACACCGCCCTCACGGCGGCGGAGTCTCGCGCCCGCATGGCGTCGAACAGTGCCCGGACGACGGAGAGAACCTCCTCCTCCGGCGTGAGCTTGACCGATCCCGCCGCGCTGGAGTCCGCCGCCGGGGCGGCGACGGCGTCGGTCCCCTCCCGCGTTGAATCCCGAGCCTGTTGTGCATTCAGGCCCGTCCGTCCGAACACTGCTAGGCACGCCAGCGTCAGTGCGGCCCTTCGGCGCATGATGATCCTTTCTCCGGCTTTCGTGCTCGGGCGGCCGACGGGCCGACCGGCAACCCGCACGGCGCCGCGGAGATTCCCGCTGGTCCGCCGGCCGCTCTTCCCGTGTCAGAGATTAGGCGATCGGTAGCGTTCCAGCCACTCGAAATCGACCGCGTCCTTCCGCTTCAGGTAGACCACGTCCTTCCCGAATGCGACCAGATCCCTGCCTTCCGGCAGTGCGACGCGCCCCAGGCGCCGGCCATCCGGCCCGAACACGTCGAAGCGGCGAGCCTGGCCGGCGGGGACGTGACGCTCCACCCACGCCCTTCCGTCCCGGGCGATCCGAACGGCGCTGGCCGGGAACGCCGGCTTGGTGTCCGGCCAGTCGAGCGCCTCGAGATTCGCGGCCAGGGGGTTACGGCCTCCGCCGCCTCGGGAGAACGAGGTGCGGATCCGGCCGTTGTCGTCTGTGATCGACATGCGGAGCCCCCCCGACAGCGAGGCGAGCCACTCCTCCCGGTCCGCCTTGCGCACCGGGACCCGTCGGTAGGGGACAGGAGGTCCTCGCTGCAGCCGTCCCTCCGGCTGGATCCAGTCGAGCCGATACTCGGCCGACCGGTTCACATCCGCCCGCGCCACGGCGACCCGCCCGTCGGGACCCACGGCCCAGGCGTCCTGTGCGCTGAACGGGACGGGCATGAGGCGCACCTGGCGATCGTTCGCGCCTCCCGAGGAGCTCCGCCGACGTTCCCGCAGCTTGACTCGGGCCACGGTGTCCATGGCTCCGCTCCGGCGGTTCCAGCGTACGATCCCGGCCGAGTCCGGGAGTCTTCCGTCGAACGCGACAGCGCTGGCCTGAAAGTAGATTCGGCCCACCGCGTCCGTGCCGCGGGGGATCACCAGGCTCATCCCGCCCGCCGCCGCCTGTCGGGCGATCGGTGTCGTTTCACCGAAGCCGAGGTCCGGGCCGAGGACGGTGAGCCGGCCGTTGCCCAGGTCGACCAGGAGCGTGGAATCGGCGGGCAGGGGGAAGAGGGCGTCCGGCAGCCGATACTCGTCCGGGCCCTGGCCCACCCGCCCGATCGTGTCCGCCGTTCCCGCGGCCAGGTCCAGCAGCACCAACGCCTGGCCGAGTCCGTCGGCCAACAGCACCCGGCCCGAGGGAAGCTCGCGAAGGCCGCGGATGTTTCCGAACCCGGCCGGAAACGTGGTCTCGAGCGCCCCGAGCGTCGGTTCGGGAACCGGCTCTTCCTGGGCCGTCCCCGCGGTGGCCGGGGCGAGGATGATCGCCAGGGATAGGAGCCGGGTCGCGCGGCTCTGTAAACGGATCACGGTCGTCCCTCCTGAGTGGTAGCGAATCGCTGGCGCGGCCGGGCCACGCCCACCCGTGCGGCGTCCGCGCGGAACCCCGCAACCACTGAGACCCGCAGGGCGAACGCACCGTTGCTCGCGGACCGGGGCGAGCGCCCTGCCTCACAGCTCCTCCGGCTCATCCCAGGTCTGGTCCCAGAAGGCGTCTTCCTGTTCCCGAATCTCTTCGAGATCGAGGGGCTCGTCCGCCTCGTGAAGGAGTCGGCCCTCCGTCTCTATGCGGCGGATCATCTCGTCATCGAGATGGAACCGGGCGTGGCGCCGCAACGCCCGAAGCCGCCCTCGCCGCCACACGCCCACCACCAGGACGAGCAGTGCGAGCAGGGCCAGGAATCTCAACGGACCGAGCGGAGGTCGCGGCGCCGGCCGCCACCGGCGGGCGGGATCATGGACCGCGGGGAGCCTGGATCATTCCGACCAGACGGGCCATCCAGCGACGGGGCAGGAAGCGCGGGCTCAGGGCCGTCAGCCGATTGAACGTCCCCGGTACCACGATTCTCTTTCCCCGCAGCATGCCCCGATAGCCGGCCTCGGCCACCCGGGCGGCGTCCATCACGCTCCACAGCCGGAACAGTCCGGAGCTTCCCATCCCCGCGCGGTCCTGAAACTCCGTTCGGGTGGGTCCGGGGCAAAGCGTCGTCACCGTCACGCCGGTCCCCCGGAGTTCCTCGGCCAGCGCTTCGGAGAATAGGAGCTCGTAGGCCTTGGAGGCGTAGTAGACGGCCATGCGGGGTCCCGGCTGAAACGCCGCGGTGGACGCTACGTTGAGGATTCGGCCTGCCCTACGGCGGACCATGTCTGGCACGAACAGATGGGTGAGGCGCGTCAGGGCCTCGATGTTGAGGCGCAGCTGGGAGCGGATCCTCGCCCACTCGGTATCGGCGAACGGGCCGAACGATCCGATTCCCGCGTTGTTGACCAGCACCTGGACGCCGCCGGGCGTTCGATTCGCGGCGTCGTACACTCGTTCGGCGCCGCCGGGCTCCGCCAGATCCACGACGACGGCTCGCGCGCCGGCGCCATGCCTCGAGGACAGCTGGCGAGCGAGCTCCCGGAGTCTCTCGGCCCGGCGCGCGGCCAGGATCAAGTCGAACCCGCCGGCCGCCAGCAGAACGGCCAGCTCGCGGCCGATTCCGCTGGACGCGCCGGTCACCACGGCCACGGGCCGCCCCGGCTGCGGGCCGCTCAACTCTCCTGGCATGGGGCTCCGTCCGTGGGAGCGTCGTGAGATCGACACCGAGTTTCGGTCCGGTCGCGGGGGCTCACAGGCCCCGAATCCACTCCGCCAGCCCGCGGCCGATCGCGCCGGGATGGTCCTCCTGCAGGAAATGGATCCCCTCTCCCAGGTCCACGGTCTCCAGGTTGGGGAGATGGCCCCGGCACCACTCTACGGCGTCGGCCGGCACGAGGACACCGGGCCGGGCATGGAACAGGAGCTTGGGGATTCCCGTCTCCTGCAGCCACCGGTTGTACGCCGCCACCGCCTCCGCCACGTCGGCCGGTTCGCCCCCGATCGGGATCTCGTTGGGCCACCGCCATACGGGCGTTCGGCTGGCCGGGTCGACGAACGGCTCGCGGTAGCGGTCCATCTCCTCATCTGTGAGCCTGCGCATGATCGCGCCGGGCAGCACCCGCTCCACGAACAGGTTCTGGTTGACCAGCAGATCCCGGCCCAGCGCGGGCGTACGGAACGCCTGGAACATCTCTCGGGCATCGGGCGGGAAGTTCTCCCAGCCGGCGATGGGGGCCAGGATCGCCTCCATGAAGGCGATCCCCTTCACGTTGTCCTCGTGGCGCATCGCATGGTGGAAGCCCAGGGCCGAGCCCCAATCGTGCACGACCAGGGTGATGTCCCTGAGCCCGAGTGCCCGGATGAACCCGTCCACGTAGCGGACGTGGTCGAAGAAGCGGTACTCGACGTCCGGCTTATCGGATCTCCCCATCCCGATCAGGTCCACCGCGATGGCCCGCCCGTGGGGCGTCACATGGGGGATCACGTTGCGCCAGAGATAGGCGGATGTGGGATTGCCGTGCAGGAAGAGGATCGGATCGCCCTCGCCCTCCTCGATGTAGTGCATCCTCGAACCGTCGACCGCGACGTAGCGGGACTCGAACGGGAAGGCGGCGGAGATCTGTTCGTCCCTCACATGCTCCTCCTCGACTGTGGCCTGTGCGCAGGGTCGCCCGGGTCGGACGCAGGAAACTTGCGGCTCATGCCTATCGCCGCGCCAGACAGGATGGCCGTGCGGGCTCCGCTGTAACTTCCCGGGGCCGAGGGACGTATGATGGCATGGTGGCACGGTTGAGCGAGGGACATGGAGGGTTCGAGATGCCCGTTCGGGTTCGAAGCCGAGGGCGGGCCAGCGAACCGTGAGAAAGGGAGGTCCCGATGGCCCGCAGCGGCAAGACGGAAGAGCATCAGGTCCGCGGCGAGAACCTCGTCGGCAAGGTCAAGGAGATCATCCACGAGGGGAACGTTCGGCGGATTAGCATCAAGAACGATGATGGGAAGGAGCTGATCGAGATCCCGCTCACGATCGGCGTGGTAGGCACCCTCCTGCTGCCCGCCTGGGCCGCGATCGGCGCCATCGCCGCGCTGGTGACGAATTGCTCCATCGTGGTCGAACGCGCCGAGGAGCCCGGTGTCGAGGTGGTGGCGGCGGAGGAAAGCGAAGACTGAGGGCGAGGGCCCGGGTCGCCCGGTGGCTGGCCGAGAGGATTCCCCAGTCGCCTTCGGCGGGCTCCACGACCTCGACGCTCGCGTCCTCGTCCTTGTGGTTCCGCAGCGAGACTTCCCCTGTGTTTTCCGAGGCGCAGCTTCCCACCACTCTGTACTCCATCTGGCGGCGGTCACCCACGACGTCGAAGGCTTCGCCCAGCTTGATCCGCAGGCGCTCGTCCCGGGGGCTGTGATCGATCCGGTCCTCTCCGATGAACTGTTGCGCGCCGGCCTCGTCGGCCTTGTAGACCCTGACCACGCCCGCCGGTAGCGGCATGCCGAGACGGTTGTCTCGATTGTTCCGGAACTCGAGGTACACGCCCACCTTCGCGTTCGCTTCGACGTCGCCGTACCGGCTCCGGTAAGACGCCGCGGCTCCCCGGAAGATGAGGCGTCTCCGCAGCCCGAATCCCTTCGCCTCCAGCAGGGTGACCTGCTTCCGTTCCGCATCTCTCAGGGTGGTGGGGCGTTTCAGCATGTACAGATGGTACTCGAAGAAAGCTTCCTCGGCGAACTACGGCCGCTCCCGACTTTCCCCGGCGTTCCACCGGTAGACCGTCACCGTGCGGCCCACGTACCGCTCGAGCCGCTTCTGCGGGCTCAACAGATCGTATCGATAGTTCTGCTCCGGGATCCGCAGCGGACGCGAGGTCGCTCCTCACCGGAGCGCTCGAATGTGGACGGTCTCTGTCTGGATCTTCGCGGCTACGTCGCCGAACTCGAGCGAGGCGAGGCCCCTGGCCAGGTCCACGGTTCGAATCTCCCGAGCCAGTCCGAACACCGCCATGCCGCGGACGGCCACGGCCGTCGTGCTTCGACGGTATCTCATGGTCACCTCCCGGTTCTGGACCGCGCCACTCCCGCGGGTGGGCGCGCTCCGTCCTTCGTGGGGGATGCCCGGGATCCCGGATTCGTGTGTGAACACGAACGAGTCCGGGAATCTTGCACACAGGCGTGTCCGGAAGCGTGGGTAGCCGCCGTGGAAACGGCCGCTCAGGTCAGAGGCGGATCGGCGGGCGACCGGTCGCGGTCCGTGGATCGGCGGGCGGCGGGTGATCGCCGGATCGGCGAGCTACCAGCGAACCAGCGCGCTGCCCCACGTGAAACCGGAGCCGAAGGCGGCCAGACACAGCAGGTCTCCCGCCGCGAGCCGGCCCGCCTCGACGCACTCGTGCAGCGCGATGGGGATGCTCGCCGCGGTGGTGTTTCCGAATCGCTGGATGTTGTTGTAGATCCGGTCGTCCGGCAGCCCCAGCGCCTTCTGAACGGCCTGCGAGATGCGAAGGTTGGCCTGGTGGGGGATGAGGAGATCCACGTCCTCGATCGCGAGGCCGTTTGTCTTCAGGGCCTCGCGAACCACCTGCGGCATGCGGTGAACCGCGTGCTTGAACACCTCCCGGCCCTGCATCGCCGGCCGGGTGAGACCCCGGGCGATGTGTTCATGGGTGATCAGGCCGGCGTAGCGGGAGGCGGGCGCCTCCACCCAGAGCTTTTCGGCATGACGGCCGTCCGCGTGCAGATGAACCGACAGGATGCCCCGGTCCGTCTCCTCCGTCGGTCCGAGGATGGCCGCGCCGGCACCGTCGCCGAACAGGACCGCCGTGTCGCGTCCGGCGTCGTTCTTGTGGAGGCCGGTGGAATGAACCTCGGTCCCCACCAGCAGGATCCGCCGATACCGGCCGACCCGTATCCAGGCGTCCGCCACCGAAAGCGCGTAGAGGAAGCCGCTGCACTGGTTGCGCACGTCCAGGCAGGGGATCCCCGTGATCCCGAGCTTACGCTGCAGGAACACCCCGGTGCCCGGAAAGAAGTGGTCGGGGCTGAGCGTAGCGACGATGAGGCAGTCCAGGTCCGAGGCTTCCAGGCCGGCACGCTCCAGGGCGCGTCGAGCGGCGGTCGCCGCGAGATCCGAGCCGCACTGCCCGTCTTCGACCCAACGCCGTTCTTCGATGCCCGATCGCTGGCGGATCCACTCGTCGGTGGTGTCCATCAGTTCCGCCAGCTCGGCGTTCGTGACCACTCGCTCCGGGACGTGGTATCCCGTGGACAGGAAGAGGGTGCGCACCATCCGGACGCTCCTTCGAGGGGACCCACCGGTACGGGTCGAACTTCGATGGGAAGGGACGGGGGGGCAATAGCGGTTCCGGCTCCGCCCGAGAGTCCAAGAAACGGCCCGGTCAAGCGCGGCGGCGACGCCACCCGTCCAGGGAAACCGTATCGGCGTCATGGGGAAGCGCGAGCAGGAGCAGCAGGAGCGCCGCCCGCGGAAAGATGTGAGTGGTGACGTCGAAGAACGGTTCGGCGAGCAGGTGTCCGTAGGTGACCATCAGGAGCAGGAAGCCGAGGGTCAACAGGACTCGCCGCACCCACAGCCCGACCAGCAGCAGCCCGCCCGAGACCAACTCCACGAACGGCACGACCGTGCCGAGGGCCCAAAGGAGCCACACCGGAATCCATGTCTCGGCGTACGGCTCCACGAAGAACTGCCGCGCGTGCTCCAGCGGACCCATGTGGAACATCTTGGTCCAGCCGGTCATCAGGAACAGGAGCCCGAGCAGCCCCCGTGCGAAGAACGCGATCCAGCGGAGCTCGGGACTCCAGGCAGGTCCCTGTCCCGCGTGGGCTTCCCCCATCACATCATGTTCCATCGGTTTCTCTCCCACGGCGCTCCGGCGCCGCTGAGGCCGCCGGCCGGATCCCCCGGGCGACCGGGACAATAAGACCCGACCCGTGCTCGCCGACCGGGCCAAGATGTCTCGGAGGAGGCCGAACAGAGGCTCTCAACTCGGGTCCACATCTTGCTTTAGGAGACTAACGGCCGCCAGACGCGCGCGCCACGTCCGTGCACGTTCGCGGCCTCATTTCAACCTCTTTCGCGAGTGCGCAGTCATGAATAAGTCCAGGGCTTTCCTTGGTGCTCTCCTGTTCCCCGTCCTGGCCGGCGGGGGCCTGCTGGGCTGTCAGCCGTCCGAGAAACCCGAACTTCCGGTCACGTTGGCGGGCCTGGACAGTGTGCTCTCGGAGCTCGGCGGAGTTCCGACCGCCTCGCTGAACCGGGGCCAGAGGTGGCGGATGATCAGCTCCATCGGCGCGGGTCTCCCACCCAGCAGCTACAAGCGCCAGGACCTGCCGGAATCCCGCTCCCGGGGGGCCGCGCTGTTGCAGGTGTACTGCGTGCAGTGCCACTGGATGCCGGCGCCGCAGATGCATACGGCCGCCGAGTGGCCGATCCTCGTCCACCGCATGCTCATGAGGGCCCGGACTCTGAAGAACCGCCTGGGCGGGCCGCTCACCGGCAAGCTGGTCGGCGATGTGCTGCTCTCCGGCCTGGAGACCGCGGAACTCCCGCCGGCCGCGGATGTCGACACGCTGCTCGCCTATCTGCAGAGGAACGCGCTGCCGGCCGCCGCCCCGGGCGAGTACGAGGATGGCCCGGGGGCGGATCTGGCCAGGGAACTGTGCTCGGTCTGTCACGAGCTGCCTTCGCCGTCGGCGCACACGGCGGCGGGTTGGGAGGAGGTGGTGGCGCGGATGCGGGCCAACATGTCGATGATGGACGTGACCCCGCTGACCGATGAGCAAGCCTTCCAGATCGCCCAATACCTGAGAGCCCATGCGGCACGATCGTGACGATGAACGGGACGGCGGTCGCACCGGTCGGCGAGACTTTCTAGCCCGTGCCACCCTCGCGATGGGCGGTGTGTTCGCCGCGGCGATCAGCGGGCTGGGCGGCGCATATGTAGTCGGAAGCCGCGGCCGCGGCTCGAAGGACCGCTTCACCTCCGTGGCGCGGGTCGACGAGTTGCGCTCGGGCGAGCCCGTTCGGATCGACTACGTGGACGTCGTGCCCGACGCCTGGACCACTATCCGCCGGCGCAGGAGCGTGTGGTTGGTGCGGGAACGGGACGACCGGATCGTCGCCTTCGATCCGCATTGCACCCACTTGGGCTGTCCGTACGATTGGAACCCGTCCGAACGACTGTTCCGCTGTCCGTGCCACGGTGGTGTGTTCGACATCGAGGGCAACGTCGTGGCCGGCCCCCCGCCCCGACCTCTCGATCGGTTGGAGCAGCGGGTTGAGAACGGGGCGTTGTGGGTGGGAGGGCTGGCCGCTCCGCCGTCGCGCGGCCCGGGATGAAGCCCACGCGGCCAGACGCCGGCTTCTGGGAAGAGCGCTTCGGCTGGGATTCCATTCGAAATCGGCTTCTGACCCGGCCGATTCCGGCCGAAGTCGGCTGGCTTCACACCCTCGGGTCCGTGACTCTCGCGCTGATCCTCGTTCTCATCGCGACCGGGGTCCTCCTGACCCTCAACTATGCTCCGGCCACGGAGCACGCCTACCACAGCGTGCGGTACATCGAGCGGCGGGTGACGCTCGGTGGAGTCGTTCGCGGACTGCACCACTGGGCCGCCTCTTTCCTGGTGGTCACCCTGTTCCTCCATCTCCTGCACAGTTTTCGCCACCTCGCCTTCCGGCGTCCGCGCGAGTTCACCTGGTGCACCGGGGTGGTCCTCCTGGTGGTGGTTCTCGCCTTCGCGTTCACGGGCTACCTGCTCCCGTGGGATGAGAAGGCCTATTGGGCGACCGTCGTGGGCACGAACATGACGGCCCAGTTGCCCGTGGTGGGAACGCCGCTCCTCCATATCCTCCGTGGCGGGGCCGAGGTCGGGGCGGCGACGCTCTCACGATTCTACGGGGCTCACGTCGCCCTGCTTCCGGCGGCGCTGCTTACGCTGATCGTGCTCCACCTGTATCTGGTCGTCCTGCACGGCATCTCTTCCCGCCGGGAGAGAAAGTCCGAGCGGCCGGCTGCGAATCCGGATGACGCCGCAACCGGGCGTTCGGTGCCATTCTGGCCGGAGATCATGGCCATGGATGCGGCGGCCATGATGTTGACCTTCGCCCTGCTGCTTCTGGTGGCTCTCCGGGTGGGTGCTCCGCTCGAGGCCCCCGCGGATCCGACCAATACCGGATACGTACCCCGCCCCGAGTGGTATTTCCTCCCCCTGTTCCAGCTCCTCAGGTTCTTTCCCGGCTCCGCCGAGTCCCTGGTCGCGGTGGGGTTGCCCGCGTTGGGCGTCCTCATCCTTCTCGCTCTTCCCTGGTGGAGTCGACCACTACTGGACCGGCCGTGGGGGCGGGCGAGCCTGCTGGGTGCGGGCGGGCTCGCGGTAGTGGGAGTGCTCGGCCTGGGGCTGGCGGGCGCCGAGGGCGGGAAGCCGAGCCTCACGAAGCCACCGCTCGCGGTGGCGCGCGGCCGACTCCTGTTCGACGAGCTGGGGTGCCCGAACTGTCACAGCATCCGCGGACTGGGCGGTGTGGTGGGCCCGGACCTGACCATCGTCGGCTTGCGACGGCCCGACTCCGCGTGGCTGGCCACTCATCTCCGCGATCCCCGCTCGATCGTCCCCACGTCGCCGATGCCGGCTCTCCCGCTCGAGGGCGAATCCATGAGAGACCTGGTCTCGTTTCTGCTCTCCCTGGGGAACGAGATCCAGCACACGCCGGCGGCGGCCACGCTGTTCGCGCAGCGGTGCCTGGCGTGCCACCGCCTGGGAGGGCACGGAGGGACGTACGGTCCGAATCTGGACCAGGTGGGTAAGTTCCGGACGGTGGCGTACATCCACCAGTACATGGAGGAGCCTACCTCGCTCAACCCCGATGCCAGAATGCCTCCCGCTGTCGGACTGAGTCACGAGCAGGTGGAGGACGTGGCTCGCTACGTGGTGGCTACCGCCCTGGAGGGCTATGAGCGGGGTCGGACGGAGCGTTAACCCGGGTGTGAAAGCCGTCCAAGCTGGACGGTTCGGGCCGACCCGGTCTCGGATGGAGCTCGGGTTCGTCGGCCTTCTAGCGCTCTGGCGATTGCTCCCGGGCCAGTGCCCGCAGGTAGGCGGACAGGTCCCGCATCTCGTGGCCTTCGAAACGGGGCCACTCCACGTTGGCCACCTGTACCCGGTCGTACATGGCGGGAGCGTGATTCCACATGGCGGTGGCGAGTCCCAGCTGGGTCAGGACGGCCTTGGAGCGGGCCAGGTTGGGTCCCACCGATGGCCGACCGGTGGTGGAGTGGCAGTTCGAGCACCGTTTTCTCTCGAACGTCAACTCGCCGGAGCGCACATCTCCTCCCGACTCGTAGAAGCGCAGGTAGTAGAGGAAGGAGATGACATCCGCCATCTCGCCCTCCGCGAACCGCGGGATCCCGATTCCCCGCTCCCGCATCACTCCGCTCATCTGGAGGGAATGGTTCCAGAGATCTCCGGTGATCTCGCCGACTCGTAGCCTCTGGGTCGCCGCCCGCAGGTCCGGAGCGAAAGAGCTGCCCCTTCCATCGCGCCCGTGACACCGGACGCACTTCTTCAGACGGAACAACTCACGACCACGGTTGGGATCGGGTGGGCGCAGAAAGATGAGCTTTCGATCTCGAGCGTTCGAGGCGCGCCGGATATAGGCCTGGATGTCCGCCATCTCACGGCCCACGAAGGTCGGGACCGGAACGCCGCGGATCGACTGCTGGCTGCGCATCATCTGCCCGTGGTTCCACATGCCGCGCGCCAGCGCGATCGGTGTCAGGTATCGCGCGTAGGAGTCCAGAGGCACCCCCACCTGGCCCCCGTGGCCGCCCAGCGAGTGACATTCCACGCAGCGTTTCTCTCGGAACCAGCGTTCCCCCTGCTCCGCATCTCCCGGCTCATCGAACAGCTTCACGTAGTTGATGTAGCTGATGATGTCGGCGAGCTCCTGCTCCGTGAACTGGGGCCATTCGAATCCCTTACCGCGAACCGTCTCGATCATCCGTGGCGTGTGGTTCCAGAACAAGCCCGCCAGCTGCTGGAGGCTGTGGTCGGCGCCCACCGTGGCGAAGTCCGGGCCCAGGCTCCCGCCGTTTCCCCAGATCGAGTGACAGCGTACACAGCCGCGCTCGACGAAGATCCGGGATCCCGAGGCCGGGTCTCCCGGAAACGGCCGGCGGGTCTGGGCCGCGAGTGGCTGGAATCCGAGAGCGGTGAGCGCCACGACCGCGGTGAGAGCGTTCGTCCCGGCTACGCGGGGATTGGCGATGGGTTTCCTCATCATCGCTCTCCCGAGGCGGCCACGGGGGTCTGGGGCAGATACCCCGAAACCCGGTCGGCCACCTCTGTGACGGATTGTTCCCGCCCCTCTTTCATCTCCCAGATGGACACGATCGGGAAGAACTTCGTGGCGACCATGTACACCAGGATGAACCCCGAGAACGTGGCGGCCAGGATGGACAGCTCGACCCACGACGGCGTGTAGTGCCCCAGCGACTCGACCCCCCACCGGGGATTGACCGAGGTCGGGACGACGATGTTGAACCGCTCCAGCCACATGCCGATGATGACCGCGAATCCGGCGATCAGCGTGCCCCGGGGGGTGCGCGTCTTCTTGCGGCACATGAGCGACAGCGGGATCACGAAGCAACCCGCCACCATGACCCAGAAGGGGATGGCGAACGGGCCGCTGATCTTGGCCCAGAAGGCGCGCATCTCCGCCGGCTCGTTTCCATAGAACGCGGTGAGGTACTCGGCGAACGTGAAGTAGAACCACAGAAGGCTCATCAGGAGCAATAGCCTCCCCATGTAGTCGAAGTGGATCGGCCGGAAGTAGTCGCCCAGGTGGTAGACCCGACGCAGGATCACCATGGCGACCAGCAGGGCCGCGATCCCGGAGTAGATGGCGCCGACGACGAAGTACGGCCCGAAGATCGTGCTGTGCCACATCGGCCGCAGGGTCATGGCGAAGATCCAGCCGATGATCGTGTGCACCGACACGGCCACCGGGATCACGGCGATGGCCAGCACGCCGATGACGCGCTGAAGCCGCGCCCTCTGCTCGGGTGTGTCCCGATAGCCGGCGGCCAGGAATCGGTACAGTCGGGGCGCTTTGATCCCGGAATCGCGGATGATGGCCAGATCCGGCAGCATCGGCACGTAGAGGTAGATCGTGCTCGCCGTCAGGTAGAGACAGATGCTGGCGACGTCCCACAGGAGCGGCGATCGGAGGTGGCCGTGCAGGAACACGAACAGGACCCGGTCCGGCCGCCCCAGGTCGATGATGGGCTGGATCGCGCCGAATCCGAGCACCAGCACGGTGATGAATTCGGCCGAGCGGGTGATGGCGCGCCGCCACTCCGCCTGGCTGATCCTCAGGATGGCGGAGATCAGGGTGCCCGCGTGGCTGATGCCGATGAAGAAGACGAAATCGATGATGTAGATGCCCCAGTACTCCGGCCGGTTCAGGCCCGTTTTTCCCAATCCGTACCGGACCTGCAGGTAATACGCGTACACGCCCCAAGCCGTGATCGCTCCGAGCAGCGCCGCCACCATGTAGAACGTGCGGGTGGTGTCGACCAGCGGTCTGAGCAGCGCTCTCTCGTCGGTCGACAGCCTGGCCAGCCTGTCCTTCACCTCCTGACGCATCTCACTCCCTCGGCGCCAAGTAATAGACCTTCGGTTCCGTTCCCAGATCCTCCATCATCCGCATCGCCCGCGGATCCTCCTTGAGCTGTGCCACCCGGTGCCGCGGGTTGTCGAGGTCGCCGAACACGATCGCGCCGGTGGGACAGATCTCCGCGCACGCCGGCTGGTAGTCCTCCTCTCTCATCTCCCGGTTCTCCGCCCGTGCGTCTTCGCGCGCCTTCTGCCTCCGGTGGTGGCAGAACGTGCACTTTTCGATCACCCCCTTGGGCCGGATCGACACGTCGGGATTGAGATGCTCGTGCTCCGACTCGGGCCACTCCGGCCCGTACCAGTTGAAGTACTTCACCGTGTATGGGCAGGCGTTCGCGCAGTAGCGGCAGCCGATGCAGCGCGGATAGATCTGGCCGACGATTCCCTCTTCGTCGATGTAGGTGGCCGACACCGGACAGACCGGAACGCAGGGCGGGTTGTCGCAGTGCATGCACGGGCGCGGGAAAAACCGAAGCGAGACGTCCGGAAACTCTCCGTCCACTTCCGTCATGAGCTTCATCCAGCTCATCGTGCG
>JBHHYZ010000042.1:0-22682 GCA_046757845.1 Gemmatimonadota bacterium
ATTGCGGAGCAGCGTTTCCCGCGCGGCGCGGGCGGGGCCGGGAAGCGCGCGCCGGCCCCGCAGGAACTCCAGCACTTCGGGCAGGGTACGTGCCCCCCGGACCTCGAGACCGGTCACCGGGCGGGCTTCCCTCAGGTTGTCGAACGGCAGGATCAGGCCGGCGACGTCCTTCGCGCCGGCCGAGTGGAGAGCGATGAGCAGGGCGCCGCGCACCGGCCTCAACCGACCGTCCAGACCCAGCTCGCCCACCATCGCGTAGGAGGGCGCTCCCTCGAGGGAGAGTTGGCCGGCCGCGGCCAGGATGGCGACTATGATGGGCAGGTCGAAGGCGGCCCCGTGCTTGCGCAGGCCGGCCGGCGCCAGGTTCACCGTGATTCGTAGCCCGGGCACGTGCAGGCCCAGCTGGGCGGCGGCCGCCCGGATGCGCTCCCGTCCCTCGCGCACCGCGTTCTCGGCCAGGCCGATGATCTGGATGAGCGGGGTGCCGCGGGTGATCGACACTTCCACGCGTACCCGCCGAACCTGGAGGCCCATGACGGCGGCCGAGGCCACGGCTTCAACCATCGGAGAAACGCCGGGCGCAGGCTCGGGTCCGGGCACGGATCGCTTGCATGCCTCCAGATGCGCCCGTGCGCTCATCGCCCTCTCAACTCCGGTGGACGTCGGCCGCTCGGCTCCGGGCGCAGAGTCCCCGCCGGTCCCGGCGGCGCGGGGCCGGACGTCGCTGCGAAGCTCCGGCCGACTTGCGAACCACCGGCTGACGGCTCAGTGTCCCCGGGTTCCGGCGTTGCCCCGCCCTCCAGCGCGCGCCACGTTCCGCGCGTGGCGAATCCGCTCCCGATCGGTTACCCGGCGGATTCTCTCGTCCGGGGACGGGCGGCGTCGGGTGGTGGGACGGATGGCAGACGATGGCGCACGGCCAGCGGATGGTGCCCCATGGACCCAGGCCAACGCTCAAACCCGCCGACGCCCCCGCGGCTCACCGATCTCACGTGGCCGGAGGCCGCCGCGTGGTTTCGGCGGGATCCCCGCCTCATCCTTCCGGTCGGCACCTGCCTGCAGCACGGCCCGCACCTGCCCCTGAACGCCGATTCCCTCATCGTCACCGCGGTCGCCGAGGCCATCGCGGCGCGTCACCGCGTTTTGATCGCCCCCACACTCCCGTTCGGGGCCGCCTCGAAGCGGGATCTGGAGTACGCGGGCACGGCCGCCCTGTGGAGCAAGACGCTCCACAGGGTGCTCAACGACCTGATCGCGGGCTGGGAGCGCCACGGGGTGGAGGAGTTCATTCTCATGACGGCCCAGGGCTTCGCGCCCCACTTCGACGCGATGCTGGCCGTGGTGAGCGATCGGGCCCGCATCCGGGCTGTCGACATAAACTCCGTCGATCTGTCCCGCTTCCTCTCCGAGCCGGGGATCCCGGAGCACGCCGGCGAGCTGGAAACGTCGCTGATCCTGTACCTGGCGCCCGAGCTCGTGCGCCGAGAGGAGATCCGCGACGCCCCGCTGCCGGAGAGCGAGCTCCGGCGCCTCACCCGGGGATCGGAGGCCATGCCACCTGAAGGCTCAGCGGGGGTAGTAGGCCGCCCGAGTCGAGCTTCGGCCGAGACGGGGCGGCGGATCTACGAGTATCTCGTTGACTACATTGGAGGCAGACTGTTCGCCGAACAGGAGGACGGAGATGCTGAGTGAGGGATCCACGGGTCCGGACACGCGGTGGAGTCGTCCCATCCGCGCGGGCGTGTTGTGCGTCGGCCTCTCGGCCCTCGGCCCGGCGGCGGGCGCTCGGAGCGCCCTCGCCCTGGCTCAATCGGTCCGGGAGCTCGACTCGGGTCGGTTCGAGATCCGGGTGCACGACCGCAAGGTGGGCACCGAGACGTTCGCCATCCGGCGCGAGGGCACCCGGGTGCGAGCCGTGGGCCGCATCACGGTGGACACGGCCGCCGGAGGGCCCATCTCGGAGGACGTGCGCCTGCAGGCCAACGCCGTGTTCCGGCCCAACGGATACGCGCTCCGCTCCACCTCGGGCCCGATCCACGAGATCGACGGAGTGTGGAACGGGAACCGCCTGCGCCTTCATATCTCCTCGGACGAGGGTGAGCGGTGGAAGGAGTTCCTCACCCGGGGACGGGTGGCGGTGTTGGAGCGCGGGGTGGCGCATCACTTCTTCCTGTTTTTCCGGCAGCTGGCGGGGACAGCGGCCGTTGGATCTCGGGTCCCGGTGATCGTCCCCTCCCGGAACCTGAAGGCGACGGCGATCGTGCGGGAGCGGCGCGAAGGATCGGTGGTCATGGGCGGATCGGAGCGCAAGGCGGTCCGCTTCGAGGTCGAGGTGGCGGGCGTGCGCAACCTGGTGTGGCTGGGTGACCGCGGCCGGGTGCTGCAGGTGGCGACCCCCTCGGAGGGACGCGTGGCGATCCGCCTGCCCGAGGAGGGCGCGGGCGGGCTGCCCTAGAGGCGGACAGGCGACGCGCGCCGGCGCCGGGCGGACGAATGAACGGGCCGCCGGGGTGTACCACACACGGACGCGGAGGCGTCGGGGCGGTCGAGAGGGGCGCGGAGCTCCGCGCCCCCACACACCAGGGAAGGAGGCACCGTGATCGACGAGACAGGGATGGGCTCGGGCGCAGACGGCGGGACTCTGGCGGAGAGCGGGGTGGGGCGGGGCGCGGAGGCGGGTTCCGACGCCCATGAGGCAGAGCAGGCGGAGCCTCTCCCCAATCTGGTCGTGAGGCTGCTCCAGGTCTTCTTCTCGCCGGCCGCGCTGTTCGATCGACTCAAGCAGCGGCCGGTTTGGATCGGCGCGATCCTCGCGTTGATCGTCCTCAGCCTGGTGGCCAACCTGCTGCTCCCGGAGGAGATCCTGCGGCAGGCGGTGCAGGCGCAACTGGGTCCGGATGCCACGGCCCAGCAGGTGGAGGCCGCGGCCCGGGTCGGAGCCATCGTAGGCCGAGTGGGGGCCGTGCTGTTCCCGCCCCTCGTGGTGGCGATCGTGGCGGGCGTGCTGATCCTCATCTACAACACCCTCACGGGGGGAGAGGCCACCTTCCGCCAGCTGTACAGCGCGACCGCCCACGCGTTCGTGATCACCACGCTCGGAGGCTTTCTGACACTCGGCCTGATCGTGGCGCGCGGGGACGTGCAGGTGGCGCTGGCCCTGCACGTGCTGGCGCCGGGCCTGGAGACCACCCGCTACCTGTACCGGTTCCTGCACGGGATCAACGTATTCGGCCTGTGGACGGCTGTCGTGCTGGGCATCGCGGTCAGCCGGATCTATCCCCGCAGGAGCGCGGGGTCCGCCGCCCTGCTGCTGATCGCGCTGTACGTGCTGTTCAAAGCGGCCATGGCCACATTCGGCGCGGCGGGTTGAGCGCCCCCGGTGGAGCGCCGGCACGGTTCGCGTGCAGCGGGCGGGCGCGATAGGGTGTTCTTAGACGGGCCAGGCGCGAGGAGTGGCCGGCGGTGAAGGCGGCGAGGGCCTCCGAGGGCCGGACCCGCGGGCGGTCGCCGAGCCGCGAAGGGACGGGAGGAGCGACGGGAGGGTGAAACCGCGGAGTTGCCCATCCCGTATCGTCCCATGCGAGAGAGCGCCCGGCCGGCGGGCGGGACAGCCGGCCGCGGAGGGTTGTTCCGGAGCGGCGGCGAGTCCGAGCCGCAACGCGTACCTGTAAACAGATGAAGACGCTATAGATGAAGACAGGCAGGAAGATCCTGATCGGCATCGGAATCGTGGCCGCCCTGGGCGTCCTCGCGTTCCTCGCCCTCCGGCAGGAGGGCGGCAACGCCGTGGAAGTGAAGACCGAGATCGTGCACAGGAGGAACCTGGTGTCGCGGGTCTCCGCGACGGGCCACATCGAGCCCAAGACTTCGGTGGACATCACCACGGAGGTGGCCGGCCGGATCGTGGAGCTGCCGGTCGAGGAAGGACAGGACGTGGAGGCCGGCCAGCTCCTGCTGGCGATCGACCCCACGCAGTTCCAGGCGGCCGTGGAGCGCGCCAGGGCCACGCTGTCGCAGTTCGAGGCTCAGGAGGCGCAGGCCCGGGCCGCCTACCGGCAGTCCTCGCGGGACGCCAGGCGACTCGAGCAGCTCAAGGAGCGGACTCCCGACCTGGTGACCGACACCGAAGTCGAGCAGGCCGTCACCAAGGCCGATGTGGACGAAGCGCTATGGAAGGCCGCTCAGCACGCGGTGGACCAGGCGCGCGCCAGCCTTGAGCAGGCCGAGGACCAACTGGCCAAGACCACCATCCACGCGCCCATGAGCGGCCGGGTCACTCGCCTCAACGTGGAGAGGGGGGAGACGGCGATCGTCGGGACCATGAACAATCCCGGCAGCCTGCTGCTCACCGTGGCGGATCTCTCGGTCATGGAAGCCGTCATCGAGGTGGATGAGACGGACATCCCCGACATTCAGGTGGGCGATTCGACCTCCGTGGAGATCGACGCGTTCCCCAATCGCCGGTTCTCCGGCCGCGTCACCAAGATCGGCAACAGCTCGATTCGGCCCCGGAATCCGGCGGCCGGCACGGGGACGGACCAGGCCATCGACTTCGAGGTTCGCATCACCCTCGATGACCCGCCGGATGGGGTGCGGCCGGATCTGTCGGCCACGGCCGACGTGATCACCGATACCCGCAATGACGTGCTGGCCATCCCGATCACGGCGCTGACCCTGCTGCCCGCCGACGAGATCGAGAAGCTGCCCAACGAGAACCTGCCCGATTCCGGATCGAGCGTCGAGGAACAGGGCGATGTGGAGGGGGTGTTCGTGGTGGATGGCGACATCGTCCGGTTTCGGCCGGTGGAGGTCGGGATCACCGGGGAGAGCTACTTCGAGGTCACCGGCGGACTCGAGGAAGGGGAACAGGTGGTATCGGGATCGTTTCAGGCCATTCGGGAGCTGAAGGACGGCTCCCGCATCAAGATCCTGTCCACGGACACGACGGCCGTGAAGGCCGCCGGCCCGGCGGCGAAGACGGATGATGGCGGCGGAGCGGAGTCCCGGCCGGGGGACTCGACCTCCGAGCCGGCGGACCCGGTCGATGGAAACCCGCACTCGTCCGGCTGAAGCCCGTGCTGAAGCACGTACCCGAACCGTAGCGACGCGAGCGCTATAGAGGAGCGATGCCGTTGATGGATCCCAAGCCGCAGGCGATGATCTTCACCAGGGGCCTCAGCAAAGACTACCAGATGGGCGCCGAGACGGTGCACGCCCTGCGTGGGGTCGACCTGGAGATCAGACGGAACGAGTACGTGGCGGTCATGGGGCCGTCCGGCTCCGGAAAATCCACGCTCATGAACCTGATCGGGTGCCTGGATACACCGAGCGCCGGCGAATACATCCTGAACGGGCAGGCGGTCCAGTCGCTGGACGACGACGAGCTGGCCCGAATTCGGAACCGGGAGATCGGCTTCGTCTTCCAGACGTTCAATCTGCTCCCGCGCGCCACGGCTCTCCACAACGTGGAGCTTCCGTTGATTTACGCCGGCGTGGGCGCCAAGGAACGGCAGGCCCAGGCCACCGAAGCCCTGGCCCGCGTCCAGCTGGCGGACCGGATGGACCACCGGCCCAACGAGCTCTCCGGTGGGCAGCGACAGCGGGTGGCGATCGCCCGGGCGCTGGTGAACCGACCCTCCATCCTCCTGGCCGATGAGCCCACGGGCAACCTGGACTCGACTACCTCGGCCGAGATCATGGAGGTGTTCGAGGAGCTGCACCGGGACGGCCAGACCATCATCATGGTGACGCACGAGCACGACATCGCGACGCGCGCCCAGCGCGTCGTCACGCTCCGGGACGGCCGGATCGAGTCCACCAACGCCTCCCTGCTGCCGGCGCACGCCGGCAGCTGAGCGGGCCTGCCGCCGGGATCCAGGGAGGGGTTTCGATGGCCGTCGGGCGTGAGAGCGGAATGACCCTGCTGGAGGGGATCCGTCTTTCCCTGCAACAGATTCACGCGCACAAGCTGAAGTCGTTCTTCAGCCTGGTCGGCGTGATCATCGGGATCACCTTCCTGATCGCCGTGATCACCATCGTGGAAGGGATGAACCGGTACGTCCGCGAGGATTTCGCGGGTTCGCTGTTTGGCGTGAACACGTTCACCGTGGTCCGCCGAAACCAGGTCTCGGCCGGACGGCGGGACGAGGCCAGGCGCCGCCGGCAGGCGCGCAATCCGTACCTGGACCTGCACGACGTGGAGGTGATCCGGGCCGCGGCCCCCAACGCCAAGAACTTCGCCTACTCGGCCGACCGTTTCCTGGAAGAGGTGCGAAGCGGTGAGCACAGCCGGAGGAACATCCGGGTGATCGGGGGCTCGGAGGAATACCAGACCATTCAGGGATGGAAGGTCGCTTCCGGCCGGGGGCTGGGTCCGCTGGACGAGCAGCGGGCGCTGAAGGTGGCGGTGATCGGGTCGGAAATCGCGGAACGCCTGTTCCCGACCGGTACGCCGCTGGGCAAGTCGATCCGCCTGGCCGGTCACCGCTTCCGGGTGGTCGGGGTGTTCGAGCGGCAGGGCGGATTCGTCGGGAACATCCGCGACGCCTCGGTGCTGATCCCGTTCTCCAGCTTCAGCCAGACGCTGGCCCGGCGGCGCCAGGAGGTCGAGGACATCAGCGTGAAGGTGGCGCGAGCCGCGGACATGGAGCCCACCATGGCGGCGGTCGAGGGCGCGCTGCGCCGGGACCGGCAGCTGCGGCCGTACGAGGAGAACAATTTCTGGATCCAGACGTCGAGCGACCTGCTGAACGCGTGGGAGAAGATCAACAACATCCTCATGGCCGCCATTCCCGGCCTGGTCTCCGTGTCCCTGGTGGTGGGCGGCATCGTGATCATGAACATCATGCTGCTCTCGGTCACCGACCGAACCCGCGAGATCGGACTCCGCAAGGCGCTGGGGGCCCGGCGGCGGGACATCATGTTCCAGTTCCTCACCGAGGCGGCCACGCTGTCGGTCGTGGGGGCGGGAATGGGAATCCTGATCGGGCTCGGGCTGGCCCAACTGGTCTCGGCGATGACTCCGCTGCCGGCTTCCGTGTCCGGGCAATCGCTGGTCATCGCGCTGACCCTGGGGCTGGTGGTCGGGATCTCCTCGGGCCTGTACCCGGCCAGCCGCGCCTCGCGCCTGGACCCGATCGAAGCGCTGCGCTTCGAGTGAGCGGGCATGGCTAGGAAAGACGGCGGAATGGGTGTGCTGAGCACGCTCACCGAGGGCGTCGCCGTGGCCTTCACCTCGCTCGGGGCCAACAAGGTGCGAAGCGGCCTCACCATCCTGGGAGTGATGATCGGGGTCTGGGTGGTGATGGTGATGGCCGGCGTGATCAGCGGAGTGAACCAGAGCTTCTCCGAGCTCATCTCCTCGCGCGGCGCGACCACGTTCTACGTGGCGCACTACGACTTCTCGACCGCCAACGTGAGCACGGGCCTCGAGGAGGAGGAGCCGGAGTTCCTGCGTAACGACCCTCTGGATCCCGCCTGGGCGGTGGAGTTGGGCAGGCTGCCGGGAATTCACAACGCCTCGGCCGTCGCCGACCTCAGCCAGAGCGGCTACCGGGCCTCCTGGCGCTCCAATTCGGTGGATATCGCGCTGGCCGCGGTGGGCGCCGACTTCCTCGAGATCGACAATGGAGACCTCATCGATGGGCGGTTCTTCACCCGGTCCGAGGAGGAGCGCCGCACGGCGGTGGTGGTGATCGACTCGGCCACAGCGGTGGATCTGTTCGGCGCCCTGGATCCGCTGGGACGGACCATCCGGGTGGCCGGGAGACGGGACGGATCCAGGTTTCGGGTGATCGGCGTGTACCGGCCTCCCGCCAACCTGTTCGCGGGTCTGGCCAACCACTACGTCTACCTCCCGTTCGCGGCGGCCGACAAATACCTGAACCTGTGGAATCGGCTGGTGTCGATCGTGGTACGGCCCGAGCCCGACACCCCGCTCGACGACGCGCTGAGCGTCGTGCACGGCCGGATGCGCCAGCTGAGGAGGCTGGGGATGGGGGAGAAGGACGATTTCGCCCTCATCACGCAGGACCAGATCGTCAATCTGTGGAACAGCCTCACATCGGTCCTGTTCACCGTGATGATCGCGCTGTCCAGCGTGGGGCTGCTGGTGGGCGGCGTCGGTGTGATCGGCATCATGATGATCTCCGTCACGGAACGCACCCGGGAGATCGGCCTGCGCAAGTCCATGGGCGCGCGGCGGCGCGACATCCTGTGGCAGTTCCTGGTGGAGGCGGCGACCCTCACCCTGCTGGGCGGCGCCGCCGGGATGGTGCTGGGCGGAGTCGTGGTCTATGCGCTCAACTCCTGGACGCCGGTGCCCGCCGACGTCCCGATCTGGTCCATCGTGGCGGCGCTGCTGGCCTCCGCGCTCACGGGAGTGGGGTTCGGCCTCTACCCCGCCTCGCGGGCGGCCCGTCTGGATCCGATCACGGCTCTCCGCTACGAGTAGGGGGCGGCCTCCCGTGGGCATGAGCGAGGGTGCGGATCGGGCGACCGCGGCTCGTGAATCGGCTGATGCCTCGGAGGCGGAGGTGAACCCCCTCGACGTGCTGGCCATCGCGGCCCACCCCGACGACGCCGAGCTCACCTGCGGCGGCACTCTGGCCCGCTGCGCGCGCGACGGCTACCGGACGGGGGTGCTCGACCTCACGCGCGGGGAGACCGCCTCGCGCGGCTCGCCCGAGCTGCGGGCCGAGGAGGCGGCGCACGCTTCGGAGGTCCTCGGCCTGGCCGCCCGCGAGAACGCGGGGCTGCCGGACGCCGGCATTTTCAACACGGCGGAGAACCGGGCGTTGCTGGCCGGCTACCTGCGGCGGTTCCGGCCCCGCGTGGTCATCCTCCCCTTCCATCGGGGCCGGCACCCGGACCACCGCCTGGCATCCGAGCTGGCGCGCGACGTGTGCTTCCTGTCCGGCCTGCGAAACTACGCGGGCGGTCCCGCGCACCGGCCCGCCAAGGTCCTCTACGCGCTCGCCTACCGGGAGGATCCCGTCAAGCCGACCTTCGTGGCCACGCTGACCGAGGAGGACTTCCAGCGCAAGATGGAGGCGATCCGCTGCTACGACTCACAGTTCCGCGGCAGGGATTCAGCGGGCGAGATCTTCCCCACCGGCCAGAACATCTACGAGCTGATCGAGACCCAGAGCCGCCATTACGGCTCGCTCATCCGCCGGCCGTACGGCGAACCGTTCCACACGGAGGAGACGATGGAGGTGGAGAACATCGTGGCCCTCGCGGTGCCGTCTCTGTAGCGGGTCCCTCCCGAACGCCGCCTCTGCAGGCCGGCGGGGCGGCGCGGGCACGCGCTCAGGCGCGGCAGGTCACCTCGATCAGCAGGCGTTTCCAGCTGGGCACCGTCTCGTCCCCCACGCGAAGGACGCGAGCGCGAGCCCGGCCTCCGCGACGGATCCAGGGTGCGAGCCAGCGGCCGATCTCCTCGGGAAGATGGCCCAACGGCTCGCCATCTCCGATGTGAACCCAGACGTGCTCGAACGAAGCGCCCGGCGGCTCCGGGATGAGCAGAAGCTCCTCGTCCGGCGAGACTCGGTGAAGGTGGCGGCTGCGATCGGCGAACGCCAGGCCGTGGACGGTGGCGCGAAACGTGGGAGCGCCGGGGGCGGAGAGCCTGCCGGGCCTGAAGGAAGCTTCGTTCATGCCACTCCGAGATCGAGTCCGAGCGCGACCTGCCGAGGTTGCGGTGCCCCGCGAGCGCGGGGTAGCGTGCGGGGTTCGCAACATAGGCTCCCGGGCCCGAACGAGAAAGGCGGGTGGGAGCTCGGCCAGGCCGGGCTTCGGCTCGCGTGCGGCCGCCTCCCGCCCCGGAGGAGGCCCGGCCGGGTGAGCGGCGTGTGGGCCGACCCGGGTCGGCCGGACTCCCTGGCGGAGTCTCGCCGTGGAACCCCCCCGGTTCGGGCGAATATGAGGAGCATCGGACCCACGTTGGAGAGATCGACGAGGATGAACGCGAGCCCCATGTATCTGGATTACGCCGCCACCGCCCCGCTGCGCGACGAGGTGTGGGAGGCCATGGCCCGGGCGCGCCGGAAGTGCGGCAACCCCGCCAGCGCGCACGGCTTCGGGCGCGACGCGCACCGCCACCTGGAGGAGGCGCGCGAGACCCTCTCCGGGCTGCTGGGCTGCGCGCCGGGCGAGTCCCTGTTCACCGGCGGGGGCACCCAGTCGGACAACCTGGCCATCCTGGGCTTCGTGCGGGCGCGAGCCGGCCGCCGGCCCCGGGTCCTGCTCTCGGCCATCGAGCACAAGGCCTGCCTGGGCGCGGCCGAGCGGGCGGAGGCGGAGGGGGCCACCGTCCGGCTCCTCCCGGTGGATTCCGAAGGCACGGTGGAGCTGGAGGCGCTGGCGGATGAGCTGCGGGCGGATGCCGACCGGCCCACTCTGGTCTCGATCCTGTGGGCCAACAACGAGGTGGGCTCCGTGCAGCCCGTGGCTCGCGCGGCGGCGCTGGCCCACGAGCATGGGGCCCTGTTCCACACGGACGCCGTGCAGGCCTTCGGCAAGATCCCGGTCTCACTGGAGACCGTGCCGGCGGATCTGCTGACCGTGACGGCCCACAAGCTGGGGGGGCCGGTGGGAATCGGGCTCCTCGTTCGCCGGCGGGATACGGAGCTGGAGCCGCTGGCGTACGGGGGCTCGCAGGAGCGCTCCCTGTGGCCGGGCACGCAGAATCCGGTAGGGGCCGTGGGCTTCGCCGAGGCGGCCCGGCTGGCGGTGGAGGAACGGGAGGCGGTGGCCCCCGCCTGGCGGGCCATGCGTGATCAGATGGCCGCGGCGCTGCGGAAGGCGATCCCCGGGCTGCGCGTGCACGCCGAGCATGCCCCGGAGCGGCTTCCGAACCTGCTCAGCGTGGGGATCCCGGAGTGCGATACGGGCTCGCTGCTCGTCTCGCTGGATCTGGAAGGCGTGGCGGCCTCCGCCGGCTCGGCTTGCAGCAGCGGCTCCTCGAAGGGATCCCACGTGCTCGAAGCGATGGGCATCGGCGGGACCGGGGAGTACGCCACCCTTCGCTTCAGCTTCGGACACGATACGACGGCGGAGCAGGTGGCCCACGCGACGGCGGTGACAGCGGACGCAGCGAGCCGGCTTGCCGGCTCCGCCGTGTGAGGCGCCGGTCGGCCCGATGGCCGCCGGGGTGAAGGCCGCGCCATCCGTCCTGGTGGCGATGTCCGGCGGAGTGGACTCCAGCGTCACGGCCGCCCGGCTCCACTCCGAAGGGTATCGGGTGATCGGGGTCACCATGAAGACGTTCTGCTACGGCGAGGTCAAGGGCACCGCCCGCTCCTGCTGCGGCCTGGAGGGCATCTCGGACGCCCGATCGGTCGCCTCACAGCTCGGCGTCTCCCACTTCGTGTGCGACGTGGAGGAGACGTTCACTCGCGATGTGATCGAAGACTTCGTCCGGGAGTACGCGCAGGGCCGAACCCCCATCCCCTGCGTGCGCTGCAACAGCTTCACCAAGTTCGGCGACCTGGTGCGCCGGGCGGACGCGCTGGGTTGCGAGTTCGTGGCGACCGGCCATTACGCGCGAATCGAGCGTGGAAACGGCGGCGCCCGGCTGTGCCGGGCCGAGGACGACCGGAAGGACCAGACGTATTTCCTGTGGGGAATCCCGCGCGCCGTGCTCGAGCGCCTGCTGCTCCCCATCGGCGATCTGAACAAGCCCCGGGTCCGGGAGGAGGCCCGCTCCCTGGGCCTGCGCACGGCGGACAAGCCGGAATCGTTCGAGATCTGCTTCGTGCCGGATGACGATTACATGGCCGTGCTGCGGGGCCGCCTGGTAGAGACTCATCCCGCCCTTCAGCCCGGCCCCATCCTGCTCGAGGACGGGACTCGGGTGGGGACCCACGACGGGTACGCCGGCTTCACGGTCGGGCAGCGCAAGGGACTGCCCGGCGGGTTCGGCGAGCCGATGTTCGTGCTGGAGATCCGGCCCCCGGCCCGGGCCGTGGTGATCGGTCCGCGCGAGTCCCTGGATCGCGGCCGCCTGACGGCCATCGAGGCCAACTGGCTCGGGCCGGCGCCCGCGCCGGGGGACCACGTGGGAGTGAGGATCCGCCATGGCGCGCCGATCGTGGGCGCGGTGCTGACGGAGGTCGGGCCTTCGGAGTTCTCGCTGAATCTGGAGGTCCCGCAGCGGGCGGTCACCCCGGGCCAGAGCGCGGTGCTCTATCGGGACCGGGTCGTGCTGGGCGGCGGCGTCATCCGCGGCTAGTAGCGCAGCTTCTGGGCCGCCGCAAAGCGTTCCAGGGCCTCGCGACCTTTCGGCGTGAGGTCGTCGGGCGTCTCCACCCGCACTCGGACAAGCTGGTCGCCCCGCACTCCCTCCTTGTGTACCCCCTGCCCGCGGATGCGGAACGTGGTCCCGTTCTGGGTTCCCGGCGGGATCTTCAGCTTGACGTACCTGTTGTCGATGGTCCGGACCTTGATCCGCGAACCGAGCATCGCCTGCGCCACGTTGATCGGCACCTCACACACCAGGTTGTTGCCGCTCCGGGTGAAGAACCGATCTTCCTTCACCCGGAACCTGATCACCAGGTCACCGGGCGGTCCGCCGCCCGGTCCGCGCTCGCCCAGGCCGGCCAGGCGTAGCCTGGAGCCCGGTTCCACTCCTGCCGGAACCGTGACGCTGATCTTCCGCTTGGAGCGCACCTGCCCCGTCCCTCCGCAGGTGGCGCACGGCCGCTCGGGCACCTTGCCGCGACCCAGACAGGCCGGGCACGGGCGGCTGACCGAGAAGCCTCCCTGCCCGAAAGTCACGGTCCCGCTGCCCCCGCACTCCGAACAGGTCCTGAGACTCGTGCCGGGAGCCGCGCCCGTGCCGTCGCAGGTGGCGCATTCCTCGTCGACCGGTACCGTGACGCGGATCTTCCCTCCGCGAGCGGCCGTCTTGAGCGAGATCTCGACCAGGTACTCCACGTTCCGGCCGCGAGACGGCCCCTTCTTCCGCCCGCCGGCCCTGCGGCCCCGGTCGAAGATGGAGCTGAAGATGTCACCGAGGCCCCCGATATCGGACAGGTCCTCAAAGCGAAAGCCACGCGTGGGACCGGCTCCCGGCCCGGCGCTCCCGCCGCGCGAGCGGAATCCGCCCAGCGAGCTGAAGCGGCGCATCTGATCGTACTTCTTGCGGCGCTCCGGGTCGGAGAGCACGGAGTTCGCCTCTGAGATCTCCTTGAACCGCTCTCCCGCGGCCGGATTGTCAGGATTGGCATCCGGGTGGTACCGCTTGGCCAGCTTCCGGTAAGCCTTCTTGATCTCGTCCTCGGACGCGTTCTCGGCGACTCCGAGGGTCTGATAGTAGTTCTTGCCGCGCTCCGGCATCGCCTCGGCCGTCCCCTACTCCGCTTCCCCGGCCAGCGGATCCGCGCCGCCGGACTCCGGCTGGCCCGACTCCGGGGCCTCCGCGGCCGCCGGTTCCGCGACCTCCGCGGCCGCCGGCTCCGAGGTCTCCCCGGCTGCCGGTCCCGAGAACTTGCGCACTTCCACGCGCGCGGGCCGCAGGAGCCGATCGCCGAATCGATAGCCTTCCACCAGAACGCGGGAGATCGTTTCGTCGGCATCGGGATCGTCTGTCGGCACGGCCATGAGCGCTTCGTGGATCTCGGGGTCGAAACGCTGTCCTTCCGCGTCGATCCCCTCCATCCCCACCTCGGAGAGCACCTTGCGAAGGTTGCGCTCCACCAGCGCCACGCCCTCGTGGAGCGCCTGTACCGTGGTGGTATCGACCGGAACCGAGGCCACCCGTGCCAGGTCATCCAGCGTATCCAACAGTCGGGCAGCGAGATCGGCCTGCGCCAGCTCGCGCGTCTGGACCAGCTCGCGCCGCGTCCGCTTGCGGTAGTTCTCGAACTCCGCCGCCAGGCGCAGGTGCCGGTCCCGCAGGTCCTCGAGTTCCTCCAGCTCCCGCCGGATGTCCCCCTCTATGCGATGGCCCTCTCCCGGACCGCCAGCCCGCTGGCCCTCCGGCTCCCGGGCCGGTCCGGAGGCGGAAGGGGCCGCCGCGCTGTCGTTCGCGGGCGCTTCCCGGGTCTCCGGATGTCGCTCCGCCGCCTTCGGCCGTTCCGCGCCCCGTCGCTTCCTTCGGCTCATGCTCGTCGCTTCCTTTGCGTCATATCCCCACTCTCACCCGCCCCGCGCCCGCACACCTGCCGACGTGGCGTCGCCCCGGGCACCCGCTCGACCGTGCTCGTCCGCCTCCGCCGAGGCGTCCCGCAGGAGAGTCAGTGCCGATTCGAC
Source organism: Gemmatimonadota bacterium (assembly GCA_046757845.1). GTDB lineage: Bacteria > Gemmatimonadota > Gemmatimonadetes > Palauibacterales > Palauibacteraceae > JBHHYZ01. Next base: position 14,254 of record JBHHYZ010000042.1, read on the forward strand.
CGCCCGGCGGCGGACCTCGCTTCGGCCGCCGGCAAAATGAAACTTCGAGGCGCGAGCCACCGGTCCATCCACGGCGATCCACACGGTGCCGACGGGCTTACCGCGGGCCGTGCCCCCGGGGCCCGCGATGCCGGTGATCGCTACGGACCACGTGGTGCCGGAGCGCGCCCGGAGGCCGGCCGCCATCAACCGGGCTGTTTCCTCCGACACCGCTCCGAACCGTGCGAGCACCGCCGGATCGACACCCAACAGAGAGGACTTGGCCGCATTATCGTATGCGATCACGCCGCCCCAGAACACATCCGAGGCTCCCGGCACTTCCGTGATGGCGCTCCCCAACATCCCTCCCGTACAGCTCTCGGCGACGGACAGCGTGGCGTCCGCCACCCGCAGCGCGCTCAGCAGGTCGGACACCCGCACGGGGATGGCTTCCTCCGGGACCGGGCGTGCTCCAGCGGACCCGTTCCGATCCGGGCTCCTCATGAAGCCCGGCGAGCAAAGATGCGACCGAACGCGAACAGATAGGCCGCCATGGAGATCACCGTCAGGGCCAGGGCGAGGATCAGGAACACAGCGGTGAACCAGCCGTGGAACGCCCGAAAGGCTCCCCAGAAACCGCCATCCACGCTTCCCAGGTCCGCCGTCCGGAGTGATACCCAGAGGATTCCCGAACCCAGAAAGATGTTCTGCGCCACGGCTTTCCTCTTGCCCAGGCGGCGAGCGGCGACGACGGCGCCGCGCCGGGCCGCGGTGAGCCTGAGCGTGGTGATCAGCGCTTCCCGCCCCAGAAGGATGAGGACCGCCCACAACGGGATGCGCTCGAACACGGGGAGGCCGGCCAACCGCGAATCGCCCCCGGTCAACACGTAGAGCGGGATGAGCGAGGCCAGGAGCAGCAGCTTGTCGGCGATCGGATCCACCATCTTGCCGAACGTGGTGACCTGGCCGCGCTGGCGCGCCACATGGCCGTCCCAGAGGTCGGACACGGCCGCGCCCAGGAAGAGGAGAAACGCGAGTAGCCGTAGTCCCGAGTTCTGCTGGAACAGGAGGACCGCGATGACCGGCGTCAGCGCCACCCTCGCCGCCGTGATGAGGTTGGGGAGGTTGAACGTCATCGGCCCGCACCCCGGCCGATCAGGCTTTCTCCTGCTCCGGGGCCGCGAGGCTGTCCTCGAGGCTGTCGAGGATCGCCGCCGCCCGCTTCCGCAGCATGGGGCGCTCTTCCCAGGCCAGGAAATCCCGCAGCAGCATCACGTTCTCCACGTGCGGGTGTGATCTCAGGTACCCCAGGGCCGCGAGCCGGCGTAGCGGGTGAGGGCTGAACAGGTCCGCTCTGTGTCGCTCCATCTGGTCGCGCGCGAGGAACAGGCCCAGCGCCGCGACACCCACCATCCCGATCACGGCGATGCCGGCCGCGACGAGCGCGCGCCTGAGCCTCTCCTCCCTCTCGGGGACCGTCACCTTCACCTTCATTCCTCTTCTCCGTCTCCCTCAGCCCCGGTGCTTCACATCTCCCGACGACCCACGAAGGCTTCCGCAATTGTCACACCGTCGGCGTACTCGAGGTCTCCGCCCACCGGCAATCCGCGGGCCAGCCGGGTCACCCGAGCCCCGGTGGCCGCGCTCAACAGTCGCTGAAGGTAAGCGGCCGTCGCCTCGCCCTCGATGCTCGGATTCGTGGCGATGATCACCTCCTCGACCCCGTCGTTCAGCCGGCTCATCAGGCTCGCGATGTTGAGCTGGTTCGGCCCCACGCCGTCCAACGGCGACAGCCGCCCGCCCAGCACGTGATACAGGCCCGAGTACGTGCCGGATCCCTCGATCGCCGCGATGTCGGAGGCTTCTTCGACCACACAGATCTGCGTCGGATCCCGCCTCGGATTCCGGCAGAGCTCACAGGGATCGAGATCGCTCAGGTTCCCGCACCGAGAACAGACGCGGACCTCCGCCGCCACCTTCTCGATGGCGCGGGCCAGGCGGCGAGCATCGTCGCGCGAGGACTTCAGGAGATAGTACGTCAGCCGCTTGGCGGTCTTCTGTCCGATCCCCGGAAGCCGCCCCAACTCGCCGACGAGATCGTCGATGACGGTCATAGACCCGAACTTCCGCGGCGCGGAACGGCCGTCAGCTTCCGAGCAGACCCGGCAGATTCGGCAGCGGCAGGCCGCCCGCCGCCTGCTTCATCTGCTCTTCCATCTGCTCGTGCGCACGCCGTTGAACCTCCGAGATGGCGGCCAGGATGAGGTCTTCGAGCATCTCCACATCGCCCGGGTCCACCACGGTCGGATCCAGCTTGATCTGACGGATGTTCCCTCGACCGTCCGCCACCACCTCCACCATGCCTCCGCCGCTCCGGGCGGTGAGGTTCTCTCTCTCGAGCTTCTGATTCAGGTCCGTCATCCGCGACTGGACCTGTTGACCCAGCTGAAACAGCTGCTGCAAATGATTCAGATTATCCACTCCCATCACTCCTTAAGGGTGAGATCAAGCTTTTCTACCGCCTCCCGAAGGCGAGGGTCCATCTCCACCAGACCCGTAAGGCGCTGATCGCGCGCGCCTTTGGCCGTCAGCCGGCCTCCCTCCGCCTCGCGTACCTCGAACTCGAGCCGCTCGGCTCCCGTCGAGAGCTCCCTCGCCAGGCTCTCGCGGAGCGCGGCGCTCGCCGCCCCCCTGGAGAGGAAGATATGAAGATCTTCCAGCAGTCCCGAAGGCACGGTCAGGTATAACGTGTCATCCCGAAAACCCTCCACCCTGGCGCCTCGGAGGGCCACCGCCTGGCCGCCCAGGCTCCCGCTCGAATCCAGCGCGTTCTGCCACAGGCGGCGCAGCGCCACGAGGTCCTCCCCCGGCTCGGGCCGGGGGGGGGTCCCGCGCCCGGCGGGCTCGGCCTCCTCCGTCCGGCCGACGGCGGGCCCGGCCTCCTCCGTCCCACTCGCGGCGGGCTCGGCCTCCTCCGTCCGGCCGACGGCGGGCCCGGCCTCCTCCGTCCGGCTGACGGCGGACCCGGCCTCCGACGAGCCCGCCCGTTCGGCGGTCGACGCCGGAGCCGACTCGCCGCTCACCTTACCGACCGACTGGCCAGACTCGGCGGGTGGGCGGGCGGCGGGCGACGGGGGACCGCCGGCCGCCGACAACAGCTCCGTGATCTCCACCGCGGAATCCATGCTCACCAGCCGCAGCAGCAGGAGCTCCAGGCAGATGCGCTGCTGAGAGCTGCGCCGCAGCTGTCCGCCAGTCTCGAAATCGCTCACCGCCATCAGAAACCGCAGGAGGTCCGCCTCGGCGAACCGCCGCGCGGTTTCCGCGAACCGGCGGCGGGAGTCCGGCAGCAGCTCCAGGGCCGAACCCTCCGGATCTCCCTTGAGGATCAGCAGGCTGCGGAGCGCCTCCGACAGCCCCCGAACGAACTCGGCCGGATCGTATCCGGCGTCGAGAAGACGCTGCACGAAGGGGAACACCTCGGACCGGTCTCGCCGGCCCAGGATTCCGAACAACTCCAGGTAGCGCTCCTCCTCCACCAGCCCCAGCATGCGCCGTACGTCCTCCGCGCGCACCTGGTCCCCGGCGAACGAGAGAACCTGGTCCATCAACGAGAGCGCGTCGCGCACGCCACCCTCGGCCCGCCGCGCGATGGACAGCAGGGCGCCGGGCTCGCCTTCCACGTTCTCGCGCCTCAGCACCTCCTCCAGCCGAGCCGCGATGTCCGGCACCGCCACCCGCCGGAAGTCGAAACGCTGGCAGCGGGACAGCACCGGCGCCGCGCTCTGCTCGATCTTCCGCGGTTCGGTGGTGGCGAACGCGAAGATCACCCGAGCGGGCGGCTCCTCGAGAATCTTGAGCAGCGCGTTCCACGCGTCCCGGGTGAGCATGTGAGCCTCATCCAGGATGTACACCTTATAGCGACTCTCGCTGGTCGGCGCGTACATCGCGCGTTCCCTGAGATCCCGGGCATCGTCGACGCCGCGGTGGCTGGCGGCGTCGATCTCCACCACATCCAGCGAGGCGCCGCCCGACCAGATGCGCTCGCAGGAATCGCACACGCCGCACGGCTCGCCGCCGCTTCGCTCCGGGCAGTTGAGGGCCATCGCCAGGATGCGGGCCGCCGTCGTCTTCCCCACGCCCCGCGGACCGCAGAACAGGTAGGCGTGCGCCACGCGCTCCCCTTCCACCGCCGCCCGCAGCGTGGAAGCCACGTGGTTCTGTCCCACGAGCTCGTCGAATCGACGCGGGCGGTGGGTTCGGGCGAGTGCGGTTCGATACATGGTGAGAACGTACGCTGCGACAGGGGCCCGCGGAAAGCCGCCCGGGGACTCCCCGGCCGCACGGCAAACCGAAAAACAGGTCGCCCCAGGCGGTCCACGGCGGCCCTTACGCGCTTACCGCTGCTACCTTCACGGTCCTGACGGGATTCACGCGCTCCGGCCCCGGGGGCCTGGGGCGAGGCGCATGATAGATGGGAGACGGGCCCCGGTCAACGGGCGGGTGCGGACGCGGCGGCGCCCGCCGATCGGCCGGAACCCGCCCGGGCGCCCACGCGCCGGAGCCTCACCTCATCCTTATCCTTCAGGCATCGTCCGCGTAAAAGGCGTCCGGAATGTGCTCGATCTCGGGCGCCCGGCCCGGGAGAAACCGCACGCCCACAACATCGAAGCGAAACTCCCGTCCCAGCCCCGGGTGGGAGTGGATCCAGTCCTCGGCCGCCCGCCGAAGCTCCCGTCGCTTGGCCCGGCTCAGCGCCTCCAGCGGACGCTGGGGGCCCGGACTGCGCGTCTTCACCTCGACGAAGGCGACCACCCGACCCTCCTGGGCCACCAGATCCAGCTCCCGATGCCCGGATCGCCAGTTGCGCGCAAGGATGCGCATCCCGGCCCGCTCGAGGTACCGGGCCGCGAGGGATTCACCGGCCTCGCCCACCGCCGGCCTGCGGGACCCGGCCGGGGACGTCCGCCCGGCGGCCGGGGAATCAATCATCCGGTTTTCCGGGACGCGACGGGCTGGCGCAGTCGAGCCAGCGGCCTGCCGATGCTCGCGGCGATCGCTTCGATCTGACCCATCAACACGACGAATTCCTCCGGCGACAGCGACTGGGCTCCGTCCGAGACGGCCAGGGGCGGATCGGGATGCACCTCCAGGATCAGACCATCGGCTCCGGCCGCCACGGCGGCCCGAGCCATGGCGGGCACCTTGGACCGCGCTCCGGTACCGTGGCTGGGATCGGCGATGATGGGGAGATGGGAGAGCTCGTGGACAGTGGCGATCGCCGTGAGATCCAGCAGGTTTCGGGCGTGGTCGTCGAAGCTTCGCACGCCCCGTTCGCACAGGATCACCCTGGCCTCGCCCTCCAACAGGATGTACTCCGCCGCCAGCAGGAGCTCCTTGACGGTCGCCGACATCCCCCGCTTCAACAGCACCGGCTTGCCGGCGCGGCCGGCGGCCCGCAGGAGTGGATAGTTCTGCATGTTGCGGGCGCCGATCTGGATGATGTCGGCGTGCTCCGCCACCAGCTCCACGGTTCCGGGCTCCAGGGCCTCGGTGACGATGGCCAGTCCCGTCGCACTCCGGGCCAGCGCCAGGAGCCGCAGGCCCTCCTCCCCCAGTCCCTGAAACGAATACGGGGAGGTGCGCGGCTTGAACGCGCCGCCGCGAAGCACGGTGGCGCCCGCCACCGCCACGCGGCGCGCAGTCTCCAGAATCTGCTCCTCCGACTCGACCGCGCAGGGGCCCGCCATGACCGCCACGTCGTCACCGCCGACCCTCGCCCCGTTCGGCAGAGTCACGATCGTGTTCTCGGGCCGCCACTCGCGGCTGACCTTCTTGTAGGGTTGGGAAACGTGGATGATCCGCAGCACCCCATCCAGCGACACCAGCCGGTCCGGATCCACCCGCCCGTCGTTTCCCACCAGGCCCACCGAGGTGCGCTGCCTGCCGGGCATCGGCTCGGCCCGATACCCCATGTCCTCTATCACCCGGACGACCTCGTCCACCTGGGCCGAAGTCGCCTCGTGCTTCATGACGACCAGCATGATGCCTCTCTATGATGACAGAAGCCCGCGCCCGTGTCGCCGGAATGCGGCCGGTCACGCGAGCATGTGTTGGGAATACTCCGCTCGCCTCACCACGGCGTCAACGATGGAGGGCGCCGGATCCGCCGTCCGCCCCGCCGGCTGCCCCGCCGGCCGCCCCGCCGGCCGGACCCCCGGGCCAGGCTCAGCGGGACAGCGGAACGGCGAGACCGTCGGTGGCCAACTCCACCTCGCCCTCCGTGTAGCCGGCGGCCCGAACCAGCGCGACCACATCTCGCGTGGCCCGTACGTGGGGATAGACGTGTGTGAGAAGAAGGCGCTCGGGCGCGGCGCGCGCGGCGATGCGAGCCACGGAACCGGGAGAGAGGTGGTTGTCCACCGCCTCTTCGTCGGTGAGCGAGCACTCGCACACCAGCACCCTGGCGCCCCGCAGGAACGATCCAAGCTCATCGCAGGGTCCCGTGTCGCCCGTGTAGCCCACCCGAATCCCCCCGGCTTCCAGCTTCACGGCACAACTCTCCGGGGTATGCGGCGTCTCGCGCATGGACAGCCGGATGCCTCCCTCCAGGCGAGCCTCGGCCCCGGGCTCGAGCTCATGGAGGCGCACCGGAAAACCCGGCTCCCGCACGAAGGAGCCCAGCGCCGAGGCGAGCCCCTCCCACAGGGACCGCGTACCGGGCGGGCCCCACACATCCAGGGGGCCGCTGCGGTGAGCGGGGAGCAGGCCGTAGCGCAGCGAGAACAGCAGCCCGGGCACAGCTCCGACATGATCCGCGTGGAAGTGGGTGAGGATCAGGTCCGTGAGATCCGCCCAGGGCAGGCCGAACCGGGCCAGGCTCTGGACCGCACCGGGACCACAGTCGAGCAGAGTCCGCGTGGCCCCGAGCTCCACGTAGTAGCAGGACCCGCCCCGGTCGCCTTCCGGCACGACGGTGCCGCTCCCGACCACCACCAGGCGATCCACGCCGTCACGCCACCTGGTTCGGCGATTCCTCGAACCGAACTCCCACGATGGACGAGACTCCGGGCTCCTGCATGGTGACGCCGTAGATCCAGTCGGCCGACTCGATGGTTCGGACGCTGTGCGTGATGACGATGAACTGAGTCTCGGACTTGAACTCGTGAAGCATGTTGATGAAGCGCCCGATGTTCGTGTCGTCGAGGGGCGCATCCACCTCGTCCAGAAGGCAGAACGGACTCGGCTTGGCCAGATAGATGGCGAACAGAAGCGCCAGGGCGGCGAGCGCGCGCTCCCCGCCCGAGAGCAGGTGAATGCGCTGGGTCCGCTTGCCGCGGGGACGCGCCGAGATCTCGATCGGAGAATCCAGGGGTTCGGCCGGATCCGCCAGGCGCAGGTCGCATTCGCCGCCTTCGAACAGCGTGTGGAAGGTCCGCTGGAAGTTCCCGCGAATCTGCTCGAAGGTTGCACCGAACGCCTCCGCGGCGCTCTGGTTGATCCGACGGATCGAATTGCGCAGATCGTCCCGGGCGGAGAGCAGGTCCTCGCGCTGCTCCGTCAGAAAATCCAGCCGCTCCTTCTCGGACACGTACTCCTGTTCGGCCAGCAGGTTGACGGGGCCCAGACGCAGGAGAGCCTGCCGCACCTGCTCCAGCTCCTCGGCCCATTCCTCGTGGTCGCCCTCCTCCGGTAGCTCGACCCGGCCTCGGAGCTCTTCGAGCGGGGCTCCCCATTCGGCCTTCAACAACTCGAGGATGCCGGTTCGACCCGCCTCGAGCTCGGAGATCTCCAGCTCGAGCGCGTGCCGCGTCTCCGTGTGGGCGCGCTCGCTGCTCCGGAGCTCGCGAAGCTCCCGCTCCCGACCCTCCAACTCCTCGCGGCCCGCCTCCAGCCGCTGTTCCACCGCGCGCAGCCGGGCTTCCAGCCCGCCCCGCTCCTCCAGAAGCGCCGCCACCTCATCCTCGCCGGCGGAGGCCGCGCTCTCACCCTTCTCGGCCGCCTGCCGCTGGGCCTCGCGTTCGCGCACCAGACGGGCTTCCGCCTCTTCCGCGTCGCGCCGGGCCGCCTCCAGTCGCGCCGCTCTCTCCCGGACCGCCGCCAGATCCGCTTCCTTGCGGGCCATCCTGAGCTGAATATCGTGCAACGCGGCGCGCTTCTCCTCCCAGCCATCCAGCGCGGCCGTCGCCGCCTGCCTCGCCTCCAGCACGGCCCGGCCGGCCGTCTCGCGGGACGCCTGCAACCGTTGCAGCCGCTCGGCTCCCGTCTCCGCCTGAGAGCGCGCCGCCTCGCGGGACGCCTCTAGCTGGCCCAGGCGGGTCTCCAGCTCCCGGAGCTCCTGCTGATTGCGTTCCAGACGCGCGGCCACGCTCTCGAGAACGGCAAGCTTCTGGCTCTCTTGCCGGCCCGTGGAGCGAACCTCCCCCTCCAGGGCGTCGGCCCGCTCCACG
>JBHHYZ010000043.1:0-21744 GCA_046757845.1 Gemmatimonadota bacterium
GCGGGGCTCGCCGTCCCGATCCCCGATGCGTACGGGGGCACGTCGATCACCTTGACGATCCGTCGCGTCCGCGCGTCGATCACCACCACGTCTCCCCGGCCGGGGCTCCCCGCCGGCGCGTACTCGCGCTTGAGATTGTGGTTGGAGATGTACACGAAGCGTCCGTCCGGCGACACGGCGCTGCCGTGCGGCTCGGCCAACCCCTCGCCCTCCACCACCGCGGCCACCTCCCACGTCGTCGCGTCCACGACGCTCACCGAGTTGTCCGCCTGGTTGGGGACGTACACGTACCGGCCCTCCCGGCCGAACACCGGGTGCCATGGCGCCTCGCCCACCTGCACGGTCCGCGCGACCCTCGGCGCGCCGGGCTCGGAGATATCGAAGGCGATGAGCCGCCCGGTGATCTGGCCCGTCCCCACCAGCCAGCGGCCGTCGGGCGAAACGGCGAACTGGACCAGCACCTGGAAGGGACCTTGGAGCGAGGCGATCTCTCCCTCCTCTTCGGTCGCGTCCAGGATCACCATACGGTTCTGCCCCAGGCTGGCCACGTAGATGTGCGCGCCCGTCGGTCCCACGGCGATGGCGTGCGGCCGCGGGACGAACACATCCACCTCCTCCACGGACATATCCGAGCGCCGGATGAGGCCGATGCGCCGCGGTGGGCGGACGGCGGCCATGGACCGGCCCACGTAGAGGCGGTCCGAACGCGGGTCCAGCGCCAGCAGGCCCGGCGCCTCGAACTCGGCCACTCCCACCAGCCGGTTATCGCGATCCAGTTTGGCGACCACCCCGTCCCCGATGAGCGATACGTACCAGTACGAACCGTCGGGCTCGACGGCGATGTGGTGGGGGGAGGCGCGGGCCGTGAAGCCGAGTGACTGGAGATCCACGCTCGCCACGACCTCGTTCTTCTCCATGTCGATGACGGAGACGATGGCCGCGCTCTGGCTGCACACGTAGAGGAGCGGCGGCGGACTCTCGGGCGTCCGCGGTTCGGCGAACGCGGCCGTCCCCTCCGCGGGCGCCCGCGCCGGAGGCGGAACCGCCCAGCCGAGCCCGGCGGACCGCGGAGTTCCCGCCGTCAGGCCGGCCGCCCCCGCCAGGAGCAGCGCGCCCAGCGCCCGCGATGCGAGCCTCCGCTGCGACGGCGCGATCACCGGCCGCCGCCCGACCTCGGAAGCGCGGCGCCCATGCTCGATGGCCTACCCCTCTCAGCCGGGTGGTTCCGCGACCCGCCTACGGGACCAGCGCGGGCTGTTGCCGGCGGACGACGAACAGGCCTTCCTTGCCGCTGGTCACCAGGATCACTCCGCTCTTGAAGAAGGGATAGTTGCTCCACGAGCCGCCGAAGCCCGGCGCGTTGTCGCCGTACGGGACCGTGTCGAAGAAGCCCACCTCCACCGGCTCCACCGGGTTGTGGATGTCCAGCACGTGGAGACCGCTGACGTAGTTGGACTGGTACACGTAGTCGCCCACGATGTAGAGGTTGTGATCGCTCGCCGAGCTGGTGCCGAAGTACTCCTTGACCAACACCGGGTCGTCCAGGTCCTCGACGTCCCACACCAGCGTTCGCGTCCTCTCCACTCCTCCGTTGATCTCGTCCAGCTCGTCGTCCATGTAGAAGTAGCGCTGGTCCTCGGTCAGCCATCCCTGGTGCGTGTAGCCGACGTTGGGATAGGAGGCGACGGCCAGGGAGACCGGATGCCGCTTGTCGGTCACGTCCGCGATGCTGAGGGCCGTCTCGTTCGCTCCCAGGCAGATCTCGCGTCCCTCGTGCTCGGCGTCGGGGCCGTGGTACACGACGCACTGGGCATCGTGCGTGTAGCCGGTCTTCTGCCGCCCGGTGGACGGATCCGCGAAGCAGCCCGCGAAGCTCGGATTCTCGGGGTCGCGGATGTCGATCATGTGGAGGCCGCCGCCGCACGTCTCTCCGCCCCCGCTGCTTCCCACGGCATAGGCGAAGCCCGTGTCCTGGTCGATCACGAGGTTGTGGGCGCTGTGGATGCCGCCGTAATGGGCGGTCTCCCGGAAGATGACGGGCGGGTCGCGGACATCGCCCAGCCGCGTCAGGTCGAACACCTGCATGCCGTGCGCGCCGGCGGCGTCCGACACGATGTAGGCGTGGTTCCTGTACACCTTGATGTCACGCCAGATGCTCCCCGGCGAGCCCTCCGTCCTGGGCAGTACTCCGAGATAGACCGGGTTGGCGGGATCGGATACGTCCACGAAGGCCGTGCCGTTGCTCCGGCCCACCAGACCGTACTCCCGGCCCGTCTCGGGATCCGTCCAGCCCCACACGTCGTTCACCTCCTCGCCCCGTCCCCCTCCGAGTCCCGACACGGGCAGGAAGGACACCAGATCCACCTTCCCGCACTGGAACAGGGCGGCGGATCCATCCGCGCAGCGGACTTTCTTCCCGACCACGGGATCCAGGCCGGCCAGTTGGCTGAAGATCTTCCCGCGGCCCGTCCAGCCTCCGTCCGGCCCCCGCTCGAACACTTCGGCCGTTCCCGCCCCGAAGTCGTCTCCCGTCAGTCCCACGACCGCCACGTTCCGGCTCAGCGCGATCGATCCTCCGAAGGAGTCTCTGGATTCGACCTCCGGCGCGGGAAGAACGGTGGCGGCGCTCCAGGCGTCCGAGGCGTCATCGTGGCGGTACCGGTAGATGCGACCCGCCTGCCGGTTCACGCCGGGGGCGCCCACCCAGACGTCGGCTCGGTCCAGCGCCAGGGAGACGCCGAAGAACGCCCGGCGCGGACCATCGAACGGAAGCAGCCGGGAGCCTTCCTCCCACTCGCCCGAGTCGGGGTTTCGCCGAAACGTGTACACGGCGCCCGTGCCGCGGCCGAAGCCGGGCGCTCCGATCAGGATCCGGTCGCCCCGCAGAGCCACCGCGTTGCCGAACTGGACGTTGGGCTCGGCGTCGCTCGCCTCGAGCTTCGCCTCCTGCGTCCACGTGCCGGCCTCGTCGCGGCGAAACACGTATACGGCGCCGCTGCGCCGGTTCTTCTGCGGCACACCGACCACCGCCACGTCCCCCCGCACCGCGAGCGACCCGCCGAAGTAGTCCTTCGGTTCCGAGTCGTCGCCTAGCAGCTTTCCGTCCTCGACCCAGCGGCCCGAGCTCGGATCGCGGCGGAACACGTAGACGGCCCCGGTGCCGTCGTGCTGTCCCCAGGTCGAGACGAGGGCGAGGTCACCGGACAGGACCGCCGTGCGGCCGAAGTTGTCTTCGGGACCCACGTCGGCGGGCTGAACTCGCTGCATCTGCCGCCACTCCCCGCCTTCCCGGGTGAAGAAGTAGGCGGCCCCGGTGTTGCCGTCCACGACCGTGGCCCCGATCACCAGCGCGTCGCCGGACACTCCGATTCCGCGGCCGAAGTGATCCCCCGCCGCCGCGTCGGAGGCCATGAGCTTGGCCCGCTCGCTCCAGGCGCCATCGGCGCTCCGGCGATAGAGATAGACGGCGCCCGGGGACATCTCGTTGCCCGGCTCGCCCACGAAGATCTCACCTCCGCCCACGGCCACGCTGCTCGCGTAGTCCTGCGCGTGGAGCGGTGCGGCGAGGGCGAATGCGAGCAGCAGGGCGGATGCGAACAGTGGGGCGGACGGGAGGTGGTGCGGACTTCTCATCGCGTTCCTCATGATGAACAACTGTCTCCTTCGCTCTCGAGCGGTCGAGTGACGGGGTTCGGGGGGCGCCGAAATCGAGCGCCGGCCGCGGCGTTCCGCCGCGTCTGCTCGAGGCACCGTGTCTTCTTGGAAGGCTGGAACGGGCGCTCCGGGTTTCAGGCCGGCCCGAGCGAACGCGGCTTGGGCCAGCGCGGCCGGGCGGATCAACCGGGCTCGCGCGCGCCCGCCGAGGAGGTATCGGGCGGAGGACGGGCGTGAGGAAGCGCGGACGAGTCCGGAGCCGCGCTCGTCCCCGCCGGCTTGTGGACGCCCTCGAGCACGGGGTCCTTGACGAAGGGCTCGTAGCGGGCGACGCGTAGCGTGACGCTGTCGCCCTCGGCCACCAGCAGATCGATCTCGGAGACCCTGCGGGTGAACGTGGCCAGTGTGGCCCCCTCCGGAGCCCGGATGGTGAGGAGGAGGCGGTCGGGCTCGGTCCGCTCGCCGACCACGGAGCCCGAGATCCGGACCCGGCTGGCTCGAAGGGCGTCCGGGAGGTACGGTGTCAGGTAACGCGGAACGAGCACGGTGCCGGCGATGCCGGCGGCGAGCCCGACCACGAACAGCACGAGCCCGCGCCCGCCCTTGCGGGGGCGGGGCGCCCCCGGCGAAGCGGAAAGGTCCAACTTGTCGGGGCCGTCCGGGTCCATGACCGGTCCATCTTCGGGAGTCGACACGCAGAAGGAACGCGCGGAAACGTGCCGGCGCGGGAGAGACGCCGCAAGGTCTGCGGTCCGGAGAGAAGGCAGGGGGCCGGCGGCGCGAGGGGAACGGCGTATGCGCATTCGATCGATGAAGCGGTGGGAGCCGGTCCGGGCCGGTCTGTGGGCGCTCGTCCTGACCCTGCCGGGGTGCCGCCCCGCTGCCGATTCGGAGCCCGGCGCTCCAGCGGACCTCCTGCTCACGGGCGGCCGGGTGTACACGATGAGCTGGCCCGACCCGGCCCGGGACGGGACGCCGTCAACGGCCGCCCCGTTCAGCGGGGGGCGCTGGCACCCGGATGCCGAGGCGGTGGCCGTGCGGGACGGCCGCATCGTCTTCGTGGGGAGCGATTCGGAAGCGTCGGCCTGGCGCGGCCCCCGAACCCGGGTGGTGGAGCTGGATGGCGCCACCGTGCTGCCGGGCCTGGTGGATTCGCACGTGCACATCGCGGCGCTGGCCCGACGCCTGGAGCAGGTGGACCTGGTCGGCGTCCGGACGGAGAAGGAGGCGGTCGAGCGCGTGGCGCGCATGGCGGCCCGGTTGCCGGCCGGTCGATGGATCGTGGGCTGGGGGTGGGACGAGGGAGCGTGGGCCGACCGCTATCCCGACATGGAGCTCCTCTCCGAGCGCGTGTCGGATCATCCGGTGGTGTTGCGGGGCCTGCACGGGTTCGCGGTGTGGGGCAACCGGCTGGCGTTCGAGCGGGCGGGGATCTCGCGGAGCACCCGCGCGCCGGCCGGCGGCGAGATCCTGCGCGATGAGTCCGGAGAGCCCACCGGGGTGCTCACCAACCGCGCCACGGAGCTCCTGGAAGCGGCGGTCCCCGCGCCCACCGAGGAGCACCGGGTGGATCGGGTGCGTCGAGGCCTGGAGGAGATGGCGGACGCCGGGTTCGTCATGGTCCACCAGGCCGGGGCCGATCGGCGGCTCGTGTCGGCGTTCCAGCGGCTGGAGCGGGAAGGCCGACTGCCGATCCGGGTGTACGTCATGTTGTCGGCCCGGGACACCACGCTGGTGGACGAATGGGCCGGGCGCGGGCCGAGCCCCCCGAGGACGGGCGAGCGCGGCGACCCCCGGAGGCGCCTGTTCGTGGAGGGAGTGAAGGCGTTCTACGACGGTGCGCTCGGGAGCCGGGGCGCCTTTCTGCTGGCGGATTACGCGGATCTTCCCGGCCACCGCGGCACGGGCGGGCCGGAGTACGGATTCGATCCGGTGCGCCTGAAACGGATGATGAAGGCCGGGTTCCAGCCCGCCGTGCACGCGATCGGGGACGCGGCCAATCGGGCCACGCTGGACTTCTACGCGTCGGTGCTGGAGGCCGATCGGAACCTCCGTGCCGTCCGCCCGCGCATCGAGCATGCCCAGGTGGTGGATCCCGCCGACCGTCCGCGCTTCGCCCGACTGGGCGTCCTCGCCTCCATGCAGCCGCCGCACGAGGCCGAGGACAAGGCCTGGGCGGAAGCGCGTCTGGGGCCCCGGCGGGTGCGCGAGGCCTACGCGTGGCGGAGCCTCCGGCGGGCGGGTGCGCGCGAGGTGTTCAGCTCGGACCTGCCGGCGTCCGACTACGACATCTTCTACGGCTGGCATTCGGCGGTCACCCGGCGAGACCGCCAGGGGCTGCCGCCGGGAGGCTGGTATCCGGAGGAACGGCTCACGCCGGAGGAAGCCGTCCGGGGGTATACGACGTGGGCCGCGTACGCCGCCTTCCTTGAGGGCGAGACCGGGGTGCTGGCGACCGGCCGCTGGGCCGACCTCACGGTCCTGGGAGTGGATCCCCTGGCCCTGGATCCGGACGATTACGGGGACATTCTGGATGGTTTCGTCCGCCTCACCGTGGTGGGGGGTCGGATCGTCTTCGACGCCCTGGCGCCGGATTCATGAGATCGCACCGGGAGGTGGGAGCCCGATTCGCGAGTCCGTACGGGGCGGCCCGGGAGCCTGACTCGTGAGCCGCGGCCCGGGCCGGGTGCCCCCTTCCTCCGTTCTGTCTCCGGTCAGCCGGGAGTTTCGGGCTCTGGTGGAGACGTTCGTGCCCGAGGCCGCGGCTCTCGGGGAGTCCGAATGGAGCGAAGTTCTCGCCCTCGTGCAGGTGGCGCTCGAGGATCGGCCCCGGAGGCTGCACCGGCAGCTACGACTGCTGCTGCGGGTCGTGGACCGGCTCGCCCTCCTGCGCCACGGCCGCAGATTCCGGGCGCTGGATGCCGCCTCTCGGACGCGCTTCCTGGCGGGCCTGCAGGACTCCCGCTGGAAGCTCCTGCGGCGGGGGATCTGGAGCCTGCGCACCCTGGCCTTCCTCGGTTACTACGGTCGGCCCGGAATCGGTGCGGAGCTCGGCTATGGGGCGCGGGCGGAAGGCTGGGAGGCGGTGAAGTGACGGGGCGGGGGCGGAGTGGGCGGAGCCCGCTCGGGGCGCCGGGCCGACCAGGTAGACCGGCATGATCGAGCGCCGCTGCGACATCGCGATCGTCGGCTCGGGCGCGGGCGGCGGAACCGTGGCCCAGGCGCTGGCGCCGCTGGCTCGGGACGGCCGGCGGATCGCGGTGTTCGAGCAGGGGCCGCGGCTGCGCGACGAGGAGTTCACCGGGCGAGAGCTGGAGATGGCGGGCGCGCTCTACGCGGACGGTGGCGCCTTCCTCACCGCCGACGGGACCATGACGCTGGCCTTCGGACAGGCGTATGGCGGATCCACCGCGGTCTATACCGGGACCTCCCTGATCGCCCCGGAGCGTGTGATCGCGGATTGGAACGTGCCCGGCCTCACGCACGCGGACCTGGCGCGGCGCTCGCGGGCGTTCGCCGAGCAAAACCACGTGCACCCGCTCCCGGAGGATCGGATCAACGACAACAACCGCCTGTTCCGGGAGGGCTGCCGGACCGCGGGCTTCGAGGCCCGCCAGTTCCCCGTCAACCTGAAGGGGTGCCGCGGCTCCAGCCTGTGCAATCTGGGCTGCCCCAATGGGGCGAAGCAGGGCACGGACCGCGTCCAGCTCCCGACCGCCGAGCGGGCCGGAGTGGAGGTGGTCACGCGGGCGGAGGTGCGGCGCATCGAAGAGCGGGCTCTCCTGGTGCGCGTGTCGCCGGCGAAGCCGGGGGGGAAGGGCCTGCCGTCCGCGTGGGCCCCCGGCGAGTACCGGGTTCGCGCGGGGATCATCGTGGTGGCGGGCGGCGCGGTCGGGAGCCCCAGCCTCCTGCTCCGCTCCCGGCTGCCGGCGCGCCTTCCCCGGCTGGGCGCGGGCTTCACCTGCCATCCCGCCCACATCCTGGTCGCCGAACATCCGGAGCCGATCACCAACGACGTCGGCCACCCGAAGAGCTACTACATGGACCGGGCCCGGGAGGAGGGCTACGTGCTGGAGACGTGCATGTACTTCCCCTTCGTGACCGCCAAGAACCTGACCGGGTTCGGTGAGGCGCACAGCCGTCTGATGCGCGCCTTCCCGCGCCTTCAGATGATCCTGGTGCTGGCGTGCGACCGGGCGGTGCCGGGGAATCGCGTCACGGTGGACCGGACGGGCCGTCCGGTCGTTCACTACCGGTTCACTCCGGACGTCGTGCGCGCCCTGGTCTGCGGGACCCGCGCTTCCGCCGGCATCTTCTTCGCCGCCGGCGCGCTCCGCGTCCACGCTCCCACCGCGGAGCCGCCGCTTCTGGAGGCGGCCGAGGCCGGACGAGTTTCCGAGCGAATCCAGGCGCGCCATTTCAAGGCGGGAAAGATCTCCATCTCGGCGGCGCATCTGATGGGGGGCTGCGGCATGGGCCGGACGGCGGCCGACTCCGTGACGGACGCCTGGGGTCGGGTGCACGGCCTTCCGTGGCTCCGGGTGGCGGACTCGAGCCTGTTCCCGGACGCTCTGCAGATCAACCCCTATCTGACCGTCATGGCGCTGGCGGACCGGGCGGCGCAGGCCGTGCGCGAGGACGCCGCTGTCCTGCTGGATGCCGCCGGCCGGGGGAGCGCCGCATGAACGCCGGCAACCGGCCCGGCGCCGTGCCCGCGGCCGGGACCCGAGGGACGGGAGAGCCGACATGAGGGAGAGCGGAGGCCGCGCCGTCGTGAAAGCCCTGGAGGACGAGGGGGTCGCTCTCGCCTTCGGCATTCCGGGGACGCACAACATCGAGCTGTATGATGCGCTGGGCGAATCCGGAGAGGTCACGCCCGTCCTGGTGACGAACGAGCAGAGCGCTTCCTTCATGGCCGACGGGGTGTGGCGTTCCTCCGGGCGGCTGGCCTGCCTGAACCTGGTTCCGGGAGCCGGGCTGACGCACGCGCTCTCCGGCGTCGCCGAGGCGTATCTGGATCACGCGGCCCTGCTGGTCCTGGCCTGTGGGATTCCCCGCGACGAGGGGCCCGCCTTCCAGCTCCACGATGTGGACCAGCTGGCCATCGCGGCTCCCGTCACCAAGGCGCAGCTGCGGCCGGAGCGGGGAGAGGACATCTACGCGGCGGTGCGGCGCGCCTGCCGGATCGCTCGGGCCGACCCGCCGGGCCCGGTGATGGTGGAGATCCCCTCCGAGCTCTACATGGTGCCCCACACGGCTCCCCGCGCCGCGGCCGGAGACTGCGCCTTCTCGTGGGAACCGCCCGCGCCGCCCGTGGCCTCTCCGGACGACGTGGCGCGGGCGGCCCGGCTGCTGGGGGCCGCCCGACGGCCGCTGCTCTATCTGGGCTTGGGAGCCGCGCCGGCCGGAGAGGCGCTGGTCCGGCTGGCGGAACGGCTGGAGGCTCCCGTCTCCACCACGCTGCAGGGGAAAGGGGTGTTTCCGGAACGCCATCCCCTGTTCCTGTGGCCGGGCTTCGGAGCCGCCGCCCCGCGGTTCGCCCGCGAGATCGCGGCGGAGTGCGATGCCACCCTGGCGCTCGGGTGCCGGTTCGCCGAGGTGGCCACGGGCGGCTACGGGGCCCCACCTCCGGGGCGCCTCGTGCACGTGGACGTGAACCCGGAGGTGCCGGGCCGGAACTACCCGGCCGAGGTGGCGATCGCGGCGGATTCGGCGGTCTTCGTGGAGGCGCTGCTCGAGGCTTTGGGACCGCCGGAGTCGGCCCGGGGCCGTGCGGCGCCGAAGGCGACCGGTGATCCGTCCGCCTCGAAGGAGGAGGGAGCGGCCAGGGCGGCCGATCCCGCGCTGCGCGATCGCATCCGGCGCGGGCATACGGAGGTACGCGAGACGTGGCGCGCGGAGTCGGAATCGACGCCGGAGGGGCGCGTGTCGCCGCCCCGGCTCCTGGCGGCGCTCCAGGAGCGTTTCGGGCCCGACGCCGTGTTCACGGCGGACAGCGGCAACGGAACCTTCCTGGCCATGGAATGCCTGCGCCTGGACCGGCCCTTTCACCTCCTCGCTCCGGTGGATTACTCCTGCATGGGCTACTCCGTGCCGGCCGCGATCGGCGCCGCGATGGCCCGGCCCGAAAGGCGCGCGATCGCGCTGGCCGGCGACGGCGCCTTCCTGATGACGGGCTGGGAGCTGCTCACGGCCGCGTCGCGGGGAGTGCCGGTCCTGGTGCTCGTCCTGCGCGACGGAGAGCTGGCCCAGATCGCGCAGTTTCAGGACGTGGCGTTCCACCGCAAGGTGGCCAGCCGGTTGCCGGATTACGACCTGGCGGCGCTGAGCGCGGGCCTGGGGGTGGAGTGCCGGAGCCTGACACGCAACGAGGATATCGGGAGCGCGCTGGAGTGGGCGGAGGGGCGGCTCCGCGCGGGCCGGCCCGCCGTGGTCGATGTCGCCATCGACTACTCGCACAAGACCTATTTCACCCGGGGCGTCGTGAAGACCGTGTTCCTCCGGCAGCCGTGGCGCGAGCGCGCCCGGATGCTGGGCCGGGCGGCGCTGCGCAAGCTGACGGGCTGAGCGAACGGCTCCGCGCCGGTGGGCGAGCGCTTCATCGATATGATGCCGCGCGCCGGCGCGTTTTGACCGGGCGCTCCGGATCCGGCAGTGTTCCGGCATGATCTTCGGGCGAAGCTTCCGCGTGTGGCTCGGGGCCGGGTTGGCCGGCGGGCTGCTCTATCTGCTCCTGTGGCCGGTGCCGGTTCACCCCGTCGCGTGGACTCCACCCCGGGCTCCGGAGCTCTCGGGTCCGTATCGGGTCAACCATCTCCTCGAGGGCCTGGAGCGGCTCGGAGCCGGGATGGGACCAGGTCCGGAGGACGTGGCCCAGGACGTAGAGGGCAATCTGTACGTCGGCGTTGAAGATGGCCGCATCCTCCGGCTGCCTGCCGGCGGCGGAGAGGCGAAGCCGTTCGCCGATACAGGGGGGCGCCCCATGGGGCTCGCCTTCGATTCCCGCGGGAACCTGGTCGTGGCGGACGCGCGCCGTGGGCTCCTGTCCGTCGGGCAGGGCGGGGCGATTGAAGTATTGATCGATGATCTGGACGGGCACCCGCTGCGGCGCGCCAACGGGGTCGACATCTCTCCCGACGGCCTGATCTACTTCAGCGTCTCCTCCATCGCCCGGCCCATCGAGCGCTCCTACGAAGACTTTCTGGATCACCGTCCGACCGGGCGGCTGCTGGTCTACGATCCGCGGACCGGACGGACGCGGCAGGTGAGCGATTCGTTGCAGTTCGCCAACGGCGTGGCCGTCGCTCCCGATGGCGCCTGGGTGCTGGTGGCGGAGACGACGGCGTACCGGGTGCGCCGTGTATGGGTGAAGGGTGAGCGGGCCGGCCGGTCGGAGGTGCTGATCGACAACCTGCCCGGGTTCCCGGATGGGGTCACCTCCGATGGTCGAGGCCGGTTCTGGGTGGCCTTGGCGGCGCCCCGCAACCGCCTGTTCGACGCGCTGCTCCCCCACCCGTTCCTCCGGCGCGTCATCGCTCGGCTTCCGTCTTTTCTGTGGCCCGCCCCCCGGCGCTACGGTTTCATCCTGGCCGTCGATTCGGCGGGCGGGGTGGTACGCCAGCTTCAGGATCCACGGGGTTCCTTCGCCCCGATCACCAACGTGACGCCGGCGGGCGACACGCTGTATCTGGGCAGCATCCTGGAGGACGCCATCGGCCGCCTCGCGCTCCCCGGGGTGGGAGCGCCGCGGTGAGTCACGGGTCGGGGCGCTCCGCGGCGGATCGGATGACTCCGGAAGACTGGCGCAGGGCCGGCCGGAGGGTCCGGATCGGGCGGCACGAGGTGTTCGTCCGGGAGGAGGGGGAGGGAGACGCCCTGCTTCTGCTGCACGGGTTCCCGGCGGGCTCGTGGAGCTGGCACCGGATGTGGCCGGATCTGGCCCGGCGCTTCCGGGTCGTGGCGCCGGACCTGCTCGGGTTCGGCTTCTCGGACAAGCCGGCGGCGGGGCCGTACACGATCCTGGCGCAGGCGGATCTGGTGGAATCGCTGCTGGACGAGATCGGGATCCGCCGGCTCCACATCCTGGCGCACGCCTACGGCGACTCGGTGGCCCAGGAGCTGATCGCCCGGCGGGAAGAGAGAGGCTTGGGGCCGGGCATCCTCTGCGTCTGCTTCCTGAACGGCGGGCTGTTCCCCGAGGCGAACCGGCTGCTCCCCGGCCAGCGGCTGATGCTGACGGGCCTGGGCCGGGTTCTGGCCCGGCTGCTGCCGTTCCCCTATCCGGCGTTTCGGCGCAGCTTCTCCCGCACCTTCGGTCCGCGCACGCGCCCCACCGAAGCCGAGATGCGCGAGTTCTGGGGGCTCTTCGCCCGGGCCGGCGGCAAGCGCGTGGTCCCGCTCACCCTGCGCTACCTGCGCGAGAGGGTGGATCATCGAGACCGCTGGGTCGGCGCGCTTCGGACCACCGAGGTGCCATTACGGCTGGTGATCGGGCCCGCCGATCCCATCTCCGGGGGCCAGGCCGGGCGGTGGCGCGAGCTGTTGCCGGAGCGAGACGTGGTGATGCTCTCGCCGGGAATCGCGCACCAGCCGCCGTTGGAAGCTCCGCGGGAGGTCCTGGCGGCCTTCCTGGAGTTCGTCGGGCGCGGGTAGCCGGAGCGGTCAGGCCCGGGCGCGGAGCAGCCTCCAGAGGCATGACATGCGCCTTCCGCCCGAGGTCTTCGGACGGAAGGTTCGCACATCGGTATGCGGCCCGGTATAGTGGCGCTTCCCGCGCCCGTGCAGCACCCGCGCGGACGCAGGAGAACGGGAGGGGACGGGCCCCCACGGCCGTCCCACCGGCGCCCGGAGAGCGCGGAGCTTCCCGGGGCGGAGGAAAGGGCACCGACGGCGCGTCCGCGCCGTCCGAAGGAGACCGGGAGATCGACGATGCGACACCTCCTGCGCGCGGCCGGGGTCTGCTGGCCATTCGCGTCCGCGATCGGCCTCGCCGGGCCAGCCGTGCTGGCGGCCCAGGAGAACGGGGAGGAACGGGGTTGGTTCCAGCGGGCGGAGCTCACCTTGGTGTTGACCGGGGGGAACGCGCAGGCCCGCACACTGGGCTTCGGCGCGGGAACCCGCCGGGTGGGGGAGCGGATCCGGTTCAAGCTCGAGGCGGGCGGAGTCCGCAGCGAGTCGTCGATCAAGACCCGCACGGCCATCGGAACCGCAACCGACTTCGAAGTCGCGGACCGGACTAGCACCGAGACGACGGCGGAGAGCTATTACCTTCGGAGCCGCTACGATCAGGAGATTGGCCGGTTGTTCTTCTGGTATGTGGGAGGCGCCTGGGACCGGAACACGTTCGCGGGGTTCGACAGCCGCGTGTCAGCGGTGCTGGGAGCCGGCAACCGCTGGCGAGACGGGGAGCGGATGCGGTTTCGGACGGGCTATGGTCTCACGGCCACCTACCAGAAGGACGTGATCGCGAATCCCGAAACCCGGAACACGTTCGCGGGCGCGCGCCTCTCGGCCGACTTCTTCCGGAAGCTGACCGAGTCCACGGACCTGACCAGCGTCCTGCGGCTCGATGAGAATCTGGACAACACCCGGGATCTCCGGGCGGACTGGACCAACGCCCTGGTGGTCTCGATGAGCGGAGCGCTGGCCCTCAAGACGAGCCTCCAGCTCCTGTGGGACAACGATCCGTCGCTGGCCGATGTCCCTCTGGTCACGGCGGCGGGCATGCCGACCGGACAGACGGTGCGGGTGCCGCTGGATCGGCTGGATACGTTCCTGACCATCGCCGTCGTGGCGAAGTTTTGAGGCGGGTCCTGATCGCGCTGGCCGGCCTGACGCTGCCGGCGGCGCTCGCCGGGCCCGGCCGGGCCCAGGTCGCGTCGTCCGGCTTGCGCCGGGTCGCGCCGTCCGGCCCGACGCGGATCCCCCCGCCGCGCTACAACCTGCTGCCTCTGCCCCGCCGGATGACGGCGCGCCAGGGAGCGTTCCCGATCACCGACTCCACCCGCGTGGTCCTCTCCGATCCCGGCCACCCGGAGTTGAGGCGTCTCGCCGGGCTGTGGATCGACCTGGTTCGACGCCGTACGGGCCTGGCGCTCTCCCTGGCGTCCGATTCAGCGGGCGCGGCGGCGGGGGAAGGGGGCACGATCGTGATTCGGCTGGAGGCGACACGCCCGGCCGACGCCGGGCGCCGGGTAGGTGCCCGTCCGCCGGTGGGTGCCGGCCGTGAGCGCGGGGCGGGCTTCGGCGTGGAACCCGACCGGAGGGACGTGGGGGATGCCGACCCTGAAGGATACGTCCTGGACGTGGCGGACGGGTCGGTCGTGCTGAGCGCTTCCCGGCCGGCGGGCCTGTTCTACGGGATCCAGACGCTGCGTCAGCTGCTGACCGGGCCCGCGGGCTCGGGGCCCACTTCCAGCTCGGTCCCGGGCGCGGCCCTCGAGCAGAGCTCCGCCGCCGCCCGCTCGGGCGACGCCGCGGATCGGAGATCGGCCTGGCTCCTCCCCGCCGTCCACATCTCGGACTCGCCTCGTTTCCCGTACCGCGGCATGCACCTGGATGTGGGCCGGCACCTGTTCCCCGTGTCGTTCATCGAGCGCTACATCGACCTGCTGGCCTCCTACAAGATGAACGTCTTCCACTGGCATCTCACCGAGGACCAGGGGTGGCGGATCCAGATCCGCAGGTATCCGAGGCTCACCTCCATCGGGTCGTATCGCCGAGAGACCGTGCTGGGCAAGCACTTCGATCCCTACGTGGGCGATGGCCGGCCCTACAGCGGCTTCTACACGCAGGACGAGGTTCGGCGGATCGTGGCGTACGCGAAGGAGCGGTACGTGACGGTGATCCCGGAGATCGAGATGCCCGGCCATTCCATGGCCGCCCTGGCGGCCTATCCGGAGCTGGCCTGCACCGACGGGCCGTTCCAGGTGGGCACGGTCTGGGGCGTCTACGAGGACATATACTGCCCGAGCGAGCGGACCTTCCGCTTCCTGGAGGGTGTGCTGGCCGAAGTCATGGAGCTGTTCCCCGGGCCCTACATCCACATCGGGGGCGACGAGGCTCCGAAACGGCGCTGGAAGGAGAGCGACGAGGCGCAGGCCCTGATGCGCCGCGAGGGGCTGGCTGACGAGGAGGAGCTGCAGAGCTGGTTCATCCGGCGGATCGAGCAGTTTCTGATCGCCCACGGCCGCCGGCTGATCGGATGGGATGAGATCCTAGAAGGTGGCCTGGCGCCCGAGGCCACGGTGATGTCCTGGCGCGGGATGGAGGGAGGGATCGAGGCCGCCCGCCAGGGACACGACGTGATCATGACGCCCACCAGCCACGTCTACTTCGATTACTACCAGGGCGATCCCGAGCGTGAGCCCCTGGCGATCGGCGGTTACACGCCGCTCGGCAAGGTCTACGCGTTCGAGCCGGTCCCGCCCCGGCTCACGCCCGACCAGGCGCGGCACATCCTCGGCGCCCAGGGCAACGTCTGGACCGAATACATGCCGACGAGCGAGCGCGTGGAGTACATGGTGTTCCCGCGGCTCCTGGCCCTGGCGGAAGTGCTCTGGTCACCGAGGGAAGCGCGCGACTGGGCCGGGTTCCAGCGCCGGCTGCCCGCACAGCTGGAGCGCCTGGACCGGCTGGGTGTCCACTATCGCCGGATTCGGGAAGGCGACTCGCCAGCCTCTCGCTGAGCCGGCCAGCGCCTCAAGGGACCTCGTCGCCGCCGCTCGTCGGGGATTCCCGGGCCGCGGCCGCCCCCGCCAGCAACCGGTCGAGCGCCGCCCGGGCCACCCGCGCCGTCACCTTCCGGCCGGCCTCCATGCCGCCCACCACGAACAGCCGCCCGCCCGCCACCGCGATCCCCCGGTGGTCCATCGAGGCGACAGGGAGCGGCGGGAGCTCCCGCCAGGCGCCGGCCTCCGTATCGAACGCGAACACCTCGGAACGGGGCCGCGATTCCACGCCGTCGTACCCTAGGCCGTCGTAGTTGTAGGGATTGTCCGTGCCTCCCGCGAAGATCACGCGCCGGCCATCCGTGCCCGCGGCCGCCCGGTACAGCGGAGGTCCGGGCGGGTCCGGCAGACGAGTCCAGCGGATGCGGGTCGGGTGCTCCGGGTCAATGGTGCCCCGCCAGGCCGAGCCCTCGATGCGGAATCGGGGCGTGGCGCCCCTCACGGTCCGCGCTCCGCCCAGGTAGATGAAGTCGTCCCCGGCCAGCGATCCGGCGTGACCGAACACCGGTGGCCCGGGAATCGGAGTGCCTTTCGACCACGCGTCGGCCGCCGGATCGTAGATCTGCACGTCCGCCACGTTGTCCCGGTCGTGCCAGCCCGAGACCAGGTAGATGAGCGAATCCCGCCACACGCCCGAGACGGCGTCGTCGACCGGCACGGGGATGGGAGCGCCCTCACTCCATTCGTCTCGCAGGGGATCATAGATGTCGACGTTCGGGAGCGAGGCCTCCGAGCCGTCCTCCACCACCGTGTAACCGCCGAACAGGTAGATCCGGCCTCCCACCGCCTGCGCCGTGGCCGCGATCCGGCCCGGCCCCGGCACGGCGGCCGCGGCCGTCCAGGCGGAGTCGCCGATCTCCCAGCGCCAGGCCGCCGAGACGATTCCGTCCCATCGCTTCGTAGTGTCGAGGCCGAGAAAGCTGAACACGGCGGCCCCCCGTCCCGTGGACCATGCGGCGACGGCGTTGTTGGTGAGGGGAGCCGGTAGCGCGGGCGCCTCGGACCACGCGTCGAGCTCGGCCGTGGGAGCGGCGGCGCATCCGAGTCCCCCGGCACAGGCCGCGAGGGCGAGAACGAAGCGAGAACGCATGAGAGGGAATCTGCGCACGGCCGCGCGCCGCCCGCCAGACGTGGGCAGGGCCGCGCGCCGGAGGGATCCAGGCCCGGCATCCGGGGCGCGGAGAGGCTCTCGGCTAGCGCGAGTCGGACCACACCTCCGTGTCGGGTCGGAAGGCGGCCCAGGCGAACCAGAAATGGTCGCCGTGCGGGATCGCCGTCAGCCGCTGGCCGACCAACGGCCCAGCAGTTGCCCGCCCGGCCAGATCCCACCTGGAGCCCGTCTCGCGGTCGCGGAAGCTTCCGTCCCTCCATTCGAAGGTCAGGGTACGCTCTCCCAGCTTCCGGTCGAACACGGCCGTCTGTCCCACGTCGCGGCCCTTCGAGACGCGCCTCCGGTCCACCGCGCTGGCGGCGCCCGGGGCCCAGAAGACGGTGAAGCCGTGACCCTCCACCTCGTCGTTGACGACGCGGACGGACTTCAGGATCGAGAACGGGGCCGCCCATCCATCCCCGAAGTTCAGCGCCACCACCCGCTCCATGACGGGAAGCCGCCGGTCCGGCCGGCCCCGGAAGAAGCCCGGGATGGGGCCGCCCCGCGTGTCATAGCCCGCGTAGGGGTTCGCCCCGTAGTTCCGGCGGGCTCCCGTGTCTCGCGAGAGCGCCCGGAGATTCGGGTACAGGCTCCGGGCCATCTTCCACGAGAGGGTGTTGGCGGGCACGTAGTCGAGCCGCGTGCCGGTTAGGCGGCCCACGATCGCCTCGCCGACTGCCTGCTGCCACCAGCTCTCCGTCTGGCGGTCGTACATCACGAGGTCCGACTGGCGAAGCCGGCCCGTGGTTCCGAAGTCCAGCGTCAGCCCCGCCACCTCGCGATCGAAAGCGAGGGCGCTGTTGCACAGCGGGCAGTACGTGACGGTGACCGGCTTGCCGCCCACCACGTCGTTGACGATCTCGTGCCAGATGAGGATCCGCAGCGGATAGGCCTTCACCTCGCCGCCGTGCTCGATCACCATGACCGGATCGGCGTCGTCCAGCCATCCGTCGGCGTCCGCCGCGCTCACGAACTTCGGCCGATCGATGGATCGGATGCCGTCCTTCGGTGGACCGCCGGAGACGATCTCGGATGGCGAGACCGCGATCCTGGAGAAGTCGGTCTTCCAGCGGTCCCGTCCCCGCAGCAGCCGCGCGACGTGGGCGGAGTCCACCCCGGCCCGGGCGGATGGGGCGGACCCGCTCTGGCCATGGGCCGGCAGAGCGGCCAGGGGGATGGTGAGGCTGGCCAGCACCAGGGTTCGGAGGATCATCCCGCGCTCCCGTCTTCGAGTGGTTTCCACTCCGCCAACAAGGCGAGCCGGGAGCGAGTTCCGGCACGGCTCTCGACACGCCTCCGCGCGCGGGCCACCTTGCGGTGGGCGGCCGGCCGGGAAGCGGTGGAACCCTGGGCCCGCGGGCGCTGTTTCCGCTCGCGAGGGCCGGCTGACCCGAGTTTCCTTTTCCAGGGAGAGGAGCGATGAGCGAAGCGCACGCCAGGCGGTCGATGCCGGTGCTCCGGCTGGGCATGGGCCTCTTCCTCGTCGCCTGGGGGATCGACAAGCTGGCCAACACGCAGGGCTCGCAGGGCATCTTCTCCCACTTCTACGGAGTGGAAGCGGGGCCATCCCTGATCCAGGTGGCGGGCGTGGCGGAGATCGTCCTGGGCCTCCTGCTGGCCGTCGGTCTGTACCGGGTGCCGGTGGCGTGGCTGGCGCTGATCGTCAACGCCGTTTCGACCGTGGCGAGCTGGAAGCAGATCCTGGATCCGTGGGGATGGTTGGGTCTGACCAAGGGGGGCACGCACCTGTTCCTGGCCTCCATCGTCATCCTGGCCGCCAACATCGTGCTGGTGATGAACGCCCGGGATGCGACCTGCACACTGGACCGAAAGCTGAGAGGGGCCGGGGGCGACGCCCTGGCATGACCCTCTCTGGGAGCGCCATGCCCGGACCGGAGAAGACCGAGAAGAAGGCGCAGTTCGAGACCGAAGCGCTCGTCCACCTGGATTCGCTCTACGGACTGGCCCTGCGCCTGACGGGCGGAAACAGTCCGCGCGCCCAGGATCTGGTGCAGGAAGCGATTCTGAAGGCGTACCGCGCGTGGGATGATTTCGAGCTCGGCACCAACTGCCGGGCCTGGCTGATGACGATTCTGCGGAACACGTTCATCAATGAGTTTCGCAGGGAGCAGCGGCGTCCGGTCTCGGTCGACTTCACGGAAGTCGCCGACCGGTCGATCTTCGACAGCCTCAAGGAGGTGGACCCCGAAGGCCACTTCTTCGAGCAGATCGTCGACGAGGAGGTGATCGCGGCGATCGAAGAGCTGCCGGAGGATTTTCGGATCACCGTGGTGCTGTCGGATCTGGAGGGCATGACCTACCAGGAGATCGCCGAAGTCCTGTCGATTCCGGTCGGTACCGTGAAGTCGCGATTGTTTCGGGCCCGCAGGCGGCTGCAGGAACGTCTCTACTCCTACGCCGTGGAAATGGGGTACATCTCATGAACAAGGTCGGGATGGACTGCAAGGACGCGGTGAAGCGGGTGTACGACTATCTGGACGGTGAGCTGGACGCCGAGACCGCCGAGCAGATCCGCCGGCACATCGAGATCTGCAAGCGCTGCTATCCCTACTTCAACTTCGAGCGGATCTTTCTGGACCATATCCGCAGCAAGGGAGCTCGCGGCGCGAGGAGCAAGGAGCTGGAGGAGAAGGTCCTCGCCATGCTGCGCGCCATGGACTGAGGGCGGTAGCTCAGTCCCCGGCCTGTAGGAGACTCACCGCGGGGACCGGGTCTCCCCGCGCCTCAGTCCAGGGCCCGGGCGGCGACCGGCTCGGGGCGAATCCACGACCGGCGGGGCAGCTTCCGGGCGGGCGCTTCCGTGTCGCGCCGCAGCCGCTCTTCCATGGCCGCCACCTTCCGCCTCCCGTCCACGATACCGTCGGGGTTGAGCGAGATCGAGTCGATCCCCGCCTCCACCAGGAACGCCGCGAAGTCGGGATGATCGCTGGGCGCCTGCCCGCAGATGCCCACTTTGCGGCCGTGCCGGTGCGCCTTCACGATCAGCTCGCGGATGGCGCGCTTCACCGCTTCGTTGCGTTCGTCGAACAGCGGCGCGAGGTCGCTCGAGTCGCGGTCCACTCCCAGGATCAGCTGCGTCAGGTCGTTGCTGCCGATCGAGAAGCCGTCGAACCGCTCGGCGAACTCGTCGCCCAGGATCACGTTGGACGGAATCTCGGCCATCACGTAGACCTCCAGGCCGTTCTCGCCCCGCCGCAGACCGTTCTCCGCCAGCACCTCGAGCACCCGGTCGGCCTCCTCCAGCGTGCGGCAGAACGGAATCATGATGAGCACGTTGGACAGCCCCAGCTCCTCGCGCACGCACCGGATGGCCCTGCACTCGAGCGCGAAGCCTTCGCGGTACCGATCGCTGTAGTAGCGCGAGGCGCCCCGGAACCCGAGCATCGGGTTGTTCTCGAGCTTCTCGAACTGCTCTCCGCCGATCAGGTCGGCGTACTCGTTGGTCTTGAAGTCGCTCATGCGGACGATCACCGGCTCGGGCCACTGGGCCGCCGCGATCTTGGCGATTCCCCGGGCCAGGCGGTCCACGAAATACTGAGGCTTGTCCGCGTAGCCCCGCGTCAGCGTCTCGATCTCTCCGCGCGCGTCTTCGTCCGAGAGCTCGTCGAAGCGCACCAGGGCCATGGGGTGGATCTTGATGTGATTGCTGACGATGAACTCCATCCGAGCCAGGCCCACCCCCTCGCACGGGAGACGCCACCAGCGAAAGGCGGCGGCGGGGCTGCCCACGTTCATCATGATCCGGGTGTGGGTCGCCGGGACGTCGTCCAGGTCCACGGCGGACTCGGAGAAGGCGAGCGTTCCCTCATACACGTAGCCCTCGTCCCCCTCGGCGCAGGAGAGCGTGACTTCCTGCCCGTCCCGCAGCACCCGGGTGGCGTTGCCGGTGCCGACGACGGCCGGCGTTCCGAGCTCGCGGCTCACGATGGCCGCGTGGCAGGTGCGGCCTCCCGAGTTCGTCACGATGCCCGCCGCGCGCTCCATGATCGGCACCCAGTCCGGATCCGTCATCTCGGTGACCAGGATGGCCCCGTCCTCGAACCGGTCGATGTCCCGCGCGTCCTGGAGCACGCAGACCTTTCCGGTGGCGATGGACTGCCCGACGCTGAGGCCCGTCACCAGCCGTACGCCCTCCTCCTCCAGCGAGTACGTGTTGAGCACGCCGGCCGAGCGACGGGACTGGACCGTTTCCGGCCGGGCCTGTACGACGTACAGCTCGCCGGTCTCCCCGTCCTTGGCCCACTCGATGTCCATCGGGCGGCCGTAGTGCTCCTCGATCCGCACCGCGGAGCGCGCCAGGCGCAGCACCTCTTCGTCGGTCAGGACGTAGGCGTCGCGCTCCCGGGTAGTGGTCGGGACCGTGGCCGTGCGCTCATCCCCTCCCTCGGCGTAGCGCATTTTGATTTCCTTGGCGCCGAGCGACTTGCCGATGATGGGCATGGCCGCCCGGTCCAGCAGCGGCTTGAACACGGTCCACTGGTCGGGCGTGACGGATCCCTGCACGATCGTCTCGCCCAATCCCCAGGTTCCGGTCACGATCACCACGTCCGGGAAGCCCGTCTCCGTGTCGATCGAGAAGCAGACGCCGGAGCTGGCCAGATCGGAGCGCACCATCTTCTGCACGCCCACCGAGAGGGCCACGTCCAGGTGATCGAAGCCCTGCTTGTTCCGGTAGGCGATGGCCCGGTTGGTGAACAGGGAGGCGTAGCAGCGGCGGCACGCGTCCAGGACCTCGTCCGCCCCCGCAACGTTGAGGAAGGTCTCCTGCTGGCCGGCGAAGCTGGCTTCCGGAAGGTCCTCCGCCGTCGCGCTGCTGCGGACCGCCACGCCCGCGCACTTCTCCCCGGATGGGCCGCACAGCTTCGCGTAGGCTTTGCGGATGGCCACGGCGATGGCGCCGGGGAACTCGGCGTTCAGGAAGAGCTCCCGAAGGGCCTGGCCCACCTGGGCCAGGGTCTGAAAACCGCTGGCCAGATCCTCCAGGTGCGCCTCGATCTCTCCACGGAGATCATTGGCGTCCACGAACTCCCAGTAGGCCTCCGCGGTGACCGCGAAGCCGTCGGGCACGGTGATCCCCTGGTCCCCGAGGGTCCGGATCATCTCCCCCAGTGACGCGTTCTTCCCCCCCACCTGCTCGAGATCTCCGGCCCCGATTTCCGAGAACCAGCGAATGTACCTCATGGCTCACCC
>JBHHYZ010000044.1:0-21707 GCA_046757845.1 Gemmatimonadota bacterium
GCCGCCATGAAGGGGGCGACGACCTTCGAGAATCCGCTGGGCTCCCCCCGGTTCTTCAGCGGCCCGACGATCTCCGCGTACGGGGCCTCCCCCAGGCGCCGTTCCAGATCGGCGCGCATGTGACGGCCGAAATCGCTCTCGTGGGCCAGGGCGAACTTCACCGCCGCCTCGAGGCCGGCAGAGTCCATGCCGACCCGCCCGGGAGCCCGGCGCTGCCATCCGTCGCTCGCCCCGGGGAAGTAGGGGCCGATATCCTGGCCGGACCGGGACGCCGCCCCCGGCAGGATCGCACCCACGCCGGCGGGGAGCGCGAGCCCGACCAGCAGGACGGCCGCCTTCGGCCGCCAGGCCGTCCGCCTCCCAGGCCGGCCCGGCGCCGCGGGCTTCACGGACGCGTCCCCTGCTCCGGATCCTTGACCGCTTCGAGCCCTTCCACCCGGTGGCGCCAGCGTTCGTCCTCGGGCACGTCGCCCGGCCGGTACATGATGACCCGGGCCCGCTCCAGGGTGATGAGCCCTCCGCCGATCATCCGGTCCAGCTCGGGAAGAACGCTCTGGATCCTGGCCTCACGGTCGACGACCTCCACGATCACCGGAAGATCCGTGGACAGGCGAAGCACCTTGCCCGTATGGAGTTTGGCGCTCGCCCCGAAACCCGCGATCGCGCGCACCGCCGTGGCCCCGGCGAATCCTCTTTCACGCAGGAGTGACAGGATGGCATCGCACAGCGGCCTGCCCCGGTACGGCCCGGCCGGGCAGCGGTCACTCTCGCCCACGAAGATCCGCATGAGCGTCCGTTCGCCTTTGAATTGATGCGTCATCGTTTACCCCCTGGGATGAAGCAGCGCGTTGGCGAGGACGAAGCCGACCAGCACGCCGAACACGCCGAGCACGAGGCTGCCGCCCGCGTATCCTCCCGCGCGCAGCCATTCCCCATTCCGAAGGAAGGCCGCCGTCTCGTAGCCGAACGTGCTGAACGTGGTGAAGCCGCCCAGAACGCCGATGGCGATGAAGCGGCGAAACTCCGGTGAGACCGCGGTTCCCGTCAGATACACGACCGCGAAGCCCAGCAGCAGGGAGCCCAGACCGTTGACCACGAGGGTCCCCCATGGAAACGTCTCGCCGGCGTGCGCCTGGATCCAGCCGGCCAGCCCGAACCGGGCCACGGCCCCGATTCCGCCCCCGAGGCCTATGTACAACCAGGTCATCGCTGCTCCGGGGCAGCGCCCGGGCCGGAGTCCGCATCCCCGGACGGCTCCAGCACGGCGATGTAAGGAAGCGCCCGAAAGTGCTCGTCGTAGTCGAGCCCGTAGCCGACCACCCACGTATCCGGAATCTCGAAACCCACGTACCGAACGTCCACCTCGGCCTCCACCTCCCTTCGCTTTCGGACGAACGCGCAGCTCTCCACCGAAGCCGGTCCCCGCGCGCGCAGCATGTCCAACAGATACTTGAGCGTGCGGCCCGAGTCCACGATGTCCTCCACCACCAGCACGTGCCTGTCCCGGATCCCGGTCCGCAGGTCCATGATCAGGCGCACGCCGCTCCAGCGGGATCCCTCGCGGTAGCTGGACAACGCGATGAACTCGATGCGGCGGGGCACGGTCAGCTTCCGGGCCAGGTCGGACAGGAAGATGAACGCTCCCTTGAGCACGCCGACCAGGACGATCTCCCCGGCCCCGGCGTAATCCCGCGAAATCTGCTTCGCCAGCTCCTCGATCCGGCGCTCGATCTCCCGGGTGGAGATCAGCTCCGAACTCGGCACGGCATCCGACGGTCTCTCCTCCACGGGTGCGGCCTTTCGCCGGACTCGCTCACCCACCGCTCCCGGGCGCTGGGTCGGCCCGGAGTGCTCTTCCCGTTCGAACCTGGCATCGTCGGGGGTCCGGTGGAAGGCGCACGGCCCGGTTCGAGGCTTACGTCCCGGCTCCGCATCCGCGAATTGGACGCGCGGCGTGGCCCTGTGGTTGCACGAGATGGGGGGGAATGCGCACGCCGGGCACTCCGCGTGAGGCTCGCTCACGACCCCTAAGCGCATTCAGCGGTCGGAGATACGGAAATGAACAGGTGCAGCCCAGGGTTGCCTCCGCACGGAGCGCCGGTCCACCGGTCCGGCAAAACGCTGGATCCGTTGGCGAAACACGGGCCGCTGCGGCAGGAGCCCCGACCCGACGGTCCGACGAGTCGTTGGGAATGAACCCGAACCGGCCCATCTGATGGAAGAGAAACGTCGACAGGAAGAATCGAACGGGGGATCCGCCACCCCGCGCACTCCGCGAGAGCCCAAGGCGAAGCCACCGTTCGAGCTGGTCGGCCTTTCGGGAAGCGGTCCGGCCCGCCGGCGGGCCGACGTCTGGCTGAGCCTCGGCGACGACGGCGTCAAGAAGCTGTCGCGGGAGGCTTGGGGCCGGCTGGAGCAGCAGTTGCTGGCCAACCGGGCAACGCTGCCGCTCGGGCCGGGCGCGTCCGCTTCTTCCGCGGCGTCACACTCGCGTTTCATCGCACCGGCTCCCTCCGCGAAGCCCTCGCCATCGCGCTCAAGGAGCTGTGCCTGTACGGCCACTGGCCCGCGGCTCAGGCCCGGTTCTCGACGGGGAGGCATCCGGACGAATTCCCGGCCGACCTGTGGCACGTGGAGGACCGGGAGCGATTCAAGGCGCTGCGCGAGACTTCCCATGCCGGTTCGGAGAGAATCGGCAACGGGGTGCCGAAGACCATCCTGTCGTGTGATTCCGCCCTCTGGAGAGGCGGCCTCGAGGATCTCACCCCCGACCGGCGGCGCGCCGCTCGGGCCGCCGGACTGCGCAGCGTGCTGGGATTCGCGGTTCACGCGGAGAAGCGGCCGGTCGCCGTCGTTCAGCTGTTCTCGGATCGGGAGGACGGAGCGGACGCGATCGAGCGCGAGGCACTGGAGTTCGTGCGCGTCCAGCTGGATCTGGTGGCCGATCGCGCCCGGGCGCGGGACGCCGTTCGGGGCGTGGCCCGGCACTACCGCAAGCTGGAGGGAGAGCTCGGCCCCACCCGCCGCCGCCTTCGGGAGGTGGAGGAGCGGTACGCCCTGCTGTGCCGGGGCGCGCACGAAGGGATGTGGGACTGGGATCTTCAGCGCGACCGGATCTTCTACTCGCCCCGCTGGAAGTCATTGCTCGGCTGCTCGGGCGACGAGATCGGAGACCGACCGTCGGAATGGTTCGACCGCGTACATCCGGAAGATCGCGACCGAGTGGAGCTCGAGTTGCTGGAGCACCTCGATTGGCAGTCACCGCGCTTCGAGAGCGAGCACCGCATACGACACAGAGATGGCAGCTATCGCTGGATGTCCGTCCACGGGCTGGCGCTTCGAGACTCTTCGGGCAAGGCGTACCGAATCGCCGGCTCTCTGGAGGACGTGACCGGACAGCGCGCGCAGAAGCAGCGCTCGCTGTACGAGGTCCTCTATCATCCGCTCACGGGCCTTCCGACCCGAACTCTCCTGACCGACCGTATCGAACAGGCTCTTTGCCGGAGAACGCGGCGGCCGGATCGCCTGTTCGCGGTGATCGTGGTGCAACTGGAAGGACTGCGCGATGCTCTTCGGACCGCCGGAACGGAAGCGGCCGAGGAGATCCTGCTGACCATGGCGCGTCGCGCCTCCGTGCTGGTTCGCCCCGGAGATACGGTGGGCCACACGGGCGATAGCGAGTTCGGAATCCTCCTCGAGGAAGTGGAGGACCTGGAGGCCGCGATCCGGATCGCCGACCGCATCGCCACCAGCGTCCAGCAGCCTGTAGCGTCTCTGGAAACCACGGTGAGTCTCCGGGGCTTCCTCGGCATCGTCATGGCGCGCGCCAGCCACGAGCGGGCGGAGGCTCTGCTTCAGGACGCGGGTCTGGCGGTGCGGCGGGCCCGCCGCACCGGCGTGCCGGTCCAGGTGTTCGACGCCGCCACCCGAACCCAGGCCGAGTCGCTGGCGCAGCTGGAAGGGGACCTTCGGACCGCGTTCGAGCGGCGGGAGCTGTTTCTCGAGTATCAGCCCATCGTCTCGCTGTACGACGGTCGCATCACGGGCCTCGAAGCGCTCCTCAGGTGGAACCACCCCGAACGGGGCGCCGTGCCGCCGGATCAATTCCTGGCCGTGGCCGACGAGGCCGGGCTCGCGAGGGAGATCGGCTACTGGGTCCTGGCGGACGGCTGCCGCCAGCTCAAGGAGTGGGAGGGCCGGGTCCCGGGCGCCGATGACCTCACCCTGGGGATCAACGTCGGCGACAAGCTTCTCTGGCACGCGGAGTTCCTGACCCGGGCGCTCGCCGCGATCGAAGCCGCCGGGCTCGAGTTCCGCCGAGTTCGCTTCGATGTCCCCGAGAACACGTTGATGAGCGATCCCCAGAAGGCGGCCCATCTGCTGGAGACGCTCCGGGATCGCGGCCTGCAGGTGGCGATCGACGATTTCGGAACCGGGTTCTCCTCCCTCAGCCACCTCCATCGCTTTCCGATCAGTTCCCTCAAGATCGACCGGTCCTTGATCAGCGGACGGGCGGGCGCGACGCACGAGTGGGACGTGGCGCGAACCGTGGTCGAGCTGGCCCGCCTCCTCGACCTCGAGGTGATCGCGGAGGGGATCGAGACCCGCGAACAGTTCCTCGCGCTGCGGCGGCTCGGCTGCCGCCAGGCCCAGGGCTTCTACTTTTCGGGTCCCGTCCCGCCCGACGAAGCCGCCCGGCTCATCCGCGAGGGGTACGCGCTCGCCGCCGGCACACACGCCTGATAACCGGGCGTCGCCCCCCGTCGCGCCGGCGACCGGTGGAACCCGGCCGGTGCTTCCCCGCGTTGTCCAGACGTCGAGTCATCGATGAGGCTCGACGGGTGGTGTGCGGTGAACGAGGATGCGCCACTGAACGGGATTCGAGATGAGCACGTTGTATTTGCGCCACTATCGTCAGGAAGACGTCCGGAACGCCGGAGCCGTCGAGGAGATCGATGCGGAGGTGGAGGAGCAGATCGACGGCATGCTCTCTCTCTTGCGCAAGACGCGATATCCGGCCATCGCCGGCCCGCAAGTGGGACTGTACCGCCGCATCATCGCCGTGGATCTCTCCCGCGCGGGGCGCAGTCCGGTGGTGCTCATCAATCCCGAGGTGGAGGCCGTGTCACTGGAGCGGCAGATCGACCTCGAGGGCTGTCTGCTTCTTCCGGGACTGATGGCTCGGGTGGCCAGGGCCGAGAGGGTCACGGTGAGAGGGCTGGCGCGGACCGGCCACCCCGTCCGGATCGAGGCGGGGGGGCTCCTGGCCCGCATCCTCCAGCATCAGATCGACCACCTGGATGGCACGCTCATCCTGGATCGGGTGGATACGACTCAACGCGCCTTGCTGGCGCGCAGAGCGAGAGTGCAGGTGCCGCGCTGTTTCCTCCCGGAATCCCGCCTGGTCGGCGTAGCCGGCTGAAGGCCCCCGCGGCGGGGAACGGCCCTTAGCCCAGCAGGAGCCTCTCGCGCCGAAATCTCGCCAGCGCGAGCATCAACAGGATGGTGTCCACGGCCAGCATCACCGCCGCCACGGTGAACGCCATCTCCGCCGTGTCTCCAGCGGTGAGGTCACGGAACACCGCCGCCACCCAGACCTTGGGCATGAGCTTCAGCAACAGCACGGGCAGCAGGAACACACCCAGGACCCAGACGGCCAACGTCTGCTGCGCCTGCCTCACGGTGCGTGCGCCCAGCGATACCAGGACTCCCATGCTGGCACCCAGGAATCCCGAGAGCAACGCCACCACCGCAATGCCCAGCAGGGCTCCCGCCGTCGGGCGCAGGAACCCGTGGGCCTCCGGCAGCCTGAGATTGACCGTGAGCAGGCCCACGGGCACACACAACATCGTGGCGGCCCACACCCACAGAACCAGCGCGGTCAGCTTGCCCAGGAGGATGGCGGGCGAGGGGAGCCGTGTCGCCAGCAGCGTCTCGAGCGTGTGCCGCTCTCTCTCGCCCGCCACGGAATCGGCGGTCACCGAGGTGGCCAGAAACAGCGGCATCCAGGCCCACACCACCAGGATCCACGGAGCCGTGACCCAGGCGGGCCCGATCTCCCAGGGCAGCAGCACTCCCAGCAACGCGACCAGGATGAGCAGGCTCACGATCCCCAGCCAGCCGCCGTCCCAGAAGGCGAGCTCCTTCCATTCCTTCCACATCACCGTCCACACGTCGCGCATGCCGGGCCTCAAGCGCTCCCGCTCACCAGCCAGGAACCGTTGGCCGGCACCTCGCCCTTGACCAGGGAGAGGACGGCGTCCTCCAGACTGTGATCCGCCCGCGCCACTTCCTCGAGCCCCACACCCAGCCGTACCAGAAACGTCACCAGCGGCGCGACATCCACGTCTCCCGACAGCTCGACCATCACCCACCCGTTCGGCTGCCGGCTGGTGGAGGTGACCTCCTTCCGCTGCCCGAGCAGCTCCAGGACACTGGCTGTAAAGCCGGTGCCGCGCAGCCGCAGACGGCAGCACGAATGCAGGGCCTGGAGCTCCTCCGGAGGACCGACCGACAGGAGCCGCCCGTCGCGCACGACCCCGACCAGATCGCACAACCGGGCGGCCTCGCTGAGATTATGGGTGTTGAGGAAGACGGTGACGCCCTCGCGCCTGGCCAGATCCATCAGGTCCCGCCGGAGCGCGGCCGCGGCAACCGGATCCAGTCCCGCGGTCGGCTCATCCAGGAACACCACCGACGGCCGATGGAGGAGCGCGCGGGCCAGAGCGACGCGCTGCTTCATGCCGCGACTCCAGGTCCCGATCCTTTCCTGCCGCCGATCCCACAGTCCCAGGTGGAGAAGCAGCTCCCGAGCTCGAGCCCGGCGCACGGAGCGCGGAATTCGCCAGATGCGGCCGTACACGTCGAGATTGTCCTCCGCGCTCAGCCGCTCGACGAGTCCGGCATGCTCCAGCAGGACACCGCAGTGGCGCCGGACATGCGCCGATTGCGCCGCACAGTCGTATCCGAGCACCCAGGCCGTGCCCCCAGTCGGCTTGATGAGACCCAGGAGGAGCCGAATCGTCGTGGTCTTCCCCGCCCCGTTAGGACCGAGAAACCCGAACACGGATCCCCGGGGCACTTCCAGGCACAGCTTGTCAACGGCACGAACCGTGGGGAAGTCTTTGGTGAGGCCCTCGGTCCTGACAGCCAGCCGGGACCTGGGCGCCGGGACGGCGAATCGCGCCGGCCAGGCCCCTTCCCCCACGCGCCGCCGCGCGAGACCACGCATCACAGCACCCATGGACCCGCCAGAACCATCTCGCGCTTCCCTCTCGCTAGAGCCAGCGATTTCACCCTCTGTCCGGCCACCGCTCCGGGCCTCTACCCCACGGGAACGGCACGGGCGCTCGTGTACGTTCCGATGCAGGTACCGTACACAGCGGGGAAAAACCTGGCACAATGCTCTAAGATGTTGCCAATGGCCTTGTTACATCCAACCGCGACATATCGCGAGGGCAGAGCGGGTCGGGCTGCCGACCGCAGTGTTGGGAAAACTCTACAGGATCGGGGAGCGATCACTGCTCCCAATAGCGCGCCTTATCGGGGAAGATGGCCCGGATCCCGCCCGTCGGATCCGGAACATCTCCGATGTGCCGCGGAATGATGTGGATCTGACCGTGGGGAACCGATTGACCCGCCGCGAGCCCCTCATTGAGTCCGATCGTGAAACCGCCAGGATGATATCGCTCGATCAGATAGTCGCGGGCCGCTCGCCCCAGGGCCCAGATCTCGGCCTGCTCGTCCTCTGGCAGATCGTAGATGCTGGATACGTGCCGGCCAGGGATGACCAGCGTGTGGCCGGGCGCGACCGGGTACAGATCGCGGATCGCCAGGCCCACCTCCGTCTCCAGGAGAACTCGCTCCGGGGCCACGTCGCAGAAGGGACAATCCTCTCGCATCGGGGGGCCTCCACCGTTTCCGGGAGTCGAGGGCTGCGGCGCCGAGCGGGCGGAGGCCGGAACCTCCGCTCGCGCTTGGCCTCCGACAGTACCCTGTTATCTTTCCGCTCGCTCGCGCGTGCGGCAACCCTTCCGGTGGCGGCGGACGGACCGGCGGCACGGCAGGAACCGCGAGATCGCTGTCGCCAGCGCGGAATGAGTCGAGATGATGAGTGAGAGCCAGAGCCAATCGGGTGCGACCACTCCCTCGGGCGGTGGGCCGCCCGCCACGAACGGAGAGGCCGTCGTCGCGACCACGCAACCGGAGGAGACTTTCAAGGTCGTGGAAGAGGCGCTCTACAACCTGTGGAGCGTGGTCAACGAGTTGGCCCGAATCCGGCCTCCCAAGCCCAAGTACTACCGCGTGACGGTGTTCGGGTCCTCACGCATGCGCCCGGGCGACGCCGCGTACGACGACGTTCGGCGGCTGGCGAGCGAGCTCTCCCGAATGGGGTGCGACATCGTCACCGGCGGCGGTCCCGGTCTCATGCAGGCGGCGAACGAAGGAGCCATGTTGGGCGACCCCGAAAACCGCACCCGCTCGTTCGGCCTGCCGATTGAGCTGGCCACGGCGGAGGAGCCGAACCCGTTCGTGGAGAAGATCTACCGGCATCGGACCTTCTTCTCGCGCCTTCACCAGTTCGTACGGCTGTCCAGCGCCTTCGTCGTGGTCCCCGGCGGAATCGGCACCACCCTGGAAGCGGCCATGATCTGGCAGCTCTGCCAGGTCAAGCACGTGTCGGGAGTTCCACTCATCCTGGTGGGGCCGATGTGGCGGGAGCTGGTCGATTGGGCCCGGCGCAACATGCTGGCCGGCGAGCGCGAGCTCGCCTCTCCGAAGGATCTGGAGATCCCCCATTGCGTGGACACGGTGGAGGGCGCGATCGAGTTCATCGCGCGTGATCTCGAGGAGTTCCGCAGCGCACTCACGCGATAGGCGAAGGCGCACCCGGCTCGGGGCCTGGACGGCCGAAGCTCCTACAGCGCGAAAGTCCTACAGCGAGAAGACCGAGCCCCGCGCGGGCACCTCCACCCCGGGTAGGTCTCGCTCCCGCAGGCCCGCCGCCAGGCCTTCGGCACTCTCCGGCTCCCCGTGAACCAGGAACACGCGCCGCGGAGCTCCCCGCGCCCGCACCCGGTCCGCCCACTCCAGCAGCTCCTTCCGGTCCGCGTGGGCGCTGTACGCTCCCGCCTTTCGGACTCGGGCCCTGACTTCGAACTCGTCGCCGAAGATTCGAACCGGACTGACCCCGTCCAGGATCCGCCGGCCCAGAGTGCCCTCCGCCTGATAGCCCACGAAGAAGATCGTCGTGCCGGAATCGGAAATGTGGTTTCTCAGGTGATGCAGGATGCGGCCTCCCTCGCACATGCCCGAGGGCGAGATGATGATGGCCGGCTCCTGGAGAGTATTGAGACGTTTGGACTGCTCGGAGCTCTTGATGTAGGTGAGGCGGTCGAAGCCCAGCGGGTCCCGGTCGCTCTCGGTCTCCATGGCCTCCAGCATGGCGCGATCGAAGCACTCCGGATGCAGCCGGTAGACCTCGGTCACGTTCACTCCCAGCGGCGTGTCCACGTACACATCCAGCGCAGGGAGCCGTCCCTTGTCAGCGAGCTGGCTCAGATGGTAGGCCAACTCCTGCGTTCGCCCCACGGCGAAGGAGGGGACGAGCATCTTGGCGGAACGCTCACAACAGGAGTGCACGGCCTCGAACAGCACCTCTTCGGCCTTCTCCGCCGGCTCATGGAGTCGCGTGCCGTACGTGCTCTCCATGATCACGAAGTCCACATCGCCGGTCACCCGCGGGTCCCGAAGAATCGGCAGGCCCTTCCGCCCGATGTCACCGCTGAACAGCAGACGGCGGGTGACGCCATCCTCCTCCACATCCACGACCACGCTGGCGGACCCCAGCATGTGCCCCGCATCCAGGAAGCGGAAGCGAAACCCCGGGAAGAGATCGCGGAACCGATCGTAGGGGACGGCGTGAAACCGCTCGAGGGTGGCACGGGCATCCGCCAGATCGTACAGGGTCTCGAACGGCCGCTTTCCTTGGCGAACCCGATACTTGTTGATCCTTCGCACGTCGCTTGCCTGGATCTTCGCGGAGTCCTGGAGAAGCAGAGAGGCGAGGTCCCGGGTCGCGGGCGTCGAGAAGATTCGGCCTCGGAACCCGTGGCGGACCAGCGTCGGAAGGTTGCCGCAGTGGTCGATGTGGGCGTGGGACAGAAGGACCGCGTCGATCCCGGCCGGATCGAACGGGAAGTTCTTGTTCCGCTCGAAGGCATGCTTGCCGTTGCCCTGGTAGAGCCCGCAGTCCAGCAACACCCGTTTGCCGGCCGCCTCCAGCAGGTGCATGGAGCCGGTCACGGTGCCCGCCGCCCCCCAGAATTCGAGCTTCATCGCTCCTCCCTTCCCGTTCGGACGGATCGGCGCGGTCGCTCCCCCGCTCGCACTCTACAGCCGTCCTTTCGCC
Organism: Gemmatimonadota bacterium; assembly: GCA_046757845.1. GTDB lineage: Bacteria > Gemmatimonadota > Gemmatimonadetes > Palauibacterales > Palauibacteraceae > JBHHYZ01. The sequence goes on from JBHHYZ010000044.1 coordinate 10,412, forward strand.
TGGCGCCACCTTCCCGAACCCCTCCGCATGGAACATCCTTGTGGATCGGACCGAGCGGACTCTCGAGGCTGCGCGGATCCACACGGCACGGCACTCACCCACTCTGAGAGAGCGGAGCGGACCCATGCGTGAGACTCGGGATGCGGGCCACGGAACGGGCGCACCAGGCCCGGCGATCCTGACGTGCTTGCTGGTGTTCGGAGCGGCGGTCGTGGCGGCCGCGGCGCCGGGCGGGCCGATGTCGGCGGCCGCCACGGCGTTCACGACCGTGGAGGCGACCGATGGCGCCACGGTGACACATCTCAAGTACGGAAGGCCGCCGCCGCCGGAATGCTCACCGGACTGAGTCTCCGTCGCGAGACGGACTCAGGCGTGCCGAACCCTGCGGCCGGTTCGGGCCTCGTGAGGGCCCGCCTGGGTGGCGATGACCGTCGCGACCCGCAGCACGCACCTGTTGTCACCACGCTTCATGCACTTCAGCTCTTCCAGCGCGACAGGCTCCGCATACGCCTCGGCGGCGCCCACGACCACGCCTTTGAGCAGAGGGCAAAGGCCCGAACCGGTTTCCACGGTGAGCAGCAGATCGCCGTCGAACGTCGTGAGATAGGAAAGCGCGAGCCCGCCGGGACCGGATCTCGTCTCCGAAGCCGTCGGGATGACCTCGGCCAACGACAGGAGAAAGGAGCGAAGATTCGGATGGCCCGAGAACAGGCTCGGGTAGCGCCGGCTCATGGCCGGGATGGCTTGGCGCCCCCACCACGAGATGAGGCAATCGGAGGGAAGATCCAGGTCGCTCTCTCCCGCGGGCCGCGCCGGCTCCTCCCCTCCGTCGGGTCCGGAAGGGACCGGCCGACCGCTCGTCGCCCTTCCGTTCACCTCGCTCGCGCGCAGGATCGCCTCCCACACTCCCTCGCCGTAGCTGCGCTGGAGGATCTCTCTCACCAGACCGAACACCGTTGCGCTCATCAGTCCAACGCTCCTTCCCCGTTGCCGCCGACTCTGCCTTCACGCCTTCCGCCCGGGCTCTCGCAGTCTGCGAGAGAGCTCGGCCGCCCGCCGGGGTGCCCGGACCGCCTCGGGCCCGACCCTTCAAGGCCCCTGCCTGGCGGCGATCGCCGATCATGAGGCGGACCAGGCGCTCCCCACGACCCGGATCGAGGTGCAAGCGCGGGGCCGGAGTGTGGCATCTCCGCCATACCGGAGAGCCCGGCGGCCTCCGCGGGGCGAGAGTGCTGCACCCACGACACACCGCGACGATTCCAACCTTTCGTCCTCGGAATGCATCCTGTCTCCCGAAGGGCGGCATGCCGAGCGCGGCGAGGGCGAAGTGCCGGCTCGATGTGCAGCCTACACTCTGCCAACAAGCGAACGTCAACCCGTGTCGACGAGATGGGGGGAGGATGAGATGAAGCCCGGATCCGGCAACCGCGGATGGATCGAATTCGCCTGCGTCGCCCTCGCCTTGGCGGTGGCCCCGCTCACGGCGGGCGCCCAGCAGACCGAGCATCACGTGCTCCGGGGCGATCGCGTGGCGATCCACAACCTGGCCGGTGAGGTCCGGCTGGAAGCCGGCTCGGGGCCGGATGTGGTAGTCCGGATCACGAGGGGAGGTGCGGACGCGGCGCGCCTGTCCATCCGGAGCGGTTCGATCGGAGGCGCCGAGACGTTGCGCGTCCTCTACCCGGATGACGACGTGGTCTATGCGGCGCTCCGCGGGGGCCGGACCACCCTTTCGGTGTCCGGCGACGGAACCCTGGGGCGTGGCGGTCGGCGGGTGACCATACGCGGATCGGGACGGGGGCTGCATGCCCACGCGGATCTCACCATCGCGATCCCCGCAGGCAAGCGCGTGGCTCTGCACCACGGAGTCGGTAGGATCCGGGTGGACGGGGTGAGCGCGGACCTGTTCGTCGACGCCGCCTCGGCCGGCATCGCCTCCAAGGGCACCCGGGGCACCCTGGATCTCGACACGGGCTCGGGCTCGGTGAAGATCGAAGGCGCTCACGGGAATCTCCGGGTGGACACCGGATCGGGAGCGGTGACCGTCGAGGGAGTGCAAGGGGACCGCGTGCTGCTCGACACCGGATCCGGGCGAGTCAGCGGATCGAACATCGACGCCGCCGAAGTGAACGTGGATACGGGCTCCGGAAGCATCGACCTCGCGGCGGTACGCGCCGATGAGGTCCGGCTCGACACCGGCAGTGGGGGAGTGAGGCTGGAGCTCCTCAGCGACATCCGCCTGCTCGACGTCGATACGGGCTCGGGAAGCGTGACCGTGAGCATCCCGGATCAGCTGGGCGCCGCAATCGAGATGGAGACCGGCAGCGGCTCGATCCGGTTCGACATTCCGATTCAGGTGTCACGAGTGGAACGGGACCACCTGATCGGCAGGATCGGGGACGGTCGTGGCAAGATCCGGATCGAGACCGGCTCCGGAGGGATCCATCTGACCCGGCAGTAGCGCATCCGTTTCGGGAAACCGGCGGCGGAGGTGTGACCTCGCCCGGAGGAATTCGCCGGAGTGCGGTGATCCCCCGGATGCGCCCGTCACAGGGCGCGCGTACTATTACCGCCAGCCGTCGCCACGAGTCCCGGGATGAGGAGAGCCGGCCGCCACCGGATGGGCATCCAGCTGGTCGTATCCAGTTCCAACACCGCTCTCTGGGCCGCGTGCAGCTCCAGATTTCTGGATGAGATCGGGGACGAACGCGGCCCCGAGGAGTACTCCTCCCACCTGTGGATCACGCACCGCAGGCTGCGGGACTCGCTGTTCGCCCTCGCCGCGGAGCGTGGCCTCAGGGGCTGGCTCCAGCCGCCGGTGTCGTTCTTCTCGGAGCTGCGGAATCTGTTCGAGATCGAGGCCCGGCCTATCGGCCTGCTCACGGGCCGGCTCCTGGTCGCCGATCTGGCCGGCAGGCAGGCCCGCGCACATGGGATCGGAGGGGGGGAGCCCGGGAACCCGGGAGTTCCGGCGCAGGGCCACATGCTGGACCGCATGTTCAGCGAGCTCCTGCCCGAAGGGGTCACTCCGCACCAGCTCCGCGAAGCGCTGGCGCGCCTGGCGGGAGACGACTTCTGCCGCCGCCGCAACGCCTGGGCCGCCGATACTTACGAAGCCTTTCTCTCCGAGCTGCAGTCCCGGGACCGATTCGATCCGCGTTCGATCCACACCCGGGTGGCGGAGCGGATCGAGTCGGGCCACCTGCCCCGCGCGCTGAGAGGAGCCGGGCGACTCCACATCTACGGCTGGACCTCGCTACGGAGCAGGAAGCGGCTGGTGCGAGCTCTGGCCGCCCAGGAAGCCGTGCAGGTGCTGCTGTACCTGACCCGGGAGGACGAGGCGTCCGAATGGCGGGAGATGGTGGAGGGGACGCCGGAGGTCGTGTCCGCCCGCGGGACACCCCGGGTGGTCGTGCAGCCGGTCCCCGATGCCCAGCGGGAGGTCGAGTGGATTGCCGGCCGGGTGAAGCGGTTGCTGGCGGCCCAGACCACCGAGCCGAGCCAAGTGGCCGTGGTGGCCCGTTCGGGACGAAGGGACACGCGCATGATCCACCTCGCCCTGCGGGCGGCGGGTGTGCCGAGCACCGCGCGGATCCGCACGGCACTCGCCGAAGTCCCCGCGCTCGGCGCCCTGCTTCAGCTGCTCGGGGCCGCGGCGGACAACTGGGGCTACCGGCCACTCCGGCACGTTCTCGACAGCCCGTATTTCGGCATCACCTTCGATCTCCGAATCCTCGATCATGTCGCGGCGGGGCACAGGATCCAGGGGCTAGACGCGTGGGCCCAGGCATTCGCCCGCCTGCGCTCGCAGGCGGCTGCGGAGCCGGGCTGGAAGCTCGAGGCGGCCGGTGTGCGCCTGGATCATCTGGACCGGGACATGCCCGGATTCGAGGCGTTCCGGGCCACGGTGGCGCCGCTCCGCGAGCGGCGGACGGAGCGGGAGTGGATCGATCTCACTCTGCAGGTGCTCGCGGGGCGGTGGTTTGGATTTCGGGAACGTCTGTGCCGCGTGGTCGGCGATCGTTGGGACATCGTCCGCCTCGATCAGCGCGGAGTGCTGATGCTGGAGGCCCTTCTGGGCGAATGGCGGACGCTGGTTCGATCCGAAGCGGATCTCGGAGTCGCCGAGTGGCACGCGCGGCTTCGCCGTCTGCTCGAGGCCAACGAGCTGGCCCTCTCCACCCCGGGTGAAACCGGAGTTCAGGTGCTCGAAGCGCACCAGGCGGCCCTGATGCCGTTTCAGCACGTCTTCCTCATGCACGCCAATGATGGGGTGTTCCCGCAGGCGCCCGGCCATGCCGGCGTGTTCTCGGAAGCCGAGCGGCGGCGCCTGCGGGAGCTGGGAATCCCGCTCACCGATCGGCGCGAGAGTCTCCGCCGCGAGCGCGCGTTGTGGCGCGCCGTCACACAGGACCGGCGCGTCACGATCACCTACCGCACGACCGATGCGCACGGGGTTCCACTCCTCCCGTCTCCCATGGTCCCCGAGCATGACCCGTCGGTCGAGCTTCCGCGTACGTCGGGTGGCCCTCTCTCCGGACGCTCGGCTCCGCGAGCGGAACCGCCCCCGCCGATCCGCCGGGCGGAGCACGTCCGCCACGAAGTCCGGCGCCTGGAGCGCCTTCGGCGCGCGGGGGATACCCGCCCGTTCCTCACCTCGGACCCCGCACAGATCCGACATGCGGTGCTGACGGCGTTCTCGGAGGAATTGCGGGCGGGCGGGCTGGATGACGTCATCCACTCGTACCCCGAGCTTCCGTCGCAGGGGGACGGCCGAGACCGCCTCGGAGCCATCCGTGCGGCGGAGCGCCCCCCCTCCGAGCGACCACATCCCTGGAACGGCCAGCTGCGTGATCCGCTCGTGCTCGACCAGCTCGCCCGGCGCTTCGGCGAGGGGCGGGTGTGGTCGGCCACCCAGCTCCAAACGTACGCCGTGCGGCCGTTCGACTTCCTGCTGGCCAGAGTGCTGGGACTCCGAGAACTGGAGGAGGCGGAGGAGGAGACGAGTCCACTCGCGTTCGGCAACGTCGCTCACACTGTCCTGGAGCGCTTCTACCTTCGCGTCCAGCGGGACCTTCCGAGCACCCTCGATCGGCGCGCGGCGGAGATCTACGAGAGCGTGGTCGAGGAGGTCTTCCGCGAGTACGAGGCCGACGTGGATGAATGGCTGGGCCTTCCCTCGTTGTGGGCCGCGACCCGGCAACAGGTGCGCGAGTCCGTGCGCGAGTTTCTCGCCCGGGACCTTCAGGAGGCGGCGAGACACGGCGACGTTCCGGTCCTCGTCGAGCACCGGTTCGGAGGTGAGGGCGAGGCTCCCGTGCCCATCCGCGGCGCGGATGTGGGAGGCCGCAACCGGGAGCTGCTGCTCCGAGGCAGGATCGACCGGGTGGACCGGAGGGGAGCCGGAGAGCAGGCGGGCCTGCGGGTGATCGATTACAAGAGCGGGACGACGCCCTCCCCCGGCGGATACGACGATGGAGCTCTGGTGCAGACGGCCCTCTACATGCGGGCGGTCGAGACGCTGGGACTCGGACCGGTCTCGGAGGGGCTGTTTCGCTCGATCAGAAAACGCACGATGACGGCCGCGCCCCTGAAGCGGGAACGACTGGAGAGTGTCCTGAGCTTCGCCCTGGCCATCCCTCCACGTGTCCGGGCCGGGCTGTTCGAGGCCGTTCAGGCCCGCTCCGCGGCGCTGACCGACTGGCAGCCGGGCATCGAGGTGACCCGGTGCACGCTCCGCCTGTCCGCCGCAGCGCGCTTCGACACGGTCCGCCAGGAGGTGGAGTCGGGCGCGGCGGCAGCCCGTTCGAAAAGGGGCATGCGGGCGAAAGGGGCCGGGAATGCCTGACTTCCGCTGGACGGACGAGCAGGCCGAGGCGATCATCGCGCGGGGCCATGTGCTGCTGGCCGCCAGCGCCGGCACGGGGAAGACGACCACGCTGGTCGGGAAGATCCTGTGGCTGCTGGGACTGGATGTCGGCGTGAGGGCCGGCGACGGACAGCCGCTGCCCCCCTGCCCGGACCCGTGCACGCTGGAGGAGATCGCGGCGATCACGTTCACGGAGAAGGCCGCCTTCGATCTGAAGGCAAAGCTCCGAAAGGAGATCGAGAGATCCGCCCGCGCGGCGGAGCTGCGCTGGGAGATCGACCGAGCTTCCGTAGGCACGATCCATGCCTTCTGCGCCGAGTTGCTCAGGGAGCACGCGCTCCGCCTGGGCATCGACCCCACCTTCCGGGTGCTGGATGAGCGTGAGACTCGACTCCGCCAGGAGGAGATCGTGCACGAGGTGCTGCTCGAAGCGCTGGCCCGGGACGATGCCCGGGCGGTGGACCTCGTGAAGGATTTCCGGATGTACGGCGGTCCGCGGCAGCCGGGCGCGATCGGCCAGATCCGGGCCGTGCTGCGCGATCTCCGGTGGCGGAGCGGCCGGTACAGGAAATGGACGAGGGACGGAGCCCTGGACACGGAGCTGCTCCGAGCGCGCGCGGCCGGGCCGGGACCGGCGGCGCGGGAGGAGGATCCGGAGGGGGAGACTCGGGACCGGCGAGCCCTCGCTCGAGCCTCGACGCTGTATCGCCTGGCGCTCGAGTCTCAGCGCCGGTGGCTGCGGAGTCTCGAAGAGGAGAATGTCCGGGACTTCGACAGCCTCATCCTGGATGTCCGGCGGCTGCTTCACAGGACGGAGACTCGGCCGGCCCTGGAGAGCATCCGGAACCGGTACAGGACTCTCATCATCGACGAATTCCAGGACACCGATTCGGCTCAACGCGAGATCGCGTTCGCGATCGCGGGCCTGGCCGGCCCGGACGGAGCGGGAGAGGTTGCGCAGGGCAAGGTTCGGGACCCGACGGGAAGGCGACCTCGGCTGTTCCTGGTCGGCGACCCGAAACAGAGCATCTACGGATTTCGCGGAGCCGACATCGCGGTGTGGAACTCCGTCCGGGCCGCCCTGTGCGGAGACCGCCCTCCGCTCCGCCTGAGCCGCAACTTTCGGAGCGAGCCCCGCCTGGTCGAGTACGTGAACCGGATCGCTTCCGCGGCCATGGGCGCCAGCGCGGACGCGCTCACTCCGGAATCCCCCGAGACCCGGGTGGACTACTCTCCACTCGTCCCCGCCCGCCCGTCCTCGCCGGCCGTCGCTCTGGAATGGCTGCCCAACGACGATGGGAAGAACAGGGCGGAGCAGCGGGAAGCGGAGGGCCGACGGGTAGCCTCGCGGATTCGTGGATTTGTGGGTCAAGCCGTGGTGACCGACCCGAACGACGGGGAGATGCGCCCCTGTGCGTTCCGCGACATCGCCGTCCTGGCCCGAACGAGAGACGACCTCGCCGCGGTGGAGCACGGGCTGAAGCAGTATGGAATCCCCCGTTACAACGCCTCCACCGCCGGCCTGGGTGAGCGTCAGGAGATCATCGATCTGCTGACCGTCCTCCGGCTGATCTCCAACCGACACGATGACCTTCGCGCGTTCGGATACCTGCGATCTCCGTTCGTCGGCCTGCGGGACGAAGTGCTGGCGCGCATCCGCCTGGATCCCGCGACCGGGGAGGGCGGATACCTGCTGCAGGCCCGCCGCTACCTCGAGAGAGCCGAGGCGGGTGAAACGCAATGGTACGCCGCTCCCGAGAGCCGCCGGATCGCGGAGGTGGAACGGCAGGCCCTGCGGACGGGGCTCGACGCGCTGCGGGACGCCCAGGTCCTGGCGGACCGCGCCCGTCCCGCCGAGCTCCTTCAGACGGTCCTCGAGCGGACGGGATACCGGCTCCAGTGGCTGCTGCGCGACGGAGGGGACGAGGCGCTGGCCAACATCGAGCGCTTCCTCGCGCTGCTGGAGGAATACCGCCACCTGCCCGTGGCCGATTTTCTCGCCCTGTGGGACCGGTGGGGCGAGGGAGACCTCGGCCTCCCCCAGGCGCCCCTGTTCAGCAAGGCGGATGACGTAGTCACTCTCCACACGATCCACACGGCCAAAGGGCTGGAGTGGCCGGTCGTCTTCCTGGTCGGAACCCGCTCGGGCCAGCCCGGCCATTCCCGCCTGACGGGCCGCTACTGGAGCGATCCCGCCTTCGGCCCGGTGCTGATGCCGAGGGTGGACGAGCGGGGGCCGCGGTCGAGAAAGCTGGCCGAGCGCGCGTTGCTCCAGCAGGGGGCCGAAGAGGCCCGGCTCCTCTACGTGGCCCTGACCCGCGCCCGGGACCGCCTGGTCATCTCCGGTCCGACCGAGCGGCGTACGGGCTATTCCGAATGGCTGGGCATCGGTCTGGATCGGGCGGCCGAAGAGCACGCGGCCGCCGCCGTGGCCGATCCGGCCGCCTCGGAGAGCGATGCGGGGAACGGTGGATCCGGGATCCCCCGGCGGCGCTCCGCCCCGGCCGCCCGGGTCGCGGACCCCGCCACGGGAACGGGCCGCCAGATCGACGCCTTCGGGTTCGACCGGGAGCTTGAGGACGAGCGCGGACAGTTCGACCTGTTCGCCGTTCCCACCGGCGGCGGAGCCCCGACCGGAAACGGGCCGGAGCCCTCCGCTCCCCCCATGGTGATCTACCGGCAAGTCCTCGCCATTCAGACCCGGCTGCAGGGGCTCCCGATCGACCTTTCGTGGCTGGAGGGGATCGAGCCGGGAGACCTTCCGCCGCTGGCCGAGCCTCTTCCCGAGCCGCCCCGCAGCTTTTCCGCCTCGGCGACGGAGCTCCGGCTCGAGCACCGGCGACGGGAGGAATGGATTCAGCGCTACGTGCACGGGGTGGAGCCGGCCCGGCATTTCGCCCCCGAGTCGAGCGGATCCGGGCCGCTCTCCCCGGCTCTTCGCGGGACGCTCATCCACGGCGTCCTGGAGCGAATCGAGACGGCCCGGGAGCTGTCGCGGGTGCTGGACGAGACCCTGGCCGAGATCGGCTCGCCCGAGCTGGAGGATCTGCTCGCGGCGGAGAGTTCCTATCGATTGGCCCTGGAGCGGGAGATCGAAGCGGTGGTGCGCGGCCCGCAGTGGCGCTGGTATGTGGAAGGGCATCCGTACCGCGAGCTGTCGTTCGTGCATCTCGCGGGGCGGCGGAGCTGGCGTCTAGGCGCGTTCGATCTGTTCCGCCCGGCTGCCGGTGTGGGCGGATCGAGCCCGCCGGAGATCCTTTCGCTGTTCGACGATCCGGCGGAGGAGAGGCGGGATGCGGACGCGTGGATCATCGACTTCAAGACTCACCAGATCTCCGCCGACCAGGTGGAGGCGGCCGCGCGCGAGTACGAGATCCAGGCGCGGGTGTACCGGGAGGCGGCCAGCGCCATCCTGGGGGCCGGAGAGGAGGCCGATCGTCCCCGAGGGGGGGTGAGGGTCGCACTCCATTTCACGCACCCGAACGTCGCGGTCAGGATGTGAGGCGTTGTCGCGCGACGCCGGCGGCGCACACCGGAACCCACGCCCCCATCCCCGCGTTAGCAGGTCGCCGGACGACTCCATCAGGTAACGTATGCCCATGCTCATAGCCGTATTCCTCGCCGCCGCCTGGCTGGCCTACTCCAACGGGGCCAACGACAACATGAAGGGGGTCGCCACGCTGCTGGGAAGCGGCACGAGCGGCTACCGTGGCGCCCTGAGCTGGGGCACGGCGATGACCCTGGCCGGCTCGCTGTCCGCCCTGCTGCTGGCGGGCCGCCTCCTGGAGGCGTTCTCGGGCCGCGGCATCGTGTCGGCGGCGGCGACGGGGAATCCGGCCTTCCTGGTGGCAGTGGGTCTCGGGGCGGCGGCCGCGGTGAGCGTGGCCACCCTGAGGGGACTTCCGGTGTCCACCACCCATGCGCTGGTCGGCGGGCTGGCGGGCGCCGGAATCGCTCTGGCGGGCCCGGGCGCCGTGCTGTGGCCGGCCCTCGGCCGTTCCTTCCTGGTGCCTCTGCTGCTCAGCCCGCTGTTGGCCGCGGGACTGGTGAGCCTCGTCTATCCCCTGCTTCACCGGGCACGCCTGAGGATGGGAGTGGAGGAGGACACGTGCCTCTGCGTCGGGGCGGAGCCAGCCATCGTCCTTCCCCCTCGCGCCGGGGCGGGCGGAGTCGGACCGCTGGCCGACGGAGTTCCGGCCGCCGCCATGGCCGGCGTGTCGGCCACCCCGCTGGCGGAGGCCGTAACGGTCTCGACGGCGATCGGCGTGAGCGAGGAGTGCGCGAGCCGCTACGGAGGCCGGCTCCTGGGCATCGACGCGCAGCGGATCCTGGACGGCCTGCACTACCTGAGCGCCGGGGCCGTCAGCTTCGCCCGGGGACTCAACGACACCCCCAAGATCGCGGCGCTGCTCCTGGCCGGCAGCGTGGTTCACGGACATCAGGCGGCCATGGCGATCATCGGAGCCGGGATGGCGACCGGCGCCCTGCTTCACGCGCGCCGGACCGGAGAGACGCTGTCCTTCGAGATCACCCCGATGAACTCGGGCCAGGGCTTCACCGCCAACCTGACCACGGCGGCGCTGGTGATCGGAGCTTCCCGCCTCGGGGTGCCCGTCTCCACCACCCACGTCTCCGTCGGGGCCCTGTTCGGTCTCGGGGCCAGCTCCCGGCGCCTCGTCCGCTCCACACTCCGACGCATCCTGTTCGCCTGGCTGGTGACGCTTCCAGCCGGACTCGCCCTGGCCTGGCTGGTGGGGCTCCTGATCGGTTAGCGGGCCGCTCGACCGGATCCCCGTTGCCCCGCTGACTCACCGTCCCAACCTTTTCGGCACTTCCACCATCCCATCCCACGAACCGAGGAGCCACGGCGTGAGCGAGTGACCGAGCTGAAGCGAAGACCGCACCTCGAGGTCGCGGATGAGGACGCCGCGGATGTGGCTCTCGCCGCGTCGGGACACCGTCGGGCGTTCGAGCGGCTGTACCGGCGGCACGTCGCTCGGGTGCACGGATTGGCGCGGCGCATGATCGGGCGGGAAGGGGCCGACGATCTGACGCAGGAGATCTTCGTACGGGCCTGGGAGAAGCTGGACGGTTTCCGTGGGGAAGCGGCCTTCGGGTCCTGGCTCTACAAGATCGGCATCCACCTGGCCCTGGCAGAACGGCGCACGGCCGGAGCCCGGCGGAGCCGTTTCGTCACCGCCGGGCCGGCCGTGGACCGGGCCATCGCCCCGCGACGGACGCCGGAGCTCGCGATGGACTTCGAGAAGGCCATCGAACGGCTGCCCGATGGGGCTCAGCAGGTGTTCGTCCTTCACGATGTGGAGGGCTACAGGCACCGCGAGATCGCGGAGATGATGGAGATCGCGGTGGGCACATCCAAGTCGCAGCTGCACCGCGCCCGGGCTCCCGAGCGAGACCGCGCCCGGG
>JBHHYZ010000045.1:0-21273 GCA_046757845.1 Gemmatimonadota bacterium
TCGGAGGGGGCTGGAGCCGTTCGGCGGGGGTGGGGCTGCGCCGCGCCGAAACGTGCGCCAGGCGGGCAGGTGGGGCCGGAAGCGGCCGGCTGGCCGGCCAGCCGAAGAAACTGGACACACGCCGTATGGTCGTGGCGATAGAAGCACTGGCCGGAATCGTGGTGCGACTCCACCCGTGTTGCCGTCATCTCCTCGCCCGCATCCACCAGCGACAGGGTGAGGGGAAGGCCGGCGGCCAGGACCGCGATGCATGCGGCCAGCAAGCGTCGACGAACCGGTTGCCGGATCATTTGCGAAAAGCTAGCCTTGGACGGCGATTCCAGTCAATCGAGGGCGTCGGCGGCCCCGTTCTTCTCTCTAGCCAAGCTGAGAACACCGGTGAAGTCCCAATGTGCCATCTCATGAACTCGGAGATCGTTTGATGCTGGGCTGGCCGGGGGTGGTCCTGTTCGCCGTGCTCGCGGGAGGGGCCGGATTGGCCGGCGTGTGGCTCATGTGGCGACATGAGCGGTGGGCGCGGCGTCACACGGGGCAGCTGGTGACCTTCGCCAGCGGCCTGCTCGTTTCGGGCTCTCTGCTGCACCTGCTGAGTCGGGCCGGCGCGATGGCCGGGGTGGGGCCGGCGATGGGATGGGCGCTCGCGGCCTTTGTCGGGCTCTATGTGGCCGAGAATCACTTTCTTCCGCATCCGCATGCCCGCAGCGAAGACGGTTGCCACCCGCGCTCTCATGGCGAGGAAGGTCGGCATCCGCATACCGGCGGCGATGGAGGAGGACATCCACAGCGTCCAACGGTTGGGGCGGCGGCGGTGCTCGGGCTCGGCCTGCATTCCGTCCTGGATGGGATCGCGGTCGGTGCCGGCTTCTCCGCCAGCTGGCTGACCGGAGGTGTCATCGTCTCCCTGGTCGTCTCCCACAAGCTTCCCGTGGGAATCGCCTCGATGGGGGTGCTCTACCACAGCGGTCTCGCTCGAGGGCGGGCGGTCCGCTACAGCTCCGCGGTCGCCCTGCTCACGCCGGTCGCGGTCCTCACTTCCTACGCGCTCCTGAGAACTGCGTCCCCCTCTTTCCTGGGCGCCCTGGTCGCGGCGGCGGGCGGATCTTTCCTTTACGTGGGTGCGGCCGATCTGCTGCCCGAGGGGCAAGCCAGCGGCGTGGGCAAGAACACGCTCCTGTTCCTGCTGGGAGTGGCGGCGATGATCGTCGTGCTGGTTCTGTTCCCGGGGGAGGCGGCCTCCTGACCACCCCGTGCACGTGACACGGCACCGGAGTGTGCGGACTTGTGCCGGCCATCATCAAACCGCCCCGGCGACGGCATGGCCACGCTCGCCGTGGTGCTCCGGCGGCCATCGGCCACAGGATTGACGGGCTGCGGGGCCGGGGATAGACTGAATCAGTTGATGTGGGGCCGTATTTTGAACCAACACTTTCTACATCAGCTCTGATCTCTCGGCGGACGTCATGCCCCTTGCGGGACGGCGGAAACCCGAGAGGAGGGGCAAAGCCTGGTATTCGGGCTTCAAAAAACCCCTCGCATCACACACGGGAGGGCGGCCCGCGGGTCGCCCTTTCGTGTCATGCCTCCCGTCCGAGCGGCGGGACCGGATTTCCGGTGGCGGTCCGAGAGGCCGTCCCTGCACGGTGCTGAGGATGCCACGCGTTCGAGTCACACGGCGAGTCCACTTCGCGGCGGGCCACAGGCTGCACAACCCGGAGCTCGACGAGAGCGAGAACCGCGCCACGTTCGGAGCCTGCAACAACCTTCATGGTCACAACTACGACCTCGACGTGACGGTGGAGGGCGAGGTCGATCCGGCCAGCGGGTTTGTGATCGATCTGGGCAGACTGCGGGATCTTGTGGAAGCGGTGGTGGTCCGGGATGTCGATCACACGAACCTGAACGAAGACGTGGAATGGATGCGTGGGGTGAATCCGACGGCCGAAAACCTCGTGGTGCAGATCTGGCGGCGCCTGGAAGGGCGGTTGGACGGGGCCACGCTGGTCCATCTGAAGCTGTGGGAGACGGAGCGAAACAGCGTGGAGTACTCCGGTGAATGAGAAGGGAACGCTGGCGGGGTTGGAAGACTCCCGCCCGGTGGAAGGCGAACCTGGCCAGGTGCGCCCGGTGTCCCCGGTTCGGGCGGAGCGTCGGGCTCCCGTGGACACGCCCCTGTCCGAGGCCGACCTCGAGCAGCTTCTGCGGGAGCAGATCGCTCGGCTGGGCGAGGATCCGGCCCGGCCGGGCCTCCTGCGCACGCCCGAGCGCGTGGCCGCCTCGCTTCGTTGGCTGACCCGGGGCTACCGAATGCGAGTCGAGGATGCCATCGGAGACGGGATCTTCGAGGAAGATCACGACAGCATGGTGCTGGTGAAGGACATCGAGATCTACTCGATGTGCGAGCACCACATGCTTCCGTTCTTCGGGAAGGCGCACGTGGCCTACATACCGGACGGACGGATCCTGGGCCTCAGCAAGGTGCCGCGGATCGTGGAGGTGTTCGCCCGGCGGCTGCAGGTGCAGGAGCGGCTGACCGAGGAGATCGCGGCGGCGGTCGAAGAGGCCCTGCGACCGAAGGGCGTGGGCGTGGTGGTGGAGGCCTACCACCTGTGCATGATGATGCGCGGAGTCGAGAAGCAGAACAGCAAGACGCTGACGAGCGCGGTGCGCGGCAACTTCCGCCGGGACCAGCGCACCCGGGAGGAATTCCTCCGGCTGGCGCTTTCGGCGCAGTTCCTCTCCTGACCCGCGGCTCCATGCGGGGCGGACGGCGCACGGCGGCAGCGGGAGGAAGCGTGACCGCGGTCGTGACGGGCGCGAGCCGGGGGATCGGGCGGGCGATCGCGGCCGCCCTGGCCACGGAAGGGATGGATCTGCTGCTGACGGCCCGGGGCGGGGAGGCGCTGGACGGAGTCGCCCGCGAGCTGGGAGCCGATCGCGTGGCCGCGGATCTCACCGCGCCCGATGGCGTTGGACGGGTCGCGGAGGCCGCACTGGCGCGGTTCGATGGTCCGCCGGACATCCTGGTCAACAACGCGGGAGCGTTCCACCTGGCGCCGCTGTCCGAGCTTGAGCCGCAGATTCTGGATCGCCTGCTGTGGCTCAACCTCCGGGCGCCCGTCCTCCTGTCGCGGGCATTTCTCCCCGGCATGCTCGCCCGAGGCTCCGGTTATCTGATCCACATCGGCTCGCTCGCCGGCCGCCAGGCGCTTCCCGAGAACAGCGCCTACGCGGTCACCAAGTACGGGCTCCGCGGACTGCACGAGGTGCTCCGGGTCGAGCTGCAGGGTTCGGGCGTCTCCAGCCTCCTGATCGAGCCGGGGCCGGTCAACACCGAGGCGTGGACACCCATGGAGGCGAGGTTGGGCCGGGACCTGCCGGCGCGCGGCGCGATGCTGGCGCCGGAGACCGTCGCCGACGCGGTTCTGTCCGTCCTGCGACTGGGGGCCCGGGGCGCGCGGTCCGATCTGGTCGTCCTGCCCCGCTGAGGGCGGCGCGGCGCAACATGTTCATAGAGCTCACGGAACTGCTCACCTGCCCGAAATGCGGCCCGGCGCAGGGCCTGGTGGCGGTCGTCGCCGAGATGAAGGAGCGGAGGGTTCTCGAGGGCTATCTGGGCTGCCCGATGTGTGAGGCACGCTACCCCATAACCGGCGGAGAGGTGGATCTGAGGGGTTCGGACGAAGCCGCCGTCCCGGACGAGGCGGCGCGACCGGCGGACGCAGCCGGCCTGCGGGCTCCGGACCCGTCGGATCCTCGGTTCGCCGTGACCGTCGCCGCGCTGCTCGATCTGGCCGAGTGTCCGGCGGGCTGTCTCCTGGTGGATGAGGATCTCGCCTTCCTGGCGACCGATCTGCTCCGTTTGGGCGGGGCCAAGCGCTTCGAGGTGTTGGCGTTGGCGAGCGCGCCCGAAGGCGAGCGGTCCGGCGTGACGTCGCTCCGCGCGGGCACGCGCTCCGGGCTCCCCGTACGATCGCGGAGCCTGCGGGGAGTGGCGCTCCACGGAAGCGGACGGAGTCGGCTCGAGGAAGCCGTCCGGGTCCTGGCGCCGGGCGGGCGCCTGGTCGTCCTCGCTCCGGCGGCCGGTCTGGTCGAGGCGTTGGAGGCACAGCCCGTGCGGACGCTCGTGGTCGAGGAGCGAGCGCTGGTGGCGGTTCGGACGGCCTGAGGGCTTGCGTCCGGGGCGGCGGCGGGCCGGATTCGCGTTGCCGCCGCCGCAAGGCGCCTCTAACTTCGGGAGCGTTCGCGACACGGAAGCCACTTTCCCGATCCGTCTTGCCGTCCGAAAGATGCCACTGAACACGCGAGCTTTCGCCATCGCCGCGGGTACGGTCGCCAGCGGCGCGATGTTCGGACTGACGCTGCTGCTACTGGTGCAGCCGGGGCCGCGTCCGACACTTTCCCTGGCCGGCAAGCTCCTGTTCGGCTATTCGGTCAGCGTACCCGGTGCTTTCGTGGGCGCGATGTGGGCCTACGCGTACGGGTTCGCTCTCGGGGCGATCCTGGCGTTCGTCTACAACCTGATGGACGCGCCGCCCGCGCCGCCTGTCGAGTAAACGCACCGTTCGGGAAAGGACGGTCTACCGATGGCCTGGTGGAAGCTGTGGGGGAACAGAGACGCGGCCCCGACTCCCGATTACTATGAAGAGGGGGTCGCGCTGGTGGCGCAGGAGCGATATCACGATGCGCTCACCTCCTTCCGGCTGGCGCTTCGCGAGCAGCCCGACGATCCGGCCACTCTGGAGCAGATGGCGGTGGTGTTCACCCGCATCGGGCTCACGGACGAAGCGGTCAAGATGTATCTCAAGTCCCTGGAGGCCCGCCCGGACAGCCCATCGGCGCATTACGGCATCGCGTTTCTCCTCCTCAAGCAGGGTGATCGGGCCGCCGCCATCTCGCACCTGGAGCGCTTCCTCGCTTCCGATACCGGAGCGGAGGAAATGGTGAAACCGGCCCAGCATGCCCGCGAGACGCTCCTGCGCCTCGCGGCGGAGCACGAGTCCGAAAGGGTGTTCGAGGGGGAGGAAGAGGCCGGTGACGGGTGATCCGCCCGCGCCCGGTGTATCGGCGCCCGGAGCCCTGAGCCGGACCCGCCATGCCGCGGGTCCCGCCGCCCGGCTGGAGCCGGGCACCCTGGTCGATCTGTTTCTGGAAGGCGTCCGGCGCGAAGACCGGGCCGACGCGTTCCTTACGCGGCGGTCCGGCGGCGCGTGGGAGCCCCTGTCCCGGCGGGCCGCGGCCGCGCGGGTCCGAGATCTGGCGCTCGGCCTGCGGGCGCTCGGCTACTCGCGGGGCGAGCGCATCGGCATCCTTTCGCATACACGGGTGGAGTGGGCGCTGGCCGACTACGCGCTCGTCATGGCCGGTCTGGTCAGCGTTCCCGTCTACCCGGTGCTCCCTCCCGATCAGATCGCTTTCATCCTGCGGGACGCCGGGGCGCACGGCCTGTTCGTCTCGGACTCGGAACAGCTCGCCAAGCTGGTGGAGGTGGCGAAGGAGTTGCCCGAACTCCGTCGGATCTTCCCGTTCGAGGCCAGCTCCGTGCCCGACTCCGAGTTCGACGTCTGCACCCTGGAGGATCTGGCCCGACGCGGCCGGGGCGCGAGTCCCGAAGCCCTGATGGACTACGAAGCGTATGCCCGGCGGACCCGGCCAGACGATCTGGCCACGCTGATCTATACGTCCGGGACCACGGGGACCCCCAAGGGGGTGATGCTCACGCACGGCAACTTCCACAGCAACGTGGTTCTGGGCTCGTGGCGCTTTCCGATCTCCGAACACGACCGGGCCCTCTCCCTGCTGCCTCTGGCTCACGTGTTCGAGCGTACCGTGGGTCACTACATCCTGTGGCACGCCGGCGTGTCGATCGCATACGCCGAGTCCACCCGCACTGTAGCCAGGGATCTGGTCGAGGTACGGCCGACGCTGATGACGGCCGTGCCGCGGGTGTTCCAGAAATTCTACGAGCGCGTCGTCTCGGTGGCGATGAGCGGCGGAGCCCTGAAACGGCGTCTGTTCCAGTGGGCTCGGGCCGCGGGCGAGCGACGGGTGGAACGACAGCAGGCGGACCGCGGAGTGGGCGTGTGGCTGGCCGTCCAGTGTGCAGTCGCGGACCGGCTGGTGTTCCGGAAGCTCCGCGAGCGCACCGGCGGCCGGATTCGCTTCTTCGTGAGCGGGGGCGCACCGCTCTCCCCCCACCTCGCCCGGTTCTTCCTGGCAGCTAAGCTGCCGATCATCGAAGGATACGGCCTCACCGAGACCTCGCCGATCGTGAGCTTCAACCCGTATGCGGCCATTCGTCTGGGCACGGTGGGCCTCCCTATCGAAGGCACGGAGCTTCGCATCGCGGACGATGGCGAGATCCTGGTTCGAGGTCCTCAGGTGATGGCCGGCTATCTGGGCAATGAGCAGGCGACCCGGGAAGCGATCGACGAGGAGGGATGGTTCCACACGGGCGACATCGGTTCTCTGGACGAGGCCGGCTATCTGAGGATCACGGACAGGAAGAAGGAGCTGATCGTCACCGCGTACGGGAAGAACATCGCGCCCCAGCCGATCGAGGACGCGATCCGCCTCTCTCCCTTCATCAGCCAGGCGGTGCTGATCGGCGACCGGCGCAGGTTCCCGATCGTCGTCGTGGAACCGGACTTCCGGGCGCTGGCGGAATGGGCGTCCGCGCGGGGCATTCCGGAGAGGGACCCCGCCGGCCTGTTGGCCCGGGCAGCGGTCCTGGAGATGCTGCGTGAAGAGACGTTCCGAGCGGTGGAGGGGTTCGCGCACTACGAGCAGCCCAAGAAAGTCCTGGCGGTTCCGGACGAGTTCACGGTGGAGGGAGGCGAGCTGACTCCGACGCTCAAGGTCAAGCGAAGGGTCGTGGCGAGGAAGTATGCGGACCAGATCGAGCGGTTGTACCGTGAGGCCGAGAGCGGCGAGGCGCCGTGATGACCGGCGGCTTGCAAGAATCCGGGCCGCCGGAGGCGGTGCTGGTCGTGCTGGTGACGGGCCCCGATGTGGAGACGCTGGCTCGTCTGGGTCGTGCGGTGATCGAGGAGCGCTTGGCCGCCTGTGTGAACATCGTCGACCGCGCGGTCTCCATATTCCGCTGGGAGGGCGCCGTGCGGGAGGAGGCGGAGGCTGTGGCCATCTTCAAGACCACGCCCGCGCGGCTGGAGTCGCTTCAGGCGCGGGTCCTGGAGCTTCATCCCTACGACGAGCCCGAGTTCCTGGCCCTGCCCGTGGCGGCGGGTTCTCCCTCCTACCTGAACTGGGTCGTTGGCGAAGTGGAGCCCGGCTCAGGCGGCTGAGCGGCCGCCCTCGGCCCGATACCAGCGGAAGAAGAGGATCCCGATGGCCACCCACAGAATCGCGCCGCCGCCCACCTTCATGATCACGCCGGCCGCCTGCTGGTCGGCACGCGCCGAGATGCCGTAGACGCGCGGCGCCAATTCGTAGATCGAGTAGAACGGAAACCGGCCGAAAGCCAGAAACGCATACGGCGCCGTGCTGAGGATGGTGGCCAGGATCAGGTAGCCGATCTTGAGCGGAGCGCCGAAGCCCGGCCGTTCCGGCACCGGGCACACGATCGGCCACCAGAACAGGAGGCCCGCGCCCAGCCACGCCAGATCGAACCCCAGCGAACCGAGCTGCGTGGTCATCAGCGCGTCCACGACCGGAGGCCAGTGGGTGGCGACGAGAACGGCGCCGAACCCGAGGAGCGCCACCACGGGCCTGGTGAGCATCCTGGCCGCCGATCCGAGCAGACCGCGGTCGAGATGGACGAGCGAAGCCGGCGGAAGTCCGTACAGGAGGAGTGGGGGCGCGGTCAGCGAGATGAGGAGGAACTGCACCATGTGCACGCTGGCCAAGTAGCCGGCCCCCAGGGTGCCGACTGGCCAGTCAAGGGCGATCCACAGCAGAAGGGTGCCTGCGGCGAAGGACTCGACGCGGCGGCGCGGCACCCGGATCCCAGCGGGTGCGGGTGCCGCCGGGGTCCAGGCGGAGCCGCGCGCTCCCGCGAGTTCCGCGGACCCGGGCGCAAGGCGCCGGACCATGAGCCCGTAGCTGGCCGCGAGTCCGAGAACCAGCGCCCAGACCCCGGGGTAAGGGCGCCACACCCACTCCCAAGGGATCCCCTGGGCGGAACACCACCACTGCATGGCGAGCCGGTCTCCTCAGCGGCCGTAGGTTGCCACGAGCAGCGGAAGATCGTGGGCCCAATCGGTCTGGCGGGTTCCGAAGGGATAGACGACGCGGACGCGGCCATCCGGCGAGAGCGCCAGCACTTGGGCGGCGTGGCCCACCCGGTATTCGTCCGTTCCCGTACTCTGTTTCACGGCCGCCGGCAGGTGGAGCCGGGCCTGGATCGCGTTGACCTTCTCCAGCGACCCCATGAGTCCGATGAAGGTGGGGTCGAAACGGTCCAGCCACCGGCGCAGGTGCTCCGGGGTGTCCCGCTCCGGGTCGGTGGTCACGAACACCACCCGAATCCCGTGCCGGGTCTCGTAGGGAAGATCCGCCAGCACGGCGGCGATGTTCGCCATGTGCGCCGGGCAGATGTCGGGGCAGTTCGTGTAGCCGAAGAACAGTAGGGTGACGAACCCGTCGGCCTGCCCGCGAAGGCGAAACGGCTGGCCGGTGGTGCGGGTCAGGGTGAAATCGACGGGTGGTCCCGGCTCCGCGAGCGCGATGCCGCGGTAGCCGGTCACGCGCGCCCGCTCCTCGGCCTGTCGGGTCGAGGATCCGCAGCCGGAACTCAGGGCCCCCGCGAGCAGGAGCGCCCCAAGAGCCAGGGAGAGCCCGGCGGGCTCCATTCCCCCTCTCGTTTGGGTTCGCGTGTCGATGTCCAATCCGTCCTTCCGGCGTCTCGTTCGGGGTGGTGCCGACTCCCTCGGGCCCGTTCGGCTGGCTGGCGCAGGGGTAGCGGGAGTCGCTCGAGCGGCGAGCCCGCCGGGTCATCCGATCAGCAGGTTCACCACGACCAGCGCCGTGCCGATGGTGCCGCCGAGGACGTACCCCAGGCGTACGATCAGTTCCAGCTCGCGCTCGGTCACCGAACGGACCAGGCCCTCCAGCTCTCTCAGCGGATAGGCCCGGATCCTGGCTTCCACACGGTCGGCGACGCGTACCCGCTCGGCCACCTGCGGAACCTGCTCGGCGATCCACTCCCACGCGGGCGGACCCACCGTGTCCGCGAGCCGCCCGGCGGCATCCTCGCGGAGGAAGCGATTCAATCGTCCGATAGGCCGGTCGAGGATGCGGTCGACCAGGGACTCGCTGAGCGTCCGGAAGATTCGGCGTCCCGGCTCCGAATGGAGGGCGAGCGCCATCCACGGACCCAGACGCTCGGCCGGGACCACGGCGACGAGCTCGCCCCAGCTCCGCTCGGCTACCCTCCAGACCACATCTTCCAGTTGCTCCAGCAGGAGCGTCCGGGCCCTGGGGTCCCGGGCCGCGCCAACGATCCAGTTCGCGGCGGCATCGAGCGCGCTCTCCACCTGGGGATCGTCGAGACGTCCGAGCACGCTCGTGGCCGGCCGGCGCAGAAACTCGACGATCGCGTCGTTCACGCCGCGGGCCATGGCCGCCTGAACCGCCGTTTCCTTGAGGAGGTCTCCCAGCTGGTCCGTGCCCTCGGTCTCGAGCGTGCGGAGCACGCGATCCACCGTGTCCTCGGTGATGATGAGCTTCGCGACGACCCGCTGGTGAAACTTGAGGTCGCGCATGAACCGGTCCAGGAGCTCGTGAACGGTGCGCTCCACCCGACGGCGCGCCTTCGGATCCTCCAGCAGTCGGCCCAGGCGTTCCATGGCCAGCGGAAGATAATCGTTGATCGCATGCTCCACGGCGGCCACCAGACCGGAGGGAATGAGCTCTTCCAGGGTGTTTCCCGGCCGCAGCACCCGCCCCGCGGCTTCCCGAAGGTGGTGGCGCACCGTATCCTCCAGGGCCTCCGAGGCCGCCAGCCCGGCCAGCCACTCATCGGCTCTGGCCCGGACGTCGCTCCACCGCTCCGGGTCCAGCGAATCGGCGACCGCCTCGCCCTCGAGCTGGTCCTTCAGCGAGGTCAGGAGTTGGCCTGCCTGCCGCTCGAACTCCGGCGACTCGAGGGTTCCCCGGAGCTGCTCGTACAGGTCTTCCGACAGCTGCAGGAGGAGGCCGCGCAGTTCCTCGGCCACCGAGTCGGGGAGCAGGTCGGAGAGAGCGGGCTGATCTCCCTCGACCAGTTCCGTCACGAGCTCGCCCAGCCGGGTTTCGAAGGCGGCGCGTAGGCCCTCGTCCTGCAGCTCGGCGGAGACGTCGGCCGGGGTCAGCAGGCGGCTGCCCACGACGCGTCCGATGCTCCTGGCCAATCGATCCTGGTTCTTGGGCACGGCGCCCTGGAACCAGTGCAGCCGGCGACCCAGGATTCGGGGCGCGGCGTACGGATGGAACAGCATCCAGATCGCCACCCGGTTTGTCACGCCCCCCGCCAGGGCACCGAACGCGACGGTGAGGAGCGCCTGAGTCCAGTCGATCGACGCGATCACGGCAGCGGGCTGATCAAGCCGACTCCGCTCATGCGGCGCACCCGCCCCCGTACGGAGATCCGGGCCCAGACGAGGAATACGGTTTCCAACGGTGCGCCCGCCCGGGCTCCGAGCGCCTCGCGTCGCTCGAGATGGCCGGAGAGGTCCGCATCCCCGATCTCCACGGTCCACTCCCATTCGCCTTCCGATGGGGCGCCGGGGGACGCGAGGGGCGAGAATGTCACATCCGTCCAACTCTCCTCGACTCCGTCCATCCACGTCCAGGCCGCCGCCGATGCCGTGGAATCCGACGTGGACTTCGCGATCAGCAGGCCGTTGCCGAGAGTGTCCGCCAGGACGATCAACCGGTCGGCGTCCCGGGGACGAGGTGCCGAAGTGGCCCGAGCGCCCCGGCGGACGAACAGCAGGCCCGGCCGGCGGACACCCTCGCGCTCGAGGGCCGCGAGGCCCAGGTACTCGCGCTGTCCGGTCGCGCCGCTCCACTCAGCGATCGGGCCGCCCAGCGTGAGACGAAGAGCCTGGCCGGAATCCGAGATCGCGATCTCCGCCAGGTCCGCGCCGTCGCCCACTTGTACTCTCAACCCGGCCGCGGGAAGCACTCGCCAGGCGGCGCGGGGCAGCGGGAGCGTGTCCCGGAGCGCCAGCACACGGGACCAGCCGTTTCCCTCCGCCAGCCAGCCCCGGTAGTCTCTCACCAGCTGCGAGGAGGACGTTCGGTTGAGGAAGCGCAGGTAGAGCCGGGGCGACTCCGCCGCAGTACCGACGAAGGCGAGGCTGTTCACGAATCGGGCGGGAACCACGGCCTCCGACGCGGGAACCGGCGCCCGGGCGACCGCTTCGGTCTCCGATTCCGGCTTCTGGCCTCGGCAGCCGAAGCACAGGAGGAGGACCGCGGAGGCGGCTCGCCACCGTACATGGTCGCGCGGACCCTGAGCCAGGCGAGCTCCGGACGGGGAGGTCAAGCGGTATGGCGCGTCCTGGCGGTCTCCCCGCGCCCCGCGATGCGCGCACCCTGGCCGAGGCGGCGGTCCAGACGCTGGAGCAGGCGCACGATCCGGCGCCGGTTCACGCCGAAATCACCGCGTCCCGTTCGGGAACAGGAGCGCGCCTCCACTCTGGTGAGTCCGTTCTCGTCCAGAATCACCCAGATCGTCAGGTCGTCCACGAATCGGAACACCGGGGACCGGCAGCGTACCGTGAGCATGCCCAGGTCCTCATCCGCGTGCGCGAGGCTCCAGCCCCGGCGAGCCGCCACATCGCGGCGGAGCGCGTCCCATGTCCGGGCGAACGGGGCCGTGTAGATTCGCCCGTCCGGCCCGTTCGCGGCGCGCGTGTCCGCGGCGTTCTCGCACAGCCAGCGCCGCAACGGCGGCGTGGAGGCGGAAGTGTCCGACATCACGGTTTCCTGTCGATCCTGCGGGTCCCGGAGGCAGCCTCCGGAGGCCGCGGATCCGGTTGCCGGCCCGGCGGTGCCGGGATACGTTGGCTCCCGCGGAAAGTCCGGTGCCGCCCGCGCGTTCCTCCCACCCGCTCACAGGCAGATGTACTCGACATGCAAGCCATAATACCGCTGGCCGGCAAGGGTACAAGGGTTCGGCCGCACACCCATTCGCGTCCCAAGCCTCTGCTTCGGGTCGCGAACCGGCCCGTGCTCTCCCACGTGGTCGGCAAGCTGGAGGAGGTCGGGGTCGACGAGGTCGTCTGCATCACGGGCCACCTGGGCGATCAGATCCGGACGTATCTGGAGTCCGAGCACCCGGATCTGAAGGCCCGGTACGTCGAGCAGGTCTCGCAGCTCGGCACGGCGGACGCGATTCGCCTGGCCGAGCCGTTCGTGGAGGGGCCGGTCCTGATCGTCTTCGTGGACACCCTGTTCGAGGCGGATTTCGACGTCATCCGGCGCCGCCCCGAGGACGATGGGATCATCTGGGCCAAGGAGGTCGAGGACTACCGGCGTTACGGGGTCATCGTGACCGATGGAGAGGGCTACATGACCCGCATTGTGGAGAAGCCGGACCGGCCCATCTCCCGCCTGGCCAACATCGGCGTCTATTACATTCGTGATCATCGGCACCTGTTCGAGGGGATTCACGCGGTCATGGAGCGGGATCCGCACCTGGGAGAGTATTTTCTCACCGATGCGTTTCAGTACATGATCGAGCGCGGAGCCCGGCTGTACACGGCCCAGGTTGGAGGCTGGTGGGACTGCGGCAAGCCCGAGACGCTGCTGGAGACGAACCGCGCCCTGCTGGAGATGGGGTTGGATCGCCTGCCGGAGCCGGCGGCGGGAAGTGACGTTCGACTGTCCGGGCCCGTGTGCATCGGGGACGGCGTGGTGCTGGAGGATGTGGAGCTGGGACCGAACGTGAGCGTCGCCGACGGGGCGGTCGTGGCCCGAAGTCGCCTGCGCGACTGCATCGTGGGGGCCGGGGCGCGGTTGGAGGGCTGCGACCTGCACGACTCGTTGGTCGGGGACGAGGCGACGCTGCTCGGAGTGGAGGGCCGGGTGAACGTGGGCGACCACAGCATCGTAGAGGTATGGGAGGCATCGCGGACGGCATGATGTCGGAGGGGACGTCGGGCCAAGAGCTGATCTACGACTGGAACCGGTTGCCGGGCAGTTACGACTACGCGGCTGCCGCTGTGGAGCTGGACGACGAGACGCTCCGCGACGGGCTGCAAAACCCGTCCGTCAGGGATCCGCCGATCGAGCGTAAGCTCGAGCTCCTGCATCTGATGAGCGATCTGGGCATACAGGCGGTGGACATCGGGCTGCCGGGCGCCGGACCGCGGGCGTACGAGGCGGTCCTGGCGTTGGCTGAGGAAATTGCCGAACAGAATCTCCCCCTCTCCGCCAACTGCGCCGCCCGCACGGTCCGGGCGGACATCGAGCCGATCGCGGATGTGGCGCAGAAGACCGGCTTGAAGCTGGAGGTGGGCGCGTTCATCGGAAGCTCGCCGATCCGCAGATACGCGGAAGGATGGGAGCCCGAGATGATCCTCCGGGCCACGATGGAAGCCGTCTCGTTCGCCGTCGGGGAGGGGCTGGATGTGATGTACGTGACGGAGGACACGACCCGGTCCCGCCCGGAGACGCTCCGCTCGCTCTATTCGGCCGCCATCGAGGCAGGAGCCCACCGGATCTGCCTGGCGGACACGGTCGGCCACGCCACCCCTCACGGGACCCGGCAGCTGGTGCGGTTCGCCCGCGACATGGTGGAGCGGATCGGCGAGCCCGTGCGGATCGACTGGCATGGACATCGGGATCGCGGTTTCGGGCTCGCGAACACCCTGGCCGCGATCGAGGAGGGGGTGGACCGGGTACACGCCACGGCGTTGGGGATCGGTGAGCGGGTTGGGAACACGGAGATGGATCTCCTCCTGGTCAACCTGAAGCTGCTCGGTGCCCACCCCCAGAGCCTGACGCGGCTGCCGGAGTACTGCCGGCTGGCGGCGGAGATGTGCGGTGTGGAGGTGTCGCACAGCTATCCCGTGGTGGGCGACGACGCCTTCCGCACGGGAACCGGGGTCCACGCCGCCGCGATCATCAAGGCGATCCGTAAAGGTGATCGTTGGCTCGAGGACCGGGTATACTCGGGGGTGCCGGCCTCCGAGTTCGGATTGCGCCAGAAGATCGAGGTGTCTCCCGTGTCGGGACTCAGCAACGTGCGGCACTGGCTCGATGGGCACGGCTACGATGCCGAGGATCCGGCCCTGTGCGAGGCCGTGTTCGGGTTGGCCAAGCGAAGCGACCACACGTTGAGCGAGGCCGAGATCGTGACGGAGATCGCGCGAGTGCGAGGGGAGGTGAATGACGCATAGGACGGATACGACGGGGAGCCGCAACGCCCTGGTCGTGGGGTGCGCGGCGCTGCTGCTGGGCGGCGGGCTGGCGCCGGCCCGCGGTGGCGCTCAGGAGCGGGAGCAGGAGCCGATCCCGGCGCTGGCGGCGGGCACGCCCGTCGTCGTGATGCCCGTGCAGTCGGTCCAGCCCCTTCCATCCGGAGCCTGGCCGGCGGGAGCCCGTTCGATGAGCGATGCGCTGGACATGCTCAACGCCGAGCTGAGCTTCGCGTTCGGGGAGGAGCGGGGCGCGGAGGGCTGGGCCATGCCCTCCAAGGTGGTCGAGCGCGCCCAGCGCAACCCGATGCTGGGGATCGATCCACGCCGCCTGGCGTTTCGGGGTCTGCTGGCGAAGCCGGACAAGCGGGCCCGGATCTACGAGCCACTTCACAGCCAGCTCCGGAAGACCGCGGCGCTGTTCGGAGCCCGCCTGGTGGTGCTGCCCCTGGCCGTCTGGTTCGAACCCGATACATTGGCCCCGCGCGGTCCGGCGCCTCCGGAGAAGGCCGGAGCCGGGGGACGCCGCTCGGGTCGGGGCGAAGGCGAGATCGCCGGCCGGGAGGGCGGGGCGCGGGGGCGCGCCGTATTGCTCCTGGCGCTGGTCGACGTGCGCCGGAGCGCGGTGCTGTGGCACGGCCGAATCAAGGGTGGGGCGGTGGATCTGACCTCTCCGTCGCTGTTCACGGTGCTGGCCTTCCGGGTGGCCCGAGACCTGGCTCCGTCATGAGCGGGTCGGGAAGCGAGCGCGGATGAGCGCGCATACCGTGACGCTCATACCCGGGGACGGGATCGGACCGGACATCACGGAAGCCACCGTCCGGGTTCTGGAAGCGGCCGGGGCGCCGATCGTATGGGATCGGCAGGAGGCGGGGATGGGCGCCATGGAGAGCCGGAGCGACCCGCTTCCCCGCGCCACGCTGGACTCCGTGGAGAGAAACCGGGTGGCGCTGAAGGGACCGCTCACCACCCCGCTCGGCTCCGGATTCCGTTCCATCAACGTGTCGTTGAGGACGCATTTCAGCCTGTACGCGAACGTGCGGCCCGCCAGGACTCTGCTCCCGCATCCGCGCTACGAGGACATCGACCTGGTCATCGTGCGGGAGAACACGGAAGGGCTGTACGCGGGCATCGAGCACTTCATCGGTATGGACAACGATCCGCGGGCCGTGGCCGAGTCCGTGATGCTGATCACCCGCTTCGGCTCGGAGCGCATCGTTCGCTTCGCCTTCGAGTACGCGCTGGCGGAGAATCGGAAGAAGGTGACCCTGGTGCACAAGGCGAACATCCTCAAGTGCACCCAGGGGCTGTTCCTCGAGGTGGGACGCGAGATCGCGGCCGAGTACGCCGGGCGCGTCGAGTTCGACGAACGTATCGTCGACGCCACCGCGATGCAGCTGGTGATCGATCCGTACCAGTTCGACGTGATCGTGACCGAGAACATGTTCGGCGACATCCTCTCGGATCAGGTCGCGGGCCTGGTGGGGGGACTGGGCTTCGCCCCGGGGGCGAACCTGGGTGAGGACGTGGCCGTGTTCGAGGCCGTACACGGCACGGCACCCGATATCGCGGGCCAGGGCGTGGCCAATCCCTCAGCCCTGATTCTGGCCGCCTGTCTCATGCTGGAGCACCTGGAGGAGCCCGTCCTGGCCGCGCGCGTTCGTGGCGCGCTGGTCGCCACCCTCCGGAGGGGCGAGGTGCTGACGCGTGATCTGGATGGTTCGGCCACCACCGACGAGTTCTGCTCGGCGGTGATCGACCAGCTCGCCGCGGATGTCTTCGTCGCCTGATCCTTCGGTCCACTTCGGCGGCGGCCGGTGCGCGGCCTGCGGATCTCTCCAACCGGAAGGATCGCTGGACGAGGAGCGGTGGTGCCCGCGCTGTCGGGCGCGCCTGCGCCGACTCGCCCGCCTGGCGCCGCACCTGGTGGCCGCGGTCCTGGCGGTCCCGTTCGGCCTGTGGATCCTGTCCCTGGAGAAGACGTCCTTCCTTCCCTTCTATGCGTGGCTTCTTCCCCTGGCGGCGGCCTACTACCTGGGTTTCCGGATCGGACGGGAGCTGATCAAGGGCTACGCGCGGTGGCGGCGCACCCGGTGAGCGATCGGCCGGGAGCCGTGGGCCCGGCGCGGGCGGCGGGCCTTGCGGCGGCCACGCTCGCCGTCATGTTGGGGCTCGTTCTTTCGGTGAATACGGAGCGCTACGGAACGCCCGGCCTGATCGCGGGGATCGTGCTGGCCGTGGCCGGGGTCGCCGCCTGGCGGCGGCTGTTCCGGCGTCGAGCGACCGGCCGGACATCACAGGCGAAGAGGCGACGATGAGTTTCGAAGGGGTGGACTACTACGATGTGGACTCGCTCCTGGACGAGGAGGAGCGGGCGGTTCGGGACGTGGTTCGCAATTGGGTCGAGGCCGAGGTCCTGCCCATCATCAACCGCCACTACGTGGAGCGGACGTTTCCCACCGAGCTGATTTCCCAGATGGGGGAGCTGGGCTTCCTGGGCGCCAACCTTCCCGAGAAGTACGGGTGCGCCGGGCTGGGAAACGTCGCGTACGGCCTGATCATGCAGGAGCTGGAGCGGGGGGATTCGGGACTCCGCTCCTTCGCGTCCGTGCAGGGCGCGCTGGTCATGTATCCCATCCACGAGTTCGGCAGCGAAGCCCAGCGCGAGCAGTGGCTGCCCCGCCTGGCCAGCGGAGAGCAGATCGGGTGCTTCGGCCTGACGGAGCCCGATTTCGGGTCCAATCCGGGCGGCATGATCACGCGCGCCGTGAAGGATGGGGACGAGTGGGTGCTCAACGGAGCCAAGATGTGGATCACCAACGGCTCGATGGCGGACGTGGCGGTGGTGTGGGCGAAGACGGGCGAGGTGGACGACGTGGCCTCCATCCGGGGCTTCATCGTGGAGACGGATCGGGAGGGCTTCTCGGCCCGTGACCAGAAGGGAAAGCTCTCGCTCCTCGCCTCCGACACGAGCGAGCTCGTCCTCCAGGACGTGCGGGTACCGGCCGAGAATCTGCTCCCCAACAGCGGCGGGCTGAAGAGTCCGCTCAAGTGCCTCACGCAGGCCCGCTACGGGATCGCCTGGGGAGCCATAGGCGCCGCGATGGCGTGCTACTGTGAGGCGCTGGAGTACGGGAAGAACCGGACCCAGTTCGACCGGCCCATCGCCGGGACCCAGATCCAGCAGGTGCGCCTGGCGGAGATGCTGACCGAGATCACCAAGGCGCAGCTCCTGGCCTGGCGCCTGGGTCGGCTCAAGGACGCCGGGACCCTGCGTCCGCAGCAGGTCTCCCTGGCCAAGCGCAACAACGTGGACATGGCGTGCGATGTCGCGCGCGAGGCCCGGCGGCTCCTCGGGGCCAACGGGATCCTGGTCGAGTACCAATCCATGCGGCACATGGCGAATCTGGAATCCGTATACACCTACGAGGGAACCCACGACATCCACAGCCTCATCCTGGGCCAGGACATCACGGGCCTGCCGGCATTCTAGGGGCGCCTGAGCAACTCCTCTTCCGTGTACACTCGCCCGTCCTTCAGCACGAGCCGAACGCGGCGCGCGTCCCCGATGTGCCGGAGCGGGTTGCCGTCCACCACGACCAGATCGGCCAGCTTGCCGGGCTCGATCGTGCCCAGATCCTCCCCCACGCCGAGCGTCTCCGCGGAGGCCGAGGTGGCCGTCCTCAGCGCCTCGGCCGGAGTGAGTCCGCCGAACTCCACGTAGTGGGCGAGTTCCGTGTGCAGGCTCAGCCCGTAGGGGATGATCGGCGAGTCCGTCCCCGCGATCACCCGGCCACCGCCGCGCATTACCCGGCGGACCGTGGCGCCCTGCGGATCCAGACGCCTCCTCCGTTCCCGGAGGCCGGCCCGTGCGCGTCGGGCCACCGCTCGGAGCGATCGCACGTAGTCGGGGCCGTACAGGGCCGCCAGGCGGGGGTCGTCGAGGACGGTCGAATCGCGACCGATCAGGTATGGGAACCCGCCCTGAATGCCGATGGTCGGCGTGAGGCTCATGCCGGAGGCGGTGAGGAGCGCGATCACGTCCTGGTAGCTTCTCCGGAGCTCGGTCACCTTTGGCGAGTACCCGCGCCGGCTGGTGCCCCGGATGTGCTCGACGTGATCCACGCCGAACGCGACGGCCGGATACAACTCGTGGGATGAGACGGGGATCCCGTGCGCGTGCGCGTAGTCGACGATCCGCTCCTGCAGCGCGTCCGGCAGCCGCACGTACGTCTTGATGAGATCATAGCCGAGCTCGACGGCGCGCTCCAGCTCCTGCCGGACCTCGGCGCCCGGAGTGAGCGCGTTGGCGCCCGAGTAGTAGACGCGGGTGCCGTCGAAGATGCGCCCCGTGGCGAGCTCCCGCGGGCCGGGCCGCACTCCCGACTCCACCGCCTCGCGCCGCTCGCGGATCACGAAGGGGTCGGCCGAGGGGTCCCGGACCATGGTGACGCCGTACGCGAGCCAGGTACGGCCCAGCGCCTCGCCGAGGCCGTATCCCTGATGCGAGTGGGCATCGATGAGGCCCGGGATGACGGTCCCGTTCGACGCATCGATCACCCGCCCGCGATGCAGCGCGGCGTCATGCGGCACGACGCGCTCGATCCGGTGCCCTTCGATCACCACGTCGACGTCGGAGCGGATCGCGTCGGCCTTTCCGTCCCACAGCCGACCTGCGTGAACCACGACCCGCCCGGTGGGATGGGCCCGTCGCCACTGAAGCGGGAGTGAGATGGTCTCCGTCGCGCCATCCCCGATGTCCACCAGGCAGAGGCCATCCGTGACCTGATACAGCAGATGACGGGAATCCGCCGTCCAGGAGAGCCCATCGGCCAGGTCCGCCGAAAGCCGAACCGGGGGGCCGGCCAGGTCGCCGTTCCGGGTCACGGGGACCGTCCACAGCAGACCGTCCGTGACGAAGGCCATGCGCCGGCCGTCGGGAGACCATACGGGACCATCCACCCCTCGAGTCCCGATGCCCCGGTGCGGCATGGGGGTCTCCCAGCGATCCGGCCGCCCGTTCGTAGAGATGAGGAGAATCTGGTTGCGGCCCTCGCGGAACCGGTGCGAGTACGGGCGCAAGGCGGACATGGCCAGGCTGCTCCCGTCTGGAGACCAGCTGGCACGCGAGGGGAGGAACAGATCGTCGTGCAACTTCGTAACCTCTCCGGTCGACACGTCCACGAGCCGCAGCCGCGAACGCAGACCCTGCCGGACCTGGAAGGCGATGCGGGATCCATCCGGCGACCACGAGGGCATCACCGCACCGCCGACATGGGTGAGCTGGCGCGACGTTCCCCCGGCCATGTCACGGATCCACACGTCGAGCGTACCTCCGCGGTCGCTCACATAGGCGAGACGTCGGCCGTCCGGAGACCAGGCCGGATCCAGCTGGACGTAAGAGTCGCGAGTCAGGGGTTGGGGCTTTGTCCAGCCACGGGAGGTCGCGCTCGCCCCCCCCGAGGTGTCGGTCTTGGAAGCCCGCCCGATCGACCACAGATCACCTAGGGCCACGAAGACGATCTTCTGTCCGTCCGGAGACACCGCGGGGGCCACGATGCCGCGTACCGGTTGGGGATCCGTGGACTCGAAGTCCCGCCTGGCCCGCACATAGGCCTGGCGGGTGAACGTGACCCGCGCCTGGAACACGACCCGGCCGGTGGGGGCGGGGCGGTCGACCCGCCCGCGCAGGATGTTGCCGTCCGCCGTGTAGAGAAACTCGCTTTCGGACAGCCAGGCGGTGCGAAACGGGAAAACGTCCTGATCGGGCCCGGAAAGGTCGCGTATTTCGCCGTCTCCCACGTTCACGAGCCGGAGGCGGCTACCGTGGGTGTCGAGCAGGTTGAACGTGAGACGTGCGCCGTCGGGACTCCAGGATGGGGCGAAACCGAGCCCCTGGAACGACGCGAGCCGCCTCTCCGCGCCGTCTCCTTTCCGGATCCACACGCCCGATCGGCCGTCGCGAGTCGATGCGAAAGCGACGGAGGAATCCCCGGGAGCGAAGGATGGCCCCCACTCGTCCGCCGGATCGGTCGTCAGCCGCTGGAGCGTCCCGTCCTCGATCGCGACGGCCCATACATCGTAGTTGCCTTCTCGGTCGGAGGAGAAGGCGATGCGGGCTCCGTCGTGCGACCAGTCCGGTTCGCGGTCGTCGTACGGCCCGAAGGTGTGCTGCCGCAGATCGGCGCCGTCCGCCGCGACGGACCAGATGTGCCAGTTGCCGTCGCGGTAGGACTGGAAGGCGATGCGCGTTCCGTCCGGCGACCAAGCGGGCTGCCGGGCATCGCCGTATACATCGGTGATCGGCGTGGCCACCCCGCCGGCGGCGGGAAGGATCCAGATGCGTCCAATGAGATCGAGGGCGAGCGTCTGTCCGTCCGGCGAGAGCGCCGCCGCCATGTTCGTGCCCTCGGTCAGGGTGACATCGACATGGCGGTCCTGGGCCAGGGCGCTCCCGGCTCCAATGCCGACTGCCAGGCCCAGAGTGACGAGACGAGAGATCCTGTATCGCATGGGGGGAAGCTTAGGGCGGATCGGCTGCGAGTGGAAGTGGTCCGGTCTCCCGGGCTGGCGACCCTGGTACCGAGTCCCGAGGGCGGGAGCTTCCGGAGTGCGAAGAGTGGTCTCACGTGCTCCCGTCGCCGCTTGTGCTTTCGAACGCCCCAGCCTAGAGTGTGAGCCCGCCTCGCGCCCGTAGCTCAACTGGACAGAGCGTCGGACTTCGGATCCGAAGGCTGGGGGTTCGAGTCCTCCCGGGCGCGCTCCCGAAGCAAGCGCCCGGTATGACTCTCACCCGGGGGTGGGAGCTGCGGCCGCTGCGCGGCCTCGCTCGTCGCTCGCCCGGGGCTCGCTCCCCGAGTCCTCCCGGGCGCGCTCCCGAAGCAAGCGCCCGGTATGACTCTCACCCGGG
>JBHHYZ010000046.1:0-19895 GCA_046757845.1 Gemmatimonadota bacterium
TTCCGCCTCTCTCGCCGTTCGCCTGCCTGGAAACGGCTGGCCGGCCCGCACCGGGCCCATTCGCCTCGACCGTGGCGAATCCGAAACTCGTTCGCTCGTGGCCGTCGATCCACCGTCACGGGCCCGTGACGGTGGCGGGACCGAGGGGTGACGGGCTCGGTGCAGGTTGCACTCGTCCGGACCGCGATGGGCGTCTCGTGGACGAGAGGAGCCCGAGCGGTCAGAGCCCGCTGAACTCATTGAGGCGGGCCCGACCAAGAGGATCGACTCGGCAAGGAGGGGAACCATGTTCAGGAATGCCAAGCTGTGGGTTTGCGGGCTCGCGTTTCTGGGAGCGGGCGCCGTGGCGGGATGGCCTCACCCGCTGTTCTCCCAGGTCGCTCGTGAGGAGGTGAGGCTGGCCGCGCGAAGCGCTGGCGGAGTCGCGTTGCGGCCCGTCCGCACCAGATCTCCACTGCCCGCGGGGTTTTCCCTGACTCTGCGTCGCCAGGCGGAGCGGCTGCACGGCACCCCGAGCCGCTGGCCGGATGCGGCCGTGCTCCATGTGTACGCGGCCAGGATGAGCGAATTCACCGGGCCCGACGCCGCTGACGATCTGATGTTGGCGGCCAACCTGTTCCTGTATGACGGTGAGAACGATCGAGCGTGCGCGGCCCTCGAGAAGGCGAGCGACGTCTATTTCCGCGCGGGATACGTTCGGGCTTCGGACTTCGCCTACCGCAGCGCGGGTCGGTTCGGTCCGGAAGGGTGCTCGCTGAACTGGCACTCGCTGTTCGACGGACTCGTGATCCCTGCGCCGGCTCGCGTGATCGTCGCCGAGCCGGTTCTGAACACGCTCGATCTCGAGGAAGCCCCGCTCAGGGCTCCGGATCTCGTTGAGCCCAGGCTGTCGCCGCCGCCGATCGCCGTTCCGTGAAGGCCGCTCCCGGAGCGACCCCCGGAGCGGTTCGGGGTCCGCACGCCCGGCCCGAGGAGTCGTTCGTGGCCGGGCGCCGGCGGCGTGGGCGCGCCGGGCCTCCGATCGGTGGCCTGTCGCCTACCGCGGGCGTCCCCGATTTCCCATATTGTGCCGTTGCACTCGCCCGGGGCCCGGCGGCCCGGTCGTACGGTTCCCTGACAGCCCAGAGCGGGAGACGCATGACTTCCCGATCCACCGACAACCCGGAGGACGGCGCGGAGCGCCGGTCCGGAGCGGCCATGGCGGAGGCGCCCAGCGGGGCCTCGCCGGCGCGGGCGCCCGAGGCGCCACGCCGGCCCGAGGCGCTGACGGCGCACGGCCATACCCGGCTGGACGACTACTCGTGGCTGCGAGATCTCGAGGATCCGCAGGTGCGCGCCCATCTGGAGCGGGAGAACGCATACTGCGACGTCGTGATGGCCCATACAGGCGAGCTACAGGCCCGCCTGTTCCGGGAGATCCGGGACCGGATTCCACAGACCGACTCCACGGTGCCGGCTCAGGAGGGCGAGTACTTCTACTACACCCGCTACGAAGAGGGGAGACAGTATCCCATCTACGCCCGCAGGCGGGGATCGCCGGACGCGGAGGAGCAGATCATCCTGGACGTGAACGAGCGCGCGGTGGGCCACGACTTCCTCTCCGTGTCCGGGCTCAGCGTCAGCCCCGCGCACCGGATTCTGGCCTTCGCGTCCGACACGGAGGGAAGGAGGCTTCACACCATCCGGTTCAAAGATCTGGAGACGGGCGAGCTGCTTTCGGACGTCCTCCGGGACGTCACGGCCAACATGGCCTGGGCCAATGACGATCGGACACTGTTCTACACCCAGCAGGATCCGGTCACGCTTCGTCATCACCGAATCTATCGGCACGTGCTGGGCTCGGACCCGGTGGAGGACGAGCTCGTCTACGAAGAGGCCGATGCCACCTTCTCCGTCGGAGTCCACAGGACCCGTTCGCGGGCCTACCTGCTCATCGTGTCCCGGCAGACGCGCAGCCGTGAGTGCCGGTACCTGGACGCCGACGATCCCGGCGGCGCGTTCCGCGTTTTCCGCCCCCGCGAGCCCGACCATGACTACTTCGTGGACCATCTCGGGGACTATTTCTACGTGCGGACCAACCTGGGCGCCGAGAACTTCCGGCTGATGCGGGTCCCGGCGGCGGATCCGCGGCCCGAGTCGTGGGAGGAGGTGCTGCCCGGCCGGGAGGACGTATTGCTGGAGCGCTTTCAGCTGTTCCGCGATCACGTCGTCCTGTTGGAACGGACGGGCGGTCTCCCCCGGCTGCGCATCCATCCCTGGAACGGCGGGGCCGACCACTGCATCGAGTTCGACGAGCCGGCCTACTCGCTCCAGTTGGAGCGCAACCCGGAGACCGACCGCCGGGTAGTGCGCTTCACCTATTCGTCGCTTCGCGTTCCCGAGTCCGTCTACGATTACGACATGGAGACGCGGGAGCGAACTCTCCTGAAACGCGACGCGGTACTGGGAGGCTTCGATCCGGCCGACTACGTGACCGAGCGGCAGTGGGCTGCCGCCGAGGACGGCACGCGGATCCCGATCTCGCTGGTCTACCGCGAGGGTGCGCGGAAGCCCGAAGGCAATCCGCTGCTTCTGTACGGCTACGGCGCCTATGGCATCAGCCTGGACGCCGGGTTCAACGCGGCCAGGCTGAGCCTGATCGACCGGGGGTTCGTGTTCGCCATCGCGCACGTCCGGGGCGGCCAGGAGCTGGGCCGGCGGTGGTATGAGGATGGGAAGCTGCTGCGCAAGAAGAACACGTTCACGGATTTCATCGCGTGCGCGGAACACCTGATCCGGAAGGGCTACGCGCATCCGGACCGCGTGTTCGCGATGGGTCGGAGCGCGGGCGGGTTGCTGATGGGCGCGGTGATCAATCTGCGTCCAGACCTGTTCAAGGGCGTTGTGGCCGGTGTGCCCTTCGTCGACGCGCTGACCACGATGCTGGATGACTCCATCCCGCTCACGACCAGCGAGTACGACGAGTGGGGCGACCCCCGGCAGCTCGAGTGCTACGAGTACATGCTCTCCTACTCGCCCTACGACAACGTGGAGGCCGGGGAGTACCCTCATCTCCTGGTGACGTCCGGTCTGTACGATTCGCAGGTGCAGTACTGGGAGCCGGCCAAGTGGGTGGCCCGCCTGCGCGCCCTGAAGACGGACGACCGCCGCCTGCTGCTGCGCACCAACATGGGGGCGGGGCATCAGGGCGCCTCCGGCCGCTACGGCCGGTATCGCGAGACCGCCTTCGATTACGCCTTTCTTCTGGACCTGGCCGGGCTTTCGGAATGAGCGAGAAGTCGGCGGAGGCCCGGCGGCCGAAGCCACGGGCCACCCGCCCGGCGACCTTCGGCGCGGGGTGTTTCTGGGGAGTCGAGGCCGCCTTCCGGCGGCTGGCGGGGGTCGTGGACACCGCCGTCGGCTTCATGGGCGGACACGTGGCACAGCCCACCTACCGGCAGGTCTGCACGGGCCGGACGGGCCACGCCGAAGTGGTGCGCGTGGAGTTCGAACCCGCCGCGCTCTCGTACGAAGACCTGCTGGCCGTGTTCTGGGAATCCCACGACCCGACCCAATTCCACCGGCAGGGACCGGACATCGGATCGCAGTACCGATCGGTCATCTTTTTCCACGACTCGGGCCAGCGGGAAGCCGCCCGGGCGTCCAGGGATGCGCTCGCCGCCTCCGGCGCGTACCGGGGTGAGATCGTGACCGAGATCGTCCCGGCGGCCGCGTTCTGGCCCGCGGAAGAGCATCATCAGCGCTACCTGGAAAAACGGGGGCTGGCCCGGTGTCGAGCCCGGTGAGCCCATGCGGACGAGTCACGAAGGAGAATCCCCGGATGCGTACGAACTCTAAGTCGCTGGTCGTCGCCGCGGTCCTGCTGGCCGCCGGAGCTCTCAGCCTGTTGTTCGCCGCCGCGGATGGAAGCTCGTCGATCCCGGGCGCCGGAGGTCGGAATGGCGCGGAGCCGGCCGCTCACGGCGGCGCGGGAGTCCAGGAGGAAGCGGACCTGGTGCTGGAGAACGGACACGTGGTGACCGTCGATCCGAAACGGCCGGAGGCCGAAGCGGTGGCGGTGGCGGGCGGCCGGATCGTGGCGGTGGGCAGCGACCGGGAGATCCGCGAGCGCGTGGGTCCCTCGACCCGGGTGATCGACCTGGAAGGGCGGCTCGCCGTCCCCGGGTTCATCGAGGGACATGGACACTTCATGGGGCTGGGCCGGGCCCGGATGATCCTCGACCTGAGAACGGCGCGCACCTGGGACGATATCGTGGCCATGGTGGGAGAGGCGGCCCGGCGGGCCAAGCCGGGCGAGTGGATCCAGGGCCGCGGCTGGCACCAGGAGAAGTGGGACCGCAGACCGGTTCCCAGCGTGGAAGGTCTCCCGGTGCACGAGAGCCTGAGCCGGGTGAGTCCCGACAATCCGGTGATCCTGGGTCACGCCAGCGGCCACGCCTCGTTCGTGAACGCCAGGGCGATGGAGCTGGCCGGAATCACCGCGGACACTCCGGATCCTCCCGGTGGAGAGATCGTCCGCGACGCGGCCGGCCGACCGACCGGGATGCTGAGGGAGACCGCGCAGGGACTTGTGAGCCGTGCGATGGCCAGAGATCTGGCCGCCCGCCCGCCCGCCGCCATCGAGGCGGAGCGGCGCGAGATGGCCAGGCTGGCCTTCCAGGACGCGCTCTCCAAGGGGATCACGAGCTTCCAGGATGCGGGTTCGAGCTTCGAGACGATCGACTTCCTCGAGCGACTGGCGGACGAGGGAGAGGTCCCCGTTCGGCTGTACGTGATGGTGCGGGATTCCTACCAGGCGCTGGCGAAAAAGCTGGACCGGTACCGCACGGTGGGCTACGCCGACGACCATCTCACGGTCCGCGCCGTCAAGCAGGCGGTGGACGGCGCCCTGGGCTCCCACGGAGCCTGGCTGCTCCAGCCCTACACCGATCTGCCGCGCACCTCGGGTCTGGCCACGACGCCCCCCGAGCGGATCGAACGCGTCGCCCGGCTGGCCATCGAGCACGGGTACCAGCTCAATACCCACGCGATCGGGGACCGGGGCAATCGAGAGGTTCTGGACCTGTACGAGCGGACGTTCCGGGCGCACCCCGAGAAGCGGGATCTTCGCTGGCGGATCGAGCACGCCCAGCACCTGGATCCGGCGGACATCCCGCGCTTCGCCCGACTGGGCGTGATCGCCTCCATGCAGGCCATCCACGCCTGCTCCGACGGCCCGTGGGTGATCGACAGGCTGGGTGAGACACGCGCGCAGCAGGGGGCCTACGTGTGGCAGACGCTGCTGCGCTCCGGCGCGGTGGTCACTGACGGGACGGACACGCCGGTCGAGGACATCGACCCCATCGCCAGCTTCGCCTGCGCGGTCACGCGCAAGCTGAAGGATGGGTCCGTGTTCTTCCCGGAGCAGCGGATGAGCCGGGAGCAGGCGCTGCGCTCCTATACGCTGAGCAACGCCTACGCCGCGTTCGAAGAGGACATCAAAGGGTCGCTCACTCCGGGCAAGCTGGCGGACATCACGGTGCTCTCGAAGGACATCATGCGCGTGCCGGCCGACGAGATCTCGAGTGTGCGGGTCGTGTATACGATCGTGGGGGGAAAGGTCCTCTACCGGAACGAGGCGCTGCTGGGTGACGGATCCTGAGCCCGCGAGGGAGGCCGGCCCCGTCTCCTAGCAGGGTTCTTCAGCAACCTTCTAGTGCTCGGGCCCCCCGTGCGGCTCCTCGAGGGCCTCCATCCCGCCCATCGCGCCCATGCTGAGGCTGGTCAGCACCGCCCGGTAGTCCGCCGCGTAGATCGCATCCTCGAACTCCGCCCGGGGCCACTCCTTGAGCGGAATCACGACGCCCGCCACGGATCCCATCCCGCCGTCGGGAATCGGCCGGCCTGTCGGATTGTAGTAGGTGGCCGTCACCCGATAGGTGTGGCTCGGGTAGATGAGTGCCCCCAGCCCCTTCCCGCTGTAGAACTGTACGGGGACCTCGTCGATCTCTCCGTCGGCGTCCAGCCTGGGCCGGATCCGGTAGAGCGTCCGTCCATCGGTGAGGTCCTCCAGGACGAGGCCCGTGGCGTACTTGTGCAGGTGCCCGCCCAGGCCGATGATCCCGGCAGCGATGGCGGGACTGCCCTCCCAGGACTTGCTGGACTTGCCCGGGGGCAGGTCGAACGCCTTGCTTCCGACCGGGAACATGACGTCGATGTGAAACGGGTAGAAGCGGTACAGGGGAAGCCGCTCCCGCCGTTCGTACTGAACGATGAGGCGCACGTGGACGCCTTCGTACGTCCGGTCCGTAGGGTTGTGGAGCATGGCCAGAAGCAGGAAGCGATCGCCGCTCACCAACGGAAGCCCGAACAGCCAGCCCGGCAGGCTCTGAGGCTTCGTCTCGTGGCTGGCCGCCAGCACGCGCCGCATGATGGGCAGAAACAGTTCGCGCCGCTCCGGATCCAACAGGTTGAAATGGTGGATCACCGCCTGCGGTACGGGCCGGCCGTCCTTGTCGATCGCATCCACCCGATAGCCGCGCAGTGTCAGGTTGAACGGGATCCGGCCCGTCTGAATCGGAAGCTGCCGGAGCGCGTGGTGGGAAGTGTGGGCCGGCAGATCGATCGGTCCGAAAGACAGCACGAGCTCGCGGCGCTCCGGATGGTCCTCGATGGCCAGGTGGGTCGAGTCAAGCGCCGGGAGCTTCTCGGCCATCGCCGCGGACGGCGCCACCATGTTCCCGGCCATCCTCGCTTCCGTCCGCTCCCTCTCGTGGCCGGCCGCCTGCTCATCGGCGGACTGGGCCGCGAGTCCCCCGGCCGCGCCCCACAGCAGGAGAGCGCCGGCCGCCGCGGCCCATAGCAGGAGGGTACCGCCCATCCCTGGCTGTGGTGCCGCGGCGATCGAGCCACGGTCCGCCGCTCTCAAATGCCCGCCCGCGCCGCGACCAACCGTGTTCCCGCCTCCCGCAGGACCTCCTCGGTCTTGCAGAAGGCGAAGCGGACCAGCCGGCGCCCG
Organism: Gemmatimonadota bacterium; assembly: GCA_046757845.1. GTDB lineage: Bacteria > Gemmatimonadota > Gemmatimonadetes > Palauibacterales > Palauibacteraceae > JBHHYZ01. The sequence continues at coordinate 6,998 of JBHHYZ010000046.1, forward strand.
CTGTCGGGCCGGTGGAAGAAGCTGGAGCCGGGGACCGGGGCCACGCCGACCTGGGCCGTCAGCCAGCGGGAGAACCGATCATCCGGCAGATCGCTGAGCCCGGTGAAGTCCGCCAGGATGTAGTAGGCGCCCTCCGGCCGCCGGCACCGGAAGCCGGCTTCCATCAGACGGTCATACAGAAGATCTCTGCGCCGGCGGTAGTCCGCCGCCAGCCGCTCGTAGTAGCCCGGCGGGAGGCTCTCGAGCCCCGCGGCCACGCCTTCCTGAAGCGGCGCGGGCGCTCCGACCGTGAGGAAGTCGTGAACCTTGCGGATCGCATCGCTGACGGCGGGTGGCGCGATGATCGTCCCCACCCGCCAGCCCGTGACGGCGAATGTCTTGGACGCGCCGCTGATCGTGATGGTCCGCTCCCGCATCTCGGGGAGCGTCGCCATGGGGATGTGGGAGCCCTCGTACACGATGTGCTCGTAGATCTCGTCCGTGACGGCGTAGGCGTCGTGGCGCCGACACAGCTCCGCGATGCCTTCCAGCTCCTGGCGGGACAGGACCCTCCCCGTGGGGTTGTTGGGCGTGTTGACCACGATGGCGCGGGTCCGGTCGGAGAACGCATCCGCCAGACGGTCCAGGTCGACCGTGAAGTCCTCCGCCAGGGGCACGAACACGGGGCGGGCCGAGCACAGCACCGTGTCGGGACCATAATTCTCGTAGAACGGCTCCAGCACGATCACCTCGTCGCCCGGGTCCACGATCGCGATCAGCGCCGCGGCCACCGCCTCGGTGGCGCCGCAGGTCACGGTGACCTCCGCGTCGGGATCGACCTCCACCCCGTACCAGTCCGCGTAGCGCGCGACCAGCGCATCCCGCAACCGTTTGGCGCCCCAGGTGATCGCGTACTGGTTGACGTTCTCCCGGATGGCCTGGACGGCCGCTTCCTTGAGGACATCGGGCGCCGGGAAGTCGGGGAAGCCCTGCGCGAGGTTGATGGCATCGTGCTCCGCCGCGAATCTCGTCATGGCCCGAATGACGGATTCCGTGTAACCGTGCGTTCGCCGCGCCGTATGCATGAGGGAGAATCTGGGGCTCCGGGCTGTGGCGGGATAGGGGCCGCGGGGCCCCGCGGGACAGGGCTGGGGTGGCCGTCCCTCGCCCGTCCGGCGGCTGGACGGATCCGGTGGCCCGAGGGGACCGAATGGGCTTAGGTTTGAGACCGGCCGCGGCGACGGAGACGAGTTCAATCGCACCCAGCACGAGAGGATCGAAGGAGTGGGCGCACCAGCCACCGGGATCGGAGAAACGGGCCGCCAGAGGCGGGCTTCAGGCGCGGAGACCCTCGTGGAGCGGTACCATCGGGTCCGCCGGTTCACCGAGACCCTGTGCGAGCCGCTGTCCACGGAGGACTTCGTGGTTCAGACCATGCGCGACGTGAGCCCGACCAAATGGCATCTGGCCCACGTCAGCTGGTTCTTCGAAACCTTCATCCTCGCGCCGCACGCGCCGGCGTACGAGCCGCTGGATCCCCGGTACGCCTACCTGTTCAACTCCTACTATGTCCAGGCGGGGGAGCGGCACTGCCGGGACCAGCGAGGCTACCTGTCGCGGCCGACCGTGGGGCAGGTGTACGAGTACCGCCGGTATGTGGACGAGCACATGGAGCGGCTGCTGTCGGAGGCGGACGAGGAGGCGCTGCGGGAGCTGGACTCCCTGGTGGAGCTGGGCCTGAACCACGAGCAGCAGCACCAGGAGCTCCTGCTCACGGATATCAAGCACGTGCTGTCGGTGAACCCGTTGCGGCCCGCCTACCGCGTCCCGGGCGGCCGCGACTCTCTCGCCGCCGAGAGCGCTGCGCGTCCCGATGGGGCGGCTGGCGTCGCGGAGGACGGTCCCGCGGAGTCGGCCCGGCTGGAGTGGATCCCGTTCGAGGAGGGTCTGCACTGGATCGGCCACGAGGGCGACGCTTTTTGCTACGACAACGAGACGCCGCGCCATCGGTTCTTCGTCGAGCCGTTCCTTCTCCGGAGCCGGCTCGTGACCAACGGCGAGTACCTGGCGTTCATGGACGACGGCGGCTACGAGCGGCCGGAGCTCTGGCTCTCGGAGGGCTGGGGCGCGCGTCAGGCCAACGAGTGGACCGAGCCGTTCTACTGGGAACGGCGGGACGGACGGTGGTACACGTTCACCCTGGCGGGGCTCCGGGAGGTCGTCGAGTCGGAGCCGGTGTGCCATCTGAGCTACTTCGAGGCCGACGCGTTCGCGCGCTGGGCCGGCGCCCGGCTGCCGACGGAGCAGGAATGGGAGGTAGCGGCCGCGTCGGTGCCGCTCCGCGGGAACTTCGTCGAGAGCGGCCGGCTGCATCCGGCCCCACTCGCGGCGGGGGTGAGCATGGGCCCGCCGGACGCGGCGTCCGGCCCGGCGTCCGGCCCGTCAGGAGTGGACACCGCGGGCCCGCAGGCCCTGCTCCAGATGTACGGGGATGTGTGGGAATGGACCCGGAGCCAGTACTCCCCCTATTCGGGCTATGAGCCGCTTCCCGGGGCGATCGGGGAGTACAACGGGAAGTTCATGAGCAACCAGTTCGTGCTGCGTGGCGGCTCCTGCGCGACCTCCCGCACACACATTCGCCCCACCTACCGAAACTTCTTCCCGGCCGACGCCACGTGGCAGTTCATGGGCTGTCGGTTGGCACGCGATGTGAGGTAGATCGCGGCCGGCGCGCGGGGCCGAACGTCCGGACGGCATTCCATCCCGGAGCCTCCCGCGCCGGACCCTCCCCTTGCCCGAAACTCCAAGTCTCACACAGTATTAGATTCACCGTCCGGCCGGTCGAGGATCGGATTCGGGAGGCCGCGCGGGTGTCCGCGGGGCCTCCTCGTGGCCCGGCCGTCCACCCGCGATCCGACGGTGGAACCCGCATGCCCAGGCGCGCGTTGTGTCAGGCAAGCGGTGGCGGGGGGGGAAGGGATCGGCCTGGCGATGGGCCGCGAGCTCCGCCGCCGAATTATTGGCCTGGAGCCGCGGGCGGCCTGGCGGAACGGCTCGACGGACGGAGCCCGCGGTGGACACTTCTCTTCCTGGGGAGGTGGTCGATGGCCAGACTTCTGGCCTACGGTTCTCTGATGTGGGACAATGCGCTGGCGACGTACGAGGGGGATGCGGTGCGGGTGGGGGGCTTCCAGCGCGCGTTCGTGGGTCAGTCCACCGATCGTTGGGGAAACTCCGAGCATCCGTGTCCGCAGATCGGCCTGGTGGAGGGAGGGGAGTGCGGCGCGGTTCTGTTCCGGCTCCCTTCGGCGGGCCGCCGCTATCTTCTCCACAATCTCAGGCAGCGGGAGCGTCGGGACCTGAAGTCCATCAAGGTCCAGGACCCCGCCGGCCGCCGGCGAAGAGCGAAGGTGTTCCTTCCTTCGTCCTCGGAAACGGTCTGGGGGGACATCTCCGAGGTCGTCGAAGCGCTTCGGCGAGCCCGAGGCCTGGCGGGTACCGGATCCGAGTACGTTCGTACGATGATTCACGCGATGGAGCTGTGGGGCATCGAGGACCCGCTGATCTCCCGTGTCTGGGAGGCCGTGCGGGACTGACCGCTGTTCGCCTTGCGGCCTTCGGGCCGCCGGCGGGACAGCCGATAGATGGATGGAGTGGAAAGGAGGCTCAGTGTTTCCGTTTGGCGTAGCGCCCGAAGAGGGATCGGAGCCCGGAAGGAGCGGGGAGGGTCGCGGCCCCGACACGATGAACCGCCTGCTTCTGCACGGGGCGAGACACCACGATAGAGATGCGGCCTTTCTCCGCTGGGAACAGGGCCGCAAGGGCTGGAACTGGGCGGAGACCCCCGACTGGCAGGCGGATCGGCATACGATTCGAATCGCCCTGTTCCTGCGTCAGCGCTTGAACGTCGCGGAGGATGAGCGCATCGCCCTGTGGATGCCGCTCGGTCCCGAGTGGGCGGTGACGGAACGGGCCGTGTGGTCCGTCGGGGTGGTCAGCGTCCCGGTCTGGCCTGGCTGGGAGCTGGACCGGGTGGCGGCGGTGCTGGCCGACGCGCGCCCGACTGTGCTGTTCGCGCCCGGGATCGGGGCCATCCGGGAGCTGCGCGCGATCGGCGGGTTGCCCGATTCCGTGCGCGTCGCGATCGGACTCGCCGAGGAGGTGTCCGGCCGCGATGCCGAACCGGGGCCATCCGGAGTGGACGGCCCGCGAGGATCACGGGAGGGCGGGGACGACTCCGGCCTCGAGCCGGTGCTTTCCTACGGTGAGGTCCTGGAGTATGGCGGAGTGCTCGACACGCCGGAGCGGGCCTCGATGTGGAGGACCCTGGCCGCCTCGTTCGAGCCGGCCAAAGTGGCGGCGTGGGAGTACTCCGAGACGGCGGACGTTCCCGCGGCCTTGGAGGGTGTCACGGATGGGCTGGCGAGCGCCGGTCGCGCGGTGGACCACGCGGCGCTGGTGGAAGCGGCGGAACGGCTGGCTCACAAACTGCCGCATCGCAAGGGAAGGGTCCAGGTGCTCGCGGAGAACCAGCCCGGATTGCTGCCGCGCGCCCTCCTGTACGCCGGGTGGGCCGATGGCCTGACCGCGACGGCTTTCGCGCTGTCGCGAGCGGCGTGGGAACATGTCGGCGAGCTGGGGCCGGACGTGGTCGTGGGGCGGCCGGATCTCCTTCAGCCGGTGCTCGGGGAACTTGTCAAGGCCGACGTAACTTCCAACGGAAGAGACGCCGGAGTGTTGGCGAGGCTGAGGCTGCGGAGGACGGGTCATCGAGACGGATCGACCCGCGGCCCGGGCCCCGGACGCTCCGTCAACGGCAATCGTCCGGCGGTACTGTTCACGAGCTGGGAGGCCCAGGACATGGCCGACACCCGGAAAGCCGGGATCCCCGACAGCGTGCGGCGCGTGGACGTCGACGACGTGCAGCGCATGCTGGCCGGGCGACATCCAGGGGCCTGACCCGGGATGGTTCGGGTTGACAACCATGCAGGGATACCGTGTCTTTACCGTGCCCGGGAAGCGTGTGGCCCGGGCGCTAAACCAGGGAGGCGTGGATGAGTGATCTGCTTGTTAGTGCCGGAAAAGCGGCCGCGAATCTGGCGTGGAACCTGTTCCAGGCGGTCAACACTCGTGTCCCCGACAGCCCGTCCATTCAACCGGATTGGGCGCCGGGTCCGATGCTCAAGAGCTACGAACGGACCAAACCGCCCCTGGGGTGGCCGCGGGAGACCGACTCCCTGTGCCCCAAGTGCGTCATCGAAGCGCGGGATGCGATCATCTCCGGCGAGCGGGATCTGTCCGAGTTCACCGAGAAGAAGAGTGGGGAGATCCGGGCGCGACTCGAGGAAGAGAACGGCAAGATCTACATTCGAAAGCGCTGTGAACGGCATGGCGAATTCGAGGATGTCCTGTCCATCGATCCGAAGCTGAGCGAGCTTCTGGAGCGCCGCTTCTACGGCCGTGACTTTCGGACCGCCCACGACGAGCACGTGCACCGCCACGGAACGTCGACGATCCGGTATGGTCGCGGGGCGGTGCTCACTCTGGACCTGACGAACCGTTGCAACATGATGTGCAATCCATGTTTCATGGATGCGAATCAAGTTGGCTATGTACATGAGCTTACCTTGGATGAGATCAAGAGCATTCTTGATGACTCGATCTCCTTCAAGCCGCGGCGGCAGATGTCCGTGCAATACTCGGGAGGCGAGCCGACCATGTCGCCGCACTTCCTCGAGGCGTGTCGTTACGCCCGGGACGTCGGCTACTACAGCGTGCAGGCGGCGACCAACGGGCTGAGGTTCGCGCTGGAGCCCGAATTCGCTTACCAGGCCAAGGAAGCCGGACTCAACCTGGCCTATCTCCAGTTCGACGGCGTCACCAACGAGGCGAACCGGCACCGCCACATCTCGAACCTGTTCGATGCCAAGTGGCTCGCCATCGAACGGATGCACGAGGCGGGGATCGACATCACGCCGGTCACTACGGTGATCAACACGGTCAACGACCGGCAGGTGGGCCCGATTCTCGAGTTCGTGATCCAGAACTCCGACAAGATGGGCGCGGTCTCCTTCCAACCGGTGTCGTTCACCGGCCGGGATGAAGAGATCAGCGACGAGGACCGACGCCGCCAGCGCTACACGATCAGTCATCTGGCGCACGAGTTCGCGCGCTACTTCGATGGCAAGGTCGACCCGTATCGTGACTGGTATCCGCTGGGCTCGATCGGCGCGTTCACCGGCCTGGCCGACCATCTGCGGGGGCCGAACGTGGAGTTCGGCGGGCTGAACTGCTCCTGCCACCCCAACTGCGGAGCCAGCCTGATCCTGGCGATCAACGAGCGGACCAAGGAGTGGGCTCCATTCACCCAGTTCTTCGACGTCGAGAACTTCGTGAAGGACATCAACGTGATCACGGACACCGCGCGCGGCCAGAAGCTGAGCCTGGCCCAGACGGGGCTGGCGCTGATGCGGAATCTGGATCAGCGCAAGATGCCGCCGGGATTGACGGTCAAGAAGTTTTTCCAGCTGGCGAACCGGAAGATGGGCGGCTCGCTGACGGGCGGGAACCGGGACACGGGGGAGTGGAACCTGATGTGGGTGGGCGGCATGTGGTTCCAGGACCTGTGGACCTACGACTTCCGCCGCACGGAGATGTGCGTGATCCCGTACGCCACCCAGGAGGGCGAGATCTCCTTCTGCGCCTACAACACGGGAGCGGGCTGGCGGAAGATCGTGGAGAACATGCACATGGTCGCGGAGACGCGCGACTGGTTCCAGGAGAAGGGCCGCCACAAGATCTATGCGGGCGATCGTCCGATGGATCTTCAGCCCGGCGTCAAGGCGCTTCCGGTGGTCGAGAAGCGGAAGACGCCGCCGCACGCCGGGACCGTGCAGCTAGGCTCGGGATGTGGGTGCAGTTGACCTGACCGACCGGACGCGCCCGTCACGGGAAGTGGCGGGCGCGAAGAGGGTGAAGAACAGGGGCGAGCGGCCGGCGGGCGGCTCGCCCCTTTCGCTTCGTCGCCTGGGAAGCGGTGCCGGCCTGTTCCTGCTCCTCACCCTCGGGGGCACGAGCTTTGTCGCCCTGCGTGCCGGCAACTCGAAGGCCGACCTGTGGGCGCTGCTTCGAACCGCGCATCCGTGGCCTCTGGCGCTTGCCGTGCTCCTGGCCCTGCTCGAAATCGGACTCGCCGCCTCCCGACTGTGGGTGGCGGCTCGGCACGTGCATCCCGGATTCCGGTGGCGGCAGGGCCTGCAGGCCCAGTTGTACAACCTCGTCGGTTCGGGCCTGACGCCGCTTCAGGCGGGCGGCGCGCCGGCGCAGTACTACATGCTTCGCCGGGCCGGTCTGGACGGGTCGCGCACCGTCGCGGTGCTCACGGCCACCTGGGTCGGCGTCATGGGAGGACTGCTGGCGTTCGGAGTTCTGTCCGGGTTCTATCTGGTTCGGGACTCGGAGGTGATCTCGGTGGCCGGCACCTTCCGGGGCATGCTGATCACGCTCCTCGTGCTCACGGGCGGGGCCGCGTTGTTTCTCCTCTCGCCGCGGCGCCTGGAGCGTCTGCTGCTGACGGGGCCGCGCCGCGACATCCCGCGTGCGCGGCGGCGCGCCGTGCGCGCGGTGGCCCGATACCGGAGAGCCATCGGGAGCTTCATGAGCGCCGGCGGGCGCCGGGCCTGGGCGGCCAACGCGGGTCTGAGCACGCTGATGCTGTTGGCCCGGGGCCTGGCCGGGGTGGCGGTGCTGCACGCCCTGGGAGTGAATGCGAACGCCATCTCGGCCCTGGCCCGGCAGACCCTCCAGTTCGCGCTCATCTACGTCAGCCCGAGTCCGGGCGGGAGCGGAGTGGCGGAGCTCAGCTCCCTCGGCCTCATGGCGGGCCTGGTTCCGGCGGCGCTCCTCACCGGCTACACCATCCTGTGGCGGATGGCCACGGCGTACGTGGGGATCGCGCTCGGAGGCTGCTTCCTGGCCTACGAGCTGTTGCGCGGCCGGCTCGGTGCGCTGCCTTCGTAAGACCCGTGCGCGCGGTCACGCGGGGTTCTTCTCGGCGATCTGCTGAGACGCGTACAGGACCTGGTAGAGCGTGAGCCCGCGCTTCACCGCTGTGGCGGCGACCTGGGCCATGTACCGCGGCATCCTCGACAGGCCGTCCGTCCGGAGGCTCTCCAGCGTCGTCTCGGCGTGTGTGCCCACGCGCAGGCCGACGAACTGCTTCATCAGCCCGGCGCGAACCGCCGCCAGCATCCACGGCTTCGTCTCCACGGTCGCCTTGGTGACGATGGCGCTGGTCACCACGCCGCTCGGGTCCACCGTGAGCCCGACCTCCAGTGGTCCGTGTTGCGTGTTCACCTGGGGAAACAGCACGGTGCCCAGGATCCGGCCGTCGTCGGACTTCCCGTAGAAGAAGTCGAACTTCGGGTTCTCGGGTGTGAACGACGCGGCGGCGCGGATCTGAGCCAGGTCGGTCTTGCCGATCTTGACGCTGCGGACGAAGAATTTCGTAGCGCCCGGAAGGGTCTTGCGGATCACATCGGCCCGCTTGTTCAAGACCACCGTGGGCGTGATGTGCATGGCGGCGGTGGAGCCGACCACCGCCAGCACCGCGATTCCCGCCCCTCCGATGGTGCGGCGGATGCGGCTTCCTCTGCGGATTCTCATTCCTTCGTTCGACATTTTCTCCTCACGCGTCAGTATGAAAGCCGGTCAGCGCCCGGACGGTGCCGCCCAGCACGAGCAGATAAACCACGGTCATCAGCCATCCCGAGGCGATCGTCAGCCAGGCGAACCCGCCCAGTCCCGCCTTCATCAGCCACTGGCCCGAGAAGTCGAGGCCTCCGGCCGCGAAGGCGGCCACGATCACCGTGTCTCTGAACCGGGCTGGCCACTCGAGACCCAGGATGATGAGTGTTTGGAGAGCCGCCACGATCGCGAATATCATGATGTGGATGTGGCTGTCCTGAATCAGCAGCCGCGTATCCACGGTGTGCTTCGCTTCCGGGACGTCGGACAGGTCCAGGGGTCGCGTCTCGCTGCGCGACTCGGCCGGCAGGGCGGACTCGTCCAGGCTCCCTTCCGGCACGTACGTCCGGCCCACCTGGGCCGGAGTGAGGCCCGCCCAATCCCTCACCATGAGAAAGGCGAAGATGTAGGAATAGCCCAGCAACAGCAGGAACAGCAGGGCGCCGATCTTCACCGATCGGTCGGCTCTTCGAAGACTGTACAGACCCGTCATGCGCTCTCTCCGCCTCCCTCCGTTTCTTTCCTCGTTTCGGTGTCCTCCACCTTCGTTACCGTCCGGGGCCGCCCCCAGACCTAGAATGTGGTCACGAGTTGAAGCCGATACTCGACGTTCCAATCATCCGGCTCTCCGCTCGTCTCGAAGAAGTCGATGTTGGAGTGGTTCATCCGGACCTCCCCGCGGACCTGGAACCGGGGAATCCGGAACGTGGTGTGCTCGATGTTGGCGAAGATGCCCTCGGTCCCGGTCCCGACGAAGTAGACCGGCGCCAGCGTGAACGACTCCAGCGTCTGCCGCTCCCCCGTCCGGGCGCCGTCCCGGTCGTCGAACACTTCGGCCCGCGCCGTGAGTCCGAATCTCTCCACGAAGCGGCGGAACACCGTCAGAGTGCCGCCCACCCAGTTGGCGTCCGTGCCGTCCTCGGCGGCGTTGTGATCGCCTCCGTAGCTGGCTTCCCCTCCGAAGATCCAGTCGGGAGTCGGCTGCCAGCTGTAGTCCGCGGTCAGCACGTAACGGTTGCGGGTCTCGCCCTGTGCGCCCTCAGGCCCGAACATCCCGCCCACACCGAGGCTCGTGTTCTCGGTGGGCCTCAGTCCCACCCGGCCCCCCACGCTCTTGCCGTGGTTCGGGTCGATCTGCGATTCCCAGCCGTTGGTGACCATGGCCGTCACGTCGAGGCTGGGCGTCACGTTCCACCGCCCGACCAGGCCGATCAGCTTGATCGGGCGCCCGAGCTCGAAGGTGAAGCTGGTGCTGGCCTGGAGGTTCAGAGGCTCGTCGTCACGCTCGAACCCCAGGGGGTCGTCGAACTTGCCCAGGCTGAAGCTGAACTGGGAGGCGCCCGGAGGCGTGAAGTTGATGATCAGGTTGTCGATCTCGATCTCCGTGGCGACCTCCTCTCCTCCACCGTCGCCGCTGTTCGACGAGGAGGCGAAGGCTCGCGGGCCGAACGAACGCCGCAACAGGCTTCCGTGTGCCGCCGCCCCGTCCGCGGTCGAAGCCGCGGCGTCCGGCTCGGCCAGCGCCGTGGTGAGCTGGCCGAAGAACCACACGGATGGCGACATCTCACGAAACAGGGAGACGGCCAGCTTGCTCGCCTCCACCGAGTTGTCCTTGGTTCGCCCGTCGTAGTTGTAGTTTCCGACCGCGAAGCCCGTGACCTGGAGCGGCAGCGCGCTCTCGCCCGTGAGCTCCTCGACCTCCTGGGGCTCCTCCTCCCCCAGCTTCACCGGCTTGTCCTGAGCTGGGGCCGCAGCGGCGCTCCCCAGATTCAGGACCGCCAGCGCGACCGCCATCCAGGCCGGGCGGCCTCCGGGAGGTTCCTTTCCTCTCTCGTGCTTGAATCTCTCTTGCATGGACTCGTTTCCCCGGCGCCACCGCGGGCGCCCTTCGGTGTCTTCGCCTCCGGCGGTCGCGGGTCTCCCCGCGCTCGCCATGCTCACACTCCATGAAGCGGCCGATCGCCGATGCTCGTGGCCTCCCGCGCGGCGCTCAGCGAGTGACGGCGCGGGAGTGAAGCGGGCGAATCGGTTGTCGGGAAAACGTCAGATGCGTGGAGGAGGCGTGTCGTGCTCGAGGAAGATGGAAGCGGCGTTCTCCGGCCCGGACAGGCTCGGAGAGTCGACTCTCGATCCGGGAGTCGCCAGGGCCACCGTCGAGCTGCCGGCCAGGACCGTCGAGAGGTGGGGCACGGCGCCCGCGGCGCCCGCGCTGAAGTTCGCATGGTGGCAGGGCGTCGGAGATCCGGCGTGGTCCGAGCCGGAGCCGCCGTCCTCCGAGGGCCCGCTCATCATGCTCATGTTGTGGGCATGCGTCCCGTGCGCGCCCAGCAGACAGGCCAACGCGCAGACGTACGTGGGCTGCGCGCCCACGAAGAGCACCACGGCGAGCGCCGCGATCACCCTGTGTCTCATGCGTCTCCTGCCGCCGTTCCGCGTCACGCCACCTCGGAGTCGGAATGTGTGTCCGGCCGATGGCCGTTCCAACTGCTGGCGAACACCGACACCCCGCCCCAGGTTCCACCCATGGGCCGCCCGCCGCCACGCGCCGCGCTCGGATGGGATGCAGCAATCGCCATGGGGCAGGAGGAGCTTTCCATGAGCCATCGTCGACTGTTTCTCAAGCAACTCGCGTCGCTGGGCGCCGTGGCCGGCCTCGGGAGTCTGGCCGCGGCCGAGGAAGCTCTGGCATCGGGGCTCGACCGGCTGGCGGCGGAGCCCCGGCGGCGCCTGGGCGCGGAGTACCTTCTGGACCCCGGAGTCGTGTACCTGAATCACGGCTCCATCGGGACCATTCCCCGGCTCGTCCACCAGGCCCACGTAGCGTATCTGCGGCTGTGCGAGCGCAATCCGTGGCTTTACATGTGGGGCGGCGAGTGGGAGGAGCCCCGGGAGCAGGTGCGGATCAAGGCGGCCGGCGTGCTCGGGGCGCGTCCGGACGAGGTCGCGCTCACCCACAACACGACCGAGGGATTCAACATCCTGGCCCAGGGGCTGTCGCTGGGCCCGGGCGACGAAGTCCTGTTCAGCTCCCTCAACCACGACGGCGCCAGCGTCTGCTGGGAGCACCAGGCGGCGGCCCGCGGGTATGAGGTGCGCCGGTTCGACTTCCCGGTGGGAGAGGTGTCGGGGATGAGCGTGGAGGACGTGGTCGCCGTCCACGCGCGTCAGATCCGGGACCATACCCGGGTGCTGGTCTTCCCCCACGTCGACAACATCCTCGGCCTCCGCCACCCCATGCGGGAGCTCACGCGCATGGCCCATCGTCGGGGGGTGGAATACGTGGCGGTCGATGGCGCGCAGACGGTCGGAATGGTGCCGGTCGATGTCGCGGACGGCGGAGTGGACTTCTACGCGGCCAGTCCTCACAAGTGGATCCAGGCGCCCAAAGGTCTCGGGCTGCTGTATGTGCGCGAGCAAGTCCAGGAGCGGGTCCGCCCCATGTGGGTCACCTGGGGCCAGGAGCGCTGGGCCGGCACCGTGCGCGCCTTCGAGGACTACGGCACTCGGAACCTGCCGGAGCTGCTGGCCATGGGGGACGCGATCGATTTTCAAGAGCGTCTGGCCGGCGGGGACCGCGCCGCGCGCTACCGGCGGCTATGGGAGGGCTGGCGGGCCGCGGTGGACGCCGAGCCACGGATCCACTGGCGCTCTCCCACCTCCTGGGAGCTGTCCGCCTCGCTGTTCGCCCTGGAGGTGGAGGGCGTGCAGAGCCGGGATCTCTCGCGGCGGCTGTACGAGGAGGGCGGCTTCGTGTTTCGCCCCTTCCACACCCAGGGACTCAACACCGCGCGGATCTCCCCCAACCTGGCCACGACCGACCGGGAACGGGATCGATTCCTCGAGGCCGCCGGGCGGATGGCTCGGTAGACGAGCCTCCCGCTCCGAGTCCGCGCGCGGCCCGGAGCGGGGGAAACGCTTCGGCCGCGGCGTCGTGGTGTCCCGGCTGTCGAGTTCTGGTTCCATTTCGCCCCGGTTTGAGTACATTGATCGGGTCAGGTTGCCGCTGCTGCGGCTCGACGTCCGGGGCCCCGCGTCGAGCTGCCGCACACCTTCCCGGGGCGAAGTCTTTGAAGCCGAGCTGATTCCACCCAATCGTCCATCCTCGGCCAGGAGGCATCCATGGGCAGAACGGTCGCCGTTGTTTACGGATCGGTCGTCTACCTGTTGTTCCTCG
>JBHHYZ010000047.1:0-19527 GCA_046757845.1 Gemmatimonadota bacterium
TGCTCTTGCCGCATCCGGAAAGCATCGCCAGCAACAGGGTCAGCGGACGGAGTGTAGCCCTCATCCGGCTCGTATGGCTCATTCCGGGGTTCCTCCTGTTCATGCGGCTTCTTCCGAAGCCCGCGCGGGCGTAAGGCTACGGACTCCGTTCCCACTATAATGGCGATGGCGTACGCTCTCCAATGAGGGCCGCGAGCGCCGGGGGCGGGGCGAAACCGGGATCGGTCCCATCACGTAGAATGGTGAGGGAATGGGACTCGGCGGAGCCCACAGGCAACGTGCGCTATGGCTGCGCCCCGCTCGGTCCCGCCGGAGGCGGCTCGGACCGACGGGATGCACGCGACACACGGGGGTGAACATGGGATTCCTGCTGCATATCGTGGTGACGGCGGCTCTCATCCTGCTGATCGGAAAGCTGGTCTCCGGGATCGACGTGGACGACTTCGGCTCGGCCCTGTGGGCCGCGCTCGCGCTCGGACTGGTGAACGCCTTCCTCCGCCCTCTCGCCATCCTGTTCTCGCTTCCGGCGACGATCCTGACCCTGGGGCTGTTCCTGCTGGTGATCAACGCGGGCATGCTGTGGCTGGCCGCCGCGCTCGTTCCAGGCTTCCGGGTTCGCGGCTTCGGGGCGGCCTTCACCGGGGCCCTGCTGCTGTCCGTGTTCAACTGGCTGGTGGGTCGGATCATCTGAGCCGCGGGCCGCGCTTGCCGGGACGGGCGAGCGCTCCGAGATTGCGAGCGCCGCGGGCGACGCCGTTGCCGGCGCCCGTCTCCTCGTCCACCGAGTGGCCGGGCTGGATCGGGCGCCCACACGTCGCTCACGCGAGTCCCGGAGGTCCCATGCCGTCCGCCCCTTCCACCATCGGCCTGAGTCTGCTCGCCATGCTGGCGCAGGCCGGCTTGGCCCAGACCTCGGCGCCGTCGGCTCGCGCGGCAACCCTGGCTCCCGCAGCCGCCGAAGCCCGAGCGGCCCAGCGCAGACCCGCCGGGGCCGGCCGGGACACGATCCCGGGCCTGGGCACGCTCGATTTCCCGGTGACGACCTCCTCCGATGAAGCCCGAAACACGTTCCTTCGCGGAGCCTTGCTGCTACACGTGTTCCACTATTCGGAGGCGGCGGCGGCCTTCCGGGAGGCGGAGCGGCTGGACCCGGACTTCGCGATGGCCTACTGGGGCGAGGCGATGACCCACACCCACCCCGTGTGGAACCAGCAGGACCTCGAGGCCGGGCGTGCGGCCCTGGCCGGGCTGGGGCCCACGCCGGAAGCGCGGCGTGCCAGGGCTCCATCGGAACGGGAGGGCGTGTATCTGGATGCGGTGGAGATCCTGTACGGCGAGGGCACCAAGGCGAGCCGCGACACCGCGTACGCCCGGACCATGGCGGGGGTGGCGGCGCATTACCCGACGGACGACGAAGCGCAGCTGTTCTACGCCCTGTCGCTGCTGGGCCTGGGGCAGGGCGTGAGGGACGTTCCGACCTACATGAAGGCGGCGGCGATCGCCGACGGCGTGTTCGCGCGCAACCCGGAGCACCCGGGGGCCACTCACTACCTGATCCACGCGGTAGATGATCCGGTCCACGCCGTTCTGGGGCTGCGCGCGGCCCGGGCCCTGGCCAGGTCCTCGCCGGAGGCCGGTCACGCCCAGCACATGACCTCGCACATATTCACTGCCCTGGGCATGTGGGACGACGTCGTGCGCGCGAACGAAGCCGCCACAGGGGTTACGAACCGCGAGCGGGCAGCCGCCGGACGGGGGCCGACGTTCTGCGGCCACTACAACTTCTGGTTGGAATACGGCTACCTCCAGCAAGGCCGCTTCGGGAGGGCGAAGCGCCTCCTGGAGGGATGCCGCGACCAGGCGGCCCAGGCACCCGCTCCGGACGGACGGTCTCCGGATCCGGACGACTCCGCCGTGGGTTCCTTCATTCAGATGTGGGCCCGCTACGTGATCGACGCGAGCGACCAGGCGGGGGACGTGGCCGCCTGGCAGGTGGACCCGGGAGAACAGTCGGCGGCCCGGCTCACCACAGAGTTCGTCCGGGGCCTGACCGCGGCCCGCCGCGGCGACACGGAGGGAGCGAGGCGCGCGTTGGAAGCGTACGAGCGGGCGAGCGCGGACTACCAGGCGCGGTTCGCGGACCGGGCCGGGACTCCCGGCTTCGTTCAATCCTCGACACGACGCGAGATCCTGGGGCTGGAGCTGCAGGCCATGGTCCGGGCGGCCGGCGTCCGAGCCGGGCGGCCGAGTGCCGCTCCGGATCACGACGCGAGCGGGGATCTGTCGCAAGCCATCCAGCTGGCCCGGAAGGCGAGCGAGCTGGAGAGTTCGATGCCGTACGCCTTCGGGCCTCCCTTCGTGGATCTCCCGTCCGCCGAGCTCCTGGGCCACCTGCTGTTGGTGGCCGGGCGGCCGACCGAGGCGCGGAGCGCGTTTCGGGCGGCGCTGGCCCGGACCCCTCGCCGAGCGTCTGCGCTCGTAGGACTGGAGCGGGCCGAGCGACGCTCCAGGCCGCCTCGCTCCTAGCCGGCGGCGAAAGCCCCCCGGCCGCGCCGGCGCCCTACATTCAGAGGCTCTCGCGACCATTCCGCGGAGGATCCCATGCGATTCCAGAACAAGGTCACCCCGGCACTCATCTTCCTCGCGTCCTCGGCCCTGATCGCCGGCCGACCGGCGCCGGCCGCCGCTCAGGCGACGGGGGATCGCGAATCGGCTCCAGCCACGGAGAGGCGGGCGGACAATTGCAGGCCCGCCGCGGCCACGGAGAGCATGGCAGGCGAGAGCCGGGCCGTCGAAGCGGCCGGCGACCCGGAGTACGCCGCCAGGATCAAGGAGTACACCACGGATCCGCGCTTCCTCAACGAGCTCGTGGATCACCTGCCGGCCTCTGAGACGGTCCCCTCGCCACTGGACCATTTCGGCACGATCATCGGCGCCCCGGACATCCTCCACAACACGACGGAGATCTACGGCTACATGCGCGCGCTGGCGGAGGCCTCGCCGCGCGTGGCCGTGCGCACGATCGGCCACACGGAGGAGGGCCGCGAGATGATCGAGGTGATCGTGGCCGACGAGGCGACGATCGCCGACCTGGAGCGCTACCGGGGCTACCTGAACCGGCTGGCGGATCCCCGGACGCTGACCGAGGAGGAGGCGCACCGGCTCATCGGGCGTGCCAAGCCCATCTACTACTTCACCGCCGGACTTCACTCGCCCGAGACCGGACCGCCGGAGATGGTGATGGAACTGGCCTACCGGTTGGCGGTGGAAGAGTCCCCCTGGATCCGGGCCATCCGCGAGCACGAGATCGTGATCATCGTGCCCGCCACGGAGGCGGACGGACGGGACCGCATGGTAGACACCTACCGGTACGCCAAGGACCACGACGATGTAGGACCGGGGCTCCTGTACTGGGGCAGGTACGTGGCGCACGACAACAACCGGGATGGGAACGGGTTCGGCCTGGCGCTGACCCGAAACATCCTGGACGCCTACCTGCACTGGAAGCCGACGGTCCTGCACGACCTGCACGAGTCCGGCTTCTACCTCTACACATCCACGGGTTCGGGTCCATACAACGAGGTGATCGACCCGCTCACGATCGACGAATGGCACAACCTGGCTCACGAGGAAGTCACCCAGCTCACCCGGCGCGGCATGCCGGGCGTGTGGACGCATGCGTTCTACACGGGCTGGGCGGCCAACTATCTCATGTGGATCGCCAACACCCGAAACTCGATCGGCCGCTTCTACGAGACTCTGGGCAACCGGGGGGCCGACACCCGCGAGCGGAAGCTGCCCGAGCGGGCCACCTCCCGGGAGTGGTACCGGCCCAACCCGCCGCTCGGTAAAGCCATGTGGTCGCTGCGAAACAACACGAACTATATGGAGAGCGGCGTCCTGGTGGCGCTCAAGTACGTGGCGGACCACAGGCGAGAGTTCCTGGAGAGCTTCTACCTGCGCGGAAAGCGCTCCGTGGAGCGCGGGGCGACCGAGACACCGCACGCCTGGGTCATCCCCGCCGACCAACGCCGCGCGCTCGCGGCCGCGGACCTGGCCAACCTACTCCTGCGCCAGGGCATCGAGGTCCAGGTGGCCGAGGAGGACCTGGCGTGGGAGAGGGACACGGGGACGGACGCCGCGGCGGCGGCGGAGCGGACGGCGGCTCGGGGCGCCTACGTCATTCGTATGGACCAGCCCTACCGCAACCTGATCCAGATCCTCCTCGGCGAACAGCACTTCCCGAAGAACGCCACTCCGCCGTACGACGACACGGGCTGGACGCTTCCCTACCTGCACGGCGTTCAGGCGTTCGCCGTGGACGACTCGACCATCCTGAAGGCGAAGCTGCGGCCGCTGGCCGAGCCCATCCGCGTGGCCGGAAGCCCGGAGCGGCGGGCCCGGCCCTTCTATCTACTCGACAACACGACCGACGACCAGATCGCCGTGTTCCGCTTCCGCCTGGCCGATGTGGCCATGGAGGCCGCCGAGACGCCGTTCGAGGCGGAGGGCACGAGCTATTCCGCCGGGAGCTTCCTGATCCCGGCTGAAGGGAACCCGCCGGATCTAGCGGATCGGTTGAAGGCCGCCGCCGGCGAGCTGGGCCTGCGGGTCCGCGGCGTCAGGAAGCGCCCCGACGTCCCCACGCACGAGCTCGACCCGCCGCGCGTGGCGCTCGTCCACACCTGGGTGTCCACGCCGCAGGACGCGGGCTGGTGGCGGCTGGCCTTCGACCGTCTCGACATTCCGTATACCTACCTCTCCGAGCAGGATCTCCGGGAGAACGATCTCTCGGACCTGGATGTGGTGATCCTGCCCAGCAGCCGGGCGGATCCGCAGACTCTGGTCCAGGGCACGACGGTGGCAGGACCCGCCCTGCCGTGGCGGAGATCCGACCGCTACCCGGCGCTCGGCGTCATCGACCAGACCGATGACGTGCGCGCCGGCATGGGCTATGAGGGGCTCGCCCACCTGAAGGCGTTCCTGGAGCGGGGCGGGGTGCTGCTGGTCGAGCGCGGCAGCGTCCGCCTTCCGATCGAGATGGCGCTCACCCGGCGGGTGAGCGTGAACAGCGCCCGGAGGCTCACGGCACGCGGCACCGTCCTCCGGACGACCGTGGCGGATGAGGCGAGCCCGATCGCCTACGGATATCCGAAGGAGTTCGACTCCTACTTCAACCAGTTCCCCGTGCTGCGGGTGAACGAGAACGTGGGGGGAACTGAAACCCCCGAGTGGCTGAAGGATGAGCGGTGGGAGAAGGAGGTGCCCCGCGTGGTGGTCCGCTTCGCGAAGAAGGACGTCCTGAGGAGCGGCATGCTGCGGGGCGAAAGCGAGATCGCGGGGACGCCCGCCGTGGTGGACGCGCCCGTGGGCCGGGGTCACGTGGTGCTGTTCGCGACCGGTCCGTTCTGGAGGCTCGAGACCACGGGCAGCCACGCGCTCGTATTCAACACGCTGCTCAATTGGAACGATCTCAGGGTCGGCCGGGGCAAGCGGCCTCCGGAGGACGAGCGCTCGGCGGGTGAAGACGCGGAGGTTTGGTGATGAAGGACGAACGGATCGGAAGCCGGGATGCGAGGAGCCGGCGGCGCTCTCGTGTCGCCACGCCGAGCGCCGCGCAGCGGGCCGTGGAGCTCGCGATTTTGGCCGGGGCTCTGGTGCCGGCGGCGGGCGCGGCCCAGACGGTCCATCGCCTGCCGGCCACGCCCGAGACCGTCGCCTGGGGATACTATGACGCGCGAGCCAAGCCCGTCCTGCGCATCCGCTCCGGCGACATCGTGGAGGTGGAGACCCTGATCACCTCCACGCCGGAGCGGCTGGAGAGGGCCGGTGTCGCGCCGGAGGACGTCCAGCGCTCCCTGCGCGACATCGTGGCCCGGGTGAGCGACAAGGGGCCGGGCGGGCACATCCTCACCGGACCCATCTACGTCGAGGGCGCCGAGCCCGGGGACGCGCTCGAGGTCCGCGTGCTCTCGATCGACCTGGCCATCCCGTACGGCTACAACGGCTGCTCTGGCTTTCTGCGCGAGCTGTGCGGGGAGCGCAGAATGCGGATCCTGCCGCTGAACCGCGTGCGGATGGTCTCCGAGTTCGCGCCCGGGATCGAGATCCCGCTGCATCCCTTCTTCGGAAGCATGGGCGTGGCGCCCCCGCCGGAGGCGGGCCGCATCAGCAGCAATCCGCCGTGGATCCACGCCGGGAACCTGGACAACCGGGAGCTGGTGGCGGGAACCTCGCTGTTCATCCCCGTCCACGTACCGGGTGCGCTGTTCGAGGTGGGCGACGGGCACGCCGCGCAGGGCGACGGCGAGGTGGACCAGACGGCGATCGAGACGTCGCTCACGGGCCGACTGCAGTTCATCGTCCACAAGGGGATGAAGCTCTCGTGGCCGCGCGCCCAGACGCCCACCCATCTCATCGCCATGGGCACGGACGGGGATCTCACCGAGGCCACCCGGATCGCGGTGCGCGAGACGGCCGACTTCATCGCCGAGCGGACCGGCCTGTCCCGCGGCGAGGCGTACCGTCTGACCAGCATCGCGGTCAGCCTGCGGATCACCGAGCTGGTGGACGGCAAGGTGGGCGTGCACGCCATGATCCCGAAATCGATCGTGGGACAGCGGGCGGGGGTTCGCTGACCGGCGGCGAGAGCCGTCTTGTAGGGCCCGGCCCAACCTGTAGATTGAAGTCCGGCAGGCGGCCGTACGGGCCCGGCGGCGGAGCAGCGTAGGACGGGCCGCGCGCGTCCCCCGCCGCGTCCCGCCACGAGAGGAGCGACATGGGGTGTACGAACCCGATCCCGGTACGCCATGCGGCGTGAGACGGTCCTCGGACTGCTCGTCGTCGTGTACGCGGCCGTGTCCCTGGTCGCGTACACCGACTACCCGCGCCACTCCAACGCCCCTCCGCTGACCGATCTGGAACGCCGCGGACTCCACCTCTGGCGGCGCCACAACTGCCAGGTGTGCCACCAGATCTACGGGTTCGGCGGCTTCCTGGGACCCGACCTGACCAACCGGGTGACGGACGCGACGGCGACCGTTGCGCTGGGGCCGATCCTGCCGGAGGGCGCCGGCGCGATGCCGGCGTTCCACTTCACGGCCGCCGAGCGCGAAGCCCTCCTCGCCTACCTCCGCCGGGTGAGCCGGAGCGGCCAATCCCAACCCACACCCCTGGCCGCACGCCGCCGCGTGCCGCCGGCCGGGCATCTCCGCCGCCTGACCGAGGCATGGGAGCGACAAACGCATGGAACCCTGTCGGCCTCCGAGCGGCGCGGCCTGGAGACCTGGGAGCGGTTCGGCTGCGGCGCGTGCCACCGCCCGTTCGCGCCGGGCCGGATGCTGGCGCCCGATCTGTCCGGGCGGGCGGTCGATCATAGCCCCGCCGCCCTGCAGCACATCCTGGCGCAGGGGCGCGGGCGGATGCCGCCGTTTCCCGTCGATTCCGTCCTGGTCCCCGACCTCAGCGCCTACCTCACCTGGGTGTCGGGCCGGCGCGGGGACCTGGTCGCGCTGAACGACTCGCTACTCGAACGGGAACGCTTCTCGTGGAGCCGGCTGCCGTGGTTCGAGTACCGGTGAGCGGCGCGGAGGCCGGCCGGCGTCCGCTCGCCTGGCTGGCCCTGCTCGCCCTGGGCGCCTGCGCGGTGGTCCTGGTGAGCGGCTCCGGAGCGGCGCTGATGTACACGGATGCGTACGCGAAGCTGCGCTCCCTGGGCCTCGGCCTGCAGAACTTCCGGCCCATCCACACGACGTTCGCCTTCGCCTGGGTCTTCCTGGGCGGGGTGGCGGTGGTTCACCACTACCTCGGACGCACGTTCGGACCCCCGGGCCGGGCCGTGCGCCGGCGCATGGCCTGGCAGACGGCGCTGTGGGCGGGGGCGGGAGCGGGCATCCTGGCCACGCTGCTCGCCGGCCGGTTCACGGGCCGCGAGTACATGGGATACGATCCCCTCCTGGCCCTCCCCATCCTGGCGGGTTGGATCCTGTTCGCCTGGAACTTCTTCGGCCAGCGCGGCGTCTCGCTCCGCGGCCAGCCCGTGTACGTCTACATGTGGTCGGTGGCGATCCCGCTGTTCGTGATCACCTACCTGGAGGGGAACCTCTACCTGCTGGACCTGGTGAGCGCGCGGCCGGTGCGCGATCTGGCCATCCAGTGGAAATCGACCGGCACGATCGTAGGGGCGTTCAATCTGCTGGCCTACGGCTCGCTCATGTACGTGAGCGGCTGTATTCGGGGCGACGACGAGTACGCCTACTCGCGTACCGCCTTCGCCCTGTTCGTCGTCGGTCTCCTCAACACCTTCACCAATTACGGCCACCACACCTACCACCTGCCCCAGACCGCCTGGATCCACTGGATCAGCTTCGCGGTCAGCATGCTGGAGACGATCATCCTGGCCAAGGTGTTCGTCGACCTCGTGCCGACGCTGCGGGCCGTCCCGGCTCGCGACGACCTCCGCGTTCCCGACCTGTTCCTGAAATCGGGTGCCGTGTGGACGTTCCTGCTCATGATCCTGGCCATCGGCATCTCGGTCCCGCCGCTGAACGCGTTGATCCACGGGACCCACGTGGTGGTGGCCCACTCGATGGGCAGCATGATCGGGATCGATTCGATGATCCTGTGGGCGGCGTTGTCCTACATGCTGGGGGATGTGGCGGGCCGGGAACACCGGACGGTGCGCGGGGCGCGCGTGCGCGCCGCCGTCCCCTGGGTCAGCGTCTTCCTGCTGGTCTTCCTGCTCTCCTACCTGGCGCGGGGCGCCGCGGCGGGCTGGGTTCGTTACGTGGGTCCCTCGGCTCCCGACTTCTCCCCGCTGTTCAAGATGTTCCCGATCGTGATGGTGGCGTCCGGCGTCGGGCTGACCCTCACCGTGCTGTGGTTCCTGCTCCAGTGGATCTTCGCCTTCGGGGCGGTGGCGCTGGGCGGCGCGAGGCCAGCGGCGCCCGTGCCGCAGCCGGCTAGAACAGGGACGCCAGCCAGTCCGCCACCAGGCGAAGCTCCTGCTCATCCCGCTCCCCGAACGCCGCCCGCCGATCGCTATCCAGATCCAGTTGCCCGAAGATCTCGCCGGTGAACGGGTCCTGGATGAGCACCACCAGCTCCGAGGCCGTTTCCGGGCTGCACGCCAGGTAGTTGTCGAGCGCGCTCACATCGGGCACGTTGAGGTCTGTCTCTTCCGCCACGGCCGACCCGCACACGCCCACCCCGACCCGAATGCGGGCGTGGTCCGTGGGACGGCCCAGATAGTTGTGCAGGATCAGCTCCTCGTCCTCGAGCAGGTAGATCCCCACCCAGTCGAAGCGATCCTCCGCGGCCTCGATCCGCCGGACCGCCTCGCGCAGGAGCGCGTCCCGGTCACTGCCGGCTGCCTGCGCCGTTTCGAGAGCGTCGACGATCCCGGTGCCATCCAGCATCTTCGCCTCCTCTCTCAGACCTCCACCACCGGAGTTCGGGCCGTCCGGACGCGGTCGACCGAGGCGACCCCGGGTCCCGCGAACACCAGCGCGAGCAGCGACGCGATCAGCACCACATTGAACTCCACCCCTCCAGGGGGACGCGCCTCCGGCCCGATCACGTACCAGCCGGCCTGTCCGTGCACGAGCAGGATGCCCATCGCCATCTCGACCAGCAGCAGCAGCGCGACCGGGGTCACCAGGAGACCGAGGATCAGCAGGATGCCTCCGAAGGATTCGAGCGAAGCGAGGAGCCACGCCGCCAGGGTAGGAGCGGGAACCCCGAGACCCGCCAGGAACTCCGCCACCCCCCCGACTCCCCCGAACAGCTTGGGCGTGCCGTGGGTGACGAACGTCACCCCCAGTACGACTCTGAGCAGGGCGAGCCCGAGGCCGGGATTCAGCCCTCGTTCCATGGCACCTCCTCGTGTGACGCGGTCCGTGGGTTCAATCCGGAACATCGGCGGCGGCGCGGCGGTTCCGCCGCGCCGGCCCGTGCCGGTCATCGCAGCAGGATGACGCGAGAGGACCGGTTCGTCCAGGGTAGGCCGGCAAAGCGCCCCGTGCGCGCAGTGGGAAGGGCGGTAGGGCCGCGGGGGGAAGACTCGTGAGAGCGCGGCCTTCCTCAGGCCACCACGAGCAGAGCCGTACCGTACATGAGCAGCAATCCGGCGGCCAGGCCCGCGGCGTTGAGCGGAGCGAACAGCCCGCCCGAGGGCTCCCGGCGCAGCAGCCGGCCCACCAACAGGACGACCTCGAGGATCGCCCCGGCGCCGATCGCCAGGAACAGAGCCGCCAGGATCGGGGAGTAGGTGAACCCGCCGATCCACGTCCCCGCGATGGTCGGAAGCCCGGCGATCGTCCCCATGGTCGCCAGGTGCCGCAGACGCGGTCGGTCCGCCGCCACCGGCGCGATGATGGCGAGTCCCTCGGTCGTGTTGTGGAGCGCGAAGCCGATCACCAGAAAGCCGCCGAGCGCGATCTCCCCGACCGAATAGGCCGCCCCGATGGCCAGCCCCTCCCCCAGGTTGTGCAGGCCGATTCCGATGGCGATCAGGTAGGCCAGCTCCAGATGGCGGGCGCCCCGGGAAGTTCCGGAGGGACTGCGGACCCCGCGCCGGGCGCCCAGAGCCCGCAGCGCAACGAGGCTCCCCCCCGATCCGAGCGCGATCAGGCCGGCGCCGTGGAAGGCGCCGGGGATGCGCCCGATCACCTCGAACGCCTCGGCCAGCGCGTCCACCAGCAGGAAGACGAGCAGGCCCAGCGTGAGGCTGAGGAAGAAGTGGAGCCAGCGCGGCGGCACGTCGCGGAGGAAAGGATACCAGAGGAGCCCGAGGAGGACCGGCACCACACCGGCGTACAGCCCCAGAAGCGCGAACGTCCCCAGGTAGCGGGCATCCGGACGCGGCGTGACGGTGGCCACCTCGGCCGTGCCGGAGAAGGTGAGCCCCGTGGCGGTCAGGAGCGTGACCTCGTGCGGCTCGCCCTCCACCCACGGGTAGTCCAGGGCGACGGTGACGCGCCTCAGCCGTCCCACCGTGGAGCTCCCCGCCACCCGGTGCGGCCAGAAGGCGTCGTCCACCGCCACCTGGGAGATCGTGACGGCCGACGGTCCGCCGTTGACCACGTAAACCTCCATGCGGCCCGGAGCCGGGAACGTGATCCGCTCGATCGTGAGCTGCTCGACCGGCGGGAAGGCGCTCCGCAGGGGCGCCGTGGGGTCGACCTCCAGGAACGTGGCCACCAGCGCCGCCAGCAGCGCCAGCGGCAGCAGTCCGAGCGCCCAGCGGCGGGCGGAGCGCCGGGAGCGGCCCCGGAAGGGGCCCCGGGCCTCAGCCATACCGGTGGACCGGGACCCCCTCGCCGTCCGCCAGCCGGGGGACCGCTTCCAGAAAGCCGAGCCAGCCCAGCTCGGCGAACTCGCTCTGGTGCGCGTGGAACATGTGGCGCCCCGGATGGCCGAGCTCCAGCTCCAGGATGTGGCGCTCGCCCTGGCACAGCATGACCGTGTCGGTGAGCTCGTAGCGGTCCCGGCCCGTCCCGGTGCGGTACAGGCGGAACATGCCCGCGTGGAGGTGAAAGGAGTTGATCAGATCGAACTCCGTGAAGTTGGCCAGATAGATCCGCACGGGGTCATCCACTCCCACCCGGATCGGGTGCTCCCGGTGGAAGAAGGGCGCCGAGTTCACCGCGTAGATCTCGTTTTCTCCGTCGAAGTTCGTGTCGAAGCCGTTCATCACCATCACCATCTCGCGCGCCGGCTCACGCCCGTCGGGAGGGTCCACGATGAAGACCCCGTACAGCCCCTTGTGGATGTGCCGTTTCAGCGGCATGGCGTGGCAATGGTACAGGTGGAGGCCGAACGGCCGGGCCTCGAACTCGTAGGTGAGCGTCTCCCCCGGGGCCACCGGCGGACTCACCCCGTCCATCTCCGGCGGATGGATGCCGTGGAAGTGGATCGTGTGCGGATGCGAGCCGCCGTTGACGAAACGCACCCGCAGCCAGTCCCCTTCCGTGCAGCGGAGGGTGGGACCGGGTACCTGCCCGTTGTACGTCCAGGCGGGGAACCAGACGCCCGGGGCCACCTCGATCTCGCGGTCCAGGGCCACGAGCTCGTAGTCGCGCACCGTTCGCCCGCCGGAACCCCGGCTCACCCGGCCGTAGTCGAACTCGGAGAGGAAGGCGTCCGGATCGAAGCCGACGGAGGGGAGGGAGGGGGAAGGCCCATCCCGCCGCGCCACGGGGTCCGCCCGACCCGATGAAGCGCCGGCTCGGCCCCGGGCCGCGAAGTCCAGCGCCGCGCCGCCTGAGAGACCGGCCACTCCCGCCGCTCCCAACCGGAGCCACGCCCGCCGGGTCAGACGACGAGCGCGACTCGTCGACTTCGGTTCGCCTGGATCCATCGGTCTTCCGTCTCCGCCCCCACCCTCGGCCTATTTTTAGTCCGCACTAAATATCTCGCGCCCAACATAATCCTCCCTCGCCACCAGTCAAGTCCTGGCCCCCTCGCTTTCCGCTCTCCGGCCGAGCGCGTAGATTCGGTTTGTTATTGAATTGAAAGGCGATGTGACCGCTTGAGCATGCCACGCCGCTCCCGTTTCGCGCTCGCCCGGACACCTCCGCACCGGCTACCAGAGTTGATGGACGCGCCCGATTGCGACATCGCGTATCTGGGAGAGGCGCTGGATGTGCTGGCTCGAGCCAACCGGCTTCTGGGAGGATGGGAGACCCTGTGGCGTCAACTCGGTCCGCTGGTGGCCGGCCGGACGCCGGGCCCCCTCCGCCTGCTCGATGTGGGCGTCGGCGGCGGCGATCTGTCGCGGCGCCTCCACGCCCGGCTCGTGCGGCTGGGCTGGGGTCCCCGCTTCGTTCTGGCGGATCTCCACGAGCGCTCGCTGGGCCTGGCCAGGGAGCGGTGGAGGGGTGGCGCCGCCGGCCTCGACGGCCGCCATGGCCGCTTCGTACGCCTGACGGCGTCCCGGCTTCCGTTCGCCGACCGCAGCTTCGACGTCGCGTACTCCACGACCACGTTGCACCACCTGGAGCGGAACGAGGCCATCGGCCTCCTGGCGGAGCTGGGCCGCGTGGCGCGCCTGGGCTGGGTGATCACCGACCTTCGCAGATCCCGGTTGGCGCTGGCGGCGGTTTCGTTGCTCGGGGCCACCCTGTGGCGGACCAAGCGCTTCAGCCGGCGCGACGGACCCGCCTCCGTGCGACGCTCCTTCACTCCGGCGGAGATCGACGCCCTCGTCGCCGAGGCCGGGCTGCGGGCGACCCGTCTCCGGGCCGGGCCCTTCCGGCTCTCCGTCCGGGGCGAACGCCCTTGAGCCGGGCGTACTTTCGCCCGAGACCGGCCAGCCCGGCGGAGCGGCGGCCGACGCGACGGTCCACCCCGGCGGATGTGCTCGTGGTGGGCGCGGGACCGGCCGGGAGCTCCCTGGCCTGGCGGCTGGCCTCGGCGGGGCTAGTGGTGGACCTGCTGGACGCGCGTGCGTTTCCGCGTTCCAAACCGTGCGGAGATGCCCTGAGCCCCGGCGCCACGCCACTGCTGCGCGAGATGGGAGTGGTGGAGAAGCTCGAACGGGCCGGGGCGGCGCACCTGATCGGATGGCGAATCCGCACGGCGCGGGGTGTCTGGTTCACGGGCATGTTCAGAGGGGACTCGGCGGCTCCGGCCTGGGGCTTCGCAGTGGAGCGCGCCGTCCTGGACGATTTGCTCCTGCGGACCGCCACGGCGTCCGGGGTCCGCTTCCACCCCCGCCGGCGTCTGTTCGGCCTCCTGTGGCGGGATGGGCGGGTGGTCGGCGCGCGAGCGCGAGCGCCGCGAGGCCGGGAAGAACGGTTTCACGCCCGCCTGGTGGTCGGAGCGGACGGCCTCCGGAGCCGGGTCGTCCGTCTGCTCGGCGACCGCGTGCCGGCCGGCGCTCTGGCCCACCCGGGCATCGTGCTCCGCGCGTTCCGTCGCGGAGCCGGTTCGTCCGGGCCGGGAGGCCGGCGGGCCGGAAACCGTGCCTCGGCCGCGGCCCGAGAGGCCGACGACGGGGGGACACCGGAGTGAGCGGGCTCATGCACACCCGAAACGAGGCCCGGGTTAGGGCGCCGCTGGCCCGCTGCGTCCGGGCGGCGGCCGATGTGGAGCGCTGGCCGCTGTTCCTGCCCCACTACCGCGAAGTGCGGTTCCTGCGCAAGGACGGCTTCGGTCGGGGCCGCGTACACATGGCCGCGCTCCGTCGGTTCGGCCGGTTCCCCTACCCCATCTGGTGGGTGTCCGAGATGGAGACGGATCTCGAGGGCGGTATGGTCCGTTACCGGCATGTGAGGGGGATCACGGCGGGGATGGACGTAGAATGGCGGCTGACGCCGCTGGGGGGGCGTACGCACATCACGATCCTGCACGAGTGGACCGGCCCCTCCTGGCCGCTGGTGGGAGGAGTGGCGGCACGGCGCGTCATTGGCCCTCGGTTCATCCACGTCGTGGCCGAACGCACCCTGACGGGACTGCGCCGCGAGCTGGAGTGCCACCCCCCGGAGACGGCGCCGGCCGAACGCCACATCCCGGAGCCTCGGGATGGCTGAACGCCGGAGGGTGGTGGTCACCGGCATCGGGTGCATCACGGCGATCGGTGAAGGGGTGGACGGCCTGTGGGCAGGCCTGCACAGGGGGACCTCCGGCATCGTGGACATCTCCCGTTTCGACCCCACGCCGTTTCGGACCCGCATCGCCGCCGAAGTCCGGGGCTTCGATCCGGCGGACCGCCTGGGCGCTCGGCGTGCGCGGCGGCTGGACCGGTACAGCGCCATGGCGCTCTGCTCGGCCGCCACGGCGCTCGAGAACGCCGACCTGGATCCGGCCACGCTTCCCCCGGACCGGGTGACCGTCCAGATGGGGAGTGCCCTGGGCGGAGTCGGCTACGCGGAGGAGCAGCATGTCCACTTCATGGAGCGCGGCGTGCGGGGCGTCAATCCGCTCCTCGCGCTGTCGGTGTTCGGTGGCGCGTCGAGCTGCAACATCGCCATCGAGTACGGCTTTACCGGACCCAACCTGACCAACGCGATGAGCTGCGCATCCGGCGCTCTGGCCATCGGGCAGGCGTTTCGCTTGATCCGCGACGGCGTCGTGGACCTGGGACTGGCCGGCGGGGCCGAAGCGCCTCTGGCCCCGCTGTGCTTCGGATCGTTCGCCCTGATTCGCGCTATGTCCACCCGCAACGCGAATCCGGGGGAGGCGTGCCGCCCCTTCGACGCGGGGCGCGACGGATTCGTGATGGGGGAGGGCGCCGCGATCCTGCTGCTCGAGGAGTTGGGGCACGCCCTGCGCCGCGACGCCCCGATCTACGGAGAGCTGCGCGGCTTCGGGACGACCAACGACGCGTACCACATGACCGCACCGCGTCCTGGAGGCACGGAAGCGGCCAGAGCCATGTCGCTGGCGCTGGACGATGCCGGTGTGGGCCCGTCGGCCGTCGACTACGTGAACGCCCACGGTTCCTCCACCCCGTTGAACGACGCCGCCGAGGCCGAAGCCATCCGCAGCGTGTTCGGCGAGCGGACCGAGCGCCTCCGCGTGAGCGCCACGAAGGCCTACTACGGCCACGCCCTGGGAGCCTCCGGCGCCATCGAGGCCGCGATCACGCTGCTCGGCCTGAAGCGGGACTGGCTCGCCCCCTCGCTCAACCTCGAGCGGCCGGGCGAGGGGTGCGAGCTCCGCTTCGTGGGAAACGGCGGCGAGACGTACCAGGCGGGCTACGTCCTCACCAACTCGTTCGGGTTCGGCGGAATCAATGCCTCCCTGCTCCTCCGGCGCTACTCCCAGTAGCGGCCAGGCTGGGCGCCCGGACCACGGGCAGGGGCCGGCTCAGCGTGACGTCGCCCAGCCGCAGGGCGACCGTGTAGTCGCCCGGCGAGGCACGGTCCCCCTGGTTGCGGCCCCGCCCGCCGAACCCGAACCCGCGGCCCCGGTCGCGCATCGCTCGGAAGATCTTCCGCATCACGTCGCGCATCGACTCGCCTCCCGGCCCGCCCGCACCTCCGCCCGGGCCGCCGCGCGCGGCCGCCGCGGCACCCGGCTTTCCCGCGCCCGCGCCGCCCCGGCCCGCGGTCTGCCGCCCCTGGCCGGGGTAGGTCTCGCCCGGCCGCTCGACGAACTGGCCCGGCGTACGGCGACCGCCGCCGCCGAACGCCCGGAAGATCGCCTGCCGATTGCCGCTCTCGATCAGGCCGAGCACCCGGTCCAGCATGGCCCGGCTCGTCCCGGCCTCGGCCAGTGAATCCGCGATCGCGCGCATGAACCGGGCGTTCCGGACGCTGTCCTGCCGCTCCGAGGGAGACAGGACCCTGGGGGCGGGCCGCCGGCGCAGGTTCCAGGCGATGCGGTGCAGTCCGGGAGTCGCCGGGCCGGTCACCGTCTGCACCGTGTCGCCAGCCGCATCCAGGACGGCAAAGGTGAGCTGCGGCCCGCGGCGACCGCCGCGGCCGCGGCCGTGGAAGTCGCCCCGGCCAGCGGGACGGGCGCCGGCCCCGGCCTGTTCGCGCTCGGGTCCGGCCTGTTCCCGCCCGGCGCCGCCAGCGCTCCGGGCCACGCCCTCATCTTCCTTCGCATCGGTCTCCGAGGCGGCGACCGGGCCGGCCAGCTCGAATCCCTCGGGCACCCAGTAGGCGAACTCGGCTCCGTAGGGAGCGCTGGCGCCGCGGAACGTCCGGTGTCCCGGCGTCTCCCCTCCCACCGGACGGTCTCCGAACTCCAGGGCCGGTGGGGGGGCGAACAGGGTCGGCCCGGCGAGCATGCCATCCTGCAGCTGCTCCAGCGGGGCGATGTCGACGATCCACACCGAGCGGCCGTGCGTGCCCGCGATCAGCTCACGGTCGCGCGGATGGATCTGCAGATCGTGCACGGGCACCGTCGGCATTCCCTCCATGAAGCGGCGCCACGAGGCCCCGCGATCCAGCGACATGTACAACCCCACGTCCGTCCCCACGAACAGCAGATCTGGATTGAACGGATCCTCTCGGACCACGTGCAGGAAATCGGGCCCGCCGGTGGGCAGCCCACCGGCGATGGATCGGAACTTCCGGCCTCCGTCTGTCGTCACGTACAGGTATGGGGTGAAGTCATCCGCCCGGTGTCCATCAAACGCCACGTAGAACGTGTTGACGTCGTGGTGCGAGGGTTCGATCCGGCTCACCCACGTCCCCGGAGGGAGCCCCGGAAAGCGTCCGCCCAGATCGGTCCACCGCCCGCCGTCATCGGGGCTCATCCACACGTTGCCATCGTCCGTGCCGGCGAACAGCAGGCCCTGGCGGAGTGGCGACTCGGCCAGCGCCACGATCGTGCCGTAGGTCTCCGCCCCGGTCACATCGCGCGTGATGCCGCCCGTGGTCTTCGTGCTGATGCGGATCTTCATCGTGTCCGCCGTGGTGAGATCCGGCGAGATCACCTCGAAGTCGTCCCCCCGATTCGTCGACTTGAGCACCCGGTTGCCACCCGCGTAGAGCGTGATCGGCGAGTGGGGCGAGAGGATGAGGGGAGTGTTCCAGTTGTAGCGCAGGTCGTACTTGATGGAATCCTGGACCACCCGGGCCCGCAGCGCGTCGATCCGGCGCTGGACCTCGGGTGCGACCGCCTTCGTCGTGTCCCCGCGCAGAACTACGAGGGAGTCCCGCAGCGCTTTGGCCTTCTCCCGCCAGTCGGGCTTGACGAGGAACTTCCGCTCGCCGGTCGCCACGTTCACCCGCGCCATGCTTCCGCCCTGCGATTCCGCGTATACGATTCTCGGGTCCGTCGGATCCTGCGCGCTGTAGAACCCGTCGCCGCCGTTCACGGTGGCCCACATGTGGTTGTCGATCCCGCCCGAGGCGCGCCGGCTCGGCCCGCACCAGGTGCCGTTGTCCTGCAGGCCCCCGCACACGCGGTAGGGGATGGCCATGTTGTAGCTGACTTCGTAGAACTGACCGATGGGCAGCGTGTTGATGAAGTCGTAGTTCCCGCCCTTGTCCCAGGTGACAGCGATCCCTCCGTCGTTGCCGATGATGAAGTGGTCGGGATCGCCCGGATCCCACCACAGGGCGTGCTGATCCACGTGGATGCCCTGGGTGGCCTGGCCCACCGTCTTGCCTCCGTCCTTGGAGAAGTTGACCGGCGTCGAAGACCAGATGACCCGGTTCGGATCGGAGGGGTCCACCCGCACCTGCGAGTAGTAGAACGGACGGGAGTCGTTGTCGTTCATGAACTTCCAGGTCACTCCGCCATCCTCCGACCGGTAGAGGCCCGTACCGCCGGCGCCTTCGGGCTCCTCCGCCTGTGGTTCCTCGGCGTGCTCCCCTGCTTCCGCGCCCGGCTCGCCCGGTTCCGGTTCGGCGGCCGGCTCCCCCGCTTCCGCGCCCGACTTCGGCGCCTCCTCCTCCGTCGCGGGCTTCTCGGCTTCCACCAGGGCGTAGACGACCTTCGGATCGCTCGGGGCGATGGCGATCCCGATCCGGCCCTTCATGCCTTCCGGGAACCCGCCGCCCCGAACCTCCGTCCAGGTGGCCCCGGCGTCCGTGCTCTTCCACAGCGCGCTTCCCGGCCCGCCGCTCTGGAGGGAGTAGGGAGTGCGCACCCGCTCCCAGCTGGAGGCGAACAGGACATCGGGATTCGTCGGATTCATGGCGATGTCGACGAACCCCGCCTCATCGCTCACGAACTTGATCCGCTTCCACGTCTCGCCGCCGTCGGTGGTCTTGTACAGCCCCCGCTCGGGATTGGCACCCCAGGGATGGCCGAGCGCCGCCACGTAGACGATGTCGGGGTTGGTGGGATGGACGACGATCCGGCCGATGGATTGGGTGGCCTCCAGCCCCATGAGCTTCCACGTCATGCCGCCGTCGGTGGACTTGTAGACGCCACCGCCCGGCGAGATCGAGTTCCGCGAGTCCTCCTCGCCCGTTCCGGCCCAGATGATGCTCGTGTCGCTGGGCGCGATGGCCAGATCGCCCATCGAGACCACCCGCTCGTGGTCGAACACCGGCCGAAACGTGGTGCCGTTGTTGGTGGTCTTCCAGATTCCGCCGGTCGCGGCAGCCACGTAGAAGGTCTTGGACGGGCTCGGGACGCCCTCGATGTCCGTCACGCGGCCATCCACGTTGGCCGGCCCGACGGAGCGCCAGCGGAAACCCGCCATGAAGGCCGAATCGTCCACCGCCCGCACGGGCGTCCACTCGTGTGGGGCCGGCGCGTTCCGTGCCGCGCCGTTCGCCCGGACCGCGGTCTGGCCGGCCGCGGATGTGGTGAGAGAGAGAACCAGCGCCGCCAGCGCGGCAGGCAGGCGTTTCATCGCTCGAGCTCCTTGTGGAAGTGATCGCCGGGCCACCGAGGCGGCGGTCGGTGTGGACAGCGGCGGACCGGTCCGCGGCGGTCCAGCGGCCCAAACGGCCGCACGCGCAGTCAACACCCGAGCGGCAGCTGACGTTTACACAACCTTCCTCGATCCGCTCAGGAAGCGGCCCGGTCCTCCGTCCGGACCGAGAAGTTCCGCCCCCGGATCGCGGTAAGAAGGGTCGGCACCACGTACAGTGTGATCGGCGTGGAGAGCGCCAG
>JBHHYZ010000048.1:0-19485 GCA_046757845.1 Gemmatimonadota bacterium
GCCCGGATGCGCGTCGGCCCGAGCGGCTGACTCGCAGGGAGATGTTGAGACGCGCCGGGTGGCTCCCGGTCGCGCTCCTCGCCGCCTGTCATGGTGAAGGAGACTCACCGCGCGCCGGGGATGGCCGTGAAGGCGGGAGCCCGGGAGCCAGCGGCTCGGCCGCCGGCGTGCCGACCCTGACCGGTGCGGATGTCGTCGTCCGCATCGTGGACAACGCCTTCGTAGATCCTCTCGGGCGCCGGAACTCGGAAGCGGCGGTGAGGATCCGGTTGGGCCAGACAGTCGGTTGGGTGCACCAGGGCGCAGTGCCTCACACCGTCACATCGAGCACGGTTCCGGAGGGGGCGGACCCGTGGGACAGCGGGGTGCTCGAGACGGGCGACGGGTTTCGGTTCACTCCACGGACGGCGGGCACCTACCGCTACTTCTGCCGACTGCATCCGGCCATCATGCGCGGCTCGACTCTGGTCGCCACCTGAGCGTCCGCCCGCTCCGATCTCCGAAAGACAAAGTTTGCAGGAATCGTTCTCGAGAGGGCCGGGTGCTCTCCGGCGCCAGGACTGTAACCTGCCTATCCATTCCAAGATACGGCTTGAGATGAGTGGGAGCCGGCGTTCGGTCCGGCCCTTGCGCGGTCCCGAGCCCGAAGGAGATCTTGATGGACATGCATCCCGTAGCAGGTGGCTGAGGAAGGGCTGTGGGCCGCGCCGCCGTCTCGAGAACCGGCTTCGTCCGCCGCGGGCTTCCGGGCGCTCTGCTGGCGCTCGTGCTCGCGGCCGCTGGACAGCCACGCAATGCACTCCCGCGCGCGGTGGCTCGGCCGATCGGGAGTCGGCCCTCGCCCCGCGTTGCAGCCGAAGTGGCGCGCGAAGCCCGTGGTGAGTCGCGCGCCGTACGCCCGGAGCCGGACTCCGCCCGTCTCGTTGCCGGGCTGAGGCGGGCCCAACGGCGTCTGGAGCGTACGCGGCGGCGCCATTTCCCGCGCGACTGGGGGGTTCCGCACCGGTGTCGGGAGACTGTGGGGCGCTTCTGCCTGTGGCACGGAGACGACGACGAGTGGACCCCTCCTCCCGAACCCGCCGAGCTGGTCGCGGCGCGACGGGCCTTCCTGGCGGAGCTGGAAGAAGCGGCGGCTCGGCTCCCCGGCGACGAGTGGATCCTGGACCAGCGAATCCGATACCTGGTGGAAGCGGGTCGCCAAGCGGAGGCCGTTCGGGCCGCGACCGACTGCGTTCTGGCGGAGCGCTCGTGGTGTCGAGCGCTGGAAGGATATGCCTGGCATGCGTCGGGGGACTTCGTGCGCGCGGATTCCGTCTTCTCGCTGGCTCTGGCCGGGATGCCGGAAGCGGAGCGATGCCGGTGGACGGATCTCTCGCCTGTGCTGGAGGGCAAGGGAAGCCGCCGGTACCGGCGGCTCGCGTGTAGACGCCGGGCCGCGTTCGAGGAACGCTTCTGGCGGTTGGCCGATCCGCTGTACATCGTCCCGGGCAACGATCGGCGCACCGAGCACTTCGCCCGCCACGTGCTGGATCGCGCGCAGGAGGACGCGCGCTCGGGTTACGGAGTGCGCTGGGGCCGTGATCTGAGGGAATTGCTGCTACGGTACGGCTGGCCGGCCGGTTGGCGGGCGGTGCGCCTGGGTGGTGCCGGTCCGGGGTCGGCTCTGGTGATCGAGAGCCACGATACTCCGGGATCGCGCCGCTTCCTCCCTCCGGCCGAATGGGTGGGCCATCCCGAACGAATCCGGCCGGGGCGGTGGAGATTGAAGCCGCGGCGGCCGCGCTCGCACTACGCACCCCCGTACGCCCGGGAGATCGGGGGGATCGAGCGTCAGATCGCCCGCTTTCGGCGGGGCGACAGCCTGGTGGTGATCGCGGCGTTCGACAGGACGCGGGACACTTTCCCCGCGTGCGATTCCTTGGTGGCCGGACTGGCGCTGTGGCCCGCGGCCGCTCCGTATCCGGTTCTCGATCGGCGGGTGGTGCGGGGTGAGCGGGGCGTGCTCCGGGTGGCGGTCGCCCCGGAGCGGTCGCCACCCGCCGAGCAGGCGGGAGCGGGCGGCTCGCGAGCAGGCGGGCGGGCGGCAAGTCGGGGAGCGGGAGATGCGGATAAAAGCGCGCGCGAGCCGATGGATGCCTCCGGGGAGCGCGCGGTGCTCCTGAGCCTGGAGACCCTGTGCCTGGCTCAGCGCATGGCGGAACGCGAGCGATACGGTCTGCCCGTTCCTCTTCGACGACAGGGCGAGCGCGCCCTGTCGGATCTCCTCGTGCTTCGGAGGCCGGACCCGCTTCCCGCATCACTCCCGGAAGCCGCCGAGGCGGCGGCCGGGTCCCTTCGAGTCCATCCAGGACAGCGCATCGGCCTGTACTGGGAGATGTACGCGGAGGCGGTCGACGCGGGGTGGGCTTCCGAGGATGTGGCCGTTACGGTGACCCTGGCGAGGAAGGGAAAGGGATTGTTTCGCCGGCTCGCGGAGTGGACCCGGCTCGCGCCCCGGCACGCCGAAGCGGTCGGCTTGCGTTGGCGCGAGCGAGCGCCTGCCCCCCTGGCCCCGCGCTCCGTGGCGCTCGATCTTCCGGATCTTCCCGCGGGTGACTACCGGTTGGAGGTGGCTGTGCTACCGCCGGATGGACAGCGACTCGTGACGGTCCGAGATCTCGAAGTGGAGAACTGATGGTCGTGGTTCCGGCCGACTCGCTGGGTGGACCCGGGGGGCTTCGCTGGGAGGGATGGGCGATCCTGGGAGCGCTCCTCCTGGCTCTCGGCCTCGCCGTGTACCGCTGGTGGCAGGCGCGGGGCGAGCTGAAGGAGCGAGCCCGCACCCAGCGTGAGCTGGAGCAGCGCCTGCAAGCGATCGACTCGGCCAGGGACGGCTTCGCGGTGGTCGGCCGCTCTGAGCGCTTCATCTACGCCAATGAGGCGACAGCTCGAACGTTGGGCTTCTCGAGCGCCCGCGAGCTGTTCGGAAAGAGCTGGAAAGCGCTGTTCGATCCGGAGCAGCTCGCACGGTTCGAACAGGAGATTCTCCCCGCGTTGCGGCGGGAGGGTGGTTGGACCGGGGAAGTCGTGTGTGCGACCGGCATGGACCACCCGCCCGTTCTCGAGCTCTCGCTCACCCCGATGCCCGGTGGAGCCGTGACCTGGGTCGTACGGGATGCCGCCTGGCGGGGGCCCGCTTCCGCCGCGCTTCGCGAAAGCCGGGATCGGTACCGGTCGCTCGTGCAGACGGCCGGAAGCGCGATCGTGCTCCTGTCCCCAACGCACGAGGTGCTGGAGTGGAACTGCGAAGCCGAGCGCCTGTTCGGCCGGTCGAGGTCCGAGGCGTTGGGCCGGGACTTCGTGGCGGAGTTGGTCCCGCGGGAGTTGCGCGAGTCGGTGACGAAGGCGCTGGACGCGACGTGGTCGGAGCGCGGACGCTGCCGGCTCGACGTTCCGACCCGCGGAGGCGGACGGGAGCGTCACATCCTCTGGAACGTCACCTACGTGGATGCGGGAGCGGGGGGAGACGGGGGGCTGGTCGCGGCAGGGCACGATGTGACGGAGGGGAAGGAGACCGAGGAGGCGCTCGCGCGGCGGGACCGCCTCTACCGGCTGCTGGCCAACAACATGAGCGATCTGGTGGCTCTCCACCATCCGGACGGCCGCTTCCAGTACGCCAGCCCCTCCTGCACCCAGCTGCTGGGCTACGAGGCGGACGAGCTGATCGGTCGGGAGTTGTACCGGGTCGTCCACTCGGACGACTGGAAACGGGTGCAGTCGGCTCTGGCGGCGGCCCAGGCAGGCCGGTTGCATCGCGGCTCCATGCGATTCCGCAAGAGCACCGGAGAGTACGTCTGGTTCGAGACGCTGGTCCGGCCGATCCGGGATGAGAGTGGGAAGGTCGTGCGATTGCAGACGTCATCGCGCGATGTGACGGAGCGCAAGCTGTTCGAAGAACAACTGGAATACCAGGCGCTCCACGAGCCTCTCACGGATCTCCCCAATCGCACCCTGTTCCTGGACCGGCTCCGGCAGGCGCTCATTCGGAGCCGCCGCGAGGGCACCTCCGTGGCGGTGATGTTCCTCGACCTGGACCGCTTCAAGGTGATCAACGACAGCCTGGGCCACGCGGCGGGCGATCGCCTTCTCACGGCGGTCGCGAGCCGCCTTCGGGCGTGCCTGCGCGAGGCCGACACGGTTGCGCGGCTGGGTGGGGATGAGTTCGGTGTGCTGCTCGAATTCAGCATCGATGAGCACAATGCCGCTCGCGTCGCCGAGCGGGTCCTCGAACAGCTCCAGCCTCCGTTCACGTTGTCCGGAAACGAGATGTTCGTGAGCGCGAGCATCGGGATCGCGTTCAGCAATCCGGGCATCCAGACGGCGGAAGATCTCCTGCGTTTCGCCGATGTGGCGATGTACCGGGCCAAGGACGCGGGCGCGGGAACCTACCGCATCTTCGACGCCGAGAAGGATGTCCGGGAAACCCGGCGGCTCGAGCGAGAGACCGCCCTCCGCCGGGCCATCGAGCACGACGAGTTGCTGGTAATGTATCAGCCCATCGTGTCCCTCCACAGCGGCCGGATCTACGGCATCGAGGCCCTGGTTCGCTGGGAACATCCCGAGCACGGCCTCATCGGGCCGGACGAGTTCATCCCGATCGCCGAAGAGAGCGGACTCATCGTGCCGCTGGGATATCAGGTGATGCGGCGAGCCTGCGAACAGGCCACTCGATGGGCCCGGGAGCTGGGCCGCCCGGACCTGGTGCTCAGCGTCAACCTGTCGGCCCGGCAGTTCTCGGAGCCTCGGCTGGAGACGGAGGTCGCGACGATCCTGGAGGACCTCGATATGTCGCCCGGCCTCCTCCAGCTGGAGATCACAGAGAGCGAGCTCATGCACAGCGCCGAGCGAGTCGATGCGCTGAAGGGGCTCGGGGTACGTCTGGCGATCGATGATTTCGGCACCGGTTACTCGTCGCTGAGCTACCTGAAGAACCTCAGAGTGGATTCCCTCAAGATCGATCGTTCTTTCGTCCAGGGATTGACGGAGAGGCCGGAGGACGCGGCCATCGTCCGTACGGTGGTCACGCTCGCCCGTGCTCTTCGGCTGGAGGTGACGGCCGAGGGAGTGGAGACCGAGGAGGAGCTCGCCTACCTCCGCGAACTGGGTTGCCACAACGGCCAAGGGTACCTGTTCGCCAGACCGAGTCCGCCGGAGGAGGCGGTCCGGTTGATCGCGGACGACCCCCGCTGGTAGCCTGCCTGTTCCGGGGCCGGTGAGCGTGGATTGGGCCGATGTGTACGCGAACCCGT
Source organism: Gemmatimonadota bacterium (assembly GCA_046757845.1). Taxonomy (GTDB): domain Bacteria; phylum Gemmatimonadota; class Gemmatimonadetes; order Palauibacterales; family Palauibacteraceae; genus JBHHYZ01. The sequence goes on from JBHHYZ010000048.1 coordinate 5,289, forward strand.
GCGAAGATCTGGTGCGCTTCCTGTACCGGAAGGCGTGGGATGAGGACAGGGCGCGTGACCTGACCCAGGAGCTGTTCGCTCGGGCCCTGCCACATCGACCTGAGAATCCTCGGGCCTGGCTGTTCTCGGCCGCCGTGAACCTGGCCCGGGATGAAGCACGCCGGGTGGTGCGCCGCCGTAAGCACCTCGCGCTGCTGCGCGGCCGCCGCGGGCGAGACGGGCCCCGGGGCGAGAGCCGGCCGGAAGAGGTCCTCTCGGTGATCATCGGGGGGGGAGGGTCGTCATCACCTTGAGCGCCCCGGTCAGCCTGGTTTCTCTGCGCAGCTTGGCTCGACGGCTGAACTGAGCGGGCGCTTTTGACACCCGTTCTCGGTTCCGGTAGTGTGACCGCCTTCGATGGGAGGTGAAACATGAGCTCATCCAGCGTCCCCGGGACGCCCGCATCGCCCCGAGCGCCAGCGGGAGCGCTCGGCTCGCCGGGGGGTGCCGGCGGGGTCGCCGGGGTCTTCGCCCGCCGGGTCCGCGGTGCGGCCGGGCTGATCCTGTTTCTGGGCGTGGCCGGCGTTTCCCTCCGTTGCGGTGGCGAGGCTCCCGGCACGGGCGGCGAGACGGCCGACAGTCCCGAGGAGGTTCTCGCGGACTCGCTGATCGGGGTCTGGATCGCCGCGGCCGCGGGATGGAGGCGTGGGAGTCGGTGCACACCGCTCGGTATACGGTCACCACGGTGTGGCACGACTCCACGGGACAGGTGGTCCGGATGCGGCCCCGGCGCGTCGAGCTGTGGAAGTCCGCCGCGGGCGAGCAGTCGCGCGTGGAGCGTCCTGAAGCGGAGGGTCTGTATGTCCAGGTCTTCACGGGGGACACCGCGTGGGCCACCCTGAACGGCTACCCCCTTCCGGCGGACAATCCGACGGTGGCCGAGTCGGAGTACGTGGGGCGGGACGTATTCTACTGGTTCGGCCTTCCGTTCAAGCTCCTGGATCCCGGAGTGCACCGGCGGGCGAGCAGGCTGCCGGATGGTGGGTTCGAAGTGCGGGTCACGTTCGGAGAAGAGATCGGCGTGCATCCCGGAGACCGCTACTTCTACTACTTCCTCGATCAGGACCCGTTTCCCGAAGAAGTTCGCTATATCGAGCAGGGCCGGGAAGACGTGAACCGGGCCGTGTGGTCCGATTTCGGCAAGGCGGGACCGATCTCCTACGTGGGGACTCGGGCCTATCGCGACGCCGAGGACCGCCCGACCAAGGATCTGCTGATCGACGACGTATCGATCAATCCGGAGCTGCCGGATTCCCTCTTCCGTCCGCCGAGCCGCTGAGGCGTCGGGACCGGAATACGCACACCGTCCGGAAACGGCGGGGCCCGCGCCAGGGGGGGGGAACCCTCGATTGCCGCCCTGTGTCCGGTCTGATACGTTATGGCGCGATTCCGTCGCCATGGGTCCACTGATGCCATCGAAAGCAGAGACGAATCCCACGATGCGGGACTTCCTGACTCGGTTGCTCGACGTACCGGGTCCTTCGGGCCACGAGGCCGCCGCCGCCGCCGAATGGCGCTCGGAGGCCGAACGGTTCTCGGACAGGGTGTGGTGCGACGTGCACGGTAGCGCGTTCGCCGAGATCGGGGCGGGAGGTAGCCCCACGGTGATGCTGGCCGGTCACATCGATGAGATCGGCCTGATGATCCATCACATCGACGACAGCGGGTACCTGTACCTGCAGCCCGTAGGCGGTTGGGATCCACAGGTTCTGGTCGGTCAGCGGGTGGACATCCTCGGCGACCGCGGTCCGGTCACCGGGGTCATCGGTCGTGCCGCCCCGCACCTGATGGAGAAGGAAGAGCGGGAGAAGGCCGTCAAGATCAAGGACCTGTGGATCGATATCGGGGCGCGCGGCGACGCGGAGGCGCGCAGCCGCGTGGGGATCGGGGATGTCGCGGTCATTCGCTCGGATACCGTCCGGCTGGGAGAGGGACGGCTGGCCGCCCGCTCGGTGGACGATCGCGTGGGGGCGGCAGTGGCTCTAGAGGCCCTGCGGAGAGCCAAGCAGAAGGGTGCGATGGCGCACGTGGTGGCCGTGGCGACGACCCAGGAGGAGATCGGCGCCCGCTCGGGCGGCGGCGCGCGCACCAGCAGCTACGAAGTGGATCCCGCCGCGGCCATCGTCATTGACGTGACGCATGCCACGGACCACCCCCAGATCGACCAGAAGGAGCATGGAGATGTGAAGCTGGGCGGGGGTCCCGTCCTCAGCCGCGGCGCGGTGATCAATCCGGCCCTGTACCGGAAGCTGGTCGAGGCGGCCGAGAGCGCCGGCATCCCGTTTCAGGTCCTGGCGTCGCCGTCGGCGTCGAGCACCGATGCGGACAACATCTTCACGTCCCGCGCCGGCGTGGCGACGGCTATCGTCTCCGTACCGAACCGATACATGCACAGTCCCAATCAGATGGTGGATTTTGCGGACGTCGAGCGCGCGGCGGAACTGGTCGGCGAGTGCCTGGCGAGGTTGCCCGCCCGGGCCACGTTCCTGCCGGAGGCATGAAGAACTCCGCGCCCCGGGTCCGGACGAGGAGCCGCGCCGTCGAGGACTATCTGAAGGCGATCTACAAGCTCCAGCAGAGCGGCTCTCCGGTGTCGACGACCGGGCTGGCGGAAGAGCTGAAGCGGTCTCCGGCGTCGGTCACCAACATGGTCAAGGCGCTGGCCGAGCAGGGCCTTCTCGAGCACGAACCGTATCACGGAGCCCGCCTCACGCCGTCGGGCGAGCTGTACGCGCTGCTCGTTCTCCGGCGCCACCGCGTCCTCGAGCTGTATCTGATCGAGAAGCTCGGCTATACCTGGGACGATGTGCACGAGGAGGCGGAGCGACTGGAGCACGCGGCCGGCGATGGGCTGATCGACCGCATGGCGCGGGCGCTGGGCGAGCCCAGGTTCGATCCGCACGGCTCGCCGATCCCCACCCGCGAGGGCGAGGTCGCGAGCACGGCCGAGTTGCTGCGCCTGTGCGATCTTCCTCCCCGTGTCACGGCGGTGGTTCGAGAGGTGTCCGACGAGAGCTCCGACGGCCTCAGGTCGCTGGGTTCGCTCGGGCTGTTTCCCGGCACCCGGGTGCGGATCGCGGATGGAGGAGATCGAGCTTCGGGGGAGGAATCGGAGCGGGAGCTCGTGCTCGAGATCGGGCGGGAGACGCATCGGCTCAGCCATGAGCTGGCTCGCACGGTGAGCGTGGAAGTCCTCTCGGCCGGAGTGCCACGCACGCATTCAACGAGCGAACGGGAGTCGATGACGAGTCATGAGCCGTAAGATCAAGGCGGACGGGGATACCTGGAGCGTTCGGCTGGCGAAGCACGAGGAGGATCCGGAAACGCGAACGGTCCTGTTTCTGTGTATCACCAGCAATCAGCGACCCTACCGGGTTCTCGAGGTGCCGCGAGCCAGCCTTCCCTCCGAACGGAAGCTGGATGCGCTGAACGAGTCGGAGCTGAAACAACTGTTCCGCAAATCGGGATCGCTCGGCTGCCCGCGCGGATACCCCGCATACTCGTCATGAACGGTCGGCTTCGAGAGGAAGCAGCGGCCGCTTGCGTGTGAAGGAAGGCCGCCGGGCCGACCTTCACGTGCACTCCACCGCTTCGGATGGCCTGCTTCCGCCCGCCGAGGTGGTGAAACGTGCCGCGGCGGTCGGGCTCTCGGCGATGGCACTCACCGACCACGACACGGTGGAAGGGATCCCCGAGGCGTCGGCCGAGGCGAAGCGACAGGGCATCGCCCTTCTCCCGGCGGCGGAGCTGTCGGCCAACGAACCGGGGCTCTCCGTGCATCTGCTCGCGTACGGTTTCGATCCGGGATGGCCGGAACTTCGGAGCTTCCTTGAGGCCTATCGGGAAGACCGGATCCGGCGGGCGCGAGAGATGGTGAACCGGCTGAACGCTCTGGGCGTTGGGTTGCGGAACGAGGACATTCGGCGGGAGACAGGCCGAGCGGCTCCGACTCGGGCGCATGTTGCGCGGGCCCTGGTTGGCCGCGGGCTCGCGCGGGACGCGGAAGAGGTATTCCGGCGATTCCTCTCCCGCGGGGGCCCCGCCTTCGTCGAGAAGCGTGCCACCTCCCCGGCCGAGGTGATCGGGAAGGTCCATGCCGCCGGCGGAGTGGTGCTCCTGGCCCATCCCGGCCGGACGCACGGCCCCGCCGCGATCAGGCGTTGGGCTGGCCAGGGTCTGGATGGAGTGGAGGTTCTGCATCCCGAGAACTCCCCGGCGGTGCGCGCGCGCCTGGGGAACCTGGCGGCTGAGCTGGGGCTCCTGCGGTGCGGTGGGTCGGATTGGCACGGGCCCCATACGCACCGGGCCAGCCTGGGCTCCGAGCCCGTACCTGTGGAATGGTTCGAGGAGATCGCGGCGAGGTGCCGGGCCGGAGGCGGCGGCACCGTACCGGGTCCGCGGCGTGACTGACAGGAGCGGGGCCGGAGGCGGAGGCCGGATGCGCCGCGGGGCCCGCTCTGAAACGTTCACAGGCAGGGGGATGAGGGGGGAATGGACGTATCCAATCATCAGGTCATCATTGTCGGCGCGGGCCCGGCGGGCTTGTGCGCCGCCCTGTACGCGGGCCGCTCGGAGCTGGACGCTGTGCTTCTCGACGAGGCCCTTCCCGGGGGACAGCTTCTGCTCACGGAGCTGATCGATGACTACCCGGGCGTGGAGGAGGTCGGCGGCATGGAGCTGGCGGAGCGGATGGCCGCCCACGCGGGCAAGTTCGGCGTCGAGGTGACTCGGGGCAGGGTCGTGCGTCTGGAGCGCGACGAGGAAGGGTTCTTCCTGGCGCGAATGGAGGACGAGAGCGCCTACCGTGCGCCGACGGCGATCCTCACGGCGGGCGGGACGCCCAGCCGACTGGGGGTTCCGGGCGAAGAGGAGTTCATGGGCCGGGGCGTCAGCTACTGCGCGATCTGCGACGGGGCGTTCTTCAAGGGCGAGGAGATCGCCGTGGTCGGGGGAGGGGATTCGGCCGTGGAAGAAGCCGACTTTCTGGCGCGGTACGCCTCCACGGTGACGGTGATTCACCGCCGGGACCGGTTCCGCGCCCAGTCGCTCCTGCAGACGCGACTGTTCGCGAACCCGAAGGTGCAGGTGCGCTGGAATACCGTGGTTGAGGAGATTCGGGGTGGGCCGAGCGGCGTCACCTCGCTGGCGCTGCGCGGCGTCGAGGACGGCGAGATCTCGGAACTTTCGCTCGCCGGAGTGTTTATATTTATCGGCTTCCGGCCCAACGTGGGGATTCTGGCCGAGCACGTCGAGCACGATGAAGCCGGCTACATCATCACGGACCGGGACATGCGCACGTCCGTGCCGGGCCTGTTTGCCGCCGGGGATGTGCGGGCGCAGCTGGTGAGGCAGATCACGACGGCCGTGGGAGACGCCACGACGGCGGTCTTCGCAGCGGAGAAGTACTTGCAGCGGTTGAGCTGACAGCCTTGCCGGAGGGTGGCGAGGCGGCGTTTCGGGAACGGGACCCAGAGGTGAAGACGATGGCGGAGACGGTCGATACACAGGCGACGGGGTCCGAGGAGGCGATCATCGTCCTCTCGGAGGAAGCCGCCGCGAAGGTGCGGGAGTTCATGGCGGAGGACGACTCCGCGGATTCGGTGCTTCGCGTGAGCGTGCTGCCCGGCGGGTGCTCGGGCTTCGAGTACGGCTTGAACCTGGACCAGAACACGCGGGACGACGACATCCTGTTCGAGGTCCGCGGAGTGCGGGTGGCCGTAGATCCGTTCAGCGCCCAGTACCTGGAAGGCGTCCGGATCGACTATGAGAGCACGTTCCAGGGTTCGGGGTTCACGTTCGACAACCCGAATGCCACGGGAAGCTGCGGCTGCGGAACGTCGTTTTCAGCTTAGGCACGTCTCGGTTCCGGAGTCCGATCGTGAGGGCTGCCCTTGGCGGTCGCTCGCCGGCCCGGTAGGTCCGGAGCCCATGGAGGCGTGCCCCCCGGGCCCGCGCATTCTCTCCCTCACGGTCGGGCCCATCCAGTCCAACTGCTATCTGGTCGCTCCGGCCGGAGGGTCGGAAGCGATCATCATCGATCCGGGCGCGGAGGCGGAGCGCATCGACTCGGCGCTCGCCGAGTGGGGCGTGGCCCCGGCCGCCATCCTGCTCACGCACGCCCACATGGACCATCTGGGCGCCGTGGCGGAGCTTAGAGATCGCCATCCGGCGGCGATCTATCTTCACCCAGCCGATCTGCCGCTGTACGAACGGGCCGTCGAGCAGGGGGCCGCGTTCGGGATTCCGATTCGCCCGCCTCCTCCTCCGGACAGGGTCCTGTTCGATGGCCAGACTCTGGCGCTGGCGGGCCTGTCGTTCGAGGTGAGACACGCGCCCGGCCATTCACCGGGAGGCGTGGTGTTCGTGCTGAGCACGGATGCGTTCGTCGGCGATTGCGTGTTTGCCGGCTCGATCGGACGAACCGATCTGCCCGGCGGAGATGCCGGGAACCTGCTCGATTCCATTCGCCGGCAGATCCTCAGCCTCCCGCCCGCCACGCGGCTGCACTGCGGGCACGGTCCTTCGACGACCGTGTCCCGGGAGATGGCTTCCAATCCCTTCCTGGCCGGCATGGTCGGGAAGGGCGAGTGATGCTCGCCGACAGGCAGGGCGAGCCGCTCCCCGCGAGCGGCCCCCTTCGTCCGGACGTTCCGACCCACGATCAGGCGGAGCGCTTGGCAGCCCTTCTCGCCACCATGGAAGGCTCCCGGCGCGTCGTGGTTCTCACCCATGACAATCCCGACCCGGACGCGATCGCGGCTGCAGCCGGCCTCGTATTCCTGGTGCAGGAGGTCCTCGATATCCCGGCCGCCGGGGCGTTCGGCGGGATCGTGGGCCGCGCGGAGAATCGGGTCCTGATCCAGGAGCTGGGAGTGAAGTTCGAGCGCCCCGATGCGCTGGGCGCCGAGCCCGCCGGCACCGTCGTGGTTCTGGTCGACACGCAGCCTCGTGCGGGAAACAACTCCCTGCCCGCCGGCCGGATCGCCTCCGCCGTGATCGACCACCATCCCCAGCGGCCCGAGACGGCCGCCAGTCCGTTCGCCGACATCCGGCCCGATTACGGGGCCAGCAGCTCGATGGTGGTCGAATACCTCCGCGCGGCGGGACTCGAGCCCGAGCGGCGTCTGGCCACGGCGCTGTTCTACGCGGTGCATTCGGAGACGATGGATCTGGGGAGGGAAGCATCTCCCGCGGATGTGAGCGCGAGCCTCTACCTCTATCCCCGCTCGGATCCCGGCGCCATCTCCCGCATCCGCCACGCTCCGGTGCCGGAGAGCTACTTCCGCGCGATGCATTCGGCGATTCGCGAGGCCCGTCGCTACGGACGGGTGATCGTGGTCCCGATGGGCCGGCTCGAGTACCCGGACATGGTCGCCGAGGTGGCCGACCGCTTCATGCATCTGGAGGGCACGGAGTGGACGGTCGTCTTGGGACGCTACGGCGACGCGTTGCTGCTCTCGCTGCGCACCTACGACCCGAGGGCCCACGCGGGCCAGCTGGTCCGCGATGTGATCGGCGAGCGGGGCTCGGCGGGAGGGCACGGAATGCTGGCGGGAGGGCAGATCAATCTGCGGCACCTGTCGGAGACCGAGGCGCAGGAGGTGAGGGATCAGGTGATCGAGGACCTCCTGGATGCGCTCGGCATCGTGAAGCAGCCCCCCCAACCGCTGATCGCCGAGACGTCTCTCGATGGCCCCCCCGCCGGCCCTCCGCAATGATCCGGGTCGGACTGACCGGCACGCTGGGAGCCGGCAAGAGCACGGTCGGACGGATGTTCGAGGACTGGGGGGCGTACCGCATCGACGCGGACGAGTTGGCGAGGCAGGCCGTCACCCCCGGACAGCCGGCGTACGACCGGATCGTATCGACCTGGGGGGCCAGAGTGCTCGGAGCGGACGGAGCCCTGAATCGGAGAGTCGTGAGGGGTATCGCCTTCTCCGATCCGGAGGCGCGCCGAAAGCTGGAGGCCATCGTCCATCCGGAAGTGGCGAAGCGCCGGGAGGCCCTCCTGCGGGATGCGGCGGAGCGCGGCGTCGAGATCGTGGTCGAGGAAATCCCGCTTCTGTTCGAGGTGGGCATGCGGAACGCCTTCGACGTGGTGATCGCGGTTGACGCCGCGCCGCCGCTGCGGCGGGCCAGAGTGGAGGCCGCCCGGGGGATGTCATCCGAGGAGTTCGACGCCGTGGAGGCCGCACAGCTACCGGCCGCGGAGAAGTGCCGCTTGGCGGATCAGGTACTCCGGAACGACGGGACGCCACGGGAGCTCGAGGTTCGGGCGCGGCGGGTCTGGGATCGCCTGACCGAGACGGGGGCGGGTGCCGGGGAGCCCGGGTCGGGGACGGAGTCGACCCCGACCGGGGTCGAAGGGGAAGATCCCGCGAGCACCGGCCCGCACAGTGTTCGCTGGGCCGTGGATCTCCACCTGCACACGACCGCCTCGCGCGATTGCCTGAGTAGCCCGGAAGCGGTGGTCCGGGCCGCGCTCCAAGCCGGTCTGGATCGGATCGCGGTCACCGATCACGATGAGATCGAGGGCGCCTGGGCGGCCCGCGAGCTGGCGCCGGAGCGAGTGATCGTGGGCGAAGAGGTCCGGACGTCGGAGGGGCTCGATCTGATCGGGCTCTTCCTGGATGAGCACATCTCCCCGGGCGGGAGCTTCCGGGAAGTGGCCGCCGAGATCCGCCGACAGGGCGGTGTGGTCTACCTTCCGCATCCGTTCGATTCCCGCCGCGGTTCGAGCCGTCGGTTCCTGGATGGCGTGGCGGACTGCATCGATGTCGTGGAGGGCCTCAACGCGCGCATCCACGTTCGGGAACGCAACGTCAGGGCCGAGGAATGGGCGTGCGGGCAGGGACTCCCTGTCGCCGCGGGCAGCGACGCCCATCTGCTGTCGGAGATCGGGCGGGCGCGCACCCTCCTCCCTGCCTTCGACGGGCCGGAGAGTTTCTTGCGAGCGGTGGCGAAATCCGTGTTGGTGGGCGGGAGCTCGGGCCGCTGGGTGCACCTGGGATCGACCTGGGCCAAGCTGCGCAAGCGTCTCGCGCCGAGCCGCCCGCCCGCGACGACTTTCTTGACAGGCCGACGCGGCGGGAAGTAGCGTGCCCACTTCGGCTTCGCCGAGGCGGGGGATGCGCGCCGGCTCGAGAAGCCCTGAAGGCCAGGAAACGGAGGGTGGCTGGTGAGCGTGGAACGGCACGGACGCGAACGTTGGGGTACCCGGGTCGGCCTGATCCTGGCGATGGCCGGGAACGCGGTGGGCCTGGGCAACTTCCTCCGGTTTCCGGTGCAGGCCGCGCAGAACGGCGGCGGCACGTTCATGATCCCCTACTTCGTGTCGTTCCTGCTGCTGGGCATCCCGTTGATGTGGATCGAATGGACCATCGGCCGGTTCGGCGGCCGTAAGGGCTACGGTACGATCCCGGGCATGTTCGACGAGCTGGGAGGCCGGCGGCGCAAGTGGGCCAAATACGTGGGCGTACTGGGCATCGTCATGCCGCTCATCGTGTTCATCTACTATACGTACGTCGTCTCCTGGATGCTGGGGTTCAGCTTCTTCAGCCTGACCGGCAGCTACTTCGGGATCGGCGAGTTCGCTCAGGCCAAGGAGTTCCTCTACTCGTACCAGAACATCCACGATGCCTCCGTGCATGGCGGCTGGCTCGCCGTGGTCTTCTTCCTGCTCACGATCGCTTTCCTGGGCTGGGTGCTGGGCAAGGGCGTTCGCGGCGGAATCGAAAGGCTGGCGCTGATCGGGATGCCCGTCCTGTTCCTGTTCGCGTTCATCCTGATGATCCGCGTGCTCACGTTGCCGGGCGCCGAGGGGACGCCGGCCCAGGGCCTCAATTTCATCTGGAATCCGGAATGGTCCAGTCTGGGGAGCGCCAAGGTATGGCTGGCCGCGGCGGGACAGATGTTCTTCACCCTATCGCTCGGGATGGGTACGATCCATACCTACTCCTCATATCTGAGCGAGCGGGATGACGTGACGCTTACCGGACTGTCCACCGGGGCGACGAACGAATTCGCCGAGGTGGTCCTCGGCGGCACGATCGCGATCCCCGCGGCCGTCACCTTCTTCGGCGTGCAGGGCGCCCAGGAGATCGCCAAGGGCGGAAGCTACGATCTGGGAATCGTGGCGATGAGCGTGGTCTTCCAGGGTCTGCCGGGCCCGCAGTTCTGGAGCCAGCTGGTGGGCTTCCTGTGGTTCTTCCTCCTGTTCATCGCCGGCATCACGTCCAGCGTCGCGTTGGCCAGCCCGGCCATCGCCTTCCTGCAGGAGGAATTCCGGCAGACGCGCCGGCGGGCCGTGGCGACGGTGATGGCGCTGGCGGTCGCGTTCGGGGCGCTGCACGTGGCCTTTTACCAGCAGAACTTCCTGGATGTGTGGGACTACTGGGCCGGCACGTTCGGGCTGGTCGTGTTCGCGGCGATCGAGATCGTGCTGTTCGCCTACATCTTCGGGATGGACCGCGGCTGGAGGGAGATGCATCTGGGCGCCGACCTGCGGGTCCCGAGGATCTACAAGGGCGTGATGAAATGGGTCACTCCCGCGTTCCTGTTCGTTCTGCTGGGCTGGTGGGGGGTCACGGAAGCCGTGCCGACGCTGTTGATGAGCGATGTGAAGGACGCCGCGATCCCGTACGATCCGGCCACGATTCCGTACCGGTGGTTGAGCCGGCTGGCCATGCTGCTGCTTCTGGCCGGCGGACTGTACATGATCCGGCGGGCCTGGAGGGACAGGGGGGCCTCGGAATCGGGAGCGACGGCCGGCGGCTCCGTGCCGACGCCGGGTTCCGGGGCGTAGTGGGGTCGCTCCACGGCCCGCAAAGGAGACGCGCATGAGTTCGAGCATTCAGCCGTTCGCCTGGTTCTTCATGCTGTTCAGCATGGGGGCGGTCACGCTGCTCGCGGGGTACTGCTTCTACCGAATCCTCACGGGCGAGGATCGGGGGAGCTTTGGTGATGGGCCGGAGGCGGGGGGCGAGGGTTGAGCGGATCCTAGACTGCCGCGGGTTCCGTTGACGGCCCGGCGCGAGACGCGGGCGGTCAGCGCCCCCCCGGCGGCCCGGAGCCGGGGCCTCCAGGAGATTCAGGCGGCCCTCGAGGGGTGCCGGCGCATCATCCTCACGACCCATCTGAACGCGGACGGAGACGGCGCCGGCAGCGAGACGGCGCTCGCCCATCGGCTTCGGCGCCGGGGCGCCGAGCCCGTCATCGTGAACCCCACGCCCTTCCCGGAGGGTTTCGCCTTCCTGCTGGATGGTCTTCCCGCGCATACTCCGGCCGAGCCCGCGGGCCGACGGGCGCTCGAGCGTGGCGAGCTCCTCGTAGTTCTCGACACGGCGGAGATCTCGCGCTTGGGCTCCGTGCCGAGCGAAGCCGGTGATCTGCCTCTGGCCGTGCTGGATCATCACCCTCCGCAGGGTACGGGCCTCTCGCCGGTGGAAGTGCGGGATCCCTCCGCCTGCGCCACGGGCGAGCTGGTGTATGACCTTCTCATGCTGTCGGACCAGGAGTTGAGCCTGAACGAAGCCGTGGGCCTGTACGTGGCGATCGCCACGGATACCGGAGCCTTTCGCTTCTCCAACACGTCCGTGCGGGCCCATGAGATCGCGGCGCGGCTGATCGCCGCGGGAGTGGAGCCGGAGGCGCTTTACCGCCGTCTGTACGCCCAGTACACGCCCGCACGCCTGTCTCTGCTCCGGATCGCTCTGGCTTCCCTGCGAACCGATCCCACCCTGCCCATCGTCTGGGTGACGATCACGGAAGAGGGGATGCGGAGCACGGGCGCCACCTGGGAAGATCTCGAAGGCATCGTCGAATACCCTCGGCGCCTCAAGGGTACGGAGGTCGCCATTCTGTTCAGGGAGCTGGCGGGAGGGCGCACCAAGGTCTCGTTGCGCTCCAACGGGGCGGTGGACGTCGCGGCGGTCGCCGCGGGTCTGGGTGGCGGAGGACACATCAAGGCGGCCGGCGTCGTGGTGGAGCGGCCGCTGCAGGAGGCCGAACGGATCGTTGTGGAGCGGGTCCGCGAGGCGGTTCGGGAGTCGGGGTTGTGAGCCCGATGTCACGGCCCGAAGCTCGCGCACCCGATCTCCGTGTCGGAGCCTCGGTCCGAGTTCGGCTTGATATCGGGCGCGAGTTCGATATGTTTGGAGAGTCCCGTCCATTCGTCCGAAATCCGGGCCTCCGGGCCCGGGTGTACACATGGTGTCGGAGGGAGAGGGGTGATGGACGGGATGGCCGTGCAGGTCGGGCGAACAGCTCCCGAACGCTTGAATGTGGCCCAGCGGCTCGGCGCTCTGGGTGAAGTGGTTCCACCGCCGGAGATCGCCGAGCTCTGGGTTTTTCCTCCTCTGGTCGACGTGGATGCGTCCGCGGAGTTCTTCCTGTTCACGCGCCTGGTGGACGGGACGCGTCGCGGGGTCTACACGGCTCGCGTGCTTCCGGAGAACGGTGCCTCCGCCCGGCAGGTGATCGTGGAGCACGGGAGCGTGCCGGCGAACCGCGTGGCGCTTCTCGTCGACCGGTTTCAGCGGAGACTCGGATCGGATCATCGGCCGGCGCACTACGTGATCGAGGGCCGGCCGGAGCGGTGGACCGAGTTGATCGCCGCGCGCTCCGCGGCCGAGGATGGGGCGCCCGCCGAGGTGCGGGTTCCGGCGGACCCGGCGGTTGCCGCCGATTGATCGCGGGCGCCTCGCAACTTAGACTCATCGGTGAGCCGTCGGCGGTGGGCCGGCCGCGGGAACATCTTTCCGGCGCGGACCGGAACTTCAGCAGAGGATCGAGTCGTGGAGGCACGAGAGAAGCAGACCACCCGTGGAGCCATGGAGAGCCGACTGCGATCGGCCCTGGAGACATCGGGCCATCGCTTCACGGCGCAGCGAGCCGCCGTGTTCGAGGCTCTCTACGATACGCGCACGCATCCCACGGCCGATGAGATCTTCACGGTGGTGCGATCGAATATCCCGGACATCAGCCTGGCCACGGTCTATAAAGCGCTCGAGGCGCTCGTGGGCAGCGGCGTGGCGCAGAAGCTCACACTCGGTCCGGGTCCGGCGCGGTATGACAGCCGTATCGATGAGCACGACCACATCCGCTGCCTCTCGTGTGGACGTGTGCGGGATGTGGAGGGGGGGCGCACCGATGCCTGGCTGCAGTCGATGAGCCGCGGAACCGATTTCGAGATCGTGGGCTATCGGCTGGAACTGGTCGGTTACTGCCCCAGCTGCCACAACTGACGGAACTCCCCGCCCCGCTCCTCGGCAGGCCTTTCTGGGCTGCGCCGGGCAACTTCCTGGGCCTGCGGCCCGAACAATCCGCCTGGCGGAGCTCCGCCGTCGCCATCCTCCCCATCCCCTACGAGGCGACGACGAGCTGGGGTGCCGGAACCCGTCAGGGCCCGCAGGCCATGCTCGAGGCGTCCCGGTACGTCGAGCGGTATGATGAGGAGCTGGACAGCGAGCCGTACCGGGTGGGCGTCTGCACTCTCCCGCCGGTGGACCTGCCCTTCTCCGGACCCGAACAGGCCGTGGCTCGCCTGCGCCTGGTGTACGACGAGCTACTCGAGGCGGCGGAAGGAAGATTCGTCATCGGCCTGGGTGGCGAGCACTCGATCAGCGCTGCGCCGGCGACCGCGTGGGCCGAGCGGTTGAAGGGACGGCTTTCGGTCCTGCAGTGTGATGCGCATTCGGATCTGCGGGACACGTATCACGGAACGCCGTGGAGTCACGCCTGCGTCATGCGGCGCGTCCTGGAGCACGTGGAACGGATCGTGTCCGTCGGGATCCGGGCGCTGACGGCGGAAGAGCGCGCCGCCATGCGGGAGGGGCCCGTCACGACGATCTTCGCGTCCGAGATGCGGGAGCGGGGGTGGGTGGAACGGGCTCTCGAGGCCCTGGGCCCGGACGTCTACCTGACCTTCGATGTGGATTTCTTCGATCCCGGGCTCCTGCCGGCGACCGGGACGCCGGAGCCCGGCGGCGCCGACTGGTGGCAGGCCCTGGATCTGCTGCGGGCGGTATTCCGGGACCGGAACGTGGTCGGCGCCGACGTTGTTGAACTGGCGCCGCGTCCAGGGGAGGAGGCCTCGAACTTCGTCGCGGCCAAGCTGGTCTACAAGATGATCGGTTACCGGATGACTCAGGGAGGCGGG
>JBHHYZ010000049.1:0-18451 GCA_046757845.1 Gemmatimonadota bacterium
GGCGCGGGTCGTCGTCCGCCTGGCGGCCGTCCGCCAGGCCGTCTCCGTGGAGATGGAGCGAGGATATCTGCGGCCGGTTCGACACCGAGGCGGATGCTCGTCAAGTGCCGGCCCGCAAGCCGAAACAAAAAGCCGGACAAAAAGCCGTACAACAAAGCTATAACAGACGGTGTAGGGGGCTCGCCGCGCGCCCGCTTCGATGCCGGGGCAGCCGCGGGCGGGCTCGGTCGGGCGGAGTCAGGTGTGCCCTGTAACTGACGGGACGGAGGTGTCTCTGAACCGGGTGTTTGTGGACTTGTCATCGCAAGCTGGACGATCGTGACGGACGTAGACGTAGAGGCCGAACGCGACGAGATCTTCTTTCCTCCCGAAGTGTCTCTCTTCCTCACGGAACTGGCGCGCGCCATCCGGAAGCACACGATGTATCCCCCGGCCCATCCCGCGCTCAGGCTGGCGCTGGAGCCCGTCCGGAAAGAGCTGAACACCCTGTTCGAGAGCCGGGAATCCCTCACCCTGCTCATCGGAAGAAGCCAGATCGCGGTGGACGACGCGGAGACCGATCCCGAGCACGCCGTGCTGGGCGGACTGGCCGCGGATCTCCACCAACACGACGTGGCCGCGCTCACCTTTCGGCCGGGGATCGAAGAGGAAGAGCTGGGCGAGTTCCTGACCCTGGTGTCCCACGATCCCCGCCGGTCCGGTCGCACGCTGGCCAAGGTGATGGCAACCGAGCGGCTTGACTGGCCCCACCTGGTGGTGGCCGCCTCCGATTACGAGAGATTGGGGCTCGCATGGGGTGAGGAGGAGGGGTCCCCGGAGAGCGTAGATCCCGAAGCGGAGAGCCATCTGTGGCGGGAGTTGGCTCGTGGACTCGTGGCCGAGGGGGGATCCGAAGGCACCGGAAACGAGGACCTCTCGCCCGCAGAAGTGGCCCGGAGCTTGGAGGCAGGTTCCGCCGATCCACAGTACGCCAGAGGCGCCCTCGATCGCTTGGTTTCGATGTCACGGGAGCTCCGAAGCACGCAGGGACCGAGTGCCGGGGCGCTCCGGCATCGTGCCTCCGAGGTGGTCTCGGAAGTGAGCCCCGAAACGCTCCACGGCATTCTCGAAACCGCCAGCCAGGCCGAGCGCCACGAGCTGCTCCACGATGGAGCACGCTGGATGGACCCGACCTCCCTGGTGAAGCTCGCGCATGCCACGGGCAGCCTCGAGGGGCACCACGTTTCCCACACGCTTCTGCTCCTCATGGCCAAGATGGCGCGCCACTCCACCTCAGATGCGCCCGACGTGAGTGCGCACGCCGACGCGGGCCTTCGAGAGCAGGTGGAGGAGCTGGTGACGGGCTGGGATCGGGAGGAGACCGCGGTGGGCGAATACCGAAAGTCGCTGGAGCAAATGGCGTTTTCGGCCCCGGACCGGACCCGGGCGCGAGAGCAGACGAAGGGTGTGGCGCCCGAGCGCGTCCTGCGAATCGCGCTCCTGGCAAACAAAGTAGGACCGCACGTGTGGATGTCCCTGACCGCGCTGATGCAGACGCGCCGCTTCAGGACCTTGGTGGACGCCCTAGCGACCGACGATGAGTCGCAGGCGGCCGATGAGCTGTGGGAGAGCCTGGCCAGCCCCAAGTCCGTGGAATGGCTCTTGAACGAGGAGTCGCCGAACCTGTATGTACTGGACGCCTTCCTGGAGCACCTGGAAGCGGAAGCGGCTCCCGCGCTGCTGGATGCCTTCGTCCGGAGCGAACTGCGAAGCGTCCGCGAGGGCCTCGGTTCCCGGCTGGTGGGCATGGGTTCCGGCGCGGGGCCTCACGTCGCAAAGCGTTTGGACCGCGAGTCCGGGCCGGTGCGGTGCCGGCTCCTGGCGCTCCTGGGCGAGATGGAGACCTGGAGCCGCGACTGGTCGGCCTTCCCCTACATTGAGGATCCGGATCCCGAAGTGCGCCGACAGGCTCTAGGGCTTCTGTTGAGGGAGCGATTCCACCGCGATCGCGCCATCCAGTCGCTCCTCTCCGAGGACGATGCGCCGGCCGTGGGCGTGGGACTGGCCGCGGCGCAGGAGGGAGCGCCCCCGGGGGCGATACCGCAGCTCCTGGTGATCCTCCAGCGGGAAGATGAGACACTCCGGCACCGGCTGATGGCGCTCCGCGCCCTGGCGCCGCTTCGGCCACCGGAGCTGCTGAAGCCGCTCCTGGACACGGTGGCCGCACCACGGCGTGGGTTCCTTCCGGCTCGGTTTCGCCGACGCCGGCTTCGGTCCAAGACACCGCTCGTGCGCGAGGGCCTGGCCACGCTGGCTCGATGCTGACCGACCGACTCGCGCGCCAAGGCCGTTCTGGCCCGCGCCCGGAGCTCAGAAGACGAAGAGCTTCGCCAGGCAGCCGGAGGGGTCGCCGAGCCGTCCCATGGAACCCGGGCGAGCCCATGAGTCCGACCGGACCGAGCCCCCCCGTTCACTTCCTGCACACCCTGGGCAACGTGTTCACCTCGGTGGGGCTTTACAAGCCCGATCACCCTGCCCGAGGACGTGCTCTCGAGGCCGCGTTTCAGGCACTCGAAGTCCTGTTGGCCGAGCGCTCGACTGTTGGTTACTCTCTCATTGAGGGCGAGGTGGTGTTCGGAGCCGAGCGGCTCCGCGAACTGGATGAGTGGCCGTGGAGCGGCCGGCTGTCCCGGGCGGGCGTGGGGCGTCTGGAGTTCCTGCCCGGAGTGGATCTCGCCGAATGGAATGGCTTCGTGGCCGAGATCGCCGCCCGGCTGGAATTGGCGGGAGAGCCAGGAGCCGTCGGGCCGCACCCGCGGATTCGTTTCGGACCTGTGGCGGTGGTCAGCGAATCCGAAGAACCGGCCGAGCCTCAGGCCCCGCAGCCCCCGCTGGAGCTGGCCGAAGAGGCCGAGGCCGTGCGCTGGATCCACGAGAGGGCCGAGGCGACCGAGACGGTCGCGACCCAGGAGACCGCCGCCGTCGTCCGGGCCTTGTTCGTGGCCATCCGTTCCGCGCGCTCTCTCGTGGCCCCGCTTCTCGAGATCAAGCACACCGACGAGTACACCACGAACCACTGCATGAACGTATCGCTGCTGGCCATGTCGCTGGCCGAGCAGCTGCGCCTGGCCGATGCCGATGTCCTGGCCATCGGCGAAGCGGCCCTGCTGCACGACATCGGAAAGACCCGCATCCCGCTGAAGATTCTCAACAAACCGGGCCAACTGACGCGCAAGGAGCGGGAGGTGGTCCAGTGGCACGTGGTCGAGGGCGCGCGGATGCTCCTCCGCTCCGACGACCGCAACCCGCTCTCGGCCGTGGTGGCCTACGAGCACCATATGCACTGGGACGGGGAAGGCGGATATCCCAAGGTCAAGGTGTCCTACCGGCCGCACCGGTTCAGCCGCCTGGTGCAGATCTGCGACGTGTACGACGCGCTTCGGACCCGCCGACCCTACCGGCCCGCGTTCACCCGAGAGGCCGCCATGGAGTTCCTCCGGCGGGAGGCGGGCCAGGAGTTCGATCCCGACCTGGTAGACGAATTCCTGGCCATGATGCGGAGGTGGGAGCCGAAGCTGGTGGAATCTGAGACCGAGGTCGAAGAGCCGGAGGGCGGAACGGCCGAAGTCGAGGAGCTGATCCGAAAGTGCAAGAACGGCTACGACGCCGACATAGAGCGCACCCTGTACGCCTCCTGATGAGGACAGCGTGGGCGGGCCGTCGGGCCGACAGCGGCTCCTGCATCTGCGACCGGCCGTTGGACCTGTCGGTGGGAGAGAGTAGTATAGGAAAGGCGGCAAGACGCCAAAGGGAGTCGGGTCGATGGGGGTGACGAGGGAGAGAATGACGCTCGAGGCGCCGAGGTGGTACGCCTGCCGGACGCGCGCCCGGGCGGAGAAGAGGGTGGACCGCCGGCTTCAGGGCGTCGGCTACGAGGCCTTCCTGCCGCTTCTCGTGCAAGAGCGGCAGTGGGCGGACCGGAGGAAGCGGGTCGCCCTGCCCCTCTTTCCCCGGCTACGTCTTCGCCCGCTTTCCCCTCACGGATCTCCACGGCGTTCTTGGGACCCCCGGCCTGGCGGCCGTCGTGGGGCTGAACGGCCATCCCACCCCCGTGCGGGAGGAGGAGATCGCTTCGGTGCGGGCCCTGGTGGAGGGGGCGAAGGCCACCGGAGTGCTCCCCGCGCCCTCGGACTACCTCACCGTGGGGCAGGAAGTGGTCGTCGTCCAGGGTCCGTTCAAGGGGATGCGGGGGAGGCTGGTGGAGGAAAGGGGACGGGTGCGGGTCGTCGTCCGCCTGGCGGTCGTTCGCCAGGCCATGTCCGTGGAGATGACGCGGAGCTACCTGCGGCCGGTGGCACACTGAGGCCGTATCACCAAGTCGTAACACAATATTGTAGGGGGCTCGCCGCGCGCCCAGTCGAGCGGCGGGTAACACCGGGCTGGGTCAGAATCGCCTGTAACTGACGGGACGGAGGTGTCTCCGATCCGGGTGTTGAGAGGAGTGGCGTGATGATTGTGAGGCGTAGAGGCGGGGTGAGTGGAATTCAGCGCACCGAGCGCGCTCCTGGCGAGCGCCGGGCCCCCGACTCTCCAACCGTGGCCGATCTCCGGCGAGAGGGATCGAAGCCAGGAGAGATGCGGTGAGCTACTCGCTTTTCTTCGCCGGATTCCTCCTTTCCTTGGGGCTCTCCATCCTCCTCACTCGGTGGCTCCGAGGTGTGGCCCCGCGCCTGGGGCTCGTGGACCGACCCGATGGGGAGCGACACCGGCACGCCGAGCCGATCGCCACGGTGGGGGGGATCGCGATCTTCCTCACCGTGGCGGTTGCGTTGATGGGGATTCTCGGAGTCGCGAGCCTGGCGGGCGACCTTCCGCCCGGCAGCCGCGCCCTGTACCCAATCCTCATCGGGGCCGCGGCGATGCACCTGCTGGGGGTGTGGGATGACCTACGGGATCTCTCGGCCCGCACAAAGTTCCTCGGCCAGCTCGCGATCAGCCTGGCCGTCTTCGCCGGCGGGGTGCGGCTCACGACCGTCTATGTGCCGGGCCTGGGTCTCCTGGACTTCGCCCTCCCGGTGAGCTTGCTTCTCACCGTGCTGTGGCTCCTGGCGATCACCAACGCCTTCAACCTGGTGGACGGGGTGGACGGCCTGGCCGGGGGCGCGGCGCTTCTCGCCACGCTCACCATGTTCGTGGCCTCCCTCACCTACGGGCACCAGCTGGCGGCGCTCCTCCTGGTGGTGACCGCGGCTGCCCTCCTCGGCTTCCTCCACTTCAACTTCCCACCGGCCACCGTCTTTCTGGGGGACGGAGGGAGCCTCTTCCTCGGCTTCCTGCTGGCTGGGCTGGGGCTGACGAGCTCCACGAAGGCGGCCACCGCCGTGGCGATCGCCATCCCGGTGGTCGCCTTCGGGCTGCCCGTGCTCGACACGGTACTGGCCATGACCCGCCGATTCCTGCGGGGGGAGCGCCTCTCAGAGGCGGACCGCCGACACATCCACCACCGGCTCATGGAGCTTGGCCATTCGCCTCGGAAGGTGGCCATCATCCTGTACGGCGCCTGCGGGGCGTTCGCGCTGGCCAGCCTCCTCCTCCTCTCAGAGGACGGGCGGCTGGTGGGGCTCGTGTTTCTGGTCGTCGGGGTGGCGCTGTGGTTTGGGATCCAGCAGCTCCGCATCCCTGAGCTGCTGGAGTTCCGGAGGGTGATCGACAGGGGGATGCAGCAGCGGCATGTCATCGTCCGGAATCTGGCGATCCGGGAGAGCGCGCAGCGGGTCTTCCGGGCGGGAGATGTCCACGAGGTCTTCGAGGAGCTCGCGCGGGCCCTGTGCCACGCCCCATTCAATGAGGCGGAGGTGTGGCTGTCCCACGGGTTCCTGGGGGACGAGGCCGGTGCCGAGCTCTTTCCCGATGTCGCGATCTCTGAGGGCGGCTACGTGTGGGGGTGGCGAAACGCGGGGTTCCGGAGCGGAGGACCGGACTGCTGTTGGGAGGTCACCCTCCCCGTGCTGGACGGGAGCGGCGAGCGGGTCGGGCGAATCACGCTGCGGCGGCCTCTGGGGCATGAGATGCCGACGGACGTGCAGGTGATCTCAGAGATCCTGCTGCCGGAGGTGAGCCGGGCGGTGGAGAGGGTGCGGGTGGCGGTGCTGGGAACTTCGGAAGCTAAGGAGCACGTTGCCGAGGGCGAACCGCGCGTTCCGAGTCGGGCGGAAGAACGGGTTCCGGAGCTGCCGGGGATCATCGTATCGGAGCACGTTGCGAAATGAGGAGAGGGAACGCATGACGACGCGAGCCCTGGTGACGGGACACCACCACTTCACCGGGGCTTCCGCATGGGTTGAGGGAGTGAGGCAGAAGCCTCGGCATGGGACGTGGGTTGAGCGGTTATTGAACGTAACTTCATGAGATTAGTAACCGTCGCCAGGGCGGGAACTGGGACGCCAAGGCGTCTGGACGGTGTAGACCTGAACGGCGAGCACCGCCGCCAGTTCAAGCGGATCTCGGAAACGGATTCTCTGAACCATATGCTGTACGTGGACATGAAAACCTTCATGGTGTGCCTGAATCCGACTTACAACGACAAGATGAGTATGGCGTCCTAAGTCGAAGTTAGGGTCCCGTTCCTGGACCCAAACCTCGTCGTCTGGGTCGCATGGAACGTGTCGCCGGAGCTGACACTGAATGGTAGCGGTCGCCAAGACCGGTCGTTGGAAATCTGGCAGTTCCTCACGCTTGAACTGTAGTTCGAGTCTTTCATCGAGTGATACGCACCTATCCGGACTCTTGCCGGTCCCAGGAAGAGGAAGCGGACGGGCAAGGTGGCGATCATGAAGGCAGTGGCTGGAGGAGTTCTTCTAGATAGTCGGGCACGTCTTGCTGCCGCTGTTGGAGCCGGTGCAGAGGGCGGAGGGACCATCGACGAAGTGATCCGCCGGCAGCGCGTCAGACGGAGGCGTAAGTGCACCAGCACGCACGCCAGAGGAAGGGAAGTGGTGCTCAGCGACGCGAAGCTCAGCGTTGAAAAGCCGTGGGGCCGTGGGCGAGGCGTAGATACCCCTGCGGCGGGTTCTCTCAAATGCGTGGCTTCGTTCCGCATGATCAAGGCCTACCGGGCCCGGGGGTGAGACGCTCCGCGCCCGATCCTCAGGTCCTACTAGATCGGCTCAAGGAAGCCGGAGTGCACACCTTCGTCTACGGCCTTGGCTCGATCGTTCAGACCGGCCTTGGCTTCATTCTTATCCCACTGTACACCCGCCAGTTCACCGCCGAGCTGTACGGCGTGTTCACGCTGATCACTCTGGCTGGCACGCTGGCCGGGGCGTTCTTCTACCTCGGCGCATCGTCCGCAATGGCGCGCTCGTACTACGACTACGAGCGAGTCCGGGAGCGCCAACTTGTGGTGAGCACCGCTCTGGCCATCTCCCTTTCGGGTGCGCTGGGTCAGATCCTGCTCGGTGCCATGTTCGGGGGCGACATCTCACGGGCGCTCTTCCACACCGCGGAATACCGACCGCACATTATCCTGGCGCTCTTCTCTTCAGCGGCCGCATTCCTCAACAACCTGTTTTTCGTCCTCTTGCGCTTTCAGCGGCGATCCGTCTCCGTGGTCGTGCTGAACCTTGGTACCCTGGTCGTGACAACGGCCCTGATCTTCTACCTTCTTCTTGTAGCGAATCTAGGTGTCATGGCCCCGATTGCGGGCACGCTGGCCGGACAGCTCCTGTTGCTTGGCTCGATGCTCGTGCTTGCGCGGAAGTCCCTGGTTCCCCGAGTATCGAGGAAAGAGCTCCGACTGCAGATCGCGTTCGGAATCCCGAATCTCGTAGCAGGCCTGGCCTACTACGCCCTTGACTCCATCGATCGGTTCTTCATCAATGAGTTCGGCAGCCTCTCGGACGTGGGGGTCTACTCGTTGGGCTACAAGATCGGGATGGTCATCCAGATCATCCTTGTTATGCCGTTTTGTCAGATTTGGGCGCCAATGCGAATGGAGTACCGAGAGGAGTCGGATGCTCCCGAGCTGTTCGGCCTCGTCTTGACATACTTCGCCATGGCCGGGCTGTTGGTCACGGCAACGGTGTCCGTGTTCTCACGGGAACTGGTCCAGATCCTCACGGGACACCCGGAATACGTGCAGGCATACCTGGTGGTACCGATCGTGATGCTGGCCCACCTACTGTACGGCTCTGTCAACATCGTCGACAATGGTATCGTTTTCTCGCGTAAGGTCGTATACCACGTGTACATCTTTTCGTTTGCGCTGCTGGTCAACGTGGGACTCAACCTCTGGCTCATCCCAATTTACGGCTACATAGCAGCAGCGTGGACAACACTTGCGTGCTACGCCTTGATCATCGGAATGGTGGTCCCCGTATCAAATCGTCTTTACCGTGTTCCCTGGGAGTGGTACAGATTGGCGTTGCTCGTGGGCACGACAGTCACCGTGATCGTTTTGGCCGCGGCCTTCGATGTTGCAGGTCCTGGCGGGGTCTTGATGAAGATTGCGCTCCTCGCGGCCCTTGTCGGGAGCTGGTATTTGCTGGCGTTGCATGCGTGGGAGCGACGCCTGGTCGCTCTAGTCCTGAGTTCCCGTTCCTGATCAGAGCGGGCGGGTTGTAAGATTCGCAACGGTGGCACCATACGTGACGGCGTCGCGATTTATCAGCATGCAGTCGTCCGGGCAGTGCTGCGACTGCGGCGGAGCTATGGTCCTTGATTCTAGCTGCGTGCAACCAAACTGTGTCGTGGGCGCGGCTCCCAGAAAGGCTGACGGATGACCGACCTGAAGGCGCGGCTCGCCCGGGGTGAGGCGACCATCGGCTCGTGGATGACTCTAGGGCACTCGGGAATCGCGGAGATCATGGTCGATGCGGGTTTCGACTGGCTCGTTGTGGACCTTGAGCACACGGCCATCACGATCCGGGAAACCGAGGATCTTATCCGCACAATCGAACTCAAGGGTTGCGTGCCGCTCGTCCGGCTGACGTCCAACGATCCCGACCAGATCAAGCGCGTCATGGACGCGGGCGCCCACGGAGTCGTCGTGCCGATGGTTCGATCCGCGACGGAAGCGGAAACGGCGGTGAGGGCAGTGCGGTATCCTCCCGCCGGTACGAGGAGCGTCGGCCTCGGGCGGGCGCAGGGGTATGGTCCACGATTCGCCGAATACGCGGCTAAGATAAACACAGAAGCCGTCGTGCTCGTGCAGATCGAACACGTGGATTCGCTTAGAAACCTCGAGGAGATCCTCACGGTCGACGGTGTCGATGGGTCCGTCATCGGGCCGTACGACTTGTCGGGCTCCCTGGGCCACCCCGGGGTGCTCGACCATCCCGACCTGCTGTCCGAACTGAGGCGCTACGAAGAGGTATCGAAGCGCGTCGGCGTGCCTATGGGCTACCACGTGGTCGAACCCGATCACGAGCGCGTCGGCGAGATGCTCAGACGCGGCTACAGCTTCGTTGCCTTCAGCGCGGATTTCCTTTTCCTGGGAGAGGGATGTAGGCGCGAGCTCGGTGAGGCGCGGCGGAGAATGAGCGAAGAGGCAAGCGCCGCCGAGTGAGGGTCTGGGGGTTGATCGCCGCCCGGATGGCGTCCACACGGTTCCCGGGAAAACCGATGGCCAAGATCCTGGGGATACCCATGGTCGGCCACGTGTACCAGCGGAGCCTCGCGGCAAGCCGGCTCGACGGCGTCTGGGTGGCCACCTGCGATCGGGAGATCCACGATTACATTGTGCGACTCGGAGGCCGAGCCGTGATGACTGCGCACAACCATGAACGCGCCACAGACCGGATCGCGGAGGCCGTGATCCGGATCGAGAAGGAAAGCGGGGAGGAGCCGGACTACGTGGTTTTGATCCAGGGCGACGAACCGATGCTTCTCCCCGACATGCTGCATGAGCTGATCGAGCCGGTCACGGGGGAGCACCTCGACGCGGTAAACCTCGTGGAGCCGATTGAGTCCGAGGAAGTGTTCGAGAGCGCGGATGTCGTAAAGGTCGTCTTGGACCGGAACGGCAACATCCTCTACTTTTCGCGAGCAGCGATTCCTTCGCGGCGGAAGCACGACGGACCTATCCCGATGTTGAAGCAGTTAGGCCTGATCCTCTTCGCACGTGATGTCCTCATTGAATATGCGAATCTCGCCCCGGCGCCTCTCGAGGTCATCGAGTCGGTGGACATGAACCGCCTGCTGGAACACGGGCGCCGGATCCGCGCCGTGGTGACACGGCACGTGACGTATGCAGTGGATCGGCCGGGAGACATTCCAATTGTCGAGGCGCGCCTCGAGGCCGATTCCTTTACTGCCAGTTACCTGGGTAGAGGATGAGGGAGCAGGACATCCGGGACCGGGAGGCTCACAGCCGCTATCTGGAGATGGTGCGCAAGGATGCAGAGGCATTGGCTGTGGAGCGGTCGCGCTTCATTCTAATCGATTGCCCGGCGTGTGGCGGCTGC
Source organism: Gemmatimonadota bacterium (assembly GCA_046757845.1). GTDB lineage: Bacteria > Gemmatimonadota > Gemmatimonadetes > Palauibacterales > Palauibacteraceae > JBHHYZ01. Next base: position 10,443 of record JBHHYZ010000049.1, read on the forward strand.
CAGCATGAGTTTGCCTTCGAGAAGGTCGGGTTCACGTACGCCACTTGTGCCGACTGCGAGACTCTCTTCGTGAATCCGCGGCCGGCGTACGAGCTCCTGGCACCTCTCTACACGGATTCAGAGGCAGCCCAGTTCTGGATCCACGAGTTCTTCGCACCGAAAGCTCAGGTGCGGCGCGAGAAAATCTTTCGACCGCGGGCGGCAGATGTGGCGGCCCGGTTCCCGCAGCTGGGACGGGGTGCCAGGGTCGGAGACATCGGTGCGGGGTTCGGCTTGTTCCTTCAGGAGCTTCGCCGGCAGTGGCCTGCGGCGGAACTCGTCGCCATCGAGCCTTCGGACGAGATGGCCGATATGTGCAGAGAGAAGGGTCTAGTTGTGGTGAACGCCATGCTGGAGGACATGAAGGAAGAGCAGGGCGGTTTTCTGCTGCTTACGGCCTTCGAGATCTTCGAGCACATTTATGATCCGGCGTCATTCCTGCGCCGCGTGCGGGAGCTGCTGGCTCCCGGTGGACGACTGTATCTCACGACACTGAACGGTCAGGGGTTCGACATCCAGGTATTCTGGGCCCGCTCTAAGGCCGTCTTTCCACCGCATCACCTGAACTTCGCCAATCCGCGTTCTGTGAGGATACTGCTGGAGCGCTGTGGCTTCGAAGTGGACGAGGTGTCCACTCCGGGTGTACTGGATTGGGATATTGTTGAAAGCGCGTTCGTCCATGAGGACTCTAACCCCGGTCGTTTCTTCTGTACAGTTGCAGCGCACGCTACGCAGGAAGCCAAGCGGGCACTACAGGAGTGGGTTCGGACCTTCGGCTTCAGCTCCCACATGCGCGTAATCGCCCATCGCGAAGAAACATGACGGGACCGCCACTGCACGTCGGGATCGCCGGTTACGGCGTTGTGGGGAAACGGCGACGGGCATGTGTCGACGCGAACCCGGTTCTGCGCACCGTTGCCGTCAGCGACGTCAAGTTCCCGCATGAAGGCCGGGATGAGGACGGTGTCTATTATTATCAGACGTACGATCGACTGTTGGAGCGCCAGCTCGACGTGTTGTTCGTGAGCCTGCCCAACTTCTTGGCCGCGGATGCCACCATCGCGGGTCTGGAGAGCGGCCTGCACGTTTTCTGCGAAAAGCCGCCGGGGCGGGATGTAGACGACATTTGGCGCGTCATCGACGTGGAGGCACGGCACCCGAGCCTCAAGCTTAAATACGGCTTCAACCACCGCTATCACCAAGCCGTCGCCGAGGCGAAACGGATCATTGACTCGGGACGCCTTGGCCCGGTAATCAACATCCGAGGTGTGTATGGCAAAAGCCGGATCATTCCTTTTTCCGGCGGTTGGCGTTCGGAGCGTAGGCTCGCCGGCGGCGGGATCCTCCTGGACCAGGGGATCCACATGCTGGACATGATCCGGTACTTCGGAGGGGATTTCGAAGAGATCAGGAGTTTCGTCTCGAATGGCTACTGGCACCACGACGTCGAAGACAACGCGTTCGCGATCATGCGTAAGCGGGACGGTTGCGTGGCCATGCTCCACTCAACAGCGACACAGTGGCGCCACAAGTTCAGGCTCGAGATCACTCTGCGGGAGGGGCTCATGGAGCTGACAGGTATCCTGTCGGGTTCCAAGAGCTACGGAGAGGAGAAGCTGACCCTGGTGGAGCGGGACGATGAGTCGCTGGTCGGCTCGTTCACCGAGCGGACCACGGTGTACCTCGAGGACAACTCGTGGAAGGAGGAAGTCGACGAGTTCGCCGAGATCATTACCGAGGATCTTCCTGTGGTGAACGGCAACAGCCGTGATGCGCTCAGGGTCATGGAGCTGGTCTACAGGATCTACTGTGCGGATGAACAATGGAAGAGACGCTTCGGAATCCCAGATCCGGACGCCAAGCTAGCCCAGGCGCGATGAACGCGATCGATCGAGCTCAGATTGAGGCCAAAAGTGTTGCGTCGTTCGCCGCAGGGTATTTTCGACACATTGGGCAGGTGCTGGGGCGTGTAGACTTGGCTGCGGTGGAGGAGCTGGCCGAGGAGCTAACAACCGCCCGGAACGCAGGCGCCACCGTCTTCGTAGCGGGCAACGGCGGTTCCGCGACGACGGCCGCGACGATGGCGAACGATCTGGGCTTCGATGTGGTGAAGAAAAATGGTATCGAGGAGCCGTTCCGCATTCTGGCCATCACCGAGAACACAGCGGTTATCTCTGCAGTCGCCAATGACGTTGGCTACGAGAATGTCTTTCTCAACCAGCTCCGGATCCACTTCCGGCCTGGGGATCGGTTGCTGGTCATCTCGGCGAGCGGCAACTCTCAGAATCTAATCCGTGCTGCCCAGTGGGTCCGGAAGCGGAACGGACGAGTGCTGGGGTTGCTGGGTTTCGACGGGGGCGCTCTCCTTGAAATGTGTGACGTTGTGGTGCATGTGCCGACCGAGATTGGGGAGTACGGTCCTGTCGAGGACGCGCACTTGGTAGTGAATCACGTCCTGGCCCACTGGTTCCAGGGCGCTCTTCGGGAAAGCTAGTTGCCCGACGCGGCGGACCGAGCCTTCACGACCGTTCGCACCCGACTCAATTGATGGAACGACGGGTCCTGATCAGCACATCGTTCTTCGGGGACGCGAACGCCGCGCCGCTCGTACGGCTCGAGTCGGCGGGGCTGGTTGTGGTTCCTAATCCGTTCGGCCGGCGCCTCACCCGGCAGGAGGTGACCGAGCTGCTCGCAGACGAACGTGTCCAGGGAGTGATCGCGGGGTTGGAGCCTCTGGACCGGGGTGTGCTGGCGTCCTCCTCGCTCCGCGTCGTCTCCCGCGTCGGCTCGGGGGTGTCGAACGTCGATTTGGATGCGGCCAGCGAACTCGGGATCGCGGTCCGCAGCACCCCGGCGAGCCCAACCGCTGCCGTGGCCGAGCTGACCGTTGGCGCCATGATCTCTCTCCTGCGGATGATCCCGGTGATGGACAGGGCTCTCCGGGAGCGCCGCTGGGAGAAGCGCCTTGGCGGGCAGATCGAGGGACGCACAGTGGCGATAATCGGGTTCGGCCGCATCGGCCGGCGGGTCTCGGAGCTTTTGGCGCCGTTCCGGCCCAGCATCGTGGTTGTGGACCCGTACGTTCCGGCCGAGGAAGTCGCCCCCCTTCCCCAGGTGTCCCTCGACGAGGCAATCGCCGTGGCGGACATCGTGACAATACACAGCAGCGGCGAAGAGCTGTTGTTCGGACCGGACGAGATCCCGCGGATGAGATCCGGAGCCTATCTCCTGAACGCAGCACGCGGCGGTCTGGTCGATGAAGCCGCGCTGGTTGCCGCCCTCTGTGAGGGCCATCTGACCGGCGCCTGGCTCGATGCCCTCCCCCAAGAGCCGTACGATGGGCCGCTGTGCGACCTGCCGAACGTGATCCTGACCCCGCATGTCGGATCGTACACCACCGAGTGCCGCGTGAAGATGGAAATGGAAGCGGTGGAGAACCTCCTAGATTCCCTGGACGAGGCGGAGCGGGCGGCGTCATGAGGATCGACTTCGAGGGACAGGTTGTCGTAGTGACGGGAGCGACACGGGGAATCGGCAAGCAACTCGCGGAGGATTTTGAGCGACTCGGAGCGGAGCTGATCCTCACGGGCACGGATCCCCGGCAGATCGCCGCGCGGAACAGGGAGGCGGAGGAGAGCGGCAACGGGCGAAAGACGTATCATGCGGTCGACTTCACGGATGATGGGAGCCTTCAGAAGTTCCTCGATGTTCTTGAGGCGAGGGGGCGAATCGATGTCTGTGTGAACAACGCCGGGATCAACCGCATCGGCTTGATAGACGAGACGGCGCTCAACGACTGGGAGGACATTCTCGCGGTCAACCTCCACGCCCCCGTACTCATCACGCGCGCCGTGAGCCGGGGGATGAAGGCGCGGGGCTACGGCCGGATCGTCAACATCGCCTCGATCTTCAGCGTGGCCAGCAAGCCGAAACGCTCATTCTACACCGTGACCAAATTCGGGCTTCACGGCCTGACGGTCTCCACGGCGCTCGACCTCGCTCCGTACGGTGTCCTCGTGAACACCGTGTCGCCGGGATTCGTCCTGACCGACCTCACCAAGCGGATTCTGACGGAGGAGGAGATGGACGAGCTGGCGGAGGCGGTGCCAGTGGGTAGGTTTGCGGACCCGGACGAGATCTCGAGAGCCGTGCTCTTCCTCGCCAGCCGCCACAACACGTACATGACCGCTCAGAACCTCGTGGTCGACGGCGGGTTCGTGAATGTTTGAGCCGATGAGGATACGCTCCCGGCTGCGCGACTATACGGTTCACTTTGCGGGCGACTTTCGCGAGACGCTAGCTCGCGCGCTGCACGGTGGAGGCTTCCTGATGGGCGATGCGAACGTTTACAAGCACTACCGGGATGACCTCGATAACATAGCTTGCGAGGAAGCGCGGCTACTGCTTGAACCGAGCGAGTCGACGAAGACGATGGAGACGTGCACCGAGATCATCGAGCGGCTTGTGGATTCCGGCGTGCGCAGGGGTCAGACCCTTGTAGCCCTCGGAGGGGGGGTGATCCAGGATGTCACTGCCTTCACGGCGTCGATCCTCTACCGGGGGATCGAGTGGTCCTTCGTCCCCACAACGCTTCTCGGACAGGCTGACAGTTGCATCGGTAGCAAGTCCTCCATCAACCTCGGCGACAAGAAAAACCTGGTGGGGAGCTTCTATCCACCGAGCGAGGTGTTCATTCACACAAGCTTTCTTGAATCCCTACCGGCCGACGAGATTCGGTCGGGGATTGGCGAGATCCTCCATTATTATCTGTATGCTAACAGTCCGAAGCTCGAGCTACTCGTCGAGAAGTACGCCGATCTGATTGCCGATCCAACGCTGCTAACGGAGCATATTTACGAGAGTCTAACGATCAAGAAGCCCGTCGTGGAGGCGGACGAGTTTGACTTGGGTGAGCGTCAAAAGTTCAACTACGGGCACACTTTCGGCCATGCAATCGAGTCGTTGACTGCGTACAGCGTCAATCATGGGCAAGCGGTGACGGTTGGGATGGACATGGCGAACTACCTATCTGTCTGGCTCGGGCTCATGGGACAGGATCGGTACAAGTCACTGCGCGCGCTGCTGACGGTGAACTTTCCCTCCTACGACTGGTCGACGATCGATGTGGACCGATACATGGCCCTGCTCGCCTGCGACAAGAAAAATACCCTCGACGGCGTGCTCACGTGCATTTTGGCGGAGGGCCCCGGCAATCTCAGGAAGCACGACGTGCCGCTAGATGGGGAGCTCAGGAGCGTGATCGCGCGGTACCTTGCTGACGCGGGTTCCAACGTACGGAGCCTGGGATAGCACGCGAGCAGAGCAAGGGGAGTTCGGAGGCTGGGATCTCGGTGGGAACGGAACTGGAAGGCCAGCGATGAACGTGAGCTACATTGAGCTCACCGTTCAGAGCGACGAGCGAGGGTCGCTCGTGGCCATCGAAGAATGTGAGGATGTCCCGTTCCGGATCCGCCGAGTCTATTATCTGTTCAGGACGCAACCAGGACTGCAGCGGGGTTGCCATGCTCACTACCGAACTCGGCAGGTGGCCATCTGCCTCAATGGGAGTTGCAAGGCTTTCCTTGACGATGGAAAGCGGAGAGCGGAGGTCACTCTGGATCGACCGGACCAGGGCCTGGTCATCGAACCGATGGTGTGGCACAAAGTATTTGAGTTCTCCCCGAACTGTATGCTCCTGATTCTGGCGAACACTCCGTACGACGAGTCCGATTACATCCGGAGCTACGCTGCGTTCCTGGAGGAGTTGAGCTAATGTGGGCTCACCCTTCGGCGGACGTGGCGTCTGACCAACGTCAGGCTGCGCGAGTGCCCCGAGCGATAGAACACGGTGACACAGGGTACGAATCGGCTAGCACCGTGGCCGTTGACGCACGGCGGCATACGGCAGGCATCTTCGGCCGCGTCGCGATTGACGACATGATCTCATGCGCGGAGGCGGGTTCCACGCTGAGCCTGGCAGCCTCACGTGGCGCCCGTTTATGAGAGGTATCTGAAGCGGGTCTTCGACCTCATGGTCGCCAGGTTCAGTTTCCTGGCGTTGTGACCCTTGCTCGGCGTGATCGCCCTTACCGTGTGGCTGGAAAATGGCGGCGAGCCAGTGTTTTCACACATCCGTATAGGGCGGGGAAGCAGCCTGTTCCAGATCCAGAAATTCTGCAGTATGCCTCTCGATGCCGACTCCAAGGAATCGAGACACTCGAGCGGGCTTCGCGTTACGGGTGTCGGAAGAATACTGCGGCACTCGTCCCTCGATGAGATGCCACAATTACTGAACGTGATAAGAGGCGAGACGAGCCTGTTTGGACCGAGGCCACCTCTTCCATCCCAGGAAGATCCTCTGCTGCTTCGCAGGCAGACCGCTGCCCTCGGTTGCAAGCCGGGGCTGACAGACTTGGCGCAGATCAGCGGATATGTTCGTATGCCAGATGATGACCAGGCTGGCTTGGACGCGCAGTATGCAGGGCGGATAAGTTTTGGGCCGGATTTTTCAGCTATTCTGCTCACCTTCACGTATCTCCTGCGTCGTCCGCCTGTCTATTAAGAGAGCGCTATGACTGTGAAGGGACAAAGTCGCACTTCCATCGGCTACCTCGTACAGCAGTTTCCGCCAGAGGTTGGTGCCGGCCCGGCCCGCGTCGGCGAAATGGCTGTGCGCTGGTGTGACAGAGGCGCGGAAGTCACGGTGGTCACGGCGATGCCGAACCGACCGCAGGGCCGCATTTACCCGGAGTATCGCGGACGGGCGTTCGTCGATGAGCGTTGGGAGGGGATCCGCGTCTTACGTTCCTGGCTCTACGCGCGCCCGAACGCGGGTTTCGCTCGGACCCTGCTCAACAATGTTTCGTTCATGCTGTCTTCGGCGTGGCATGGTGTCGTACGGTTGGATGGAGTGGATGTTCTCATAGCCAGCTCGCCGCCGTTTTTTCCTCACCTCACGGGGGCTTGCATCGCCCGCATCAAACACATCCCGCTAATCTTAGAAATCCGGGACTTGTGGCCTGATTACCTCGTGGACATGGGAGTTGTGAGCGGCGCGGCAGCCAGAGCCCTGTTTGCCCTCGAGCGATGGGTCTTGAGCCAAGCTTCACGAGTGGTCGTGGTGACGGAAGCGTTCGCACGCCGCGTAGTCGAGAAGGGAGTTCCATCGGGCAAGATAGAGGTCCTACCGAACGCCGTGGACACGCAGCAGTACTTTTGTGATGCAACAGGACCGCCGATCCCGGAGTTGGAGAGGGCGGACGGAGAGTATCTTGTTGGATACCTGGGCCATTTCGGCCGAGGTCAGGCACTAGAGACCGTGGTTGCCGCTGCTGAGATTCTTGCGGACAGTGACCCTGATGTTCGCTTCGTTCTCGTGGGAGACGGCCCTGAAAGAAAGAAAATCTGGGACAGAATCAGGGCTACGTCCGGGGCCAGAGTCAGCCTGCACCCTTCGATTCCAAAGGAGAGTATGAACCGCCCCGGGATTTCCGGAGACTCCATCATGTGAGAGGATGGGGTCATGAACAGGACGAGGCAGTACTCCCCGGAGGTACGGGAGCGGGCGGTGAGGCTGGTGTTCGCGCACGAGCGGGAGCACCCGTCGCAGTGGGCGGCGATCACGTCGATCGCGGAGAAGATCGGCTGTTCGGCGGAGACGCTTCGGAACTGGGTCCGGCGGGCGGAGCGTGACGCGGGTCGTCGGCCGGGTCTCACGACGGAGGAGCGAGGGCGGCTGAAGGATCTCGAGCGCGAGGTCCGTGAGCTGAGGCGGGCGAACGAGATCTTGCGCAAGGCGTCCGCGTATTTCGCTCAGGCGGAGCTCGACCGCCGACCGAAGTGATGGTGGCGTTCATCGACGATCACCGGGGGGAGGACGGAGTCGAGCCGATCTGCGACGTCATCCCGATCGCTCCGTCGACCTACTACGCGCATAAAGCCCGGGAGCGGGATCCTTCGCTCCGATCGGC
>JBHHYZ010000050.1:0-18066 GCA_046757845.1 Gemmatimonadota bacterium
GGGGCGCTAACCCACGATACGCGTCAGGTGGCCGGCCCTTCCATATCTTCTAGAGACCGGTGGAAGGGCCGCCGCGTTCCGCGCCGGCGGCTTCGGTCGAGCCCGCCGCCAGGCGGGCGAGCCGCAGCTGGCCGCAGGCCGCCGCGATGTCCCGGCCCCGCGGGCGGCGGACCGCCGCGGCGACGCCGTGCCGCTCCAGGGCCCGGGCGAAAGCGGCGACGCGGTGCGGCGGGCTCGGCACCCAGTCCGGCCGGTCGGGGATCGGGTTGAACGGGATGAGGTTGACGAAGCAGAGCAGCCCGTCCAGCAGTCCGGCCAGCGACTCCGCGAGCTCCGGGAGATCGTTGATCCCCTCGATCAGGGTATACTCCAGGCTGACGCGCCGCCGCTTGTGCCGCTGATAGGTGCGGAGGGCCTCCACGAGGGCCGGCAGCGGGTAGCGTTTCTCGATCGGCATGAGTCGGGCCCGAAGCTCGTGGACCGGAGCGTGCAGAGAGACCGCCAGCTCGAACGGCTCGGGACGCCGGGCCAGCTCCAGGATGCCGGGCACCAGGCCCACCGTGGAGACCGTGAGCCGCCGCGCGCCGAGGCCGAAGCCCCGGTGCAGGATGTCGAGAGAAGCGAACACGGCGCCCGGGTTGGCGAGCGGCTCGCCCATGCCCATGTACACCACGTTCGTGATCTTCCGGTCCCACTCGGACCGCGCGAAGCGGGCCGAATGCGCGTATTGGGCGACGATCTCGGCCGAGCGCAACTGCCGCCGGAGCCCCAGGTATCCGGTCGCGCAGAACAGGCAGCCCAGCGCGCAGCCCGACTGGGAGGAGAGGCAGAGGGTGAGCCGTTCCCGCGTCGGGATGAGCACCGATTCGATCTGCTCGCCGTCCGAGAGCTTCCACAGGTGCTTGACGGTTCCGTCGCGCGAGCGCGCCTCGAAGGCGGGCTCGAGCGGCGTCAGGCTGTAGCTCCCCGCCAGCTCCTCCCTGAGGGCGGCGGGCAGCGTGCTGATCTCGTCGAAGCGGCGGACTCCGGCGCCGTAGATGGCCCGCTCCACCTGATCGCTCCGGTATCGGGGCTCGCCCAGGCGGGCGAAGAAGCCGTTCAGCTCCTCGCTCAGCGCGTCGGGGGAGAGCCCGAGCAGTTCTTCCGTTCCGGATCGCCGGGAGGTAGTGGGCATCGGCGTGCGGGACTCGTTTCCTTGCTGGTGTTCGGGACGCCCGGTATACTTCGGGCTCGTCGTGCGCGGACTCTTGTACGCGCCGAAGCGGGCTTCCGTTCCTCGGTCGCGCCGCGGGTCCATCGCCTCGCCTGGGCCGGGGACCCGCCGCGGGCGGATCCGGTGCTCGCGATGTGGTCGGCCGGCGTTCTTCAGCCACCTGCTAGGGGGAGAGTAGACGCTTTCTGGGGCCTCAGCTTCTTCTACCCGATCGTCCTCTGCCGTACAGAGTCAGGATTCCGACGCAACCTCTCCACCCGAAGCGGTCGGCGCCCGGAGCGCCCGGCGCGAGGAATGAGAGGACCGGGGTGGAGCGGCGCCGTGGAGCGTCCCCCTGAGCGGGCGCGCGCGCGCCTGGTGGCCCGTGGCCGTCTGGATGGCGGTGATCGCCGCGGCGACGACCCTACCGGTCCCGAGGCTCCCGGTCCCGGCCTCCGGCTTTCCGGTGGACAAGCTGGCGCACCTGGCTCTGTATCTCGGTCTGGGATTGGTCCTGGGGCGGGCCCTGTGGGTGGTCCGCGGGGCGTTCGACCGCTCGCTCGCGGTGGCGCTGGTGGCGGGTCTCCTGTTCGCGGCGCTCGACGAGCTGCATCAGCGGTGGATCCCGTTTCGCGAGCCGGAGCTCGCCGACTGGCTGGCCGATGCGGCGGGCCTCTCCCTGGGGCTCGCCCTCTATGTGTGGGCCCGGCTGGACGAGTGGAGGAAGGCGAGCCGGGAGCGCGGGAGATGAGCCGGCCATGAGCGAGAGGCGCGGCGACGGAGGTCCGGGCGTGAGCGCCGGGATGCCGGGGGGCGGTCCGACGCTGTCCACGGCCTACCGCGATCTCCGTTGCGGCCGGGTGGACGCCACGCACGCGGACACCGAGGTGGCGCTGGCCGGCTGGGTGCACCGCCGACGCGATCTGGGGGGACTGTTCTTCGTGGACCTGCGGGACCGCACAGGCCTCGTGCAGCTCTCGTTCGGGCCGGACTGGACCTCGGCCGAGGGCCTGGTCCTGGCCGGCGACCTCAACCCGGAGGATGTGGTCCGGGTCCGCGGAACCGTGGCCCGCCGGCCCGAGGAGGCGGTCAATCCCCGCATGGCCACGGGGGAGGTCGAGGTGAAGGTGTCCGAGATCGAGCGGTTGTCGGTCTCCGAGCCGCTCCCCATCCTGGTCGCCGTGCCGCCGGAGGAGCCGCTGCCCTCCGAAGAGCTCCGGCTGCGCCATCGGGTTCTGGACCTTCGACGTCTCGAGATGGCGCGCAACTTCGAGGTACGGCACGCCGCGACGGCCGCGGCGCGCGCCGCCCTGGGCAGGGAAGGCTTCCTGGAGGTGGAGACGCCCCTGCTCACTCGAAGGACGCCGGAGGGCGCGCGGGACTACCTGGTGCCCAGCCGGTTGCATCCCGGCCGGTTCTACGCGCTGCCGCAGTCTCCCCAGCTCTACAAGCAGCTCCTGATGGTCGCCGGGTTCGACCGTTACTTCCAGATCGCCCGGTGTCTGCGCGACGAGGATCTGCGGGCGGATCGGCAGCCCGAGTTCACGCAGATCGACGTGGAGATGTCGTTCGTGGCGGAGGAGGACGTGTTCGGGGTGTGCGAGCGGATGTTCGCCCACATGTGGCGCGAGGCGGTCGGAGCGGAGCTGGAGATTCCGTTTCCGAGACTCACGCACGCGGAGGCGATGGAGCGCTACGGGACCGACAAGCCGGATCTGCGCGTCCCGTGGCAGCTGCGGGATTTCACGCCTTCGCTCACCGGGCTGGGCTTCGGGATCTTCGACCGGGTGGCCGAGAGCGGAGGGCGGGTGCGCGGACTGGTGGCGACGGGCGGCGCGGCCCTCTCCCGCGCGCGCCTGAACCGGTGCGACGAGATGGCCCGCGAGGCCGGCGCCAAAGGCGTGGTGTGGCTCAAGCGAACGCCCGAGGGCTGGTCCGGCCCGTTGGCGCGTTTTCTCACCGAACAGGCCGGGGCGCGCCTGGAGCGGGAGCACGGCGTCGGCGAGGGGGATCTGGTCCTTCTGGTGGCGGGGGAGGACGGCGAGACATCTCCTCCGCTGGACGCGCTGCGGCGCCGGGTCGCCGCGGAGCTGGGGGCGGTGGACGAGCGGGCCGGCGGCTGGTTGTGGGTGCTGGAGTTTCCGCTGTTCGAGCCGGATCCGGAGACGGGCCGGCCGACCCCGACCAGCCATCCGTTCACGATGCCGGCGGAGGCGGACGAAGAGCGGGTTCGGGACGACCCGTTCTCGGTGCGGGCCCGGGCGTACGACGTGGTGTATAACGGTACGGAGCTGGCCAGCGGCAGCCTGCGCTGCCACGATCGAGCTCTCCAGAGGGCGATTCTGGAGACGATGGGCCTGTCGGCGCGAGAGGTGACCGAGCGCTTCGGCTTTCTGCTGGAAGCGTTCCGTCACGGGGTTCCGCCGCACGGAGGGTATGCCGTGGGGATGGACCGGGTCGTCGCGCTCATGGTGGGCGCGCCGTCCATTCGGGATGTGATCGCCTTTCCCAAGACCACGGCGGCCCGAGGCCTGCTGGAAGGCTCGCCCTCGCGGATCGACCCGGAGGACCTGGCGGAGCTCGGAATCCGAACCGAGGATTCCGGGTACAGGAAGGACCGGCCAGCCGGCGTGCCGACCGACCGGGAACCGTAACGCAGAGGTAGTGAACATCGAAACGAGCTCGGAACCCAGCGCCGTCCCGGTGTCGGGGCCCCTCCAGCACCGGTTGTCGGTCGAAGGCGCGGATCCGCTCCTTCTGGCCGGAGTCAACGACGCGCACCTGACGACACTGGCGCGCCTGTGCGGGTGCCGGGTGATCCTGCGCAACGATGTTCTGATCCTGTCCGGCTCCGCCGACGCGGTGGCGCGCGGATTGCCCGCCGCGCAGAAGATGATCCGCCTGGCCAGGCTCCACCGGGCGTTTCGCCCGGAGGATCTACCGGGTTTCCTGAGGCCGGAGGCCGGGCCCGGCGCCGCGGAGGCCGAGGCGGGGTCGGAGCCGGTCCCGAACGGGGAGACCGAGGTGGTGCTGGCGGGCACGCGCCGGGTGATCCGGCCCAGGTCCGCCGGCCAGGAGGAGTACCTGCGCGCCATCCGGGGCAACGACATCGTGATCGGGATCGGTCCGGCCGGCACGGGGAAGACGTATCTGGCCGTGGCGGCGGGAGTCGAGGCGCTGAACCGCAAGCGGGTCCGCCGGATCATCCTCACCCGTCCCGCGGTGGAGGCCGGCGAGGCGCTGGGCTTCCTGCCGGGGGACATCCAGGAGAAGGTGGACCCGTATCTGCGGCCCCTGTACGACGCGCTGGAAGTGATGATGCCGCACGACCGGGTCCGACGCGCGCTCGAGGACGGCACGATCGAGATCGCCCCGCTGGCGTATATGCGCGGCCGCACGCTGTCCGACGCCTTCCTGATCCTGGATGAGGCGCAGAACGCGACCATGGCCCAGATGAAGATGTTCCTCACGCGGCTGGGCCTGAACTCCCGCACCGTGATCACGGGCGACAAGACGCAGATCGACCTGCCGAACCGGATGGACTCCGGCCTGCTGGACATCGAGCGGATCCTGCGGGAGATCGAGGGGATCGCGTTCGTGTACCTGAACGAGACCGATGTGGTTCGGCACCGGCTGGTCAAGGACATCATCCGGGCCTACGCGGACCGGGATGCGGCGAACGGCGGAGAGCGGGACATGGCGGACGGCGTGGATGTCGGGCGGGAGCCGGGCGGGTGAGGATGGACGCTTCCTGGCTGCGGCCCTGGCGGGATGCGATCCGCGCGCTGAACCGGCCGCCGGGCCCGGAATGGACGGCGCGGCTGGCGCATCACGGCTCGCGCCTCCTGGGGGTCGTGCTGTTCGCCCTGCTGATCCCGTTCCTGTTTCCGCGCGACACGCTGCCCGAGTTCGAGGGTCTCAAGGAGGGTGCGGTCGCCACGCACGACGTGATCGCGCGCATCCCGTTCACCGTCTACAAGTCCGAGGACCAGTTGGCGGCCGAGCGGCGGGACGCCGAAGCGGGCCTGGCCTCGATCTTCGCCTTCGACCCGAACGCGGCCGATACGGCCGTGACCCGGGTCCGGGCCCTGTTCGCGCGGCTGGACAGCGCGGCCCGCGCGGCGGCGGCGGGCGAGAGCCCGGCGGCCGAAGCGGACGCCACGGAGGAGGCCGCGGCGCCTGACACGGCCGGGGTGCGGGAGGTCCTGGCCCAGTCGGGCATTCCCTCCCCCTCCGAGGATCAGCTGATCTACCTGGCCGACGCGGCGCACCGCCAGACCGTGCGGCGCGCCCTGGAGACCGCGTTCCGCACGCTGATTCCGCGGAAGGTGGTCTCGATCGCCGACTTCGCGGACGTGGGCGCCAACAGCGTGATCGTGCGCCGGGCGGGCCGGGACCGGCTGACCCGCAGGGACTCCATCATGACGGTCGGCGACTTCACGCGCCGCGCCGTGGCGCGGGCCCCGCGGGCGCTGTCCTCCACGGGGTTGCAGCTCTATCAGACGCTGCTGGTGCGCTTCGTCCAGCCCAGCCTGCGCCTGGACCGGGACGCCACCCTGCAGGCCCGGGAGCAGGCGCGGCGCGCCGTGGAGGCGGCCGCGGGCTATGTGCTGCAGGGAGAGCGGATCGTGACCGCGCACGAGCGGATCGGCCGCAGCCAGATCGACAAGCTCGCGGCCTACCGCGCCCGCCTGGCCGAGGAGGGACTGGCCAGACGGCCGGGGGTGCGCCGGCATCTGGGCTCCTCTCTGCTGGCGCTGTCGCTGCTGGGTCTGCTGGGGCTGGTGCTGTACTTCTTCCGGCGGCGGATCTACGAGGATCTGCGGGGCGGCGCGATGATCTACTTTCTGGTGTTGCTGGTGCTCGCCGGCGCCGGCGTGGTCGCCAAGACGTCCGCCCCCGCCGCCCTGGTTCCGGTGGCCTTCGCGGGCCTGCTGGTGGCGGCGCTGTTCGATGGTCTCCTGGCGCTCGTGGTGGTCATGACGCTGGCGGCCATGCTCCTGGGCCAGCCAGGCTTTTCGGGGCTGGAGGCGCCGCTGCTCGCGCTGTTCGGCGGGGCGACGGCCGCGCTGGCGCTCAAGGAGGTGCGGCGGCGCTCGCAGAGCTGGATCCTCATCGCGCTGATCACGGGTGCTTACGTGGTGGCGGGGACGGCGCTCCTGCTGCTCGGCGACGCGAGCGCGGGAGAGCTGCTCCGCACGGCCATCTGGGGCGGCGTGAACGCGACGGCGAGCACGGCCCTGGCCATGGGCGCGGCGCTGCCGGCCCTGGAGAAGTTCACGGGCCGCACGTCCTCCCAGACCCTGCTCGAGCTGGCCGACCTGAATCGGCCATTGCTGCGCCGGCTGTCCCGGGAGGCGCCGGGCACCTACGCCCACTCCATCAACATCGCCAACCTGGCCGAGGCCGCCTCCGAGGCGATCGGAGCGGACGCCCTCCTGGCCCGGGTGGGATCCTACTATCACGACATCGGCAAGCTGCTCCGCCCGCAGTATTTCGTCGAGAACCAGCCGCAGGGGCTCAATCCGCACGACCGCCTCAAGCCGATCGACAGCGCGGAGGTCATCCGGGAGCACGTGCGCGAGGGGCTCCGCCTGGCCGAGCAGGCCAAGCTGCCGCCGGCCGTGAAGGCGTTCATCTGCGAGCACCACGGCACCCGGATGGTGTCGTTCTTCTACGACCGGGCCAGGGAATCGGAGCCCGCCCTGGCGGTGGATCCCTCGGACTACTCCTACACCGGCCCCAAGCCGCAGACGCGGGAGACGGCGGTGGTCATGCTGGCCGATTCGGTGGAGTCGGTCTCCCGCACCCTGGCCGAGCCCACCCCGGAGCGGATCCGGGCGATGGTGGACCATCTGGTCAGGGAGCGAAGCGAGGAGGGTCAGTTGAACGAGTGTCCCCTCACGCTGCGGGATGTGGACGTGATCAAGGCGCAGTTCGTACGGGTGCTGAAAGGCTTCTACCATCACCGCATCGAGTACGCCTCGGTGAACCGGGGGGCGCGCTCCGGGGCGCCTTCCGTGCCGCCGGCCTCGACGGCGCCGACCCGGTCCGCCGCGTCGGAAGGGGATGCCGGAGGGCCGTGACGGCGACACTCCATTTGAATCGGCTCGGCGAGTGGCCGGCGGCGGCGGGGCTCGGACCCGTGATCGAGGCGGCCGTCCGCGCCACGCTGGCAGCCGGGAATCCTCCGGCCGGCGGGGAGATCTCCATCACCCTCGTGTCGGAGGAGGAGATCCGGGAGCTGAACCGGCGTTACCTGGGACGGGACCGGGAGACCGACGTGCTCGCCTTCGACCTCGGCGGGGAGGCGGATCTGCTGGCCGACGTGTACGTTGCGCCCACGGTGGCGGCCCGCTCGGCGCGCGAATGCGGTGAGACCGAGGCGCGGGAGATCGTGCGCCTGGTGATCCACGGGATGCTCCACGCGCTGGGCCACGATCACCCCGAGGGCGAGGCCCGCTACGAATCGGAGATGTTCCGCCTGCAGGAGGAGTTGCTGGACCGACTGAACGTCTAGCGGGTCGCCGAGAGGCCCCGGCCGGTCGCGGACGCCGACCCGCCGCCGGCCGGATCCGCGGAGCGGGAGAAGGGGGGCTTGCCGGGGTGCGCTCGCTTGTGGGAAGGGTTCGCAGCTACCTGGCCACCGGTCTGGTGGTCATCGCCCCCGTGTTCGTCACGGTGGTGGTGCTGGTGTGGCTGTTCAACACGCTGGACGCGATCCTGGGGCGCTATCTGGGTCCGCTTCTGGGCCGGCGGCTTCCCGGCGCGGGCCTGGTGGCCCTGATCCTCCTCCTGCTGTTCGTGGGCTGGGTCTCGCAGCGGACGGCGGGGCGTCGCCTGCTGGCGTGGGGCAACCGCATCCTCACCCGTCTGCCGCTGACCCGCAGGATCTTCAACGTCTCCTCGCAGATCGTCGAGTCCGTGCTGGCGCGCGAGGAGAAGCTGTTTCGCGGCTGCGCGCTGATCGAGTACCCGACGCCGGGCTGCCACTCTCTCGTCTTCGTGACCGCCGACGCGCCTTCGGAGGTGGACCGAACCCTCGGGGAGCCCTCGGTGAGCGTGTTTCTCCCCACGGTGCCGAACCCCACCACCGGCTACCTCTTGATTCTGCCCGTCTCTCGCGTGCATATGCTGGATCTGAGCGTCGAGGAGGGGTTCAAGATGGTGCTCTCCGCCGGCGTCGCCGGGCCCGGCGGCGAGCCGAAGCCGACGGAGGCGGACGAAGGCGATGAGCGGGCCTAGATGACCGAGATGACGGACCGGCTGGCCGAGAACGTGCGCTTCGTGGAGCGCCTCCTGGAGACGGGGGCGGGCGGCGAGCTCCAGGAGTTCGTGGCCGGGATGCACGCCAGCGACGTGGCCGACATCCTGGAACGCCTGGACGAGGACGAAGCGCGCCTCCGCTTCCTCGAGCTCCTCCCGGCGTCCATCGCCTCCGACGCGCTGTCGGAGATGGAGGAGGTGGAGCGGCCGGCCGAGCTGCTGGCCCGCATGGACGGGCGGCGCATCGCCGAGCTGGTCGACGAGCTGGCCGACGACGACGCGGCGGACCTGATCGGGGGGCTGGAGGCGGAGGATCAGGCGCGGGTCCTGAGCGCGGTCGAGGGCGCCGAGGAGATCCGGGAGCTTCTCGAGTACCCCGAGGACACGGCCGGCGGGATCATGACCCGCGAGCTGGTCTCGCTCGCATCCCATCTCACGGCGGGCCAGGCACTCGAGGAGGTGCGTCGCCAGGCGCACGATGTCGCCGACTTCTACGTCCTGTTCGTGGTCGACTCCGACCGGCGCCTAGAGGGGGTCGTCTCGTTGCAGCACCTGGCTCTGGCCGACCCGGAGGTGCCGATCCGCGAGCTCACCGAAGAGACCCCGGCGGTGGTCCCGGTCGACATGGATCAGGAGGAGGTCGGGCGCATCCTGGCCCGCTACAACCTGCCGGCCATCGGCGTGGTCGACCCGCTGGGCCGCCTGGTGGGCCGGATCACGTTCGACGACGTGATCGATGTCATCGAGGCCGAGACCACCGAGGACATCCTGCGGTTCGCCTCCGTGTCGGAGGAGGAGGAGATCCGCGGGACCACACGCGACGCGATCCGAAGCCGCCTTCCGTGGCTGGTGGTGAACCTGGGCACGGCGATCCTGGCGGCCAGCGTCGTGTACGCGTTCCAGGACACGATCTCCCAGCTGGTGGTGCTGGCGGCGATCATGCCCATCATCGCGGGGATGGGCGGAAACGCGGGAACCCAGGCCCTGGCGGTGACGGTGCGCCGCGTCGCCCTGTCCGACGAGACGCTGAAGGAACGCTGGCGGGTGGTCGCCAAGGAGCTCCTGGTCGGGGTGACCAATGGCCTGGTGATCGGAATCATCGTCGCGGCCGCCGGTCTGCTCCTGGTGGATCAGGCCCTGTTCGGGCTCGTGGTGATGCTGGCCATGTGGGGAAACATGATCGTGGCGTCGCTGGCCGGGGCGTTCATCCCCATCCTGCTGGAAAGCGTGGGAGTGGATCCGGCGGTGGCCTCCTCCGTTTTCGTGACCACGTTCACGGACCTGTTCGGCTTCTTCCTCCTGCTGGGCCTGGCGACGGCGATTCTCCTGTGATCGCCGACCACCCGAACTGGACGAGTCTGCTCGAGCGTTTCCGGGCGGGCCAGGAGCGGGCGCTCTCGCAGGCCATCTCCGGGGTCGAGAACGAGACGCCGGGCTTCGAGAGGTTCCTGGACGCCGTGCACGATCGGGTGGGCCGGGCGCGCCGGATCGGGATCACGGGGCCGCCGGGCGCCGGGAAGTCCACCGTAACGGCCGGCGTGGCCCGGGTGTTTGTGGATCAAGGGCTTCGCGTGGGGATCCTCGCGGTGGATCCCACCAGCCCGTTCACGGGCGGGGCGCTGCTGGGCGACCGGGTGCGGATGACGGAGCTGTCCACGGAGCCCGGCGTGTTCATCCGTTCGATGGCCAGCCGCGGATCGGTGGGAGGGCTGGCCACCGCGGCCTGCGAGGCGGCGGACCTGATGGATGCGTTCGGGTTCGACCGCGTCCTGTTGGAGACGCTGGGCGTGGGCCAGTCGGAGCTGGACATCGCCAGCTCCGCGGACACCACCGTCGTGGTGCTGGTGCCGGAGTCGGGCGACGGAATCCAGGCGATGAAAGCCGGGCTGATGGAGGTGGCCGATCTGTTCGTGGTCAACAAGGCCGATCGGCCGGGCGCGGCCAGGCTGGCCAAGGAGATCGAGGTGATGATGGCGATTCGGGCCGGCAATCTGCTGGGCGGCCTCTCGGCCGGGCACCACGGAGCGTCGGCGGCCGCCCCCGCCCCGCCGCCGGCTTCCGTGGAGGAGAACTGGCGCGTGCCGGTCCTCGAGACGACGGCCACCACGGGCGAAGGAATCGAGCGCCTGGTGACGGCGCTGGGCGAGCACTACGAAGCGAGCGAGAGATCGGGGGCGCTGGGCGCGCGCCGGCGGGAACAGCGGCTGGAGCGAGTCCGCGCGGCGCTCCTGCGCAGGGCGGAGGGAGTGGCGGGCGCCCTCTGGGAGGCTCGTCGGGAGCGGGTGGCCGAGGAGCTGGCCGCGGGACGGGCCACGCCCTACGCGATCGCCGAGCGCCTGTACGAGGAGCTGCGGGCGGGCGGGACGGCATGACGGGGTCTCGCGGCCCGGCGGGGCCTCGCGGCGGGGCGGACCGTCGCAGCGGGGCGGACCCCAGCCTCAGCTGGCATGGTATGAGCAGAGGTCGCATCCTTCCGCTCACGGCCCGGCCTTGGCCTAGGGTGCCGGCGGAACCGGGCCGCCGAGAAGCGGTGTTGCCTGTCTGGCGCCCGGCGCGGATGGGT
Organism: Gemmatimonadota bacterium; assembly: GCA_046757845.1. GTDB lineage: Bacteria > Gemmatimonadota > Gemmatimonadetes > Palauibacterales > Palauibacteraceae > JBHHYZ01. Next base: position 11,022 of record JBHHYZ010000050.1, read on the forward strand.
CGGGCGCGCGCGACGCGGTCGTGCAGAGTGCTTCGGCGGCCCGCCAGAAAGGTGAGGAGCGTGAGTCGATGAGCACGGTGCTGGATCCCGAAGCGGAGAAGGCCGCGCTGAAGCGCGAGCTCGCGCTGCGACAGCGGCGGCTGGACGAATTGAAAACCCGGCTTCGACGCTGGCGGGAGGTGTACGAGGCCGCGCCCCGACGCCCCGACGAGGAATTCACCACCGTTTCCGGATCCCCCGTCCAGCCTCTCTACACCCCGCTGGACGTCGCCGCGCACGACTATCTGCGGGACGTGGGCTTTCCGGGAGAGTACCCGTTCACCCGCGGGCCCTACCGCACCATGTACCGCACCCGGCTGTGGACCATGCGGCTGTTCTCCGGCTTCGCCACCGCCGAGGACACCAACCGCCGCTACAAGTATCTCCTGGAGCGGGGGCAGACGGGGCTTTCGGTGGCGTTCGATTTCCCCACTCTGATGGGCTACGACTCCGACGACCCGCGCTCGGAGGGGGAGGTCGGGAAGTGCGGAGTGGCCATCTCCAGCCTGGCGGACATGGAGACCCTGTTCGACGGGATCCCGCTGGACCGGGTCTCCGTCTCCATGACCATCAACGGCCCCGCCATCATGCTCTACTGCTTCCTGCTGGTCGCGGCGGAGAAGCAGGGGGTGTCGCCCGAGAAGGTCCGGGGCACGATCCAGAACGACATCCTCAAGGAGTACATGGCGCAGCATGCCTGGATCTTCCCGCCCGAGCCGGCCCTGAAGGCGATCACCGACATCTTCGAGTGGTCGGCCGAGCACGCGCCGCTGTTCAACACGATCTCGATCTCGGGCTACCACATCCGCGAGGCCGGGGCGACGGCGGCGCAGGAGCTCGCCTACACGCTCAAGAACGGCTTCACCTACGTGGAGCACGGGATCGAGCGCGGCCTGGACGTGGATGAGTTCGCTCCCCGTCTCTCGTTCTTCTGGGACGTCCACAACGACTTCTTCGAGGAGATCGCCAAGTTCCGGGCCGCGCGCCGCATCTGGGCCCGGCACATGCGGGAGGTGTACGGGGCGCGCGATCCCAGGAGCTGGCGCCTGCGCACGCATGCCCAGACGGCCGGCGTGACCCTCACGGCCCAGCAGCCGCACAACAACATCGTGCGGGTGGCCTACCAGGCGCTGGCCGCGGTGCTGGGCGGGACGCAGTCCCTCCACACCAACGCGATGGACGAGACCCTGGCGCTGCCCACGGAGCACGCGGCCACGGTGGCCCTGCGGACGCAACAGATCCTGGCCCACGAGACCGGAGCGGCGAACACCATCGACCCGCTGGCCGGCTCGTACTATGTGGAGGCGCTGACCGACCAGCTGGAGGCGGATGCCGAGGCGGCGTTCCGCGAGATCGACGAGCTGGGTGGGGTCGTGGCGGGGATCGAATCGGGCTACTTCCAGGCCCGGATCGCGGAGTCGGCCCGGCGCTTCCAGCGGGAGATGGAATCCGGACGGCGGGTGATCGTGGGCGTGAACCGGTTCCTGGAGGAAGGCGAGCCGCCCATCGAGATCCTGCGGATCGGGGAGGAGGCGGCGCGCGCGCAGGAGCGGCGCCTGGCCGACCTGCGCGTGGGCCGTGACGAGCGCGCCGTGCGCGCGGCTCTCGACGCCCTGAAGGCGGCCGCCAGGGCCGACCACAACCTCATGCCGCCCATGCTGGACGCGGCCCGCGCCTACGCCACGCTGGGAGAGATCCGGCTGGCTCTGGAGAGCGTGTACGGCCGCTTCCGGGAGCCGGTCGCCTTCTGAGGCGTGGGGCCCGCACGCCCCTCGCTCCCCGCGGAAGCCCGTTGGCTCCGCCCGCCGGGGTCCAATATGTTTGGGCCGCACCGGTACTTGCTTCCACAGGAATCAGCGAACGGCATGAGCGATAGAAAGATCAGAGTCCTGGTCGCCAAGCCCGGCCTGGACGGGCACGACCGCGGGGCGAAGGTGATCGCGGCGGCCCTTCAGGATGCCGGCATGGAGGTCATCTATACGGGCCTGCACCAGACGCCCGAGATGATCGCCAGCACGGCGCTCCAGGAGGACGTCGACGTGGTTGCCATGTCGATTCTCTCGGGCGCCCACATGACACTGCTTCCGCGGGTCAAGAAGCTCCTGGACGAGGCCGGGATGACCGACGTGCTGGTCACGGGCGGCGGGATCATCCCCGAGGAGGACGCCTCGGAGCTGGCCAGGCTGGGGATCGGGCGGCTGTTTGGTCCCGGCACCCCCACCTCCGAGGCCATCGATTACATCCGGACCTGGTTCGCGAAACGTGAGGCGGAGAGATCCGAATGAGGCGGTTCGGGGCCGGCGGGATCCCGACGTGAGCTCCGAGGGCCGGTCGGTGGAGGCGGGCGCCTCCTCGGAGGAGGGCCCGCTTCGAAGCCGGGTGGCCGAGCTGCGGGCTCTGGAGGTGGAGCTGCGCCGCGGCGGCGGAGAGGAGCGGATCGCCCGGCAGCACGCCCAGGGCAAGCTGACCGCCCGGGAGCGCGTCGATCTGCTGCTGGATGGCGGCGGCGGCTTCCTGGAGATCGGCCTGCTGGTGGCCTACGACCAGTACGAGGGCAAGGCTCCGTGCGCCGGCGTGGTGACCGGAGTCGGGGAGGTCTCGGGGCGGGAAGTCGTGATCGTGGCCAACGACGCGACCGTGAAGGCCGGGAGCTGGTGGCCGGAGACCATCACGAAGATCCTCCGGGCTCAGGAGATCGCGATGCGCTGCCGCATCCCGATCCTCTATCTGGTGGACTCGGCGGGCGTGAACCTCCCTTACCAGGGTGGCGTGTTCCCCGGGAAGTACGGGGCCAGCCGGATCTTCTACTACAACTCCGTCATGCGACATTACCTGCATGTGCCGCAGCTGTCCGCGGTGATGGGTCCCTGCATCGCCGGGGGAGCGTATCTGCCTGCTCTCTCCGACGTCATCCTGATGGTCGAGGGCACCAGCTTCATGGGCCTGGGAGGCCCGAATCTGGTGAAGGGCGCGACCGGGCAGGACGTGGACGCCGAAGGGCTGGGCGGGGCGCTCACCCACAACCGGATCAGCGGAGTGGCGCACTACCGGGTGCCCGACGATGCCACCTGCATCGAGCGGCTGCGGACTCTGGTGGCGGAGCTTCCCGACCCGGCTCGGCCGAGCCCGTCCTCCACGCTCCGGGGACCGGCCCGTCCGGCGACCGACGCGTACGAGCTGCTCCCTCCCGACCACCGGCAGCCGTACCGGATGGAGTCCGTGCTGGAGACGATCCTCGATGAGGGGCCGTTCGACGAGTTCCAGGCCGACTACGCGCCCGAGATGATCACGGGGGTGGGCCGGCTGGGCGGATGGAAGGTCGGGGTGATCGCCAACCGGCGCGGGATGTTTCCGGACGGGGACGGCCCGCCCAGGTTCGGTGGGATCGTCTACGCCGACAGCGCCGAGAAGGTGGCCTACTTCATGGACGTGTGCGACCGGCACCGCACCCCCCTGTTGTTCGTTCAGGATGTGAGCGGGTTCATGGTGGGCCCCGAGGCGGAGCATTCGGGCATCATCCGGGCCGGCGCCCGAATGGTGGAGTCCATGGCGACGGCGCGCGTCCCGAAGCTCGTGCTCACGGTGAACCACGCCAGCGGCGCGGGCTACTACGCCATGGCGGGCCAGGGCTTCGATCCCGATTTCCTGTTCACCTGGCCCACGGGCCGGATGGGCGTGATGGAAGGGGAATCCGCGGTCCGGGCCATCTACGGCTCGCGCCTGGACCGGACGGTGTCCGGCTCTCCTCCGGACCCGGAGCTGATGGAGGCGGTGGAGAAGACGAGACAGGAGTACGAGGCGCAGCTGGATGCACGGTACGCGGCGGCGCGGGGCTTCGTGGACGCCATCCTGGCGCCGGAAGACACGCGCGACGTGCTGGAGCTGGCTCTGAGGAGCGCGCTCAACAATCCGGCTCCTCACATCGGTCCCTTCACGCTTCCGGACGATGCCTGAGGCGGGCGCGCGGGTGGTGCGCGTCGCCTCGGGCCAGGGCTTCTGGGGCGACTGGCAGGAGGCCCCCAAGCTCCAGGTGCGCCACGGCCCCATCGACTATCTGATGCTGGACTATCTGGCCGAAGTCACCATGTCCATCATGCAGAAGCAGCGGCAGCGCGATCCGGAGGCGGGCTACGCGCGGGACTTCGTCCCGCTGATCGCCGAGCTGGCCGAGGAGCTGCTGAGCCGGGGGATCAAGGTGGTGACCAACGCCGGCGGGGTGAACCCGGAGGCGTGCCGGGCACGGCTGGGCCGGGTTCTGGCGGGGCGGAAGCATCCGCGGCCTCTGCGTGTGGCCACCGTGCAGGGCGATGATCTGATGGACCGGCTGGACGAGCTGATGGCGCGGGGCCACGAGCTCCGCCACATGGAGACCGGCCGGCCCCTGAGCGTCGTGCGGGACCGGGTGCAGGCGGCCAACGCCTACCTCGGCGCGCGGCCCATCGTGAGGGCGCTCCGGCAGGGAGCCGACATCGTGGTGACCGGCCGCTCCACGGACACGGCTCTGACCTACGGGCCGCTGATCCACGAGTTCGAGTGGCCCGAAGAGGCCTGGGACCTGATCGCGGCGGGCGTGGTGGCCGGCCACATCAACGAGTGCGGAGCGCAGGCGACCGGTGGGAACACGCTGGTGGACTGGCGCCAGGTGGACCTGGTGGCGCCGGGCTATCCGATCATCGAGGGGCGGGAGGACGGGAGCTTCGTGGTGACCAAGCACCCCGACCTGGGCGGGCGGGTGACGTGGGCCACCGTGACCGAGCAGCTCGTCTACGAGATGGGCGACCCGCGCGAGTACATCACGCCGGACTGCGTGGCGGACTTCTCCAGCATCCGGCTCCGGGACCTGGGTGACGACCGGGTGCGTGTGTCCGGGGTCAAGGGCCGGCGGCGGCCCGAGAAGCTCAAGGTCTCGATCGCCTATCATGCCGGCTACAAAGCGGAAGGAAGCCTCACGTATGCCTGGCCGGACGCCTACGAGAAGGCGAAGCGGGCCGATGAGATCCTGCGGGGACGGCTGGAGCGCCTGAACCTGGAGTTCGAGGAGATCCGCACGGATTTCGTGGGCGCCGGCGCCTGCCACGGCCCGCTGGCGGGCCCGCCCTCGCCGGACCTCCCGGAGGTGGTTCTACGAGTGGGGGCGCGAAGCCCTGACCGCGCGGCGGTGGAGAGGTTCACGCGTGAGATGGCGCCGCTGATCCTGGCCGGCCCGCCCACCGTCACCGGCTTCGCGAGCGGCCGGCCCCGGGTCCACGAGGTCATGGCCTTCTGGCCCGCCCTCATCGAGCGGGAGGTGGTGGAGCGGCAGGTGCGGGTGGAGACCGAGGAGATCTGAGTGGAGTGGCCCGCACGGATGGTGAGCGAGGAGTTCTGAGCGGATGAAGGTGCAACTCAGGGAGGTGGCGTTCGCGCGCTCGGGGGACAAGGGCGACACGGCCAACATCGGGCTGATCGCCTTCCGCCCCTCCCTGTATCCGCTCCTGGTGGGGGAGGTGACGGCCGAGCGGGTGAAGCGCCACTTCGAGGGGATCTGCCACGGCGAGGTGGAGCGGTTCGAGCTACCCAACCTGCACGCCCTCAACTTTCTCCTGCACGAGTCGCTGGGCGGCGGCGGCACCGTCTCGCTGATGCTGGACGCGCAGGGCAAGACCTTCGCCACGGCGCTGCTGCGCATGGAGATCGAGGTCCCCGACGAGATCGTGAGCGAGCTGCGCGGGGAACCGCGGAACGAGGAGGAGCGGTGGCCGAGCGAGTCCTGACCCGGACCGGGGAGAGCCCGGGTGTGTTCGAGATCACCCTGAACCGACCGGAGCGCCGCAACGCGCTCGGCGCCCGGCTGGTGACCGCGCTCAAGCGGGCGCTCGCCGCCGCCGAGGCGGACGATGAGGTGCGGGTGATCGCCCTGCGGGGCGCCGGCCCGGACTTCTGCGCCGGAGCGGATCTTCGGGAAGTCCAGCGGTCGGTGGATGACGGGGTGCTGGCGAGCCTGGCGGACGCGGAATCGCTGGGAGACCTGTTCCTCATGTTGCGCCGCCTGGCCAAGCCCGTGGTGGCGGTGGTGCACGGTCGGGCGCTGGCCGGTGGCTGCGGGCTGGCCACCGCGTGCGACCTGGTACTGGCAGCCCGTGGCGCGCGGTTCGGCTATCCCGAGGTCCGGATCGGCTTCGTGCCCGCCATGGTCATGGCCATCCTCCGGCGGGCCGTGGGGGAGCGCCAGGCATTCGAGCTGATCACGTTGGGCCGCTCCATCTCGGCGGATCGGGCGCACGAGATCGGCCTGGTGAACCGGGTGTTTCCCGACCAGGAGCTGGGGGCCGGCGCCGCGGATTTCCTGGCGGAGCTGGCCGAGCGAAGCGGATCCGCCGTGGCGCTGTCCAAGCGGCTCCTGTATCAGACGGATGGGATGGGCTTCGAGGCCGCCATCCGAACGGGGGCCGAGGTCAACGCCCTGGCCCGCCTGACGGAGGACTGCCGGGCCGGGATCCAGCGGTTCCTGACCCGCTGACGCCGTGCGGACCGGATCGGTCGGGCTGACGCTCCTGCTCTCGGCCGCGCTTCCCGCCGCGGCGCTGGCCGCCGGATTGGGCGGCGGCCGGACCTGGCTGCTGGAGCTGCTGCTGGTCCTCGCCGTGGGCCAGGGCATCTCCGCGGGCCTGCTGTTTCCGCGCTTCTACGGGAGGTCGGGCGAGCGGGGAGCGCTGGCCCGGTACGTCATCTTCGTGGCCGCCGTCCTGTTCGCCGCGGTGGAAGCCTACGCGGTGGGCGCGGGGATGGTGGGGGGCGCGCCCGCGCCGGCCGCGGCGATGCTGCTGCCGCCCATCGCGGTGGCCGGTCTGGCGATGCGCTCGGCCCTGGCTTTCCAGGCCGCGGAGAGATCGGGTGGGGGCGAGAGATCAAGGGGTGCGGAGACATCGAACGGAGCGGAGCAACGGAGCCTGGCGGAGAGGAGAGGGAGTTGAGCCGAGGAGCGGGTGACGGGGCCACGGCGCGGGGAAGCTGGATCGCCGCCGTC
>JBHHYZ010000051.1:0-17892 GCA_046757845.1 Gemmatimonadota bacterium
CCTGGGCTGCCCGTTCTGTCCCCTGGTGGAAGGTCGCCTCCGGACCCTGGCCGAGGAGATGGGCTTCGAGTTCGAGCATGTGGACGTCACGTTGCGGCCCGAACTGGTGCGAACCAAGAGGATTCGATCGGTCCCCGTGGTGGAGGTGGGCGACCGCAGGCTCGTCGGCAACGCCACGAGCCGCGAGCTAGTCGACCTGATCGCGGGTCGGGTCGAGGTGGGTCCCGAGGGCCAGGGAGATGTGCGTCCCGAGACCGCGACCTCGGCGGAGCCCGAAGCGGGATGACCCCCACGGCGGGATCGCGGGCGCCGTTGCTTCTCCTGATGGCACTGCTCGGCCTCCAGGCGGTGGTGCTCAGCGCCTGCAACGAGCTCAGCGGCGACCGGGAGCGGGATCTGGCACGGCTCGAGCAGTGGCGCCAGGAGATTCGCGGGATGGCGGATCCCACCGCGGCGACGGTGGAGGAGTGCCGCGCCATCCCGTTCGGATCCAAACCCTGTGGCGGACCCTGGGAGTACCTGATCTTTTCGGTGACGGCGACCGATTCGGCGAACCTGGCGGAGCAGGTGCAAGCCTTCAACGCGTTCGAGGCCGAGGTGAACCGGAAGTACGATCGGGTCTCCGACTGCGCGCTCGTCGCACGGCCGACGACGGTCGTGCGGGGCGGAGTTTGCGTGGCTCAATGAAGTCTCTCCCGCTTGCCGGCCTGCTCGTCGGTTCCCTGGTCGGCCTGCTGGCCGGCTGCAGCGTGCTGGGACCGGATCCCGAGGTCAAGCGACTCCGCGACCAGAGGAGCCAATGGGAGCGGATGGGCATCGGCGATTACGAGTACGAGTACCGGTTCGGTTGCTTCTGCCCTCCGGAGGTCACCGATCCGGTGGTGATCCAGGTGCGCGGCGACACGATGGTCTCGGTCGTCCGCGTGGGTACGGGAGATCCCGTGCCATCCGACAGGTGGAGCGCGTATGACACGGTCGACGGGGCGTTCGACTTGCTGGAGAGGCATATGAAGCAGGATCGGGCCGTGCTGACGGTCACCTACGATGCGGTCTTCCACTTTCCGAGCTCCGCGAGCGGCTCGATCGAAGGCGCGGAGGACAGCGGGTTCTCTCTCACGATTCAGGACTTCAGGCCGCTCCCGTGAGCGGGGGCAAGCCAAGAGCGACCCGCTACTGGTTCGGGCGCCCGGGGAGCGAGACGGTTCGGATCCACCCCTTCGTGGGTACGCGCCTCGGGTACGCGGACTATGTGGGCGACGGCGCCAGCTCGGGTGGCGTGCAGGTGGATGTGGCGGGTGGCGCCTCGTATCGGCTGGCCGGCCCCCTCGGGCTCATGGGCTCGGTGGCGCTGGACGGACTCGGTTTCAGCGACCGACGCCTCGGCTCCTCGGGCCGGGGCTTCTTCCCCGAATCCGTGCGCTCCAGGCTGCTGCGCTCTCGCCCGAACCGCTTTCCCGCCTACCGGGCCACGGGAGCCCGCATCACCTACGTTGCCGCGGACCTCGGCGAGGTGCGGATCAAGCTGCCGTTGAATCGCCGGTTCAAGCGGCCGGAGGAGATCCTGGACGAGATCCGGCGCCGCGAGACGCCCGACTAGCGTGGCCCGCCGCATCCTGTTCGTGCACGGACGCAGCTGGAAGCCTTCGCGCCCGGCGCTCGCGTCGCTGTGGGAGCGGGCCGTCCGGCACGGGATCGCGCGCTCGCACCCGGAGAAGCTGGCCGCCTTCGATGCGACCCGGAAGGAGCTGGCCTACTACGGGGATCTGTCGAACGCCTTCCTGCGGGACCGCGGGGGTACGTACTCGGAGAGCGAGGACGTGGCGGACCGGGAGTCCGCGCTGGCCGCCCTCCAGGAGGTCGGCGCCCACCAGTTCACCCGGCGCCGCTACCGGAGGCTCCCGGGCCGGACTTCGTTGAAGGAGTTCTTCGCCGATGCGGGCTCGGGGCCGCTGAGGTGGCTGCAGCTCAGCGAGCCCGCCATCTCCCACCTCGCGCCCGACATGTGCGAGTACTGGAACCCGGACTCCGAGTTCGGCGGCCGGGTCCGGTGGGCCTTCACCGAGCGGTTGCGCGACGCCATGGACTCCGGCGACGAGATCCTGGTCGTGGCGCACAGCCTGGGCACGCTGATCGCCTGGGACACCTTCTGGAAGTTCTCCTACTACCAGGAGTACCGGGACTACCGCTCGTGCCGGGTCTCTCTGTGGATCACGCTGGGATCCCCGCTCGGCGACGTCACCGTGCAGGACCACCTGAAGGGCGCCCGGGCCAGCGGGCCGCGCCGGTTTCCGGCCAACGTGGTGCGCTGGGAGAACCTGGCGGCCGAGGACGACTACATCTCCCACGACCAGCGCGTGGCCGACGACTTCAGAAACATGCACGGCCCGGAGCTGGCCACCGAGCGCATCCGGGACTACCGGATCTACAACCTGGCCGTCCGCCACGGCCGCTCGAACCCCCACTCTTCCGTGGGCTACCTGATCCACCCGAAGACGGCCCGACTCATCGCCGAGTGGCTGTGACGGAGGGCCGGGAAGGAGGAGGCGATGTCGACGCTCAGTCTGGAGCTGCGGGAGTTCTCGTTTCCGGAGGAGCTTTCCAACAACCGGGCCAACTTCCGGGTGGTGTTCGACGTCAAGTACTGGACCGGATCGGGGGCCCGGACGACTCTCAAGACGAGCAACGCGATCAAGCCGGGGATCGACGTGTTCTGGGAGTGCGACCGGAGGAAGGCGGACCGGGCGAACTTCCGCCGTGCGGGCGGCCCGCCGGACTTCGAGCCCCGGCTGGACATGGACCGGCTGGATGACTGGGACAAGGTGGTGGTGTCGCTGCACAGCGGGGGGATCCACTCCGTGCGCGCCAAGCTGTTCGACGTGGACCGCGAGGACATCTGGGACAAGGTGGTGAGCTTCGCCGGCACGCTGGTGCGCGGGATCTTCGGCTCGGCCCGGAAGGTGGTCACCGGGGTGCTGCCGGACGCGCTGAGCGGCTCGGCGGGGGACGCGATCGACGAGGTCTCCTCGTATCTGGTCAAGAAGATGGCGGGCGGGGGCGACAAGGTGCTGTTCCAGGGATCCGCGCGCCCCGAGCGGGGGAGCGTCGAGATCCGCGGGCAGGGTACGGACGGGACCTACACGATTCGGCTCGAGGTGGTGGAGGAGGTGCCGCCGGGCGAGGCTGCGGCTGAGGATTCCCGCGATGCGGACTGAGCGCATGCCGAAGCCCGGGGGACGAGGCGGGAGCGCCGCGGTCGCGCGACGCGCGGGAAGGGTAGCGGGAGGGTGTGCCTTGTGCCTGGGCTCGGCTGCGGTACTCGCGGCGGCGGCACTCGCCGCGCAGGAAGGTCGGCCGCAGGAGGCCCCCGCCCGGCGCGCGCTCACGATCCAGGACTACTTCGCCATCCGGGAGGTCGGCGACCCGGAGATCAGCCCGGACGGCCGCTGGGTCGCCTACACGGTCTCCCGTTCGGATCTGGCGAAGAACGAGCGCGGGACCGTCGTGTGGAGGGTCCCGGCCACGGGCGGGGCGCCACGGCGCATGACCCGGAAGAGCGTCTCCTCCTCGGCGCCCCGTTGGAGCCCGGACGGCCGCTACCTCTCCTTCCTCTCGGCCCGAGACGAGGGTGAGACGGAGACGCAGGTGTGGGTCCTGAACCGACAGGGCGGCGAGGCGCGCGCGCTCACGGAGGTGAAGCAGGGGGTCTCGGACTACGCGTGGTCGCCGGACGGGCGGCGCCTGGCCCTGGTGATCCGGGACGCGAAGGACAGCGGCAAGCTCAAGGTTCCCGAACCCTGGGTGATCGACCGGCTCCAGTTCAAGCGGGACTTCGAGGGCTATCTGGACCGGCGCCGCACCCACCTCTACGTGTTCGACCTGGCCAGCGAGAGCCTTCGCCAGATCACGGCCGGCGACTTCGACGACTCCGAGCCCGCCTGGTCCCCCGACGGCCGGTGGATCGCCTTCGTGAGCAACCGCTCGGAGGACCCGGACTCCAACTACGACACCGACGTCTGGCGCGTGCCGACCGATGGCGCCGACTCGATCCCCCCACCCATCCGGGTCACGGCGAACCCCGGCGCCGACGAGTCGCCCGCCTGGAGTCCGGACGGCGAGTGGATCGCGTACACGACGGCCACGGACGTCGAGCACATCGTCTACGCGCTCCAGGAGCTGGCCGTGGTGCGGGTGGGGAAGGGAAGCAACGCGCCGCCAAGTCCCGCCGGAGCGCCGCCGCGGCCCACCGTCCTCTCGGCCTCCCTGGACCGCAACGTGTACACTCCGCGCTTCTCGCCCGACGGCTCCTCGATCTACTTCGTACTGGAGGACCACCGGAGGCAGCACCTGGCCCGGATACCCGTGGGCGGCGGGCCGGTCACGCGGGTCGTGGCCGGAGACCGGAGGGTTGAAGGCTACGCCATCGGGCGCGACGGGACGGTCGTGGTCCGGGTCAGCGAGCCGGATCTTCCGGGCGATCTGTTCATCCGGGAAGAGGATGGGCTCCGGGCGCTCACCCGAACGAACGAGAGCTGGCTGGCCCGAGTCGGGCTGTCCGTTCCGGAGCCGATCCGCTTCCCGAGCCGGGACGGGACGGAGATCGAGGGCTTCCTCTACCGGCCGCTCGGATACCGGGCGGGGGTCCGCTACCCGACCCTGCTGCGGATCCACGGCGGGCCGGTGAGCGAGTACGACTTCGGGTTCAACTTCGAGGCGCAGCTGTTCGCCGCCAACGGCTACGCCGTGGTGATGACGAACCCGCGGGGTTCCTCGGGCTACGGGGCGGCGCACCAGCGGGCCATCTGGCGGGCGTGGGGCGAGAAGGACTCCGAGGACGTGCTGGCCGGGGTGGACTACGCGATCCGGCTCGGCGTCGCGGACGCGGACCGCCTTGGGGTCGGCGGGTGGTCCTACGGCGGCATCCTCACCAACTACGTGATCACGCGGACCCATCGGTTCAAGGCCGCCATCTCCGGGGCGAGCGCCGGGCTGTACGTGGCCAACTACGGGCACGACCAGTACCAGCGGTGGTACGAGCACGAGCTGGGGCTCCCGTGGGAGAACCGGGAGCTGTGGGAGCGGATCTCGCCCTACAACCGGGTCCAGGAGATCATCACGCCCACGCTGTGGATCGGCGGGGAGAAGGACTGGAACGTGCCGATCCTCAACTCCGAGATGATGTATGAGGCCATGAAGCGGCTGGGACGCGAGACCCTGCTGGTGGTCTACCCCGGCCAGTACCACTCCATCCGCCTGCCCTCCTACCGCAAGGATCTCTACGAGCGCTACCTGGCGTGGTATGGGAAGTACCTACGGCCCGAGCCGACGGTGAGGTCCTGCGGGTCGCGTCCGAAACAGGGTGCACCGCGTACGACAGCGAGTTCGTGGTGCTGGCCTCGGATCTCGGGATCCCGCTGGTCACGTTGGACAGCGCGATTCTGTCCGCGTTTCCCGACACGGCGATCCACCTGGGCGAGTTCGGGTGAGCAACGTCACCTGGATGATCTCGTTGCGTGGGTGGAGACGCGAGAGCAACAATCCAATGGGCGCCCAGCTCAGACGCTGACCGTTGGGCGCAGTCTCTCGACGGACGGCTGCCACACGACGCCGAGGTGAGCGCTCGGGGAGATGATCGGGGACATGAGCTGGAAAGTCTGTCGGTCACGGACCAGGTCAACTGGCTCGCTGGCCGATAGCTATCCCGTGGTGGCGTCATGATCCGGTTGGCTCTCTGGACGGTTGCGGTGGCGGCGGTTCTGGCTGCGGTGGATCGCGTGCTCCTGTGGATGGAACGGAAGGGTTGGATCCACTACCGGCGGCGGGGCCTTAGCCGGAGCGGGGCCGCATACCATGCATTGCTGTTGGAGTCCATCTTCAACCCCGCTGCCGAGAACATCCATGAGGTCAAGTACGCGGAGGAACAGGAACAGGACGAAAGCGGCGATCCGAATCGGCCGCGGCGCGCCGAATTGTCATTCCAGGTAGACCGGACCGAGAACGGGCAGGTACAATCGGAGCCGCCCGAAGAACAGTGATAGGGCCACGGCGTCGATTGCGAAATCGGAGATGTCGGGCCTGTTGGTACACCGTGTTCACGAGCCGGCTTCCTCAGCTGAACGATCTGGCCCAACTCGTTCTCCGGCAGTTGAGTGAAGGCGAGCTTGAAGAGCGCTACTCCGGCTGGCACGTTGCTCACACGTTCCCGAGGTCTCCGTGACCGAGCCTGGCCATAGGTTTCGTAGAGATACGGGAGCGGCTTCGAGGTACGAGAGCTGCATCGTTCGCTACCTCCTTGGTCCATGGATCCACGATCTGATCGGACGGGCGAGCCTGCAGTTGGGTAGCCGAGTGCTGGATGTGGCCTGTGGAACCGGCGCGGTAACCCGAGCGGCGGCCGTCACGGTCGGGCCTTCGGGAACTGTGGTCGGATTGGACCGAAGCCCGGAGATGCTCACCGTCGCGCGGAAGGTCGCAGGAGAAAGCGTCCCGACGATTCAATGGGAGCTCGGCGACGCCGCCAACCTTCCGTTCGCCGACTCGAGTCTCGATGTTGTCCTGTGCCAGCAGGGGCTGCAGTTCTTCGCCGCGACTCGGTCGAAGTCAGGCCTGTCCCCAAGATGTTGAAGTTGCCTTCGCCTTCCGAATTCATTCCACGGCATTTGGCGGCTACGTCTCTGGCTGGCGTCTTCTCGTCCGCCGATCCGGAGACTCGGGTCGCGATCCTCGCCGATGTGGCGAGCGAGCTCCAGATCGGTGAATCGGAGGGTGAGGTCACCCTGTCTTTCGAGATGATTCTGGGCCTGGCCCAGTGAACGACATGGCGCCTTGTGCGCTGACCAAAGAGTGTTTTCCCGGAGTCCCCGCCCGTCATGTATAGAAAACTTGACATTAAGTAGAGTAAACTATACATTTCTCCCATGAGTCCACGGCAGGAGGTCAGGAATCACGTTCGGTGTTACCGACGTCAGCTGGACGACATGACTCAACAGGAGCTGGCGGATCGGGTAGGTGTCACGCGCCAGACGATTCTCTCCATCGAGAGAGGCCGGTACAATCCATCCGTCGGCCTCGCGTTACGCCTCGCGGAAACCTTTGGCGTTGCCGTGGAGAGGCTGTTCGAGATCGAGCCGGGAGAGGACCATGACTGAGCAGGCGGACGGTAAGAGAAGGGCTCCGCTGTCCGCGCTGATCGCGGGCGGCCTGGTGATCCTCGGGTTGGGTCTCTCGATGTTCGTGTCCATGGGCTTTCTGGTCGTCTTGGGATTGGGAGCGTTCGGACCGGGCATCCTCCGTGAGCTGGGCTGGCTTCGGGACCAGGACGAGTTCCAGCGGCAGGCCGTACGCCGGGCGGGATACCATGCCTACTTGATCGGAGGGTTTGCTGCGGTCCTGGTGATCTCCGCTCTGAAATGGCGGGAAGCGAACCTCGAAGGCCCGGCGGGATGGGTCATGCTCGTCCTCGTCGTTCTGTGGTTGACCTGGCTGTTCAGCTCTCTGTTGTCCTATTGGGGAGCCAGGAAGACCGCCTCGCGCGTCCTGCTTGCCTTCGGTGCCTTCTGGGCCCTGTTCGTCGTCGGAGGCCACCTGAACGATCCCGTGGCCCTGCTGATGGAGTCTCTGGTGGTCGCGCCGTTCTTCATCCTCGCCTGGACCGCCGGTCGCTGGCCCCGCGCGACCGGCGCGGCACTCCTGGTTCTGTCCGCTGTCGCCTTCGGATTCCTGTTCGATATGGGTCGCGTGTTCATCGCGCGGCCCGGTCAGGTTCTCACCTTCGTGTTGCTCCTGATTCCGATGATTGCGTGCGGGATCGCGCTGCTCCGGGAGCGGCATGGTGTCGGACAGGACACCGACGGTCCAGGTGAGGCCGGGCTGCTGTCGACGGGGACGGGCTGATACCCTCAGCCGGCTGTTTCTCCGGGCGATCGCGGCTCGGGCCGAGCCGGCTCGAGCTCGGCGTGTGGCTGGTTCTCAGCGCCGGGGCGCTGGCCGGCTGCTCGGGCTCGCCGCGGGCCGTGCCGGACGCCCTCGCCGCCGACCTCATCCTGGTGAACGGACACATCCTGACGGTCGACGCGGAGGACTCCGTGGCCGAGGCCGTGGCCATCCGGGACGGCAGGATCATGGCCGTGGGGTCCACCCGCGAAATCCAGGCTGTGGCGGGGAGGGGCACCGAGCGGATCGATCTCCATGGGCTCACGGCCACTCCGGGGCTCCTGGATGCCCACGCGCACTTCGCCGGCGGCGGGCTGGACCGGCTCTACGTGCTGGACCTCAGCTACCCGGGGGTGAAGAGCATCGGCGACGTGGTGGCCGCCGTGGGGGGGCGGACGGAGCGGCTGGAGCCTGACCAGTGGGTGCGCGGGCGGGGCTGGGACGAGGGCAAGCTGAAGGAGCTCCGCTACATCCGGACCTCCGATCTCGATTCCGTCTCGCCCCGCAATCCGGTGTGGCTGAGCCACACGATGGGCCACTACGGAGTGGCCAACAGCCTGGCCCTGGGTCTGGCGGGGATCACCGCGGACACCCCCGATCCGCCCGGCGGCACGATCGACCGATACCCGGATGGGAGGCCGACCGGCGTGCTGAAGGAGTCGGCCCAGGCTCTGGTGGCCCGGTTGATTCCGCCGTTCACGGCCCGGCAGATGCGTGAGGGCATCCGGCGGCTCGCCGCCGAGTTCAACCGCGAGGGGATGACCGGGCTCAAGGATCCGGGCATCGGTCCCGCGGCGTGGGATGCGTACCGGCGGGTCCTGGTCGAGGGGGACCTCACGGTCCGCGTGTTCGCGCTGTGGCGGGCGGGCCCGACGCTGGAGGACGCCCGGGCCCTGATCGAGCGGGTGGGCCCGTTCACCCGGCCCTATCAGTCCACCGGCGACGATCATCTCATCTCCGGCGGTGTCAAGCTGTATATGGACGGGAGCGGCGGAGCCCGAACCGCCTGGCTGTACGACGACTGGAACCGGAACTTCGACGAAGTGGACGTGGGGAACCGGGGCTATCCGGCCAACGATCCCGACGTGCTCCGGCGCCAGATCCGCCTGTTCCACGACGCCGGACTGCACGTGAGCGTGCACGCCATCGGGGATCGGGCGATCGACTGGGTGGTGGACAGCTACGCGGCCGCCCTGGAGGCCCACCCCATCTCCGGCCTGCGGCACGGGATCATCCACGCCAACATCCCGACCGAGCACGCCCTGGACGAGATGGCGGAGCTGCAGAGCCGCTACGACGCGGCGTATCCGGAGGCCTCGGCCGGGTTCATGTGGTGGATCGGCGACACCTACGCGGGTAACTTCGGACCGGAGCGGGCGCGGCGGCTGAACCCGTTTCGCACCTATGTGGAGAAGGGCATCCGCTGGGCCGGCGGCTCCGATTATAATGTCACTCCGTTTCCGGCCCGCTACGGACTGTGGGCCTCCATGGCGCGAGAGACACTGCTGGGCATCTACGGGCGGAATCCGTACGGCGGCGCGGAGTCCGTGGACATCGACACGGCCCTGCACTCGTACACGATCTGGGGCGCCCGACAGATGTTCCTGGAGCGCAAGATCGGCTCCATCGAGGTCGGCAAATACGCCGACATCGCCGTCTGGGACCGGGACCTCTACAGCGTGGATCCCGCTAAGATCAAGGACCTCCGCTGCGAGATGACCCTGTTCCAGGGCCGCGTCGTGTATCGGAATCCGGAGGGGCCCCTGGCGCCGTAGTACGCCGCCACAACTCCCAACCACCAAGGAGTCGAGGAATCATGGAGCGAACGGATCGCCCGGTCTCGCTGGGCAAGCTCGTCGTCGTGGGGACACTCGTCGGAATCTTCGTCGCCGTAGTGAGCGCGCTCGGCGTGAGGATGGTCGCGGGGGACGTGGACCCGGCGGTGATCGGCGGCGTGGCGGGCGGAGTGGCCGGAGGCGTGGTGGCGACGACGCTGCGCCGCATGCACGGTACGCGCGGCGGCGCGTAAAGGGCCGTACAGGCTCGGCCGAACCCGGAGAGGGAGATGACGGACTGTTCGATGTCTTCCACGAGGTTTCCGACGAGGAGGGAGTGAAGTGGCCGTGAGCAAGGAGTCATTCCGGGTGGCCGCCGTCCAGGCGTCGCCCGTGTTCCTCGACCTCGAAGCGACGCTCGCGAAGGCGTGTGAGCTGATCGAGCGGGCAGCCGCCGGTGGCGCCCGTCTGGCGGCGTTCCCGGAGGCGTTCCTCCCGGGCTACCCCGTGTGGGTGTGGTTCATTCCACCCGGCCACACCCATCCGCTTCGGGAGGTCTACACACGGCTTCACGCCAACTCTGTCTCCATCCCGGGCCCGGCCACGCGGCGATTGGCGGAGGCGGCCGCCGACTGCGGCATCGCCGTGACGATGGGCGTCAACGAACGGAACTCGGAGGCGAGCGGGTCGACGCTATACAACACGCTGCTCTACCTGGGGCCGCACGGAGAGCTCCTCGGCCGCCACCGCAAGTTCGTGCCCACGGCCGGCGAACGGCTCGTGTGGGGCCAGGGTGACGGCAGCGACCTCGAGGTCTACGAGCTCCCGTTCGGGCGGGTCGGGGGGTTGCTGTGCTGGGAGAACTACATGCCGCTGGCCCGTTACACGCTGACGGCCTGGGGCGAGCAGATCCATGTGGCCCCGACCTGGGATCGCGGCGAGCCGTGGATCTCCTCCATGCGGCACATCGCGAAGGAGGGCCGCGGCTTCGTCATCGGCGTGTGTCAGGCGTTCCATGTCGACGACATCCCGGACGCCCTCTCGTTCAAGTCCGAGTACCTGAGCGAAGCGAAGGGTTGGCTCAACCCGGGGCTCAGCCTGATCGTCGATCCCGACGGGAAGATCGTGGCGGGCCCCCTGGAGGAAGAGGAAGGCATCGTCTACGCGGACATCGAGCCCCATCAGCTGGTCGGACCGCGATGGCAGTTGGATTCCGCGGGTCACTATGCCCGGCCCGACGTGTTCGAGCTGCGGTTCCACCGTCGGCCGGCTCCCTTTCTCCAGGTTGTCGAGAACGCATCGGAGGACGGATCGGAAACGGAGGCGGTTCGAATGAGGCCGCCGCTCTGATGACGCCGGACGCCGGGATGCATGGGCTTCGCTGGGTCGTGCTGGTCCTGGCGCTCATCGAGGGCGGTTGGCTGACCTTCGACGGCGGCCGCGCGCTGGTCGTGGGTGACTACGTAACTCCGAGATCGGGCCGGCACGCGGGTCAGCTGGGGCCGTGGTCCAAGATCGTGTGGGCCGTCGGAATCGAGCCGCGGTCGACGTTGATGAAATCGATTCACCTCGCCCTGGGGCTCGTGTGGCTGGCCGTCATGCTCGGCTTCGCGCTGGGGTTGTCATGGGCCTGGACCGCGATGGTGGTGTGCGCGGCTCTCGGCCTGTGGTATCTGCCGTTCGGAACGGTCCTGAGTGTGGCTCAGATCGTCTTGCTGCTGCTTCCCGCCGTGCGTGGCTCGGGCGTTTGAGCGCGACGCCATCCGCCGTTCTCGAGCTGGCCGAGACATGAGCCAACGCTTTGCGGCGACGATCTTCAAGGCCGGCATCAACCCTTGCGTGGATGTGCCGGCGCGGGTGAGTGCCGCCCTGGGACGGAAGGGGTACATTCCGATCGAGTGCAGCATCGAGGGACACTCGTTCCGTGCGGGTTTGGTCTCGCTGGGTGGCGGCAGACACCGGCTGTTCATCAATGGGAAGATGCGCAGCGAGGCCGGAGTGAGCGTCGGCGATGAGATTGAAGTCGAGCTTTCGTACGATCCGAAGCCGCGGCCCCTGCCCGTTCCCGAGGAGCTGTCCCGAGCGCTCGGCGGGAACCCTGCCGCGGCCAAGGCGTGGGATGGCCTGACGCCTTCTCGGCGTAAGGAGATCTTGAGCTATCTCAACTCGCTGAAGCGCCCAGAGACCGTCCAGCGCAACGTGCAGAGAACGATCCGAGGGCTACTCTCAGGTGGGAGGTAGACGGATGATCGCGCGCACATGGCATGGAGCCGTCCGTGATGCGTTACATCGATGAGCCGACGGTCGCTGGCGTGCTGCGCATGCGGGAGCTGATCCCGGCCATGCGCGAGGCGATGATCGAGTTCTCCCGGGGCCGCGTCGGGCAGCCGACCCGGCAGGTGCTCGCCGTTCCGCCGCACGGCGGGTTCTTCGGGAGCATGCCGGCGGCCAGCGAGACCGCGCTGGGTGCCAAGCTCGTCACCTTCTACCCGGGCAACGAAGCGAAGAACCTGCCCACGCACATGGCTGTGATCGCGCTGTTCCGGCCGGAGACGGGCGAGCCCCTGGTTCTGATGGATGGGCGCCTGATCACGGAGATGCGAACGTCGGCCGTCACGGCGACCTATGTCGAAGCGGTCGCTGCGCCCGATGTAGAGGTCCTCGCGATTCTGGGGGCCGGCACCCAGGGCCGGAGCCACATCGAGGCCCTGTCGCACGTCCGGAAGTTCGAGGAGATCCGCATCTGGAACCGCACCCGGGAGCGGGCCGAGCGGCTCGCCGAGGCCGTCGGTGGCACGGCGATGTCTCGCCAGGAGGCGGTGCGCGACGCGGACGTGGTCGTGGTGGCGACCTCCTCCACCGAGCCCGTGCTCGAGGGGAAGTGGCTGCGCCCCGGTGCGAAGGTGGCGAGCGTGGGCTGGGCGGGCGCGGACGGCGGCGAGCTGGATGCCGAAACGATGTCCCACGTCGTCGTCGTCGACTCGCGCGAGGCCGCGCTGGCGGAATCCGGCAACGTGCGACGCTTCCACCCCGACATCTACGCCGAGCTCGGCGAGGTGCTCGACGGCTCGCGGCCGGTGGATCCCGAGGCCACGGTGGTGTTCGACTCGGTCGGGCTGGCGTGCGAGGACCTCGCGGCCGCGACGCTCGTGCTCGACCGGCTGACCGCGGTTTCCGAAGCCGGAGACGGGGAGGTCGCCGGGTGAGCGAGCCGGGCCTCGGCGGCCCGCGGGATCCGATGCTCGGACCTCGCTACATGGGCATCCCCACGTTCATGCGGACTCCGCCGATCGGGGATCCCTCCGAGTTCGACATCGCCCTTGTGGGGATCCCGTACGATGGAGCGGTGACGAACCGCCCGGGCGCACGCCACGGACCCCGAGGAGTGCGCGATGCCTCGAGTATGATGCGCGCCATCCACCCCGCCACGCGCCTGAATCCCTACGACCTCCGTCGAGTCGGCGACGGCGGCGATGTGCCGTTCGGCCGGCTGTATGACATCGAATCCGCTCACGAGGAGATCGAGAGGTTCATCTCCGGATTCAAGCGCGCGGATGTCCTCACGCTGGCGATCGGAGGTGATCACTCCGTCACGCTGCCGGTGCTCAGAGCGTTGGCCTCCGACCGGCCGGTGGGCCTGATCCACATCGACGCGCACACGGATACCTGGGACGAGTTCATGGGCTCGCGCTTCAGCCACGGCGCCCCGTTTCGCCGGGCGGTCGAGGAGGGGCTCATCGAGCCCGCCCGGACGATCCAGATCGGAATTCGGGGTGCCCAGAACTCCACGGAGGGCTGGGATTACTCGGTCTCCAGTGGAATGCGCGTCGTGTTCATGGACGAGGTGACGCGAGCGGGGGTGGAAGCGGTCGCACGGGAAGCCCTGCGGATCGCGGCCGCCGGACCCACCTATCTGTCGTTCGACATCGATAGCCTGGATCCGGCGTTCGCGCCCGGGACCGGAACGCCGGAGGTGGGCGGCCTCACATCCGTCCAGGCGCTCACCCTCCTGCGGGCGCTACGAGGTGTCCGGCTGATGGGAGCGGACGTGGTCGAGGTGGCGCCCCCTTTCGATCCGAGCGGAGGGACCTGCCTCGTGGCAGCCACCGTCGCGTACGAGCTGTTGTGCCTGCTGGCGGAGTCGGCGGCCCAGCGCTGACCCTGACAACCATGGAGTCTGCCATGACAGAGTCGAGTACCCACCCCTCCAGCGGGGAGAGTCTGAACCCAGGAGCGATTGTCCAGCTTGGCATGGGGTTCTGGGGGTCTAAGGCCCTGCTCAGCGCGGTGGAGCTCGGGGTGTTCACCGAACTCGCGAGAGGTCCCCTCGACGCGGTCGGGCTGCAGGAGCGCCTGGGGCTTCACCCCCGGGCCGCGCGCGACTTCCTCGACGCTCTGGTCGCGCTGGGAATGCTCGTGCGGGACGGGGACCGGTACGAGAACACTCCCGAGACGGCTCTCTTTCTGGACCGCGCCAAGCCCACCTACATCGGCGGCATGCTGGAGATGGCCAACGACCGCCTGTACCCCTTCTGGGGCCGCCTGACGGAAGGACTCCTCACCGGTCGGCCCCAGAGTGAGATCAGGACGGGCGGCAGCTTCTTCGAGGCCCTGTACGGCGAACCGGAGCGCCTCCGGCAGTTCTTACAGTCGATGACGGGCCTCAGCACGGCGGCCGCCGAGGCGATCGCGCGGCTGTTTCCATGGAGCCGGCACCGGAGTCTGGTGGACGTCGGCTGCGCCCAGGGGTGCGTCCCGGTCCAGGTCGCGCTCGCCCACCCGCACGTCACGGGGGGCGGCTTCGATCTTCCGCCCGTGGGGCCGATCTTCGACGAGTACGTGGAGTCGTGGGGACTGGGTGATCGGCTCCGGTTCCACCCGGGCGACTTCTTCGAGGATGCCCTGCCCGAGGCGGACGTGCTGGTCATGGGCCATATCCTCCACGATTGGAGCCTCGAGGAGAAGCAGCGCCTCATCGCCAAGGCGTACGCCGTCCTGCCGTCCGGGGGCGCGCTCATCGTGTACGAGGCCCTCATCGACGACGAGCGTCGGGAGAACGCGTTCGGGCTATTGATGAGTCTCAACATGCTGATCGAGACGGAGGGTGGCTTCGACTACTCGGGCGCCGACTGCGCCGGGTGGATGCGGGAAGCGGGATTCCGCGAGACGTATGTCGAGCACCTGGACGGCCCGGACTCCATGGTGGTCGGGCTCAAATAGGGGTCGCCGCGCGGGCTGGACTGCCCGGGAGGGGCCTGGTTGACTCGCGATCGACGCGGGGGTAGCCTGCAGAGTTCATCCGGCTGAGCCGGAGGCGGAATCCCGCCTCCCGTCCGATTCGGACCAGCCGTCCCGGAAGCCTCGTAGATCGGGGACACAGCGTCCCCGGGCTGCATCCAAGATCCGTTCATCCCGGAATGGAGGTGGGAATCATGCGCGTAATCATGACGGCACTCTGTTCGGTTTTCCTGGCTCTCCCGTCTGCCGCAAGGGCTCAAGCGGCCGATGCGGAAGGCACGATCAAGGCGCTCACCGACGCGTTCGAGGCGGCGTGGAACGGCGGCAACGCGTCGACCGTCGCGGCCCAGTACGCGAAGGGGGCGCGGATCCTTCCTCCCGGGAGCGAGCCCGTCCAGGGAGCCAGCGCGATCCTCGCGCTCTGGAAGAGCGAGCTGGAGTCGGGGCTGCGGCTGGCGCTCACGACGAAGGAGGTGCACCCGTTCGGAGACGCGGCGGTCGAGGTCGGGGGATACGTGTTCACGCAGGCGGACGGCGCTCACGCGGACCATGGGAAGTACATGGTGTTGTGGAAGAAGGATGGGGCGAGCTGGAAGATCTACCGGGACATCTGGAATAGCAGCATGACGCCGTAGATGCCCGGCGTCACTCGTGATCCGGGCGCTGCGCGGGGGGACGTCGACGTCCCCCGCGCGGTCGCAGCCGCACGGCACTCCTGGGAGGGAAACGACATGCTGGAGCACCGCACAAATGACCTGGAAGCCATCCCGCCTCATCTCCAACTGGTCCAGATGGGCACGGCGTACTGGGTGTCGCGCATCGTGTTCGTCGCCGCCAAGCTGGGTCTCGCCGACCGCATGGCCGATGGACCGAAGAGCGCGGCGGACCTGGCCGGGCCGACCGGTTCGCACGAAAGATCGCTCCACCGGTTGATGCGGACTCTCGCGAGCCTCGGCATTCTGTCGGAGCGGGCCGAGGGCTGCTTCGCGCTCACGCCGCTCGGCGAGGCGCTGAGAACCGGGGCGCCAGGCTCGGCCCGATCCGCCATCCTCAGCCTGGCCGGCCAGTGGGCCTGGCGGGCGTTCGAGGAGTTCTCTCATTGCGTGGAGACCGGCAGCACGGGCATGGAGAAGGCCTGGGGGATGCCCTTGTTCGAGTTCCTGGCGGCACACCCGCAGGAGGCCTCGTACTTCAGCGAGGCGATGGTCGGTATCCACGGCCAGGAGCCGGCGGCCGTCGCGGAGGCCTACGATTTCTCGGGGCTCGGGACGATCGTGGATGTCGGAGGGGCCACGGGCCACATGCTCACCACGGTTCTCGCCCGCCATCCGGAGCCGCGCGGGGTGCTGTTCGATCTGCCGCACGTGGTTCGCGACGCGCCGGCTCTGATTGCGGAGCGGGAGCTGGCGGATCGGATCGCCATCGAAGAGGGGAGTTTCTTCGTGGAAGTCCCGGCGGGGGGCGACGCGTATCTCCTGTCCCATATCATTCATGACTGGAACGAGGAGCAGTGCCTCACGATCCTGGGCAACTGCAGGGACGCGATACCGGCGGACGGCAGGGTGTTGATCGTCGAGTTCGTCTTGCCCTCCGGTGACACGCCGCACTTCGGAAAGCTGTCGGACATGGTGATGCTGGCGATTCCCGGGGGAGAGGAGCGGACCAAGCGGGAATACGCCACGCTGCTGGGGAAGGCGGGCCTCCGCCTCACGCGGGTGGTCCCGACCGAGACCCCGGTGAGCGTGGTGGAAGCCGTTCGGGCGTAAGCGGAACGGGGGCACGAGCTCAGGGCCACTGGTCTCCGATGACCCGAGTGAAGATCTGCTGCATCGGCTCCATTGAGGAAGCCGAGCTCGCGGTGCGCCATGGGGCGCACGCGCTGGGTCTGGTGTCCTGGATGCCGTCCGGCCCGGGCGTGATCCCGGATGCCCGGATCCGGGACATCGCGGCCGCCGTTCCGCCGGGCATTCACACCTTTCTCCTCACCTGCAGGCGAGATCCGGACGAGATCGCCGCGCAACAGTGCCGTGCCGGGGTCGATACGGTGCAGCTCGTCGATCGAATGTCCGTGGCCGACCTGGTCGCGCTTCGGACGAAGCTGCCCGGGATCTCCCTGATTCAGGTCGTGCACGTCACGGGCGAAGGGGCGATCGCGGAGGCCCGGCGGGTGGAGCCGTACGTGGACGCCATATTGCTGGACTCCGGCACCCCGGACGCCGCGAGACGGGAGCTGGGCGGAACGGGACGCGTTCACGACTGGAGCATCAGCACGAAGATCGTACGCAACGTCGCCTCTCCCGTCTTCCTCGCTGGCGGCCTGGGGCCAGACAACGTCGCGGAAGCCATTCGCCGGGTTCGACCTCATGGAGTGGACGTCTGCTCCGGACTGAGGCCCCGGGGTCACCTCGATGAAGCTCTCCTGGGCCGATTCTTCCGCGCCGTGAGAGACGCGAGCGCCGATCCTGGCGGATCCCGGATCGCCACTGGGAGAGAATGATGGTGGACATCTTACATGATTTCCCGATCAAGGCCCCGCTCGATCGGGTGTTTCAAACGGTGAGCACTCCCCGCGGGCTCGACCGCTGGTGGACCGAGCGGTCCGAAGGGACGCCCGTGGAGGGGGCAGAGTACGAGCTGTGGTTCGGGCCACAGTACGACTGGAGCGCGAAGGTAACCCGGTGCGTGTCCGATTCCGAATTCGAGCTCAAGCTCCTGCGCGCGCATCAGGACTGGATCGGTACCCGCGTCGGCTTTCGGCTGGAAACACGAGGTGATGCGACATGGGTACAATTCCATCACACGGGTTGGCCGAGCGCAGACGAGCACTACCGAATTTCGTGCAACTGCTGGGCCATGTATCTGAGGATCCTGCGGCGGTATCTGGAACATGGGGAGTCAGTTCCATATGCGCGTCGTCTGGATGCATGAGGCGGTGGCAATCCTTGCGCGG
>JBHHYZ010000052.1:0-17721 GCA_046757845.1 Gemmatimonadota bacterium
GCCGCGGTCCTCGCCCTGGCCGGACGGCTGCGGCCGGACAGCGGACTCCTCACCGCCCGCCCGTTTCGGGCACCGCACCACACCATCAGCGAGGCGGGGCTGGTGGGCGGCGGCTCCATTCCGCGCCCCGGCGAGGTTTCGCTGGCCCACCGCGGGGTCCTGTTCCTGGACGAGCTGCCCGAGTTTGGCCGCCGCGTCCTGGAGGTTCTTCGACAGCCCCTGGAAGAGGGGGTTGTCTACCTGGTCAGGGCGCGGGCGGCGGTCACATTCCCCTCGCGTTTCACCCTGGTGGCCGCCCTGAACCCCTGTCCGTGCGGCTACCAGGGCGACGGGACGGAGCGGTGCACGTGCGATCCGGCGCGGGTGGAGCGCTACCTGGGCCGGGTGAGCGGGCCGGTGCTGGACCGGATCGACCTGCACCTGGACGTGCCGGCCGTGCGGTGGCGGGAGATTACGGAGGCGACTACGGGGGAGTCGAGCGCGGCGGTACGGGCGCGGGTGCGGGAGGCCCGGGAGCGGGCCGCTCGGCGGCTTCGGGGTGGGGCGTCAAACAGCGCGGGGCCCGGGCCCGGGGCCAGCGGTTCCGGGGCGGGGGCCGACGCCGGAGCGGAGGACGCCGCGCCCAAGCTCCGGACGACCGGGATCACCTGCAACGCGGAGATGGGCCCGGCGGAGATCCGGGCGCACTGCGCCCTGGACCGAGTGGGGGAGGCGTTTCTGCGCGAGGCGGTGGAGCGGTTCGGGTTGAGCGCGCGGGGCTACCACCGCACCCTCAAGGTGGCGCGCACGATCGCCGACCTGGCGGGCCGGGAGCGGATCGAGGCCGCCCACGTGGCCGAGGCGGTGGGGTACCGGCTGCCGGGCTGGGGCGGAGGGTGAGTTGACACGACCGGTCACCCGGGCCCTACTGTGACTGCCACCCTCACGAGAGTCGGGAAGCGGAACACCGGTGCAGGACCACGGTGACGATTCGAGCGGAGACCCGTTCCGAGGCGGACCGACGATGAGAACTCCGATCGGAAGAGAGCCGGCGCGACGGTCTTTCGTCGCCGTTTCGGCACTCGTCCTTTGGCTGGCCTGTGGCGGCGCCGAGGCGGGCGTCAGAAAGCCCGCTCGAGCGGAACCTCCCCGGATCCTCCTCCGGGACGTTACCCGGGAGGCGGGCATCGATTTCCGCCACGTCCACGGTGGCTCCGGCAAGAAGTACATGCCCGAGACGATGGGATCCGGGGTGGCCTTCTTGGACTACGATGGTGATGGCTGGTTGGACATCTTCCTGGTCAACAGCGGCAGGTTGCCCGGGTACGAGGGCCCGAGTCCCATCCAGCCAACCCTGTATCGGAACCAGCGGGATGGCACGTTCGTCGAGGTGACGCGCCAGGCGGGTCTCGCGGAGGAGAACTACGGGATGGGAGTGGCCATCGCCGACTACGACAACGACGGAGATCCCGACATCTACTTGACTTCCCTGGGCAAGAACCGCTTGTACCGCAACGAAGGAGACGGAACGTTCCGGGAGGTGGGCGACGAGGCTGGCGTGTCCAATCCGGAGTGGAGCACCAGTGCCGCGTGGCTCGACTACGACGGCGACGGGTGGCTGGATCTCTTCGTCGCGAACTACGTGGTGTGGTCCCCCGAGACCGATGCGTTCTGCGGTCACGCTCCAGGCGCGAAATCGTACTGCACTCCGAAAGTTTACACAGGTGCGGCGAGTACGCTCTACCGGAATGCGGGGGACGGGACCTTCGTGGACGTCACCAAGGAGGCGGGCGTGTATGCCCCCTCCTCGAAGGCCCTGGGGGTCGCCGTGTGGGACTACGATGGGAACGGCTGGCCGGACGTCGCGGTGGCCAACGACACGGAGCCGGATCAGCTGTTTCTGAACAACGGAAACGGGACGTTCCGGGAGGTCGGAAGGCAGACCGGGATGGCGCTCGACGAGAGCGGCAAGGCCAGGGGCGGGATGGGGATCGACAACGCGGACATCGACCACTCCGGAAGAGCCGCCATTCTCATCAGCAATTACGCCCTCGAAGCTCTGGGGCTGTACACGATGACGGGCCGCATGCTCTTCACGGACAACGCCTTTCCGCTCGGTGTCGGGGAACCGAGCAAGAACGCGGTCGGCTTCGGCCTCTTCTTCTTCGATCTCGACTTGGACGGCTGGAAGGACATCTTCGTCGCCAACGGCCACGTCGAGGACGACGTCGAGATGTACCAGACCACCATTCGGTACGCTCAACCGGCCCACCTCTTCTGGAACTCGAGAGACGGCCGCTTTCTCGACGTTAGCTCGAGCGCCGATCTTCTGGAGCGGCCCATGGTGGCCAGGGGCGCGGCATGGGGGGACTACGACAACGACGGTGATCCGGACATCTTGATATCCACCAACAACGGGCCCGCCTACCTGTGGCGGAACGAGACGCCCCGCAAGGACCACCACTGGTTACGACTCGCGCTCGAGGGTACCAGCAGCAACCGAGAAGGCCTGGGAACCAAGGTGGTGATCCACACCGGCGAATTCACTCAACTCGACTACAGGCGGAGCGGCTCGAGCTACCTGTCGAGCAGCGACCCTCGTCTTCTCTTCGGCCTTGGGGGCGCCACCGAGGCGAGCATCGAGATCACCTGGCCTTCCGGCCACGAGCAGGTCTTCAGAGGCGTGCCGGCCGACCGCACCGTGCTCATCGTCGAAGGCGAAGAGGAACTCAAGTCTCCGTAGCCCGAACCAGCCCCTCCTCCGGTTGCTTTACGTAGAGCGACTCCTCAGTATATGAGTATAATACTGATAGTGTGTAGTAATAATCCGTATCAGTTCTCTCTCTGGAGTGATTATCAGTATTGAACAGTCAATATCGAGGCAATCTCAGAGACTTCGGCCTTTTGCCACTCCACGCAGTTCGGGACCGAGCCCGGCTGCCATCTCGAAGGGTCCCCCACGGGCTCTCACACGGCCCGCGGGACGGAGGCCTGTCGTGGAACGGTGTCGCTACGGCGAGATCGCGATGACTTGGGGACCGCGGTGGCGCGCCCACCGGATCGGCTCGTGGAGGGTGGGACTGCTTCGCGCCGCGGCGGCGCTCCTACTCTGGCTGGCGACAGCGTGCGGACCCGCGGACGAGGATGCGCGTGGCGTAGCGGCATCGACGCCGCTGCCAAGCTTCGTGCCGGCCGAAGAGGGGCTGCATTTCGCCGACGTGACCCAGCAGGCGGGGATCGATTTTGTGTACTCCATCGGGGATGACAGCTTGAGCAACCTCGTCGAGAGTTCGGGCGGTGGCGCCGCGTTCCTGGACTACGACCAGGACGGCTATCTCGACCTTTATGTGGTCAACGGCGCCTTCATCGAGGGCTTCAGTCAGGGTCCGCGGCCGAAAGGATCCCTCCGGAATCGCCTCTACCGAAACCGCGGTGACGGCACTTTCGAGGATGCCACCGATCGCGCGGGGACTGGGGACTCGGGATACGGGATGGGAGTTGTAGTGGCGGACTACGACAACGACGGCTATCCAGACATCTACGTGAGCAACTACGGCCCAAACGTTCTCTATCACAACAACGGTGACGGAACCTTCTCCGAACTGACCGATCGCGCCGGCGTTGGAGGCGCTGAGGCCAGCACGGGGAGTGTATGGTTGGACTATGACAACGACGGGTTGCTCGATCTTTATGTGGGCAACTATATCGACTTCGATCCCGAGTACAGCTACTACTACGCGCCGGACGGCTTTCCCGGTCCTCTGGCCTATCGAGGGCAAGCGGACGTGCTGTACCGCAATCGTGGTGACGGTACGTTCGAGGATGTTACCGAACGTGTGGGCGTCTATCGACCAGAGGGAAGGGCGATGGGCGTGAGCGCGGTCGACTACGATGGCGACGGCTATGTCGACATCTATGTGGCAAACGACGCCATGCAAAACTACCTGTTTCACAACGAGGGAGGACAGCGATTCCGAGATGTCGCCCTGCGAGCGGGCGTGGCGTACAACCACCAGGGGGACGCGACTTCTACTATGGCGGTCGACTTTGCCGACTACGATGGCGACGGTCTGTTGGACATGTACGTGTCGGACTTGTCGTTCAGTGCGCTCTATCGAAACGAAGGCATGGGCCTCTTCGTGGACAGGACATACTCGGCGGGGATCGCCGCCCAGGCCGGACAGTTTGTGGGGTGGGGCGTGGCGTTCCTCGATTACGACAACGACGGCGACCCCGACATCTTCCAGGTCAACGGCGAGGCCGACCACCTGTTCGGTCAGGAGGATCAGCTGTTCGAGGATCTGGGCGACGGGACGTTCCGCGACGTCTCCCTCGAGCGCGGGCGCTACTTCCGGAATAAGCTGGTAGGCCGCGGTGCGGCTTTCGGCGATTACGACAATGACGGTGACGTGGACGTGTTCATCGTGAACCTGAACGACCGGGGTGTGCTCCTGCGCAACGAAGGCGGGAGCCGCAACGGCTGGTTGCTGATTCGGCTCGTCGGCCGATCCAGCAACCGGGACGGCGTCGGGACGCGGGTTACGGTGGTGACCGGGGACAGAGCACAGGTCGCGCAGAAGAAGAGCGCGACTGGATACCTCTCCCAGAACGACCCCAGGATGCACTTCGGCCTCGGCGCGGCCACGGTGGTGGACCGCATCGAGGTCAGATGGCCTTCCGGCAAGCTCCAGCTGTTGGAGGCGGTGCGGGCGCGGCAGATCCTCACGATAACGGAACCGTAGAGGGGTCACGGCATGCCGCGAAAGCGTGTGCTGATTGTGATGGGATGGGTCCTCGGTGGGGGACTCGCGGGCGTCGCGCTCTGGTCGCCGAGCCCAGCGCCGGCCGGGGAATCCCTCATCTTCACTCAAATTGCCGTGAGTCCGCCGGGATCGAGCTCCGACAGCGGCGACGTGTGGCGCTATCCGCCGCGCAGCCGCATCGTCGCGATCGACTTGGAGCGGCCCGATGACGGCGTCGAGGTGCTCACGGACGATTTCTACGCCGCACGCGCCCCGGCGGTCTCGCATGACGGCAGGCGGGTGCTCTTCTCCGGCCGGCGGCGCGCGAGTGATTCCTGGCAGGTGTGGGAAATGCGCGTGGACGGTTCAGGGGCGAGGCAGATCACTGTGGGAGGTGGCGAGTATACGGATCCCGCCTATCTCCCGGGCGGCCAGATCGTCTTCACCGGGCGGGTCGCCGGCGGAGAGACCGACCCGGAACTTCCTCAGGGAGCCGTGTACGCGCTCTTCACGTCCGCCGGCACGGACGCCCGCCGCATCACGTTCCAGCCGAGCGTCGATTTCGCGTCGACCATCCTCGAGGAAGGCCGGATCCTCTTCGTGAGCAACGCACCGTCCCGCACCATGAGCAGGTCAGCGCTCCTTACGGTGCGTGCCGATGGCACGGGAGTCCGGCTGTTCCACGCAGCGCGAGAGTACGGTCGGCACGTGGGTCGAGCTTGGGAGACCGCTGACGGGCGGGTGGTCTTCGTCGAGGCGGATGAGCGGGACGCGGCCGGGGGGAAGCTGATCGCCGTCTCTCGATCGCAGCCGTTCCGCTCACGGGTTGTCCTCTCCTCGGGGATCGACGGGACCTTTCGGTCTGTGGTCCCTCTCCCGTCGGGGGACCTCGTCGTCTCGTATCGACCGCCGGGAGCGAATCGGTTCGGGTTGTACGCTTTTGATCCGGTTCGGCAGAGCCTGGGGCGCCGCATTGCGGACGAGCCCGGCTATCAGGCGGTGGAGCCCGTGGCCGTCGCCGAACGACCCGGTCCCAGGAAGTTCGTGAGCACGGTCGATACGGGGAAGGCGAGCGGTGAGCTGTTCGCCCTGGATGCGGACCTGTCGGATCTACCGCCAGAGCCGAGATGGGCCCGAAGCGCCAGGGTGCGGGTCCTGTGGGCTGGGGGACTGCTGGGGGAGGTCCCGCTGGAGAGCGACGGTTCCTTCTACGTGGAGGTTCCGTCCGACACCCCCGTTCGGTTCGAGACCGTGAATCCGGCGGGCGAGGTGGTGCGCGGTCCCTCCGCGTGGATCTGGGTACGTCCCAACGAGCGCCGGGGTTGTATCGGGTGCCATGAGGACCGGGAGCTCGCGCCGCCGAACCACCTTCCGCTGGCCATCGGAAAGCCGCCGGTGCGGCTTCGGGCGTCCCCGCGCCTTGTCACGGGGCGGACTCCGGCCGCCCACGGGAACTGAGCGATGAAGTGGGCGAGGTGGATCAGGTGGGAGAGGCACAAACGGGTGATCGTCGGGGCGGGCCTGGCGGTCGCGCTCGCTGTGGTCGTCGCGGCGGGGTTGGGACATCGATGGGCCGGCGAACATGTCCGGTACATGTCTGGTAACGAGTCGGCCTCGCTCGAATGCGCGGGGTGTCACTTGTACACGAAGCGCGAGGGGGTGTTGGGCCGCCTGTTTCAGCGGGACTACCTCTCCCCCCTCGATATCGCCGTGGCCCCCGACGGGCGGCGAGTCTATGTCACCGCGGAAGAGGGTGGGGCGCTGCTCGTCGTGGATGTGTCCCAGCGGCGGGTGGTGCGCGCGATCGAGGTCGGCCGGCGACCCCACAGCGTCGTGGTCGCGCGCGATGGGAAGACGGCCTACGTGAGCAATCGGTGGTCGAACACCGTCTCCGTGGTGGATCTCGCCGCGGATAGCGTGACGCGCGAGTTTGAGGTCGGGGGCGGCCCCGCGGGGCTGGCCCTGGGCGGCGATGGCGTGTCCCTCTATGTAGCGAACAGCTTCTCCGACGACATCTCGATCCTCGATCTCCCGAGCGGCGTCGAACGGAGGCGGTTGGCGGCGGGCAGGAATCCGTACGCCGTCACGCTTTCGCCGGGCGGCGGGACCGTGTACGTGGCCAACCGACTTTCCAATCTCGTGCCTTTTCAGACGCCTCCGGTGACGGAGGTGACGATGGTGGGCACCCGTCCCCAGCGTGTCGTCCGGCGCGTCGCCTTTCCGTCGGCGAACGTCATCGAAGGCATCGACGTGACGCCCTCCGGCGATCTGGTTCTGACGACTCTCACACGACCCAAGAATCTCATCCCGGCCACCCAGGTCGAGCGCGGGTGGATGTACACGTTCGGTATCGGGGTCGTGGAGCCCGGCCGTGAGGGTCGGGTGGCGCAGTTCCTGCTCGATGACGTCAACGCCTTTTATGCGGATCCGTACGATGTGGTGATCACCCCGGACGGCGGGCGGGCGTTCGTCTCTCATTCCGGAGCGGACGTCGTGACGGTTGTGGATCTCGACTCGCTGCGGGCCATCCTCGCCGCCGCGACCCCGGAAAGCCTGACGACCTACGCCGACGACCTTGGGCTCAGCAGCCGCTATGTGCTCACGCGGATTCCGACGGGTGCGAACCCGAAGGGCCTTGCCCTGTCCCCCGACGGACGGCGCCTCTACGTGGCGGAACGGCTCGCGGACCGCATCGCCGTCATCGACACCCACCGGTTCGTGATGGTGGATTCCATCGACCTGGGAGGACCGAAGAAGGAGACCTTCGTGCGTCGCGGACAGAAGCTTTTCCACAGCGCGCGCCAGTCGTTTCAAGGGCAGTTCAGCTGCCGCTCGTGTCATCCGGATGGGCATAGCGACGCCCTGTCGTACGATCTGGAGCCCGACGGGCTCGGGCGTAACATCGTCAACAACATCTCCCTGCTCGACGTGGGCGGGAGCGCGCCATACAAGTGGTCGGGGAAGAACGCCAGCCTGTATCGGCAGTGTGGTTTTCGCTTCGCGAAGTGGCTGACGCGCACCGAGACGTACCCTGAGAAGGACCTCTACGCCCTCGTTGCGTACATCCTTTCGCTGCCGCGTACACCCAATCGCCATCGCGATGCCTCGGGGAAGCTGACGCCCGCGCAAGGCCGGGGAAAGGAAATATTCGACCGCGCCGTGACCACCGACGGCAGGATCATCCCGCCCGGGAATCGCTGTATCACGTGTCACCCGCCACCGCTCTTCACCAACCGACGGATGGCGGACGTCGGAACCGCCGGGCCGACGGACACGGAGCGCGAGTTCGACACGCCACGACTGGACAACCTGTCCGCCTCGGCGCCGTACCTGCACGACGGCCGAGCCGCCACGCTCGAGGAGATCTGGACGGTGTTCAATCCGGATGACACCCATGGGGTCGTCAACGACCTCACCAAGGCCGAGCTCAACGATCTGATCGAGTACCTCAAGGCCTTGGGTGGGCAACCCGCGCCGCGACGGAGGACGCCGTGAGAGGGGACGGCGGGCGTCGCCGGTTGGTCCTCGGGGTTTTCCTGCTGGGGACGCTCTTGTGGCCGAACCGGGGCGGACCGTCCCTGGCGCTCGGTGGACCGTCCCTGGCGCCCGGTGGACGGATGAGGCCGAACGGCGATCCCTCGGTCGATTCGGTCGCTCCGCGTAGCCGTCAGCCGACCGCGGTAGGCGCTGTCGGGCGGCAGGCGCGATCGATGCCCGTCTACGATCAGTGGCGCAGCTACACCACCCGGGATGGGCTACCGTCCGATAAGGCCTTCGCCGTCCGGGTGGACGGCGAGCGGGTGTGGGTGGGGACGGATGCGGGGCTCGCGTACTACGAGGGAGGACGCTGGGGCTCATTCACGGTGGAGGACGGGCTGGCCCACCCCGCCGTGCTCGCCATCGACGTGAATCCCGAGACCGGCGATGTGTGGATCGGTACCATGGGTGGCCTGAATCGATGGTCGGCGGGTCGGTTCGACACGTTCGACCAGTTCAACAGTGGTCTGGCCAACGACGTCGTATACGCCGTGTCAACGGTCGGCGACGAGGTGTGGGCGGCCACGGCCGCCGGCGTGAGCCGTCTGAACACGCGGACCGGGGAATGGTCGATCTTCAATGAGCAGAACGCGCCGATGCACGAACCCTGGACCTACGGGGTCTACGCGAACGACGGCATGGTCTACGTCGCGGCGTGGGGTGGCGGCGTGCTGGAATACACCCGCGATACCGGTCGGTGGCGGGACTATCGCGACCCCGATGGCGAGATGGAGATCGACCTGTTCCCCGACGACGGTCTGGTCCACGATGTGACGGTCTCCGTGGCGTACGAGGAAGGCGTTCTCTGGGTGGGCACCTACTTCGGGCTGAGCCGCTACGACGGCGCGCGCTGGCGCGGCTACTTCGATCACGACAGCGGACTCGCCAGCAACTTCATCAATTTCGTCCGGGCGCGAGGCCACGAGGTATGGGTCAGCACCGACAACGGCCTGAACAGCTTCGACGGCGAGACTTGGATCACCTACCGGCGAGACTCGATCGGCGGAGGTGGGGAGATACTGTTCACGAAGGAGCGCGAGCGCACACCCGCGGCGCGGCGACGCAGCGCCAGCGCGATCGCGTACAACTACGTCTTCGGCACCGACTTCCAGGGAGACACGCTGTGGGTGGCGACGGCCAAGGGTGTGAGCCGGGGCGTGGCGCACTAGGACGAGAACGCGAACTTCAAGGAAGGGGTGTTTGGACCAATGACGAATGTGACGAGCCCGACCACGCACGCGCCGGCCCTCGATGTGGCGCGGTTGAGTCGGGGTGAGCGCGACGAGATGGTCAAGCTCGGTATCCTGTCTAGCGAAGGTGAGATCCAGCGATATGCTCCGCCTCCGCGTCCGCCCGGGCGCCGGCCCATCCCGAAGCGGGCGGTGTCTGTGCCGGTAGTGCTCAATGAGGCGTACGACTACCTCGAGCCGTCGTCCTTCTCGCGGGCACTCAGCATCGATGCAGGTGACCTCACGGTCCTGCTCGTGTCGGGCACGGCAAGCGTGGACGAGAACGGAGAGACGATCCATGTCGGAGATTTTCGGGCGCAGTGCTGGAGGACGTACCGCAACATCACTACGCTCCTCGAGTCCGAGGGCATGACCTGGCACGACGTGGTCCGCGCCACGTGTTATCTGCGGGACATCGAGCGTGACTACAAAGAGTTCAACGAGGTCCGGACGGCGTTCTTTCGGTGGTTGGGTCTCGATCCCCTGCCCGCCAGCACAGGGATCCAGGCACGCCTGTGCCGCGACGATCTCCTGGTGGAGATCGAAGCGATCGCCGTGGCCGGGGCGAAGTCGGGGAAGCGGTCATGACGCCTCACTCGTCCATCCTCGCCGCGGTGGGGATCGGCATCTTGCTCGCGGTGCCCCGGTCGGATGTCGTGGCACAGGACGACTCGGTGACCTACGCGAACACTCCGGCGGAGTTGCTCCCGTATGGTCGGTTCCGCCAACCGTACAAGTACTTTTTCGCCGAGCCGGTGGAGTTCCGGGGACCGGGACGCGACAAGTCCGCGCCCGACGGTCTCGAACAGGTCAGAATCGGGTTCCTCGCGCCCATCGGCGGGTCGCGAGATGCGCCCCTGGGCCGGCGGATGCTCAACGGCGCGACACTGGCCGTCGAAGAGGCGAACGCGGAGGGGGGCTACCGCGGGCTGCCGTTCGTTCTGGTGACGCGCAACGACACGGGACTCTGGGGGGCCTCCAGCAACCAGCTGCTGAGCCTGAACGACGAAGGGGTGTGGGCGACCCTGGGCTCCATAGACAGCGCCAACACGCACATCATGCTGCGCCTCGCCTTCAAGCTCGACATGCCGCTGGTCAACACCGGCACAACGGATCCGACCCTCACTGAGACAGCGATCCCGTGGTTGGTGCGCGTCGTGGCCGATGACCGACAGAACGGTTACGCGCTGGCACTTCGCGTTCACAGGCAGGAGGGGTACACGCGCGTCGCCGTGCTGCGGGCGAACGATCGCTACGGACGCGTGGGGAGCGCGGAGTTCGTCGATGCGATGAAGCGGTTGGGCGTTCCCGTCCAGTTCGAGCTCCGATACGCCCCCGGGGACACGGTCTTCAGCGCCCAGCTCGAGCGCATCCGGCGCGCCTCGGTCCAGGCGGTGGTCATCTGGGGATACGCCGAGGAGGCAGGACGGATCGTGCGCCAGATGCGGGCGATGGGGATGGAGCAGGCGGTCTACGGAGCGGATCGGTTGGTGTCCGAGGAGTTTCTGCGGGTCGCCGGGCCGGCGGCGGAGGGCGTGGTGGCCACGTACCCGTACAATCCTACGCTCGACGACCCGGTCCTGCGGGACTTCAACCACCGATACTACGAGCGGTTCGGCGAACAGCCGGAAGCCTTCGCCGCACACGCGTACGACGGCACCAACCTGTTGATCCAGGCCATCCGCAGGGCGGGGCTGAACCGCGTCCGGATCCGCGACGAGCTCGCCGGCGTCACCTCGTACCGGGGCGTCACCGGTGAGATCCCCTTCGACGCGACCTGGAATGACGTAGGCCCGGTCTGGATGGCCGAGGTTCGCCAGGGCACGTTTCACTTTTCCTCATCGCCGGTATTGCCGGTGGAGCAGAACTAGGATGGAGACATGGAGTCTCGGCGGACCGATGGCGGAGCCAGCTCCGTTCAAGCTGGCGGATCGCACGAGAAAGCCCGAAGGGACAGTGCTGGACATCTGCGGCGTGCAGGTCGGTGGCGCGGAGGTGGTGGTCATGGCGGGGCCATGCGCCGTCGAGAGTCACGGGCAGCTGCTGACGACCGCCAACGCGGTGCGCGAGAGCGGTGCGAAGATCTTGCGAGGCGGCGCGTTCAAGCCCCGCACGTCTCCGTACAGTTTCCAGGGACTGAAAGCAGAAGGGTTGGATCTGCTTGCCAGGGTCCGACAGGAAGCGGGATTGCCGGTCGTGACCGAGGTGATGGAGGCCAGGCAGGTGGCAGCGGTGAGCCAGTGCGCGGACATTCTCCAGGTCGGCTCCCGTGACATGCATGCCTACGCCCTCCTGGAGGAAGTGGGCCGGTCCGGAATGCCCGTGTTGCTCAAACGCGGCTGGAGTGCCACGCTCGAGGAGTTCCTCCTGGCGGCCGAGTACGTTCTCAAGCAGGGCAACGAGCGGGTCATCCTGTGCGAGCGGGGCATCCGCACGTTCGAGCGTTCTACCCGGAACACCCTGGATCTGAACGCCGTGCCGATGCTGAAGAGGCACACCCACCTCCCGGTGATCGTCGATCCGAGTCACGGGACGGGCCACTGGTGGATGGTGTCATCGATGAGTAAGGCCGCGGTCGCGGTCGGCGCGGACGGCCTGCTGGTGGAGGTTCACTGCGATCCGCGGCACGCGCTGAGCGACGGACCACAGTCGCTTCGTCCCGATACGTTTCACCGCATGATGGAGGATCTCCGAGGAGTTGCGCAGGCAGTGGGGAGATCGATCGGGAACCCACGGTCCAGCCCCGCGGATACGCGTAGCGGTTGCGGGGCTCTCCGAAGCGCCCATTCGCAGCGGTGAAGCCTCGTTCCTCGGTCCGGCTTTGGAGCGCTCTGGTCGCCGTCGGGGTCGGATGGTCGGGCTGGCTCCCTTCAGCCGCTTTTGCCCGAGAGGAAGCATCGCATCCCCAAAGCTCGGCGCCCCGTGAGGTTGTGAAGGTGGGACTGTTGGCCGCCGCCGAAGCGGGAGCGGGTGAGCAAGGCCTGGGAGCCAGGCGCGGCGCGGAGATGGCGATCGCTCGAGTCAACGAAGAAGGAGGTATCGACGGGCGCCCTGTGGAATTGGTCGTGCGATCGGTCGAGGGACTGTGGGGAGCCGGCTCGAAGCGAATCGTGAGCATGGCCTTCGAGGACGGTGTTTGGGTGATTCTAAGCTCGTTGGATGGCAGGGGCGCTCATCTCACCGAACAGGTCGTCACCAAGGCGCTGGTGCCGATGGTTTCGCTGCGGGCGAGCGATCCTACCCTGACGCAGCTCTACACTCCCTGGTTTTTCCGGTGCGTGCCGGACGACCGCCAACAGGCGAGGGCTCTGGTCCGCGAGATATTCCGCTCCAGAAGCCTGGGGCGCGTGGCGACGATGGCGGTGGATACGTACGACTCGCGGATGGCAGCCGCTACGTTTGCCCGGGTCGCGGCTGCGGCGGGCTACCGCGTCTCCGCCCGGCTGTCATACGAGGGCCCCGGACCCGATCTCGCGGCCGTGCTGCGCCGGATAGAGCGCGACGGGATCGAGGGTCTGGTGCTCTTCGTCCCCGCTGGACCGACAGCGACGATCATCCGGGCCATGCGGGCCCGCGGGATGCGGCAGGCGCTGTTCGGTCCGCTCTCCCTGGCCGATGATGTTCTCCTCCAGTCCGCCGGGTCGGACCTGGAGGGAGCGGTCCTCGTGGCTCCGGGACATTGGGGGACGTCCCGGGGAGAGACCTTCCGCCAGGCGTTCCGGGCGATCTACGGCTACCCGCCGAGTACGGCCTCGGCGTGTGCCTATGACGCGATGCGCGTCATCGTCGAAGCCATCGAACGAGTCGGGCTGGACCGGGCGAAGATCCGGGACGCTCTGTCGGACATCGACTACCGAGAGGGAGTGACCGGGCGAGTCCGCTTCGATGACAAAGGCAACCGTGTCGGGGACGTGGAGCTGATCGAGATCGTCGGCGGACGTCCACGCTTCTTGCACCGGGCCGCATCCGATGTGCTCGAGCCGGCGGGCGAGCCCTCGCCGCCGTGACCACGCAGTGACGTTGTTACGGGCCATGAGGAGCCCGCTGTGCATCCTCTGGAGAGTCTCGATCGGTCTGGTCCTCGGGCTCGGCGTCGCGGGTTGTGAGGAGCGGCCCCGGGCGCCGGAGACGCCGAGCCGCGAGCTGCTGACCATCCGCACCCTGGGGCTCGCGTACCTGGAAGAGAACGAGCTGGCCGAGGCGGAGGCCGAGTTCCTGAAGCTGACCCAACTGGCGCCCGACGAGGCCCTCGGCTACGCGAACCTGGGATTGGCTTACCTGCGCATGGGCCGCTACGGGGAAGCCGAGGGCCAGGTCCGGCGCGCCCGAGACCTCCGGCCAGCTGATCCGGACATTCGGCTCCTGCTGGCCGAGGTCTACCGCCTGACCGACCGGAGGGACTCGGCTCGCCGGGAACTCGAGCGGGCGCTCGAGGAGACCCCGAATCACGTCAAATCGCTCTACGCCCTCGCCCGCCTCTACGCCGATACGGGCGATGAGGCCGGCCGTGCGCGGCGCGAGCGATATCTCGAGGAACTCGTCGAGCTGGCCCCGGCAAACCTCTTCGCTCGACTGCGGCTCATCGAGACGCTGGTTCGCGACGACAAGCCCGACGAGGCCCTCGGGCACATGGAGGAGATCCGAAGGCAGATCCCCGAGTTCCCGGCGGAAGCCCAGGAGTTCTACGACGCCGCGATCCGCTGGCTGCGAGCGTCGCGAGCGGACGAGGCGCTGACGCCGACCCTGACCTACGCCAACCTCCTGCGTGTCACCGGCCTATATCGGGCAGGCATTGTGGACCTCGAGGGCCCCGGCGCCCCCTTCATCGGCTTTCCGATCCTCACCTTCAACGAGCCCCTCGCGGCCGAGGTTCGGGGCCAGGAAGCCGTGCTCGAAGCCCTTCGGTTCACGGACGCCACGGCGCTGGCCGGCCTCGACGTCCTCTCGACTCGGAAAGGGGCATCAGTGGCGCGCCGGCATCTCGCCGTGGGGGACTACGACGGCGATGGAGATCAGGACCTCTACGTCGGGAGCGAGAACGCGAGCTTCCTCTTCCGTAACGACGCCGGGATTCTCGTCGACGTGACGGCGGAGGCGGGGATCCGGGCGGCGCCCGGTGCGGAGGCCGCGATCTTCGCCGACTACGACAACGACGGGCACCTCGACCTCTACATCGTCGGCGATGGGCCGAACACGCTGCTGCGGAACGCCGGCGATGCCACGTTTCGTGACGTCAGCCGATCGGTCGGCGTGGCTGACCCGGCATTCGGGCACACCCCCCTCTTCGTGGACGTGGATCATGACGGCGATCTCGATCTCTACGTGGCGACTGCCACGAGCAATCGTCTTTACCGGAACAACGGAGACGGTCGCTTCGTGGAGCTGGCGGAACGGATCGGGATCGCCGGCGGTGCCGCAAACAGCCGCGATGCAGCCTTCGGGGACTTCGACGGGGATGGCGACATCGATCTGTTCGTGGCGAACGAGGATGCCGGCAATGTGCTGTACTCGAACCTGCGACAGAGCCGGTTCGCGGACGTGACGGCGGCCAGTGGCGTCAGCGGCACAGGCGGTTCTGGAGCCGTCGCGGTCGGTGACTACGACAACGACGGGTTCCTGGACCTGTTCGTCGCCAGCCTGGTCGAGGGCGGGCACGCGCTGTACCGGAACCGCCGGGACGGCACTTTCGAGCGCGATCGGCGTCCGGCCGCCATGTTTCGGGCGCTCTCGGCGGTCGCGGTCACGGACGCTGTGTTCTTCGACTTCGACAACGACGGGTGGCTCGATCTCCTCGTTGTCGGAGAGGCGACGGATGGACCACGTCGTGGCGTCTTTCTCTTCCGCAACGCGGCTCCCGGTCGGTTCGAGGATCTGTCCTCGCTACTGCCGGCGGATCTCGTGTCCGGGTGGCGTGCCACCGTCATGGACTACGAGGAGGACGGAGATCTCGATGTCCTCATCGCGAGTCCGAACGGTGGGGTGCGCCTGCTTCGCAACGACGGGGGCAACGGAAACCGCTACCTCAAGATCCAGTTGGTCGGACTCAGAACGGGCAGCGGGAAGAACAACCACTTCGGGATCGGCGCCAAGGTCGAGGTCGAGGCGGGTGGGCTCCGGCAGATGAGGGTCGTGACGGAGCCAGTCACTCATTTCGGCCTAGGACAAGAGGTCAGAGCCGACATCGTGCGCATCGTGTGGACCAACGGCGTGCCGCAGAACCTCTTCTTTCCGGTCGGCGACCAGAAGCTCGTGGAAGAGCAGACACTGAAAGGGTCCTGCCCGTTTCTGTACGCGTGGAATGGCCGCGCATACGAGTTCGTCACGGACGTCATGTGGCACAGCGCGCTCGGGATGCCGCTCGGCATCATGGCCCGAGGCACAGGGTACGCCTACGCGCCGCCGAACGCTTCGCAGGAGTACCTGCGGATCCCGGGCGAGGCGCTTCGGCCCAAGAACGGAGTGTACTCGCTGCAGTTCACCGGAGAGCTGTGGGAGACCGCCTATGCCGATGAGGTGAAGCTCCTGGTTGTCGACCATCCGGACTCGGTCGACATCTACCTGAATGAGCGCTTCGTTTCCCCGGGCCCGGCATCGCTTCGGATCTACCAGGTCGCCCACAAGCGCACGCCCGTGGCTGCCACGGACGATCGGGGCAACGACGTGCTTCCGGCGATCCGGGACAAAGACGACGTCTATGTCTCGGACCAGACGCCGACGAAGTACCAGGGCATCACGGAGACGCACGACCTGATTCTCGACCTCGGGGAGGTGTCGAATCGCGACACCGTCACGCTGCTCCTGAACGGCTGGATATTCCCGACGGACGCGAGCATCAACGTAGCGATGTCGCAGTCGGGTCACCTCGGGTCGGTGCCTCCGTACGCGCAGGTGATGGATCGCGGCGGGAAGTGGCACACGGTGATCCAGAACATCGGATTCCCTGCGGGCAAGAACAAGTTCGTCGTCGTCGATCTGGCCGGGAAGTTCCTGAGCGACGACTCACGCGTGCGGATTCGCACGAACATGGAGATCTATTGGGATTACGTGCTCTTCACCACGGGTGTCACGAGGAGTCCCTCGAGACGAACTGTGCTGGCCCCCACGTCCGCCGATCTTCACTACCGGGGCTTTTCTCATCCGTACCGCAAAGGCGGACGGTACGGCCCGCACTGGTTCGACTATGCCAGCGTCAGCACGAAGCCGAAGTGGATCACCGTAAGTGGGTTGTTCACGCGCTACGGCGACGTGCTGCCGCTACTCCTCGAAGCGGATGATAAGTACGTGATCTTCGGGGCGGGAGACGAGATCACGGTGGAGTTCGATGCGGAACGGGCTCCGATCCTCGAGTCTGGCTGGACCCGCGACTTCATTCTCTATACGGATAACTGGGTAAAGGACGCGGATCTCAACACGGCCGAAGGGCAAACCGTGGCCCCGCTGCCATTCCACGGAATGTCGCGGTACCCGTATGGTCCCGGCCAGTCCTATCCGACGGACGAGGACCACCAGGCGTACCTCAGGAGCTACAACACTCGCCGGGTGCCGCCGCCGAATCGTCTGGCGGAGACCCGACGGGACAGCGCCAGCGGCCAGAGGCGGCAGGTGCCGTAAACACGTCAGCGCGCGGCCTACGCGGTCGAGGCCGCCCGTGGTCGAGGATCAGAAGCCGGGTGCGCTGTGAGCTGGTCTTTGAGGCAGAGGTGTATAGCCGGGTCCCAAGCGGTCTTAGCGAGATTGCGTACCAACGCCGCCTCATCCCGGATGGCAGAAACGCCACGTAGATGCCTGGCACACTCCCCACCCGACGGTCGCCATCCCCGTCGGCGGGAACACGGACATCTTCCTGTTTGAACCGGCTCCGGTGGTGATCACGGAGTCCCAGCCATGGGACACCGCTGGGCGCCGTCGCGGAGGGACACCCAGAGCCCTTCGATCCGCTCCCGGTGCCGCCGGCTCGGCCGGTGCCGTCCTGTCTCCCACCCCCGAACGGTGGACTCGTTCACGCCGAGCCTGCCAGCGAACGCCCTTCGGGAGAGCCCCAGGACCCGCCTGGTGAACCGGAGTCTCTCCGGTAGGGAAGGACCGGGCTCGAACGGCACGTAGCCCAGGAACTCGAGGATCCGAGGCACGTAGCGAAGCGCCGGCGTCGTCCGATTCCGCTCCCAATTCCTGATCGTATCCTTCGAAACCCCGAGGAGGGAGGCCACCTCCCGCTGGAGCCACCCGAGGTCGAG
>JBHHYZ010000053.1:0-17250 GCA_046757845.1 Gemmatimonadota bacterium
GGACGGGAGCGTGCCGCTCTCCATGCTGACCCGCAAGATCGAGGGCTGGATCGAGGAGATGCGGTAGTCGAGGCCCGCCCATGGACCCGGAGCCACGCATGCGAGATCCGATGCGCACTCGACCCTGGATCCTGGCGATCCTCGCGATCCTGGGGAGCTCGGCGCCCTCGTCGGCACAGGGAACGCCGGAGGACGAGGTGGCCATTCGCCAGCTGATCGAGTCTCATGCCGTGGCGTGGGACCACCACGATGCCGCCGCGGCGGCCGCGCCCTATCGCGAGGACGCGAGCGTCCGCCTCTCGGATGCCCGGGAGCTCCAGGGTCGTCGCGAGATCGAGGAATGGCACCGGGAACTGTTTCGCTCGAAGGCGCTGCGGGCCTCCCGGCACTCTCACCCCGGGGTGATGATCCGCTTCCTGCGGCCGGATGTCGCCGTGGCCGATGTGGAGTCGCGCATCACGGGCATGCGTGGGCCCGATGGGGTGGAGTTGGATCCGGTCGAGGCCCGGCTGATCATGATCCTGACCCGAAAGGGGAGTGTCTGGCGTATCGCCGTGCAGCGAACCATCGCCGGGGGATGAGCCGCCGGGGCCGGCCGCCTTGACGAATCTGGAAAAATCGTCGATCTTTTTGCCGGCCTACATCTTCGGAGCTTGCCGGCCGACAGGCGATTGGCCTGTCGGAGGCGACTCTCCGAGTGCGCTTCGTGGAGAGCTGTGCCACGAAACTCCCTGCGCGGGGGCTTATCCGCGCAACCGGTAGTCGGCAGGTACGGATCATTCCGCACTCCGACCCGAACAACGAGGAGTTGCGTCGATGCGTATCTCCGGAACCGTCAAGTGGTTCGATGACCAGAAGGGGTTCGGCTTCATCGTCCGCGATGATGGTGAAAAGGACTGCTTCGTCCACCACTCCGCCATCCAGGGCACCGGATTCAAGAGCCTGAACGAGGGCGATCGCGTCGAGTTCGATGTGGTCGACAACGTGAAGGGACCGGCGGCGGAGAACGTCACGCGAGTGGAGTAACTACGCTCCGGCGCGGACAGCGACGGGGGGCCAGGTCGAGTCGCTCGGCCTGGCCCCCCGTCGCATCCGGCCCTTACGGGAGTCCCCGTCGCATCCGGCCGCGCTTGTCTCGGGCCGGTTCTCGGTCTCGACGGTCGCCTATCACGGCATCATGCCCAGGCCCAAGATGGAGCTTGCCGGCTGGAGTAGCTGACCCAGCAGCCGGAACACCGTGTCCGTGAGCGAGGCGATGTCGTTCAGCGCTCTCGCCTCTTCCCGCGTAAGCTTCCTTCCGTCCGCGCCGAGGACTTCGGGATTCATCGGGTCTCCAGTGAGCGTGGCGAAGACGCGTCCGTTGACCGTGAACGTCGCGTCGACCGCGGTCTCGGTCTGCGTGGCCGTGAACCCGATCGTGTCCTCGCCCACCCGGACGGCGAGCTCGATGCGGTCGGCCTGGCCCGTCTGTCCGTTCACGTGGGCCACCGTTCCGTCGGCCGCGAAGCGACGTTGGGGGATCATCAGGTGGAACGACACGTCCGCCGACTCGCCGTTCGGGTCGCTCTTCGTGGTCACCGCGATATCGAACTCGAGCCGGGTCTCGCGGTCGCGGACGAAGCCGGCCACTGACAGAGCGCCTCCGGTTTCCGACCCTCCGGCCTGCACGGTGTAGTCGAGAAAGGTCGTGCCCTCCGAGACGATCCGGAGCCGGAGGGCGACGGCATCGGGTAGGGAGTCTCCCTCGTCCGTGAGATCGGCGTGCCCGATTTCCGCCGTCACGACCGGCTCACCCGTGAACGGGTTGACCGCGTAGAGGATGAACCTCAGCCCGTTGGGCGGGGCTCCGGTGCGGTCCGGGTCCGGCACATACTGGCGTGTCTCCGGGTCGAGGACGAAGGTCGTCCCCCGGATGCCGGGCGGGATCC
Organism: Gemmatimonadota bacterium; assembly: GCA_046757845.1. GTDB lineage: Bacteria > Gemmatimonadota > Gemmatimonadetes > Palauibacterales > Palauibacteraceae > JBHHYZ01. Next base: position 1,929 of record JBHHYZ010000053.1, read on the forward strand.
GGGGCACGCGGGAAGCCGAGACCCGCCCGCCCGCCTGGCTCAGGATGAGGCGCGTCAGATCCACGGCGGCCCGCCGGGCCTCGCTCGGCGCCAGGCGGGCCAGGTTCTCGACCGCCAGGCCAGCCGCGGCCGCGCCCGAAGCGGAGGCCGGGGCGCTCGTCACGCTGTGCCCGAACGCTTGAAAGCTCTGCCACACGTCGCTTCCGAACACGCGGTTGACCGCCTGTATGTCCTCCTGTGTCCTGGCCGCGTCGAAGCTTACCGGCACCCCGCCTACTCCCGTGGCGGAATCGCCGGAGCAGCCCGCCCCGGCCACGGCGAGCCCTGCCACCATGATCGGGATGAGTCTCATTCGCTCGTGCATCTGTCACCCCCTGGGTTGCGGCGTATCGGTCGCTGCGCCCCCCGGCGCATCAGTCCTTCCGGTCCGAGTGCTTCTGCCCATCGCGCAGCGATCGGAGGATCGCCTGTTGGTCGGCGGTGAGGACGTTCTTGATCCGTATCAGCGCCGCCAGGTGGACTCGCTTGACGCGGCGTTCCGTGTCCAGGATCCGGTCGATCTGCTTCAGCGCCGCATCCCGATCCACTGTGGGCTGACTGAGTACGTCGCTCAGGCGCTGATTCTGGTCCTCCAGAGACCACTGCATCTTCAGCACGACGGTCTGGAGGTTCTGGATCGCTTCCATGATCGCCGAACGCTGTTCTTCCGTGAGCTCCAACCGGCGCTGGTAGCGCATGATCAGCTCCGGAGGGTACAGATAGCGCTCAAACCCGCCCGGCTCCGGCCGCTGCTGACCCACGGCACCGGTCGGGGCGCCGAGGACGAGTAGGAGAGGGATCGTCACCAGAAGGCGTCGCATCATGTTCGATTCCTCCGTTCTCCATGGGGTGCCGCGGGGGATTCGCTCGAACCGGGCGGCCCGGCAAGAGCTCGGGCGCCCACGGAGGGCACCTCGCCCAGCAGAGCCTGGCCGGGCGTCCGGAGCAGAAAGTCGCTGGGCGCCACCCATCTGGCCGTGGAGAGATCGATCTCGAATCGCGGGTCCGGCCGGACTCCACGCTCACCGCCGGAGGTGTCGATGCCGGAGCGGAACAGGCCGAGCACGGCGCCGAGGGCCAGGGTCACCACCATGGCCGAGACAAGGACCGCTCTCCAGCCGAGCCTGGCAGGGCGGCGTTCCCCGCGCCGTCGCAGTGAAGACGCGGGCTCGAACGGCGGGGCGGCCGCCAGCACCTCCCGCCGGAGTTCTACAAACCGCTGGCGCAGTTCTCGGTCCGTCAGCGGGTCGGAGATCATCCGCCGCGGTCCGTACCGCCGAGGAGAGCGCGGAGGCGTTTTTTCCCCCGCTCGTAGTGAGTGCGCGCCGTGCCCACTGGAAGCTCCAGCACATCGGCCGCTTCCGCGATGCTGAGCTCCTGGTAGAACACGAGGTGTAAGAGGTCGCGCTGCCGCGCCGAGAGACGGCCCAGGGCCGCCACCAACCGGGCGCTGGCTTCCGAGCGGATCAGCTCGGCTTCGGGATCGCGCCTGGCGTCGTGAAGCTGCGGGTGGCCCAAGAACCGCTCCAGCGACAGGAGCCGCCACCACGCGGTCTTGCGGCGCTCTTCCGCGGCGGTTCGCCGGATCACGCCGAACCACCACGTCTTGAACGAGGATCTTCCACCGAAGCGTGCACGTCCGTCCAGCACCTTCAGATAGCTCGACTGCAAGGTGTCCTCCGCCGCTTCGCGGTCCCAGGCACAGCAACTCAACGCCCAGCCGAACGCCGCGGCATGGAGGCGCTCCAGCTCAGCCTCGAGCTCGATTCGCTTCATCCGGAACCGCTCCGTTCGGGCCGACGCCGGGCTTCCTGTCCTCTTGGTGCGGGTTTCGCCCGATCCATAGGACAGGGGACCTGCCTCCCACGCGGAACTCATCGGCTTCCCGCACGTGTCTGGGCCGTGGAACCGTCTCACGGTCGTCCGGCCGGGAAACGTCCCCGGATCACCCGTTCCGGTCTCGGAACAGCGCCATCGCCCGGCCCATGTACTCGGCGACCTTCGGTTCGACGCCGAAACGGCCGAGGACCCCGGTGCCCTCCTCCCTTCCGGGTCCTGTCTCCCGATCTCCGTGGAGGACTGTAACCCCTGACGTTACGTGAGGTGCAAGGCTAGGGTGCAACCCCCGCAGACCTCTTGACATCGGTGCGCGAGCAGGAGGGTGGTTCGGCGACTCTTACTTCGAGTGCGGGGAGTCTCCGCTAGTACTTCCAGCTCGTGGTGTCCGCTCCGGGGGGTGCCGTCCGCCGGATCCGTTCGACGATGCTCGGGGCGAACATCTGGATGTAGCGCAGCCGGGAGAGCGCGTTGGGGCGGGTGTGGTCGCCGTTCCAGCAGTGCTCCGCCCGGTCTCCGTAGTCCACCTCGCCGTCGTAGTACGGGTCCCGCGTGCTCTCCAGGAACTCCTCGGTCAGATAGACGGCATCGTTGAGGTAGTAGTTGTCCATGTCGCCCACGTAGATGTGGAGCTTGCCCCTCAGCTTGGGCCCGAGTGTGGCCCAGTCGCGGCGGAGGATGTAGGAGAGATCGTAGTGCTCCCTCCAGTATGCGGCCACGTCGTGGTCGATCCGGCCGGTCAGCTTGTCCCAGATGCGCTTCGGGTAGCCGTCGTCCCCGACGGGGGAGAACACGGCCTCCCAGATGTCCCACTGCTGGCCCGAGCGACTGTGCGTGCCCAGCGCGAGCTCGCGGAGATTCATCTCCTCCAGGGTGGAGCTGATCCGGCCCAGCCAGTCGCGGTGGCCGGGGCGCGGCGTGCGCTTGAACCGGCTGTCCAGGAAGTACGCGTTGTCGTCCTCGTACAGGTTCACGACCGTGTAGGCTCGAAAGTCGATCGGATCGGGACACGCGACCCAGGCTCCGTTGTAGTCGTCCGGGTAGAGCACCTGGACTCCCATGGCCTCCCAGCCGCCGGTCGAGCCGCCGTACAGGAAACGCGACCAGCCCTGGCCCAGACCGCGGAACTTCTTCTCGATGTAGGGGATCAGCTCGTAGGTGATCGCGTCGCCGTACGGGCCCAGGTTGGCGGAGTTGACGGCGTAGGAGTCGTCGTAGTACGGGTTGGCGTGCTGGACCTCGATCACCAGCATCCTCGGAAACTCGGGACCGGTCCAGTCCAGATACAGCTGATGGGCCAAGGTCTGCCGGGTGATGTTGTAGCCCGGCCAATCGAACCGGGCGCTGTAGACGGGTTCCGCGCTGCTGTCCGGCGGTTCCGGCCGGAAGCCTCCGAAATCGTGCGGAAAGTGCCCGTGGAACACGGCCAGCGGGTAGTGGGCCTCGGGGTGCGCGTCGAAGCCCTCCGGCAGGAGGACGTGTGCGCCCAGGTACATGGGCCGGCCCCAGAACTCGGTGAGCAGGTCGCTCTTGATGCGGACGTGCTTGATGTACTTCGTATCCGGCGGATCCGGGATCTCCGGGATCTCCCGGTCGAGGTCCAGGCGAAGGGTCTGGCGCCGGGACGGGCCGATCTGGACGGTCTTGGGCGCGCTGTAGAGATTTCCGGGCTTGCGGTTCCACTGCTGTCCCTCCCCGCGGTCCGGCGGGAGCTTCACGGTGTGGCCATCGGCGCGGCGGAACGTCTCGTAGCGGTTCAGGAGGGCCTGCGCGCGGTACTCGCCCGGTGGGATGTCGGCCAGGCTCCGCAGCGGGTACCCGAACGCCGACGCGTCGATCGAGCGCTCCTCGCCCGGCTTCCACCCGTCCACGTCCAGGCCGAACACGAGCTGTGTCTCGGGGCCGTCGGTGATCTGGAAGCGCGGCTCGGCGCTCGAATCCGCCGACAGCAGGAGAAGCAGGCGCCCGTCCAGCGGTTCCGCGCTCCGTTCGGGCGGGAGCGTGATCGCGAAGCGGAGCCGCGGCGGCCCTCCGGCCCCGCCGGGGCTTCCGCACGCTGTAGCCAACGGAAGGAGCAGGGAAAGGAGGAGGGCGAGCGTTCCGGCGCGGTCTCGGCTGTGCATGATCGGCTCCTGGAGATCCGGGTTCCCAAGTTCGGGGCCGTCCGGCGCGCGGAGTCCGGGTTCCGGATCCGGGCTGTGAACGGGGGTCTCGACGCCGTCGGCAACGTAGGATGCCGCTTCACGGGGAGCCAGCGGCGGTGCCGGCGGGACAGGGCCGCCCGTCCGGCCGGTGGCTTGTGCCGAAGCGGGCCGGTCCCACAGCTTAAAGCCGTTTTGTCACCCGAACAGAGCTTCGAGGAGGTGTCGCCGTGTGTGATTCCGCCCCTGCCCGCGGGGCCGCAGCCCGCTCGAGAGCCCCGCTCGTCATCCTCTGCCTGGCGGCGCTCGGCAGCGGACCGCTGGTCGCCCAGGCACCTCAGGCGAGCCCGCCTCGGACTCCCCGGGCGATTCGCGTCGCTCCTGTTGTCGGGGCTCCGTCCACCCCGGCGACGTCCGTTCCCGTGCCGCCTCCGAGCGAGCACCCGGTGCTGCGTGAGATCGCCGCGGCCGTGTCGGCGGAGCGAATCGAGGCCGACATCCGTCGGCTGGTGGGCTTCGGCACGCGCCACACGCTGTCGGACACGCTCTCGCAGACTCGAGGAATCGGCGCGGCCCGGCGTTGGATCAAGTCCGAGTTCGATCGGATCTCCCGGGCGTGCGGCGGCTGCCTGGAGGTCTCCTATCAGACCTCGCTGGTGGGGGGGACCCGGAGGATTCCCGACACGGTGGCCGTGGTCAACGTGATCGCCGTTCAGCCCGGCACGAGCGATCCCGGACGATACGTGATGATGTCCGGCGACATCGACTCGAGGGTCAGCGACGCGCTCGACGCGACGACGGACGCTCCAGGGGCCAACGACAACGCTTCCGGGATGGCGGGAGTCCTGGAGGCGGCTCGAGTGCTCACTAGGCATCGCTTCGCCGCCTCGATCGTGTACGTGGGCCTTTCCGGCGAGGAGCAGGGCCTGTTCGGAGGCCGGCACATGGCCCAGGTGGCCAAGCGGGAGAAGTGGCGCATCGAGGCGTTCCTCAACAACGACATGATCGGCAACATCCAGGGCCAGAACGGAGTCGCGGACAACACAGTGGCGCGCGTGTTCTCCGAAGGGATCCGGGCGGATGAGACTCCCGGGATGGCCCGGCTGCGCCGCTTCACGGGTGGCGAGGTGGATTCTCCGTCCCGCAATCTGGCTCGATACGTGGATCGTATCGCCGACGAGTACATCCCCAATCTGGATGTGATGATGGTCTATCGCCTGGACCGGTTCGGGCGAGGCGGCCACCATCGGCCGTTCAACGACGTGGGATATCCGGCCGTGCGCATCATGGAGGCGAACGAAGACTACCGCCGGCAGCACCAGGACGTGCGGGTGGAAGATGGGGTTGAGTACGGAGATGTCCTGAGCGCGGTGGAATTCGACTTCGCCGCCAAGCTCACGGCCCTCAACGCCGTGACGCTCGCTTCCCTGGCTTGGGCGCCTCCACCTCCCGATGGCGTCCGGATTCAGGGTGCCGTGCGGCCGTCCACCACGCTCCGTTGGACGGCGGCGGATCCCTCGACGGCTCCGGATCTGGCGGGCTACCGGATCTACTGGCGGCTCACGGACCAGCCGCAGTGGCAGTGGAGCGTCTGGGTGGGCGATGTGGCCGGGCACACGCTGACCGACGTGGTGATCGACAACTACCTGTTCGGGGTGGCCAGCGTCTCGAAGGATGGGTTCGAGAGCCCGGTGGTGTTTCCCGGTCCGATCGGAGCATTCAAGCCGGCGGATTGGCAGGAGAGCGACGCAGGCCGGCGATAGGAGGCCGCGCCGGCCACCGCCACTCGCCGCCGCCGCTCGTCCCGCGGCGGATCCCGGAAGGTGGTGGGCGGGCGGATCCGAAAGGTGATGGGTCGCCGCCGTCGGATCAGGCCCGGCGGTATGCCCAGCGGAACAGCCGCCAGCTGGCGAACAGCGCGATCCCGATCCACAGGATCCCCCACACGAGGGTCGGGATCCCGGTCAGCCCGGCCAGCATGGCAGCGTCGGAGGTGAGGTGCGGTCGCTCCAGGATGTCGCTCTTGATGTCCAGGATGGCGTACAGGCAACTCGTCAGGCCCAGGACGTTGAGCAGGACCCGGTTGGCCTCCACGTTCAGATAGCGCGCGGCGCCGACCAGCGCGGCCCCGAACGCGAGGCCGAAGGCGAGCCCGAAGCCGTTTCGTAGGTAAAGCGCCGACACGATGAGGGCTCCGGCCCCCAGCACCCCCGTGCTGGCACGCGCCCAGGTGCCCCGGAGAAGGGCCGCGCGCACGATGAGCGCGCCCCACGCCAGGCTTCCCAGATAGCCGGCCGACAGGGTCAGGAAGGCGTTGCCGCCCGGACAGCGGCACAGGCCGCCCTGGTCGGAGGTGAGCACGATTCCCTCGATTCGGCCCCCGGTGGCGACCGCCACCAGGCCGTGGCTCGACTCGTGCAGGAGCACCACGAAGAGCTTGAGGGGATACGCGACAGGCGTGTTCCACAGCAGCCACAGGGCCACGAAATAGACTCCGAAGCCCGCCAGAAAACGGCCTCTCCTTCGGGTTTCCTGCTTCACTCGTCCTCCCGCGCGCATGGCGTGAACGGATCCCACGCCTGTGTACGAGCGATACCGTCCGATCGTGTCGGGGGCCGTGCCCCTGACGTGGTCACGGAGGCCGTCCGGCCACCCGCTAGAGCAGAACCGCCAGGGCCACTCCGGACACCACCAGCCCGGCGACCGCGAACAGCGGAAGCGTCCGATCGAAGTAGGCCCGGCTGGCCGCGAAGATGGCACAGAACACGGCCAGGGTGCCGTATACGGCCGCCAGGAGCGCGCTCCAGCGCTCACTCCCGTGGATCACCAGGACGGCGAAGCTGGTCGCCAGAGTCCCGATGAACAACGTCCGCTCGTCGGTGAGCGCGGGTCGGGGCCACCGCGTGGCCGGCAGCCGGCCCGCGAGCGTCAACGGGAGCAGGAGGAGTGCCTCTCCCGTCACGGTGCTCAGGAATGCCCGCTCGCTCGCGCCGCTGGCCACGAAGGCATCGGTAAGAGCCGCGAACGCGATGGAAGTGAGTGAGACCGCTCCCAGCAAATACAGGCCGAAAGCGATGAGGCGTCCCGACACCAGGGCCGCCCAGTAGATCCCCGGCGTGTCGCGGCGGAGGCGCAGGGCCTGCACGGTGTCCAGCGGCCAGCGCCGGACCGGGGCCGGCGGCCACTCGCCCTCCCGGATGCGGGCGAGGATCCGCCCGCATTCCCTCTCGGCCAGCTCGCAGTCCTCGGGAGGAATCCATCCTCGCTCGCGCGCTTCGGCCAGCTCCTCTCGGTCCAGGACCCGCGGGGCCGAGCCGGGCTCTATCCAGATGTCCAGGAACAGATCGGTGATTCGCCAGGTGGATCCGCTCAGCCGTGGTGGACGAACGAGGTTGGTATAGTGGCCGAGCAGCCGGCCGCGACGGTCGTGGAAGGCCGCGACCTCGTAGGGCCGGCCGGGAAACGTGAACCACAGCATCGAGCACCCCGCCCCCAGCGTCACCGACTCCGTGACCCGGACCGGAGGGTCGCCGCTCCCCAGAATCAGCAACGTGATCTTGTAGTCGTCCCCGTCGTAGAGGAGCTCCTGGCGATAGCGGCGCACGCGGTTCGGAGGTCGCTCGTACAGGACGTCGACTCGTTGCGCGCCTGAATCCGGAGTCGGAGTTCGGGATCCCGATCGTGCGGCGAACCCCCACCGCCGCCGGACCGGTGGCTCAGACAGGGTCGGTGAAGCTCCGGTCGCTCTCCACCATCTCCACGAGCAGGGGGGCGGGGGCGAAGCGCGCACCATGAGCTTGTTCGAACTTCCTAAGGTCCTCCAGGATGGCTGGCAGCCCCTCGCGGTCCGCCCAGCGGAGCAGTCCGCCCCGGAACGGAGGGAAGCCGGTTCCCATCACCATCGCCAGATCGACCACCCCGGCGGATTCGACGACTGCCTCCGCCAGCACGTAGGCGGCTTCGTTGACCATCGGGTACAGACAGCGCCGCCGCATCAGGTCCCGAGACGGCCCGCGACCGTCCGCGGGACGACCCAGGATCTCCGCCACGCCGCGGTCCATCCGCCTCTGCCGGCCTTTCTCGTAGATGTAGAATCCGCGCCCGTTCTTGCGTCCCAGGCGTCCGCCCTCACGCAACCGGGCGATGCTCTCCGAGGCCCGCATGCGCTCCCCGAACGCGCTCTCCATCTCCCGGGCCACATGTTCGGCGATGTCGAACCCCACTTCGTCCAGCAGCCGGCACGGGCCCATCGGCATCCCGAACTCGCGCAGGGCCCCGTCCAGCTCCTCGACGGAAGCCCCCTCCTCCAGGAGGTAGCCCGTTTCGTTCAGATACGGCGCGAGCAGGCGGTTGACGACGAAGCCGGGCGAATCCGCGCACAGCACCGGAGTCTTGCCGAGATCCAGGGCGAAGCCGAAAGCCGTGGCCATCGCTTCCTCCGAAGCCATCTCGGTCCGCACCACTTCCACCAGAGGCATCCGGTGCACCGGGTTGAAGAAATGGAGCCCCACCACCCGTTCGGGATGCGCCGCGGCGGAAGCCAGCTCGGAGACGGAGAGTGAAGAGGTGTTGGTGGCGAAGACCGCCCCGCCATCGAGCCGTTCCTCGCACTCCTTCAGCACCTGCTGCTTCACGGCCATGCGTTCCACCACCGCTTCGATCACCATGTCCGCCTCGTGAAGCCCGTCGTAGGACAGCGTGCCGTAGATGAGCGCGAACTTGAGACCCACTTCCTCCCGGCGGAGCACGCCGCGCCGGCCCGCTTTCTCGAGAAGGCCGCGGGCGTGGCGCAGCCCTTCATCGAGCGCGGACTGCTGGATGTCCTTGAGAATCACCGGAACGTCGCGCGACGCGATCAACTCCGCGATCGAGCCGCCCATCACCCCGGCGCCGAGGACGGCCGCCCGCCCGACCTCGCGGCGCCGGGCCAGGAGTTCCGCCGGGAGCGCCCGCTTCGCCCTCTGCTGCAGGAGGAAGATGCGGATCAGGGCCTTGGAGACGTCGCTGACCGCCAGCTCGCCCAGCGCCTGTGCCTCCACCTCGAGCGCCCGGTCGATCGGCATCCCATAGGTGCTGCGAATCACCTCCAGGGCGCGGAGCGGGGCCGGATAGTGGCCACCCGCCCCCTGTTCCGCGCTGCGGTGGGCCATGGAGAACAGGAGCCGCCGGCCGGGCGAGGTGTCCTCCAGCAGCCGTTCGCTCAGAGATCTCCGGCGGGGCGCGCGCTTCACGCTCCCGTCCAGGACCTCTCGGACGAACTCGTGGATCGCCTCGTCGAACCGCTCATGGCTCACGACTCGATCCACCAGGCCCAGCCTGTACGCGCGGGTGGCGGACAGGGATTTCCCCGTGAGGATGACATCCAGGGCGCCGCGGATGCCGATCAACCGCGGCAGTCGTACCGTGCCGCCGAAGCCCGGGAGGATGCCCAGCTTGATCTCCGGGAGTCCGATCTTCGTGCTCGGCCTGTCCGAAGCGAGCCGGTACCGGCAGGCGAGGATGAGCTCGGTTCCCCCGCCCAGGCAGGTTCCATCCACCGCCGCGATGGTCGGGACGGTGAGGCGCTCGAGCCGGCGAAAGATCCGTTGGCCCTCGCGGCTCTTCGCCGTCGCCTCCTCCGGGTCGGTGAGCGCGGCGATCTGGCCCACATCCGCGCCGGCGATGAAGTTGCCCGACTTTCCGCTCCGCACCACGATGGCGACCAGGCGTCCAGTCGCGATCGTGGATTCCAGCTCGCTGAGCCGCTGGTCGAGCTCCGCCATGACCTCGACGCCCAGCAGATTGACCTTCGAGCCCGGAAGATCGAAGGTCAGCCACGCCACGTAATCGCGGTCCACCTGCAGACCGACCGCCGGCTCATGTCCCGTCATTGTGACTCGGCCGTTCGGGCCTGAACGGCGCTCCGGCGCTGAGCCGGGTCGTGGAACGCCAGCGGGCCGCGGAGCGCTAGAATTGCAATCTCTCTTCCGCGTTCTCACGGGTCAGGCGGACCGTGTCCACTTCCGCCGGATTGATGAGCAGGTTCCAGTAGAGCTCGCCGAAGGGAATGCTGTAACGTGTGTGCACATACCAGTCGCCGGAGGGAAGGCGCTGGGTCACATAGCCGTCGGCGCCGGTCGTGTCCTCGTAGATCTCCTTGCCCTCCGCGGACAGGATGCTGTCCACGATGGACTGGTAGTCCCGGAAAGCCACGTCTTCCCACGATTCCCGCACCGCACGGATGGAGTCCGCCCGCGCGAGGCTGGCCTTCTGCAGCTTGTCGAACTTCCCGAAGGCCTGCTTCTTGGCACGATCCAGCTGTTTCTCCCGCCGATCCAGCGAGTTGAACTGGTCGAACAGGCGGCGATACTCGCGGCTCCGCGGGTCCATGCGCCTCATGCGCTCGGACAGGCTCTTGAGCTGCTCGCGCACGTCGCTCCACTCCGCCTCGGCCTGCCGCCATTCCTGCTGCAACTTGCTGACCTCGTTGAACGCTTCCTTCAGGTCCTCGGGCACGACCGGTTCGGGCTCCTCCGCGCGAGCGGCCAGAGCGTCGAACACCGAATCCCGATTGAAGGGCAGGAATCGCACGGGACGGTCCTTCATGGGCTTGAGAGCGCCCTCCGCGTCCTGTGTCGCGACCAGGACCGTGACGCGGCCTCCTCCACAAGCGGACAAGCTCATGGCGCTGCCGACAAGAACGGTGAATGCGAGGCCCTTGTGCCGCATTTGACGCGCTCCACGCTGTGGGTGAACCGAAGGAACCTGCCTACAGGGTCGCCAATGTAGAGACGCCGCGCGGGATTTTCAAACCTGGGCGGCCGGGCACGAAGCGGGCGATCTCGAGCCGGATGCCGCGCGCCGTGTCGCGCGAAAACCGCCGGGTGCGGGCGGGGAAACGGGGAGGGACCGAGACGGAGGGTTCCGCTAGCGCCGCTCCAGGAGGTATTTCCAGGGGTTCACGTGGCGCCCGTCCGCCAGGACCTCGTAATGCAGGTTGGGGCCGGTGGCCAACCCGGACCGGCCCACCTCGCCGATCTCGTCACCCCGCTCCACGGCCTGTCCAACCCGGGCCAACACGCGCGCCAGGTGGGCGTACCGCGTCCGGAAACCGTAGCCGTGATCGATCTCGACCATCCGACCGTAGCCGGATTCTCGACCCGCGAATACCACTGTTCCGGCGGCCGTGGCGACGACCGGGCTGCCCGCGGAGGCGGAGATGTCCAGGCCCTCGTGGGGACGACGGTACCCGAGCAACGGATGGAGTCGGCTGTAGCTGAATCCGGAGCTGATCCAGGCGTCGGGAGACTCCACGGGATAGATCGACGGACGCCGGCGGAGCATGTCCTGTCGCGCCTCCACCGAGTCCATGGCCTCGCCGATGCTGGTTTTCAGCAGCTCCGCCCGCCGCAGCAGCTGGTCCAGATCCATCGTGGCCGCCTGCGAGGCCCCGGCCAGGGCCGGACTCTCCGCATAGAAGCGGCCGAGCTCGGGATCGGCGGGGGCCGGTCCTCCAACTCCCACCGCGTAGACCTCCCGGTCCAGGAGAGGCAGTCCCGCGATCACCCGGTACCGCTGATCCCTCGCCGCGAGCTGGTCCATGGCCTGGCCCAGCCGCTGGGTGCGTGCCTCCATCTCTACCAGGTTGGATACCAGGTGCCGGTTCTCCGCCCGGAGCCGCTCCAGCTCCGCCGCCCGATGGCGTTCGCCCAGAAAAGCCGCGCTCCCGATCAGCGTGAGGGCGAACAGGGTGAGGACAGCGGAGCCGGCGATGAGGGCGACACGCGAACGAAATCGCATGCTTCGCACGCGACCGCTGTGCTCAGGGATGAGCTGCACGGTCCAGTGATCTGACCTGTTCACGCTTTGGGCGACTCTCCCGAGCGGATGGCTGGAGGGACGGGCAAAAGTCGCCAAACGGTATGCCCCTTGTCCGCCGATGTCAAGCCGGAGCCGGGGTCTCACTCCCGCCGCGGGAACAACACCGGACCCGGCCGAACCCGCGCCAGTCCGGCCAGCGCGCGCTCCAGCTCGGCCGCCGGAGGCGGCTCTCCGCAGCCGCCCAGCGCTTCCCAGAGCTCCGCCGCCTTGCCGGGCATGAAAGGCGAAAGCAGCGCGGCGCAGGTCCCGAGAGCTCTCACCAGGGAACGGAGCGCGACATCCAGCGGCCCGGTCTTCCCCCCGGTCTCCTCGCGCGCCAGCCTCCACGGCTGCACCTCGTCCACGTAGGCGTTGGCGGCCCGCACGAGCGAGCACACCTCCGCCAGTCCATGGTGAAGGCGGAAGTCGCCCATGCAGCGGTGATATTCCTCCCGGGCCCCGATCCGGATGGCCTCGAGATCCGTCCGGCTCGACGCCGGGCCGGGACTGCCGACCGGCGGCACCCGGCCGTCTCGGTACTTTCCGACCATGCTGACCACCCGGTTCAGAAGGTTTCCCAGGTCGTTGGCCAGGTCGGCGTTGTACCTTCGATCCAGCTGCTCCAGGAAGTCCTCGGGGGACGCGAAGTCACGATCCCCGTCCCACGGGACCTCCCGCATCAGGAAGAAGCGCAGGGCATCCGTCCCATGACGGTCCAGCAGCTCCGAGAGCTCGAACTGCCGGCCGGCCGACTTGGACAGCTTGCCGCCCGCCACGGTGACGAATCCATGGGCCCACACAGTGGACGGCAGATCGAGGCCCGCAGACAGCAGCATGGCGGGCCAGATCACGCAGTGGAAGCGCGTGATGTCCTTGCCTATGACGTGCAGGTCCGCCGGCCACCAGGTCGTGAACTCCCCGTCCGGAAAACCGATGGCGGAGATATAGTTGGGCAACGCGTCGAACCACACGTACACCGTATGGTCTTCCATTCCGGGGAAAGGGACGCCCCAGGGCAGCCGCGCCCGGGAGGCGGAGATGTCCTGCAGTCCTCCCTCGAGCAGGCGCAGGATCTCGTTGCGTCGGCTACGGGGCCGAATGAACTCCGGATGCTCCCGCACGTGGGCCAGGAGAGGGTCCCGGTACTTCGAGAGCCGGAAGAAGTGATTCTCCTCCTCGGTCCAGGCGATCTCCCGGTTCGGGTGGATCGGACAGCGCCCCTCTACCAGCTCCTCTTCCTTCTTGAAGGCTTCGCAGCGGATGCAGTAGTAACCGGCGTAGCGATCCATGTAGAGGTCGCCCGCTTCCTGGATTCGCCGGATGAGCGCTTGGACGGCACGCTTGTGGCGCGCCTGGGTGGTGCGGATGAAGTCGTCGTTCGAGATGTCGAGTCTCGCCCACACATCCGCGAACCGCTCCGCCAGCTCGTCGACCAGGGCCTGCGGCGTCGTGCCGCGCCGGGCCGCTTCCTGAGCGATGCTCTGCCCATTCTCATCCATGCCGATGACGAAGTGGACTTCCTCTCCCAGACTGCGGCGGTACCGGGCGATCACGTCCGCTCCCACTTTCTCGACCACGTGGCCGAGGTGAGGGTCTCCGTTGGAGTAGTCGATCGCGGTTGTCAGATAGAACTTCGCCACGTTGGCAACATCGGCTTGGGGTGAAATCGGACGAGCGGCCGAAGCGGGCCGCCCTCGGGTCCGGGTGCGCTAACCGCGCCCGGGATCTGAGGCGTCTCTCCGCACGCGCGCCTCCGCGCCCGGCCTTCCACGCTCCCGCGGCCCGGAGGGGGCTCCGCTGTTGGCACGGGCATCCGCCGTTTCCCGCTTGAGCTCCCGCAGGGACACTCGCCGCGCCTCCCCATCCGATGCCCGCAGGGTGACCATGTCGCTGAAGATGTTCCAGCCGGTCACCTCCTCCTGTCCCCGGAGGGTGTGCAGCCGCTTCCCCACCGGTGGAAAGCGCTTGCGCGCCTGCTGGTAAAAGGCGTGCTCGTAGCGCAGACACGACATGAGACGGCCGCAGGCGCCCGAGATCTGGCTGGGGTTGAGTGACAGACCCTGGTCCTTGGCCAGCTGAAGGGTGACCGGCTCGATCTCTGTCAGCCACAGCCGGCAGCACAGCTCGCGGCCGCACCGCCCGAGTCCGCCCAGGCGCTTCGCCTCGTCCCGGACTCCGATCTGCCGCAGCTCGATCCGGGTCCGGAAGGTGCGCGCCATCTCGCGGACCAGCGCACGGAAGTCCACCCGCTTCTCGGCCGTGAAGTAAACGGTGAGCTTGTTGCGGTCCCACTGCCACTCCGCCTCGCTCACCTTCATGCGGAGCCCATGCCCGGCCACCAGGTCGCGGGTGCGGCTGCGTACCTCCATCTCCTGCGCCCGCAGCTGCAACAGTCTCAAGACGTCGGCCGGGGCCGCCCGCCGCAGCACCCTTCTGGGCGGCGGCGGAACCGGCCGATCCGAGACCTCCTCGCACCCTCCTCCGCAGGTCTGGCTTTCGGCCGGTGCGGCGAGCTTCACGATTCCCAGATCGCGGCCGCGGTCCGCTTCGACGATCACGTATTCGAGCGGTCGCAGCGGGACCAGGTGGGTGAAGCTGAAGTACCCTTTCCGCAGGCCCTTGAACCGCACTTCCACGATCTGGCGCTTCCCGGCCTCCCGTACGGATGGGGCGCCGGCGGCTTCCGGAGAAGGGCTTGGCCGTTCCGGGGTCGCTCGCGGGCGACCGACGCGGGTCGGGGGAGGGCCGCCGCGACCCGGGCGGCCGCCCGCGGGCGGCCGCCGCGGCCCGGACGAGGGTCGCCCCGCGGCTCCCTGCCTGGCCGGCAGCGGCCGGGGCCTGCCCTCCGGGGGACGGCCGCCCGCGTCTTCTCCGTTCCTGCCTATGCCTCTCGCCATTCCCCGATGCCGTAGTACTTCTCCCGCCGCTTCCGGACCAACTCGTCCGGCTTCAGCTTCACCAGCTCCTCCAGGTGCCGCCGCAGCGCCTCTCCCACCTCTTCGACGGCTTCGCGCGGCCGGGCATGCGCGCCCCCCGCGGGCTCCGGGACCACTTCGTCTACGACTCCCAGGGCCAGCAGATCGCCGGCCGTGAGCCGCAGGGCTTCGGCCGCCTTGTCGGCATGCTCACGGCTCCGCCACAGGATTGCCGCGCAACCTTCGGGAGAGATCACCGAGTAGATCGCGTTCTCCATCATCAACACCCGGTCGGCCACGGCGATCCCGAGCGCGCCGCCGCTGCCGCCTTCGCCCACCACGCAGGTGAGGATAGGAACGCGGAGCCCGGCCATCACCAGCAGGTTCTCGGCGATCGCTCCGCCCTGGCCGCGCTCCTCCGCTCCGAGCCCCGGGTAGGCGCCCTGGGTGTCCACGAACGTGATCACCGGCCGGCCGAACTTCTCGGCCAGCTTCATCAGCCTGCGCGCCTTGCGGTAGCCTTCCGGGTGGGGAGAGCCGAAGTTGCGGTAC
>JBHHYZ010000054.1:0-17159 GCA_046757845.1 Gemmatimonadota bacterium
GGAGGCTCGGCTGGTCGGTTTCAGGGCGATCCGAGATCGTTTCATCGATGCTCTGCGAGAGGGACGTTACGATCACGAACTCCGTGACGTCCTTGCTGAGAAGAACCTGCTCGCCGTGGGCGATGTGAGTGCCGATCGGGTGATTCTCCTGCTCCAACGATGCCGCGGCAGCCGACACAGGGCAGGACCGCATGATCTCGACCGATCGCTTACGGTTCATTCGTTCCGGCCGGTCGTTCGTGGTCGGGAGTCGTATGTGAAGGGCTACTTTCTGGGAGAGATCGCCGTGTTCATCAGCGTGCACCCCGCGGAGCGCTAGGCGTGCGTGTCCTGAGGGAAGGGGATCGGGGTGAAGGGATGTGTCCCGCGTGTGTAAAGCGGGTGGCGACTCGGTATGCCTACCGTTCCGTGCACCTCGAGAAGTCCGAAGTCGAAGTGGAGAACGTGCTCGTGGCGGTTTGCGAGGCGTGTGGCGAGATGGTTTCGATTCCGGCCCAATCCACACCCAGGCTGAAAGCGGCCAGGGAGGAGAAGACCGTCGTTCTGAACGCCCGGATGCCGCCTCACCTGGACGACGTGCTCCGTCTCCTGGCCGATCATTTCGATGCTCCCTCATGGAGCTTCTGCCCCGGCTTCGTCCGATTCTATCTGCATGAGTTGGCCGAGAACGAGGGGTTTGCGCGTCGGGTCAGGCGACTCGCGGAGTCCGGGCTCGCGGGAGGTTCGGCGACCTCGAAGCTTTCGGTTCGCACGTCGAGAAAGCTCGCCTCGAGCGCGTGGAAGCGCGCTCGGGAGCAGGGCGTCCGCACGCGGACCGACATGTTGAAGGGAGTGATCCTGGCGGGCTACCAGGACGTGCTGGAGGGCAGGGCACCGCGTCGCGCACGGGCGCTCGAGGGGATCGCGGCGGCGGCCTGAGAGGAGGCGGCCACGGTGCTTCGAGTTGATCCTCTGGCAGTCGTCCGGGCCCTCTTGTCGCTCGCGCCTCCCGGCATCTAAGTTGGTCGGGCCATCCTGAGGTTCCCTACCGCGCGCTTCCCGCGCGGGCCTCGCCATGGCGCCGTCGCGACGGCGCGTGGAGCGGATCGGTTCAGCTCTCCATCGCACCACCCACAGGAGGTGTCGTATGAAGCGATCGCTCGCCATCGCCGTTGCGCTCGGCGTGCTCGGAGTCCCCGCGGCGGCCCGCGCCCAGGCCCCCGGCCCGTACGCGTTCAGCACCTATTACGGCTGCGACCAGAACCGCGAATCCTTCACCGACCCCTTGCAGGAGCACGTGTTCGGCCCCCGGCTGGATGCCCATGTGAAGGCGGGCCATCTCCTCTCCTGGGGCTGGCTGTCGCACCGGATCGGCGGTGCCTGGCGCCGGGCCGAGTACATGATCGCGCCGGACCGGGCGACCCTGCTGAAGGTTCGAAGCGAGCTGTTCGAGGAGATTCAGGGCGACGCGGAGCTCCAGAGCTCCCGGCGCGTGCTCAACGACATCTGTCCGGACCACGATGACTACATCTTCCGCGTCGCGGCCTCCTCCAATCCGGAAGCGGTCGCGCAGAAGCGGCCCTCGATCGGTCTCACCGTCTACTTCGAGTGCAACGCCGCGCGCGAGGCGAAGACGGACGAGATCCTCACGAAGACGTTCGCGCCCATCCTGAACCGCCACGTCGGGGAGGGCGCGCTGAGCTCCTGGATCTGGCTGGCGCACGACACCGGCGGCAAGATCCGGCGCGCCCTGGCGTTCGACGCGGCGGACGGGCCCACGCTCTACGCCGCGCGCGATGCGTTCGAGGCGGACCTGCAGTCCCAGGCGGGTAAGGAGCTCGCCGAGTTCGAGGACATCTGCGCCTCCCACGTGGACTACCTGTGGGACATCACCCTCTCACGCCCCTGACGCGACATGCGGCCGGAAGCCCCGGGGGCGCCTGAGCTCCCGGGGCCCGGGTCGATCACGAGGCGGTGGTGCGCGGGGCCGTCCGCGAGATCGGCTACACGGATCCGGCCGAAGCCTTCTGCGCGCCCTGGACGAGTGGTGGCGCGGTGACATCCAGGTCGCGGTGAACCCGACCGGCAGCTTTGGCCGGGGCGGGCCCTCGGTCGACTGCGGGCTCACGGGCCGCAAGGTCATCGCGGACACGTACGGGGGGGCCTCTCGGCACGGGGGACGACGGGGCCGCGCTGGCCCGGGTGAGGGAATTCGACTTTCGGCCCGCGGCGATCATCGCGGCGCTCGATCTCCAGCGGCCCATCTACCGCCGGACCACCAACTACGGGCATTTCGGCAGGCCGGGCCTGCCGTGGGAGGAATAGGCCGGCCCGGCGCCTCCGCTTCGTCCGCCCTCAGCTCTTCGAGCTGGTCTTGGCGAAGAAGCTCGAGTACACCCGCCGGGTCTTTCGTCCTCCGCACTGCGGGCACTTGGGGGAACGGCGGTGCTCGCCGTGCCGGCTGATGGTCTCGGTCACGCTGAACACTTCGTGACACTCGTCGCAGTGGTACTCGTAGACAGCCATCTCTCACCTGCGGCTTCTGGCTCCGGCGCCAGGCGGCGCCGGGAGGGTGAACCTCGAACCCTACTGCTCAACATAGGGTGGAGGGGTTCGGCGGGTAAGGGGTCCGTTTGATGCGGCGTTGACCTCGCGCCGCAGTCTGGTGCTACAGGTGCGCGCGGTACGGTGGCGTATGCCGGGCAAGGGCATGTGGCGGCTCTCGATCTGTCCGCGGGGACGCCCGCTTGACAGAAATCTGTATCGCTGATATGTATCTATGCATGCGCACGACCCTAAATCTGAATGATGCCCTCATGCGCTCCGTGAAGCTGCGAGCGGCCAGGACGGGCCGAACGATCACCTCGATCGTGGAGACGGCCCTGCGCGAGCTGTTGCGGCGCGAGCAGAGTCCCCGCGGTCCGTACCGGTTGCGGTGGACCGTCGTGGACGGAGGGGCGCAGCCGGGCGTGGATCTCACGGACCGCGACGCCCTGTTCGAGCGCATGGACGGCCGCGGATGATCGATCCGGCGGGGGGCCGCCGGTGAGCTGTCCAGCAGGAGACCGCCGGTGATCGCGGTCGACACCAACGTCCTCATCTACGCCCACCGGGCGGGGCTGCCCGGCCATGAGCGGGCGTTCGCCTGGCTTCGTCATCTTGCGGAGGGCGCCGAGCCGTGGGGCGTTCCGGTCTTCTGCCTGGGCGAGTTCGTCCGGGTGGCCACCCATCCTCGGATTCTGGATCCGCCCTCCACGCTGGAACAGGCGCTGGGCGCGCTGGAGGAGCTGCTGGAGTGTCCCGTCGTGCGGGTGCTCAGTCCCGGACCCAGCTACCCTGCGCTCCTGTCCGAGGCCCTGCGCGCCGGGGACGCCCGCGGCAACCTGGCGTTCGATGCGCAGATCCACGCCGTGTGCCGGGAAGGGGGAGCTTCCCGCCTGCTCACCCTGGACCGGGACTTCGCGCGGTTTTCGGGCCTCGAGTTGATCTCGCCCCACCAGCCCCCGGCGTAGGGGCGTCCCGCTACGTTCTTTCGTCCAGATACCGAGCGGGAGTGAGAATCCGCAGGCTCTCGACCTCACTCCCGAAATACGGCCCGAAGTGCGTGACGTCTCCCGTGACGAGGTGCGTGGCTCCGCCGGCCAGGGCTCCTAGAAGAATCGGTCGGTCCTTCTCCGGGAGTCGGATCCCGCGCGGCAGCGGCCGATCCGGAACGCCCTCGACGAGTTGGAGTCGGCGGACGAGGCGCCTCAGGCGCTCGCGCGAGACGCGGTCGGAGAGGTTTCTCGACGCTTCGTCCACGGCATAGGCCGAGCTGAGCAGATCCACTCCTGATAGCTTCCACAACCGCTGTACTCCGGCATCGTCCCGGTACGCGGCCGAGAAGAGAAGGTTGGCGTCCAGGAAGAGGAGATCCACAACCTCAGAAAGCGGGCGGCTGGTGCGGAATCGCTGTCGGGTCGAGGCCCATCTCCCGGACCCGCTCCATGGCTCGGGCGTAGTCCTCCGCGTCGACGGCGTTCGACAGCAGGAACTCCGCGCGTCGCTCCGGTGTGTACGTCTCGATCGGCACCACCGCGGCCGGCCGGATCAGGATCCCCTCCTCCGTCTCCTCTGTGAGCACCACGGAGCCTTCCTTGATCCCGTAGCGCCGCCGCATCGCGGCCGGAATCACGATCGTGCCCCGCTTCCCGACCTTCGTCGTCTCTCTCATCTGCGGCTCAACCTCTCCGTTCGAGCGTGTTACAGAATATCTGATATTCGGAATTCCTGCAACCCTTCGCGCCCCTCTCCCTCCTGTCGGTGCCGGTCGCTACCTTTTCGGTGCAACGCGATGGCAGATCTCTTCGGCGGCCAACGGCCGGCTCCAGGAGATGCCCGGGGCCGAGAGCCGCGGACGCGCGCGAACGGGAGAACGGGAGGTGGGAACATGAGGAGCTTTCTGTACGCCCTGGCCCGGTTCCTGGGGGATCTCCAGGCGGCCCGCCGCGGCACGCTCGGCAAGCGGATGGCGCACCGGGCGGTGGGCCGGCGCCTGGGCCGCTTCATGGGCCGACTGTTCCGATAGGGCGCCGCTGATGGCGGAGATCTCCAAGACCCAGCGCTGGCTGGACCTCATCGCCTACCTGGTGGGGCGGCGCCTGCCGGTCTCCGTGGAGGAGATCATGGAGCGGGTCCCCTCCTACGCGGCCGGTTGGAAGACGGGCGATGAGAAGGCGCGCGCCTCGGCCCGCCGCGCCTTCGAGCGGGACAAGGACGAGCTGCGGGAGCAGGGGATCCCGATCCGGACGGTCCCTTACTCGATCGACTACGGGGGGGAGCGGATCCAGGGTTACCGGATCGCGCGCCGGGACTTCTATCTGCCCTACCTGAGGCTGGTGGAGGGGGCGGCCGGCCCGAGCGGCGGCGGGCGGAGCGAGCTTCCGGCGAGGCCGCCGTCCACCGGCGCCATCTCTGCCCCCCGGTACGCCGACTCCCACCGCGTGGCCGAGCTCGAGATCGCGCGGGAGGACGCCGGGGCGGCCCTGGAGGCCCTGCGGCGGGTGGCCGAGCTGCCCGACTTTCCGCTCGCAACCGAGGCCCGCTCGGCCTTCCGCAAGCTCGCCTTCGACCTGGACGTGGACCGGTTCGGCGAGACCCCCGTGCTGTTCGCCGACCGCCCGGGCGCCGGGGACGTCCAGCGCACGCTCCGCCTGGTCTCGCGGGCGCTCCTGGCCCGCAAGCGCGTCCGCTTCGTGTATCGCGGCATCTACCGGGACCGGGAGACCCGCCGCGACGTGGCCCCCTACGGGCTGTTCTTCCAGGGCGGCCACTGGTACCTGGTCGGCCACGACGCGACGCGCGAGGACCTGCGGGTGTTCCGGGCGGAACGGATGCGCGAGGTCTCCCCCAACCCCGCCAGGCCCCGTACGCCGGACTACGAGATCCCCGAGGACTTTCGTCTGGAGGATCACCTGCGAAAGCAGGCGTGGGAGCTGGGCGGCGAGGATGAGGAGCCCCTGGCGGCGCGCGTGTTGTTTCCGTTTCCCCGCTCGGTGTGGGCGGAGCGCAACGGACACGGCCGGTTGCTCGAGGAGCGGGAGGACGGCTCCTCGGTGCGGGCGTTCCAGGTCCGGCAGGTGAACCCGTTTCTCCGCTGGATGCTGAGCCTGGAGGGCGAGGCGGAGCTGCTGGAGCCGGGCGAGCTGCGGCGGGAGCTTGGGGAGCTGGCCGGCGCCGTGGTCGCGCTGTACGAGGACTCCTCCGATGGTTGAGCGGAGCGTGGCCCGGGATCAGCTCCGCCGCATCCTCTACCTGCTGGCGGCGGCGGGCGGACCCGAGGGAGCGCCCCTGGAGGCGGTCTCCGAATCCCTGGAGGTGGCCCCGGCACAGGTGCTCCGCGACCTGGAGGAGGTGACGGCCCGGGTCTACTACCACCCGTCGGGCGGGGCGGACGAGTTCCAGATCTCGGTCGAGCGGGAGCGGGTTCGGATCCGGACCACGGGCGAGTTCCGGCGGCCCGCGCGGCTCTCGCCCCGGGAGGCGCTGGCCCTGGGTCTGGGGCTGAGGGTGCTGGCCGCCGAGTCCGACGGGGAGCGGCGCGAGGCGCTCACCGCCCTGGCCGAGCGCCTGGAGAAGGAGCTCGCCACCGCGCCGCCCGAAGCGCTGCGGGCCCGCTACGCGGTGCAGGCCGGAGATCCAGCGGGCCGGGAGCTCCTCTCCCTGCTGGGGGAGGCGGCCCGGGAGCGCCGCCGCTGTCGGCTGCGCTACCTGAAGCCGGGCGCCCGGGAGGCGGAGGAGCATGCCCTGGAGCCCTACGCGGTGGTCTCGGCCGCGGGCCGCTGGTACGCCATGGGCCGGGACCCGGAGCGCGACGGTGTGCGCGCGTTTCGGCTGGACCGGATCCTGGAGGCCGAGGAGACGGACGAGCCCTTCGAGCCGCCGGAGGACTTCGACCCGGCCGAGTACGTGGCGGACGGCCGCGTGTACCGAGCCCGGGAGGACTCGGAGGTGGTGGTCCGCTATTCCCCGCGCATCGCCCGCTGGATCCTGGAGCGGGGCGCCGGCGTGGAGCAGCCCGACGGCGGCGCGGTGGCGGCCCACCGGGTGGCCGATCCCGGCTGGGCCGTCCGGCACGTCCTGCGGTACGGCGCCGAGGCCGAGCTGCTGAGCCCGGCGGACCTCCGCGCGCTGGTGCGGGACACCGCGGAGCGGGTGAAGGAGCGGCACGCGGCGTAAGGGGGGGCATGGCACATCGCTGTCAGATGGGAGGGTTAGAATGAATCTCCGATCTGAACGCGGTACCCGGCGGGAGGCGGCGATGACGAGCTACAGCCTGAGCTTAACTCTGGAGACCTCGCCCCGAGAGCTCCCGGTCCTCAGCCCCACGGCCATCGGCATGTACCTGCGGTGCCCGCAGCAGTGGAAGCTCCGGTACGTGGACCGCCGCCCGCAGCCTCCGCGCCCGTACCTGAACCTGGGGACCGCCGTGCACGCGGCGCTCCAGGCGTTCTACGAGGGACGCCTCACGGCTCCGGCCTCCCTGGAGGAGATGGAGGCGGCGTTCGAGGCCAGCTTCGATCCGGCCGCCTATCCCACGGACGAAGAGCGCGCGCGCCGCCACGCGGATGGACTCCGCATGGTGCGGGACTTCCACGCCCTGCACGCGCCGGAGTTTCGTCCGGCCCTCCAGGTGGAGCTGGGCCTGAGGTTCGAATGCGGCGGGGTCCGGTGCCGGGGGATCGCCGACCGGATCGACAAGCTGGATCCCGAGGGCGTGCGGATCGTGGACTACAAGACGGGCGGCAAGCTCACCCTGGACAGGGCCCGGGAGAGCGACCAGCTCACCCTCTACCAGATGGGCGTGGAGCAGGCGCTGGGGCTCGCCGTGCGCTCGGTGGGGCTGTACCACGTGCCCAGCCAGACGCTGTTCGAGGTGCCGGGGCGCGACGAGGCGCGCATCCGGGAGGTGGAGGCTCGGGTACGGGCGGTGGCCCGGGGCATCGAGCGCGAGGAGTTCGAGCCCGCCCCCGGGGCGCATTGCGACTGGTGCGATTTCAGGCCCTGGTGCCCCGCCTACGCGGACGAGTATCCGGAGAACTGGACCCAGGAGCCGCTCCCTCCGGCGCCCACGCACCAGGAGGCCGCCCGGCTGGCTGACCGCTACGGGAGGCTCAAGCGCGAGGTGAAGGAGCGCGACGACGAGCTGGCCGAGATCCGCGCGCGCCTGGAGCGCTTCTTCGACGCGACGGGGGAGCGGACCGTGGCCGGGGAGACCTTCCAGGTCCGGGCGAAGCGCACCGTGGACTACCGGTTCGATCCCGACGAGCTCCGCGCCGTGCTGGAGCCCGCCGGCCTGTGGGAGCGGGTGCTCCGGCCGGACTGGCGTGCCGGGCAACGGCTGCTGGAGGACCCGGAGATCCCGGAGGAGGTGCGCGAGCGGCTCCGCGAGCTGGCCCGGGAGCGTGCCGGCTGGACCCTGCGCGCCCGGCCGCGGGATTGAGCGCGCCGGCTGGCGCCTGCGCGTGCCGGGCTTCGCCGTAGATCCCCGCGCTCGTTCGCTTCGATGGCCGGTTCGAACCCGGCCCGGCGGAAGAACGCCTCTCCCTCCAGGAACGCCTTGAGCGCGGGCACGGAGGTCGTGGTGAGCCTGGCCAGATTCAGCTCCGGCAGTTTCCCTCCGCTCCGCGCCAGGACCACGCGCAGGGCCTGGATCGAGAGCCCGTCGACCAGGGCGAACACGCTGTCCGGCGAGCCTTGCACCTGACCCTGCCCCAGCCGCTCCCCGTTCTCGACCTCGTAGATGGTCGCGCCGTGAGCGCCGGGGGAGCAGCTCCGGAGTGATCGTCGTCGATGCATCGGCGGTCCTCGAGGTGCTGCTCGCGACCCCCGCCGCGCAAGCTGTCGCCGAGCGAATCCTCGGCTCGGGGGAATCTCTGCACGCGCCTCACCTGCTCGATGTCGAGGTCGCGCAGGTCGTGCGGCGTTACTGGAGGACGCGCGAGGTGGACGCTCTCCGCGGCTGGCAGGCCCTCGAGGATCTGTCTCGATTTCCGGTCGAGCGCTATGCGCACGAACCGCTGCTGGCGCGGATCTGGGAGTTGCGCGCGAGCGCCCCGGCCTACGACGCCGTGTATCTCGCGTTGTCGGAAGCGCTCGAAGCGCCCCTGGTCACGTGCGACGTGGCCCTGGCCTCGGTACCCGGCTACCGGGGCGACGTCGAAGTGTTCGCATAGCCCGCTCCTCGCCGCGGCCGGAGCCGGGCGCCCCCCACTTGCGGTCACGCCGTCCTCAGCTTTCATTGAACCGCAGGGTTGTGGGGAAGGGACGGTCCGTTCCACCCCGAGAGGTGCTCCGTTGGCATGTACCCGCGCCCGGGCCAGAGCCCGAGCCGGACTCCACCCCAGTTTCGCGGCCCCGCCGCGTCGGCCATCGCCCGTTTCGGTCAGCCTGCCTGCCGTCGGCGTCGCCCGCGCCCCTCACGCACACCTCCCGGATGCGTCACGAACGGCGGATTCGTATGAGAGCCACTTCACCTCGAGCCAGGAGTGACCACCATGAGACGATGGGCCCACTCGATCGCACCCCCCCTGTTTCTCCTCGCCGCTCTGGGCGGCTGCTCGCGGGTGGAGAAGGGGGCCGAGACGCTGAGCTTCGCCGCGCCCGCCGGCGAGATTCCGATCGCCTCCGCTTCGGAGGATGCCCGACACCACTTCGCCGAAGGCCAGGCGGCGATGGATGCCGGTCGCATCCAGGAGGCGAACCATCACTTCGAGGAAGCCGTCGCGGCGGATCCCACCTTCGCCTACGGATACCTGAACGCGGCCAACACCGCGGCGTCGCTGGAGGAGTTCAAGACGAACCTCGAGGCGGCCGAAGCCAACGCGGAAATGGCCGACGAGGGCGTGCGCATCCTCATCCAGATGGCCCGCAAGGGGCTCGAGGACGACGCCGAGGGACAGCTGGAGCTGGCCAACCGGCTGGTCCAGACCTACCCGTCCAGCCCCCGCGCCGAGCTCGCCCTGGCCGGGATCCAGTCGAGCCTGAACCAGACCGCCGACGCGAGAGCCTCCCTGGCCAAGGCGATCGAGCTGGATCCGAACTTCGCTCCGGCCTATGATGCGCTCCGCTTCTCCTACACATTCTCCGAGCCCCGGGATCTGGCGGCGGCCGAGACGAACGCCCGCAAGGTCATCGAGCTCACGCCGGATGAGTCCAACGCGCACGAGAACCTGGGCGACGTGCTGCGGGCCCAGGGGCGCTTGGAAGACGCGCGGACCGCCTACGCCCGGGCCTCGGAGCTGGATCCCACCGACGGCGTGCCGCCGCTCAAGATGGGCCACATCGACTCCTTCCTCGGCAACTACGGCGAGGCGCGCACGGAGTACGACCGGGCCATCGAGCTGGCCCGGGACGGACAGAAGCCGAGCTTCGCCAATTACAAGGCCTTCACCTCGGCCTACGCGGGAGACACCAAGGCGACGGTGAACGAGCTGGGCGAGGTTCTGGCCTCCATCGACGACATGGGGATCCCGGCGGACCAGGCGATCGGAGCCAAGATCTTCACCCTCACCAACCAGGCGCTGTGCGCCCTGGACGCCGGCATGACGGATGTCGCGGAGACGGCGCTGGCCGAGCGCGCCCGACTCCTCATGATCCAGGCCGATGAGGTGGGCACGCCCGAGTTCCGGAGCGGCCAGGAGGCGAACGTCGCCTACTGGAACGGCCGGCTCGCCGTGGCCAAGGGCGACCTCGAGGCGGCCGAGGCGAGCGCGGCGGAGAACGCCCAGCTGCTCGAGCCTTCCAACAATCCGCGGAAGATGGAGGCGTATCACCACCTGATGGGGGCGATCCGGCTGGCTCAGAAGAATTACCCGGAGGCCGTGGAGCATCTCCAGCAGGCGAATCCGGCCGACATCTACGCGCGCTACCAGTTGGCGGTCGCGCAGGAAGGCGCGGGCCACGCGGAGGAGGCCCGGCGGCTGTTCGAGTACATCGCCTCCTACAACTTCAACAATCCGGGCTACGCCCTGGTGCGAAACGACGCCATGCGGAGGATCCAGGGCTCGTAGTCCGTCCGGGGCTTCCCAGTCCGCCCGGCGCTCGTCTCCCGGGCTCGTGAGCTCTCGCGCGGGTGCCATCCGAGGCTCATGAGATCCGGGGGGCGGCGGGCCGGGACGCGGCTCACCGCGGGCCCCGGCCACCCCTGGCGCGGGGGGCCGGGCAACTTGCCCGACTGTCTGCGCTTCCGCCTCGGCGGGCCATGCCCGGACCGGCCGCCAACCTGTCCGTCCGGAGTGTGAGCGGACGCATTCCCCGTTCATTGACTCACTTACGAAGCGGTCCGACGCCGGCTCTCCGTTTCCGGCCCGGGCACGCGTCCTGCACTCTCCGGAACCCGTATGCCTTTGGATGGAGAGCGCGGGATGGGCATTCCTTACGGCGACACACGGACAGGCGGAAAGAACGGGCACGGCTCCGGGAGGCCCGGGAGCTCCGGGAAGCTCGCTTCGCTCCTGGGGTTTGCCCTCCTGGTGCTGCCCTCCCTGCTCCTGGTGTCTCCCCGCTCTCCGCTATACGAGGCGCGATTCGCGCGGCCTCCCGCGCCGTCGGTGCTGGTGGTCGAGCCCGATCTGCGGGCCAAGCTGGCGACCCTGGCCGGCGGGCTCCGGACCGAGGTCGCTCTGTGTCTTCGGGGGGCCTCGGACGGGGACACGGCCGTGGCCCACAGCCTGTACATGCCGCGGCCGGAGCGCTCCGACCCGGAGCATTCCGTGTTCGACGCGTGCCCGAGCGGGACGCTGGCCACCTGGCACAACCATCCGGCCACAAGCGGATCCGGCCCGCGGGCCGCCGCTCGTCTGTGCGCGCTCAGTGACACGGACCTGCACACGGCCATCCAGCTGGGCTACCCGTTCGTGGTGATCGGGGTGGACCGGCGCACGTGGTGCTGGTGGAGTCTGGATCAGATCAAGCGGATCGCCACGCGGCCCGGTCCGCCGGTCCCGGGCCAGGGCGCGTGGGCCCTGGGGAGCGTTCCCGATGTGAGGCGCGCGGGACGCTAGCGGGCGCTGGCTTTCGTCACAGCGCCACGCGCCGCGCCGCGGCCGCCGCATGGTTGTCCACGGCGAAGCGGATGAGGTCGCGGGCGGCGGTCCACAGCGGCCCGGGGAAGCGGTGAGCCTCCTCCATCACCTGGCGGAAGCCGTCCAGGAACCACGCGACGTCTTCGTCCGTCAGGGTGAGCGGCGGGATCAGCTTGATGATGTCCACATCGTGGCCCGCCACCTGGCTCAGGATGTGATGGCGGTCCAGCAGCGGCATGAGGATGGCCTGGGCGAACAGGCCTCCGTTCACCTTGTGGATGGCGGCCCAGGCGGCTCGCAGCCCCAGGGACCGGGGCGTCCCGAACTCGATTCCGATCATCAAGCCCCGCCCGCGAGCCGAGTGCAGCAGCTCGAACTCGGGGACCATCTCCTTCAGCCCCTCCAGCAGCTTGCCCCCCTTGTCGGCGGCGTTGTCGGCCAGCCCTTCGGTCTTGAGGACGTGGAGGGCGGCCAGCCCGCAGGCCATGGCCAGTCCACCCTGGCCGAAGGTCGAGGAGTGCACCATGCAGCGGTCGGCGCGCGAGAACACGCGATCGAAGATCTCTTCTCTCATCAGGACGGCGCCGGCCGGCACGAACCCGCCGGAGAGCGACTTGGCCACCAGGATCAGGTCGGGCTCCAGGCCGGCAACGTGCATGTAGGCGAACATCTCGCCCGTGCGGCCCAGGCCGGTCTGCACTTCGTCCAGGACGAGCTTGGCTCCGTAGCGCCGGCAGAGCTCCTGGGCGCCGAGCAGGAATTCGGGCGTGGCCGGATAAACGCCCTTGCCCTGGATCGGCTCCACCAGGAAGGCCGCCGTGGGCTTGGCCGCCAGCTGTCGCTCCAGGGCTTCGAGATCGCCGAACGGCACCGCGACCGGGCCGGGCAGGAAGCTCACGAATCCCTCCCGGAAGCTCTCGCACCCGTTCAGGGACAGGGAGCCGTACGTGAGCCCGTGGAACGCGTGCTCGCAGTAAATGACCTGCTCGCGGCCGGTGGCGCAGCGGGTGAACTTGAGCGCGGCCTCCACGCACTCCGTGCCCGTGCTGGCGAAGTAGACCTTGCGCAGGTGGGGCGTGTAGGAGAGCAGCTTCTCGGCCAGCAGGCCCGGCAGCAGCGTGGTTCCGAGCGAGATCTTCCACGGGTCGTCCAGCTCCAGGTAGTCCCGGATCGCCGCCTTCACCACCGGGTGGTTGCGGCCCATGTTGAACATCCCGAAGCCCGACAGCATGTCCAGATAGCGCCGGCCCCGATCGTCCCACAGATAGGCGCCCTCTCCCCGGACGTAGGTGCGGTCGAATCCGATCGTCTTGAGCACTCGCGCGAACTTCGGATTCACGTGTTTCGCGAACAGCTCGGACTGTTCGGCTCGGCGCGCCTCCACGAGAGCGTGGAGTCCGAACGCGCGCCGGCCGGATGCTTGGGTGCCTTCTCCGGCCATGGTTTCCTCTACACCGGTTCTACCGGTCCTCAGCGGATTCTCAAGATTGGCTGTATCTTGGGGATCAGACGGCGGGAAAAAGATAATCGTTCACCCATCGCCCGGGAAAGTCGCTCGCTCCACGTGTCCCAGCCACCCATAGACATGCCGCCGCGCCCGGAGGGACCGGGATTCCGGCATCCTCTGATGGGGGCCGATCTGATGACGCTGTGGCGCGCCCGGCGGCGCTATGGTCCCGTGGCCTCCGGCCGCCGCGGCCTGGCGACGCTCATGTGGGCGTCCGCCGTGGGACGGTGGCCGTTCCGAATGCTGGAGCGTCTGCGGATGGCCTGGTTGAGCCGGCGGAGCCGCGGGGGCTCGGCCGAACGGGGAAGCGGGCCGCCGGGCGGGGGCCCGTCCGCCCGCACGGGTCGCCGGTCCGCGCCGCCCGACCCGCTGTTCATCGTCGGCCACTGGCGCTCGGGAACCACGCACCTGCACAACCTCATGGCCCGGTCGCCTGAGTTCGGGATCATCTCGCCCCTGGCCAGCGGGCTCCCCTGGGAGATCCTCACGCTGGGCACGTGGCTGCAGCCGCTTCTGGCCCGGGCGCTGCCCGAGGACCGGCACGTGGACCGCGTGGCCGTGACCCTGGATTCGCCGCAGGAAGACGAGATCCCGGTCGCCAACATGCAGCCGCTCTCGGTGTTCCATGCCCTGTATTTCCCCGCCCGGTTCCGGCGGAACTTCGAGCGTGGAGTGTTCTTCGAGGGCGTCTCGGAGCGGGAGATCGCGCGCTGGAAGGCGCGGGTTCGATACTTCCACGCGAAGATCTCGCTCCAGCAGAGCGGGCGCCGGCTGCTGGTCAAGAACCCGGTCTACACGGCCCGGATCGCGCGCCTGCTCGAGATCTGGCCGGACGCCGGGTTCATCCACATCTACCGCAACCCGCACGTCGTGTACGCGTCCACCGTCCACTACTTCCGGGAGATCCTGCCGGGCCTCGCGCTGCAGAGTTTCGACCACCTGCAGCTGGAGGATTTCGTGTTGAAGGAGTTTCCGCGCCTGATGGACCGCCTGTACGAGGAGTCGGCGGGCCTGACCGAGAACCGGTTCGCCGAGGTCCGATTCGAGGATCTGGAGAACGACGCGCTGGCCGTGCTCGAGCGGCTGTACGGACGGCTCGAGCTTTCGGGCTGGCCGCGGGCGCGGCCGCGGGTGGAGGCGTATCTCGATTCGATCTCGGACTACCGGAAGAACGCGTTCACCTATCCGCCCCGGACGGTGGCGCGGGTGGGGCGGGCGTGGGCGCGGTACCTGGACCGCTGGGGGTACGAGGCGCCTCGAGCGCCGCCGGCGTCCGGCGGGGCCGCGCCGGACGCTCGCGAGGCGCTCGCCCCGGGGTCGCCCGGCGACCCACGGGCCCGCCCGGCGGAGGGCCCGCGCCGGGTGTAGATTCCCGGTTGAGACTCGCCGATAGGTTGCAGACCATGAAACGCGATGCGGCACGGAGGCTTCGACCATGGCGGCACACTTCGGCCCGTTCCCCGCGTTCTCGTGGTCCCAGACGCGGCGAAACATGTTCCAGGAGTGCCCACGCAAGTACGGGTACCACTACTACCTCTCCCACCTGGGTTGGGAGGCGGATGCGGATCCCCGGTCGCGGGCGGCCTTCCGGCTGAAGCAGCTCACCAACCTCCATCTGCTTCTGGGCAACGTCGTGCACGATCTGGCCGCCGAGGCCATCCGGCGAGCGACCGGCGGGGGCGAGCGGCCCACGGTCCAGGGTCTGCTACGCGCCGCCCGTGACCGCCTGAACCGGGCCTGGGTGGATTCCAAGAGGCGGGCCGACTGGGAGCGGCGTCCGAAGTCGCGGATCATGCTGCACGAGTTCTACTACGGGCCCGGTCCCTCGGGTCAGCTCATCGCCGCGATCCGCGAGAAGCTGGAGACCTGTGTGGCGGGCCTGCTGGAGTCGACCAGCTACCGGGAGGCCCTGGAGGCGCCGTTCGTGGAGGTGAAGGAGGTGGACCGGCCCGACTTCTTCGTCAGGGACGGGGTGACGGTCTACGCGCGGCCGGACCTCCTGTATCGGCGGGGCGGGGGGGAGTACCGGCTGGTCGACTGGAAGACGGGGGAGGAGCGCGAAGGCGATGCGCGCCAGCTGCGGATCTACGCGCTGTATCTGCGGTCGCGCTCGGACCTGGAGTCGGGGCGGGTGGTGGGCTGTCTGGAGTACCTCCGCTCGGGCGGGCGGCGGGAGCTGGAGCTGGGGGAGGACGCGTGCGCCGAGGCGGAGCGGGAGATCCGCGACAGCATCTCGGCCATGCGGTCCTATCTGGCCGATCCCGAGACCAACGAGCCGCTTCCGCTGGAGCGCTTCCCGCTGCGGCCGGACACGAGCCGCTGCCGCTTCTGCAATTTCTACGAGCTGGACCGGGCGGAGATCGAGGGAAAGCCGCCTCCGGGTCCGTTCTGAACGCCGGCCGCGGTCGCGTCCGTTTGGGGATCCGGCCCCCTCAGGCCCGTTCCAGGGGATCGGTGTCCCCGCGCTCGACCCGCCCGTCCGGGACCCCGAATTCAGGGACTTGTCTGGTCTCAATGATCTGACCATAATAGTCACATGGAACGCGCCCCCATCTCCCAGCTCAAGGCACGCCTGAGCCAGTACCTGGACGCCGTGCGTTCGGGCGAGGACGTGATCGTCACCGACCGGGGCCGCCCGGTGGCCCGCCTGAGTCAGGTGCGTGGAGACGTGGGCGAGCGCAGCCGCATGGAGGAGCTGGTGCGCACCGGGCGGGTGCGGCCGCCCCGGACGGTGAGGAGCCCGCGTCAGGCCGCCAGGCTGGTTCGGCAGAAGAGCCGGATCCGGCCCACCGATTCGGCCGGCCGCAGCCTGGCCTCCCTGCTTCGGGACCGGGAGAGGGGCCTGTGAGATTCTGGGACTCCTCGGCCCTGCTGCCGCTCTGCCTCTCGCAGCCGGAAACTCCGCGGGCCGAGGCCTGGCTGCGCGATGACGCGGAGATGGTGGTGTGGTGGGGCTCGGTGATCGAGTGCGCCTCGGCGTTCGCCCGCCTCCGCCGGCAGCGGCTCCTGGGCGTGGACGGCGAGGAGACGGCGTGCGACATCCTGGCGGAGCTGGCCGGCTCCTGGTACGAGGTGCAGCCCACGATGTCGATCCAGCGCCGCGTGCTTCGCTTCATGCGCGTGCACTCGCTCTCGGCGTCCGACGCCAGCCAGCTGGCGGCGGCGGTAGAATGGGCGGGGGGAGCGGAGGCGGCCAGGCTAGCTACGTTCGATCCGCGATTGCAGGCGGTGGCGCGTCTGGAGGGATTCGCGGTGGATTGAGTGCCGGGAGCGGGTCCCGTGAGCGGGTCCCGGGAGCGCCTCAACCCTCGGCCGTCGGCCCGGCCGGCCCTCCCATATCTCGGGTGCCCGCCGGGTCTCGCGCCACTCCGAACCCGCCGCCCGCGCGCAGCTTCTCGGCCGCCGCCACCGGAGCGCGCCCAAGGGCCGCGGCCGCGTAGGCCAGAGTGGAGAGGGCCAGGGCGGGGAAGACCGGGTGCACGAGCCCGCGGAACGGCAGCTGCCTCCATAGGACCAGGGTCGCGATCCCGACCGCGAACGAGCCGATCACCGCCCGCTCGTCGCCCCGCCTCCAGTGCAGTCCCAGCACGATGGCCGGGAAGAAGCAGGCCGCGTAGAGGCTGCCCGAGAAGGCGGTGAGCGTCACGATGCTGCCCGGCGGCCGGATCGCCAGCACGGCGGTCACCACCGCGAACAGCGCCACATAACCCCGGGTGGCCCGTACGGCTGCGGCTTCGGAGGATTCGGGCCGCAGCAGCGACACCACGTCCCGCTCCCAGGTGGAGGCCATCACCAGCAGCACGCTGTCCAGCGAGGACATGGCGGCCGCGATCATCGCCACCACGAGGAAGGCGCTGGTGAGCGGGGCGAACCCCGCCGCGCCGCCCAGCAGCGTGGGCACCACCAGGTCGGTGTCGGCCAACGTGCCGGGGATGAGCCTGTGCGCGTAGATCCCGATCGGGACCAGCATCGCGTAGACGGCCAGGAAGACGAGGGTGGAGATCCAGGCGCCGCGCCGCAGCGCCCGCCGGTCGGCCAGCGCGTAGAAGCGGGAGAGCTGACGGGGCTCCACGATGAACTTGAGCGTGCCGGCCACCACGATCCCGATG
>JBHHYZ010000055.1:0-17158 GCA_046757845.1 Gemmatimonadota bacterium
GGGACAGGCGGCGGAGGTGCCGAAGGCGATCCTCGGACTGGCCGGACCACCCCGGGGCCGGACCATTCATTACGTCCCGGGCGACACGACGGTGCGGGGATACCTGGCGGTTCCAGAGGGCGAGGGGCCGTTTCCCGCCCTGGTCCTGATCCACGAGTGGAACGGACTGGTGGATCGGGTGCGGCAGGTGGCCGACGCGTTCGCCGAGGAAGGCTACGTGGCCCTTGCCGCGGACCTGTACCACGGCCGGACCGGACACAGCCGGGAAGAGAACATCGCGCTCATGCGGGAAGTGCGCGCGGACCCCGAAGGGACCATCGCCAACCTGGACGCGGCCGTGGCGTTTCTCCGGGCGCGGGATGACGTTACCGGCAAAGTGGCCGCCATGGGCTGGTGCTTCGGCGGCGGCGTCGCGCTGAGCTTCGCGCTGGATGGGGTCGCGCACGAGGGGACGGCGATCTTCTATGGCCGCCTGGTTGACGATCCGGCGGTGCTCCGCCGGATTCATCATCCCATCTACGGGACCTTCGCCGCCGAGGATCGCGGGATCCCGCCCGAGCAGGTGGAGCGGTTCGGTAGGGCACTCCGTTCGATCGGGATCGAGAATGACCTCCACGTCTACGACGGTGTCGGGCATGGCTTCTGGCTATGGGTGGATCGGGATCCGGAGCATGCCCTGGCGCCCGCGTCGGATGCCTGGAAGCGGCTCAAGGCCTACCTCAAGAAGGTTCTGGGGTAGGGAGCCGACCGGACCCGCGGCCGCCTCGCCAAGCCGGTGTCCAAGCCGTTCCACCTGATAGGCGCCACCGTCGGCGGCGGTCTGGGTTGGTGGCTCGGGGCGCACGTGGGCCTCATGACCGCCTATATGCTGGGGGTACTGGGTACCGGCCTGGGAGTGTATGTCGGGGCGCGGATCGCCTCGCGCTACGGTCTCTGACGCCCTGCGGAGGCGGACGGCTCGGACCGGTCGCCGTGCGCGCCGGCCGGACTCTCTTCCAGCGCCAGGAGGTCGGACATGGTCTGACGTCGGCGGATGAGCCGGATATCCGAACCGTCCGCCAGGATCTCCGGCGCGAACGGCCGTGAGTTGTAATTGCTCGCCATCGTGGCGGCATAGGCCCCCGCGTCGAGGAACACGAGCAGGTCCCCGACTTCCGCTTCGGGCAAGGCTCGAGGCACCACCGCGCCGGTCTCGTCCTAGGTGAATACGTCTCCGGATTCGCACAACGGGCCGGCCACAACGGTGGGTCGGACCGGTCTCTCGGCCACTTCTCCATCGCGCCTGACGAGACGGATGCCGTGATAGCTCCCGTACAGCGCGGGACGCGGAAGGTTGTCGAACCCGGCATCCACCAGCACGAATCGGTTGGATCCGGTTCGCTTGGTGGCCCGGACCTCAGCGACCAGCCATCCCGCCTCGGCCACCAGGTAGCGCCCGGGCTCCACCTCCAGGCGCACGGCATGCCCGAGCATCTTCCGGATCCGCTCGCGCGTCTCCGCCCACTTGGAGAAGAACACCTTCACGTCGAAGGGAGCCGCGTCCGGTTCGTAGGGGATCGGAAGGCCTCCTCCGACCGAGATGGTCCGGATCTCCGGCCCCAGCGCGGCCGCCTCCCGAAGCATGGCCGTGCGCGTGCGGTTCAGGGTGGAGAGCTGCCCGCCCGATCCGAGGTGCATGTGGAGCCCGGATAGCCTCAGGCCCTCTCTCCGAATCGTCGCCAGCGCCTCCGCCATCCGTTCATGCCAGATTCCGTGCTTGCTCCACTCTCCGCCGGTCCGGACCTTCCTGTGGTGCCCGTGTCCGAAGCCGGGGTTGACGCGGAGCCAGACCCGGTGGCCCGGACTGCGCGCTCCCAGCTGCCGTAACATGTCCGTCGAGCCCGCGTTCACCGGGATCTCCCGGTCGACGACCAGCTCGAGCGCTTCGTGGGTGAACACATCCGCCGTGAACACGAGGCCGGGAGGGTCGCTGCGGCCGGAGTATCCGGCTTGCAGGGCGCGCCGAATCTCGCCCGCCGAGACGGCGTCCACCAACACCCCCTCCGACCTCATGAGCCTGAGAATGTGCAGATTGGAGCATGCCTTCTGGGCGAATCGGATCACCTCGAAATCCCGGAGGGACGTGATCCGCTGGCGGATGAGCTCGGCGCGGTACAGGTAGAACGGTGTCCCGTACCGGGCGGCCAGGCGCCGCAACAGGGGGCCGTCAATGCGTCTCATCTCACCTCGGCGGGGCAACCAGGCAACCTGCGCGCCCCGCGCGGGCCGGAGCCGCATCGCGCGAGGACCACCGCCGGCTCAGGCCGCCGCGGCCTCGGGGGGTGCTGCTTCCAGCTCCCGGTCGATTCGGTCCACGTACACCGAGCAGGAGAGGTCGCCGCTCACGTTCAGGGTGGTTCGGCTCATGTCCAAGATCCGGTCCACTCCCAGGATGATCGCGATTCCTTCGGGCGGGACGCCGACCGTCGCCATGACCACCATCATGAGCGGGATCGAGCCGCCGGGGACGCCCGCCGCCCCGATCGCCGTCAGAACCGCCAGAATGACGACGATCACCTGAGTTCCGATGGACAGGTCGACTCCGAACACCTGAGCCAGGAAGAGGACGGTCACTCCCTCGTACAGCGACGTGCCGTTCATGTTCATGGTGGCGCCCAGCGGCAGCACGAAGCCGGCGATCTTGGGCTGCACGCCCAGCTCCGTCTCGGCCGTGGCGATGCTGGTGGGGAGAGTCGCCATGCTGGAGCTGGTCGAGAAGGCGGTGACGAACGGAGCATCGATGGAGCGCCAGAAGCGGATCGGGCTCATGCGTCCGAAGGTTCGCACCAGGGCGGAGATGCCCACCGTTCCATGGATGAGAAGGCCCACGAGCACGACGAACACGTACTTGCCCAGCTGGCCCAACAGCCCCCAGCCGAATCGGGACGTCATCACGAAGATGAGCCCGAATACTCCGTAGGGCGCGAGCCGCATGGCAATGTCGATGATCTTGATGATCGCCTGGCCGATCCCGTCGATCACCTTGACCACCGGATCCGCCTTCTCCTTCGGGATCAGGGTGAGCGCGGCACCGAAGATGAGCGAGAAGAAGATGAGCGCGAGCATGTCCATGTCGGCCGCCGCGCGGACCGGATTCCGGGGTACCACGTTGACGAACGTGCTCACCCCGAACTCGGGAGTCTTCAGGCTCTCCGCGCTGGTCGAGTACGTCTGCATGAGGGCTACCCGGGTGGCCTCATCCACGCCGCTTCCCGGCCGAATCGCGTTGACGAGCACTAGGCCGATCACGGCCGCGAGCAGGGTGGAAATCGCGAAGTAGCCGATCGTACGGCCGCCCAGCCGGCCCAGCGTTCGCAGATCGCCGATGCCGGCCACGCCGAGCGTGATGGACGTGAACACGATCGGGACCACCGTGAGGAAGAGCAGCCGCAGGAAAATCTGGCCGACGGGGCCGGCGATGTTGTCGCCGATCCATAGGACCCAACCCGCGCCGGGGAAGGCGGCGTTCGCACCGCCACCGACCAGGGCGCCCAGGACGAGGCCGAGGAGGATCTTGGTATGAAGCTTCACGCGCGCGCTCCGGTTCAGCTCGATAGCCTCAGCAGGATCGCTCGTGGCGCCCCGCCCTCCCCGGCTCCCGGGCCAGCGCCCGGAGGCCGGATTCAATCGCCCCAATCTGACCCGGCTTTCGCCGGACCGCCAGCGGTGGCGGAGCGCTCGCCCGCATCGCCCGGGACTGGTAGCATGTGGGGCGGCGTCATCCCGGCCGGGAGCCGGTGCGCCGGACGCCCGTCCACCCGCGCCGGGTTGCCGGGACGAGGTCCGGCGGCCTGGGCGGCCGGGGCGAGTCGATGGAGGTGAGCGTGATTCAGGTCCGAGAGCATGGACAGGTGGCCGTGGTGCGGCTGGAGCACGGTAAGGCGAACGTGATCGACGTGGAGTTCTGCCGCGAGGTCGTGCGCTGCCTGCGCGAGCTGAGGGCACCGGCCGTGATCGTGACCGGTCGCGCTTCCATCTTTTCGGCTGGCGTGGATCTGCTCCGCGTGCTGGAGGAGGGTCCTCCCTACGTGCGCGGCTTCCTCAGCGCGCTGGACGAATTCTGCGACGCGCTGTTCGGGTTCTCCCGCCCCCTGGTGGCGGCGGTCAACGGCCACGCGATCGCCGGCGGGTGCGTGATGGCGTGCATGGCCGACCATCGGATCATGGCTCGAGGGGACGGGCGCATCGGCGTGCCGGAACTGCTCGTCGGGGTGCCGTTTCCGCCGGCTCCCCTGGAGGTGATGCGCTTCGCCGTGCCCCGGCGGCATCTGGCCCAGGTGCTGTACGGCGGACGGACCTACGGGCCGGAAGCCGCCCGGGAACGCGGACTGGTGGAGGAGGTCGTGGAGCCCGACCGGTTGATAGAGCGGTCGCTGGACGTCGCGGGGCGGCTGGCCACGGTGTCGGGCGAGGCCTTCCGGCTCACCAAGGCTCAGCTGCGGGCTCCCGCCCGGGCCCGGATTCGGGCGGCGGGCCGCGAGTTCAGCGCGGAGATCGAAGCGGCGTGGACCGCGCCCGAGACGATGGCGGCGATCCGCGACTACGTGCGTCGTACGTTCAAAAAGGACACCGCCTCAGGGGGAGGAGAATGAGTGCCGAGATCACCGTCTATGGCGCGTTCTGGTGCCCCGACTGCCGCCGCACGAAGCAGTTTCTGGGCGAGCACCAGACCCCCTACAACTGGGTCGACATCGAGCAGGACGAGGAGGGCGAGCGCTTCGTCATCGAGGCGAACGAGGGGAAGCGGAGGATCCCGACCCTCGCCTTCGCGGATGGCTCGGTGCTCACGAACCCCTCCAACGCCGAGCTCGCGGCCCGGCTCGGCCTCAAGACGAGCGCCGAGCGGCGCCACTATGATCTTATCATCGTGGGAGGGGGCCCCGCCGGCCTCACGGCGGCGCTCTACACGGCCCGGGAAGGGATCGATACGCTGGTCATCGAGCGGGCGGCGCTGGGCGGCCAGGCGGCGGCCACGATGGAGCTGGACAACGTGCCGGGCTTTCCGGATGGGATCGCCGGATCGGAACTGGCGGGGCGCTTCCGGCGGCAGGCCGAGCGATTCGGGGTGGAGCTGCTTCAGGCTCAGGAGGTGAGCGGGCTCCACGACCACGACAACTACCACTGCGTCCGCACCGCCGATGGGAGCGAGTACAGCGCGCTGGCGATCCTGCTGGCGAGCGGCAGCAGGTACCGCCGGCTCGGAGTCCCGGGTGAGGAGGATTTCCTGGGGGCGGGCGTGCATTTCTGTGCTACGTGCGATGGACCGTTCTACAAGGGACGGCCCGTGGCCGTGGTGGGGGGAGGCAACAGCGCGGCGGAGGAGAGCCTGTTTCTCACCCGATTCGCGGACCGGGTCACGATTCTGGCGCGCGGGGACGCCCTGACCGCCACCCAGGTGATTCGGGACAAGGTGCTCGATCAACCGCGGATCGCCGTTCGCTTCCACACGGTGGTGGAGGGGTTCGAGGGAGCCGAGTCAAAGCTGCGCGCGCTTCGAATCCGCGACAGCCGGACCGGGGAAACGGAAGTTCTCGAGGTGCCGGGGGCCTTCATCTTCATCGGCCTGGATCCCAATACCGCCTACGCGGCCGGAACCGCGGTGGTCCTGGACGAACGGGGTTTCGTCGTGACCGGGCATGCCCTCGTGCACGACGGCCGGAGGCCGGCAGGGTTCGAAGAGAGGGATCCGAGGGCGCTGGAGACGAGTGTGCCGGGGCTGTTCGCGGCCGGTGATGTGCGCGCCGGAAGCACGAAACAGGTGGCATCGGCCGCGGGCGAGGGCGCGGCCGCGGCGCTGCTGATCCGGGATCATCTGAGGACGCGGTAGACGCGCCCGGGAGAGGCGGACCAGAGACGCGCCCCGGGACAGGCGGGCCGGAGGCGTGTCCCAATGGCAGCGGAACTTCGGAGGCGCCATACTGGCCTGGCGCGAGTTTTAGCGGAGATTCTGGAAGGACTGGACACTATGACGACTGAAACATCCGTGGCGGAGCCGGCGAGCGGCTTCGACCTGGAGCGGCACGGAATCACCATCGGAGAGATCCTGCGCAACGCGTCGCCCGCGCGGCTGTACGAGGAGGCGATTCGCGGCGAGGCCGGCGCGGCGATCGCCGCCAACGGCGCCCTGGTGGCCTATTCGGGCCAGAAGACCGGGCGATCGCCCAAGGACAAGCACCTGGTCCGGCATCCCGCCTCGGAGGGCGACGTGTGGTGGGGCCCGGTAAATTTTCCGATCTCCCCCGACGTGTTCGCCGCCCGGAGGAGACGCGCGCGGGATCTGCTGAACCGCCGCGCGCGGCTGTACTGCTTCGACGGCTTCGCCGGCTGGGACCCACGACACCGAATCAAGGTACGGCTCATCGGCTCGCGCCCCTATCACGCGCTGTTCATGCGCACCATGCTGATCCGGCCCACGCGAGAGGAATTGGGCCGGTTCGGTGAGCCGGACTACGTCATCTACAACGCCGGCCCGTTCCCGGCCTCCGAGAATCCGGCGGAGCCGCAGACGGCAGTGGACATCAGCTTCGAGGACGGGGAAGTCGTGATCCTGGGCACGGAGTACGCCGGCGAGATGAAGAAGGGCATCTTCACCGTCATGAACTACCTGATGCCGAAGAAGGGCGTGCTCTCCATGCACTGCTCGGCGACCGCGCACCGGGAGACCGGACGCTCCTCGCTGTTCTTCGGTCTCTCCGGGACGGGCAAGACCACCCTCTCGGCCGACCCGAAGCGCCTGCTGGTGGGCGATGATGAGCATTGCTGGACCGATACGGGGATCTTCAACATCGAAGGTGGCTGCTACGCGAAGACGATCGATCTGAAGGCGGAATCGGAACCGGAGATCTATCAGGCGCTGCGTTTCGGAGCCCTGCTGGAGAACGTGGTCCTCGACGGGGATCGCCAGGTCGACTATACGGGCTCGAGCATCACGCAGAACACCCGCGGCGCCTACCCCATCGAGTACATATCGAACGCGAAGATCCCGTGCGTGGCGGACCATCCCACGGACGTGATCTTCCTCACCTGCGACGCATTCGGTGTCCTGCCGCCGGTCAGCCGGCTCTCGCCCGCCCAGGCCATGTACCACTTCATCAGCGGGTACACGGCCAAGGTGGCCGGGACGGAAGTGGGGGTCACGGACCCGGAGGCCACGTTCTCCGCCTGCTTCGGAGGGCCGTTCCTGGTCTGGCATCCGTCCCGCTACGCGGAGATGTTGGCCGAGCGGATGCACACGCACGGCACTCACGCGTGGCTCGTGAACACCGGCTGGAGCTGCGGGTCGTTCGGTACGGGGTCACGGATCAAACTTTCGTATACGCGCGCCATCGTGGACGCCATCCACGACGGCGTCCTCGTCGATGCCCCCACGGAGACCGATTCCGTGTTCGGTCTGGCCGCCGTCACTCGTGTGCCGGGAGTCCCGGAGGGGATACTGGTTCCGCGGAACACCTGGGCGGACCCATCCGCCTATGATGAGACAGCGGCCAGACTGGCCGGGCTGTTTCGCGAGAACTTCCGCCTGTACGAAGACTGTTGCAGCGCGGAGGTCACCGCCGCGGGCCCCCGGGTCTGAGGTCGGATCCGCGGTGTCGCCATGAGTCTGTGGAGATGAATCCCGAGACAAGGGCCGCGCGCAGGCTCACGGCGTGGATCTTCATGGGGATCGTGGGGGTCGGCTGGAGCGGCTGCGGCGAGTCGAAGCCCGAACAGGCGTCCTCCTCCCGCTTCAGGATCGTCGGCACTCTCGCGGTCGGAGAAGCGCCCCACGGGATTCGCTTCAGCGGAGATGGAGACACCGCGTACGTGGCGCTGGCGGGGGAGGGCAAGATCGCCGTAGTGGATCTGGATCCGCTGCGGCGGGTCGGGAAGTGGGAGGCCGGAAACACTCCGCTCGATCTGCTGGCCACGGCCGAAGACGGTTGGAAGATCTCCCAGTTTCGCGACTCCACGCTGATCACGCTGGACCCGGAAGGGGAGCTGAAGAACGGTGATGGGACCCCGCGAGCCGTGGGCCGCGGTCCGTCCCTGTTCACGCCGACGAGTGCGCGGGGGCTCGCCTACATCGTTTCGGAATTCGCCGATCGGCTGACGGCGGTGGATGTACGAACGGGAGCGGTGACGGCGGTCTATCCCACGGGCGGGCGACCGTACCCGGCCGACGTGATGCCCGACGGTTCTCTCGCTTTCGTCCCCAATCTCGACGATGGCACGGTGAGCGTCATCGATCTTCTCGCCGGGACGACGGTCGCCACCGTTGACGTGTGCGAAGCACCGCCCGGGGGCGCGCTCACGCGCGATGGCGTGTCGTACATCGTGGCCTGTGGGGGCGCGAACGAGCTGGCCTACCTGAACACCGCGTCCTTCGAGATCACGGGCCGGGTGACGGAGGGGGTGGGACCGAGGCCCTTCTCGGTGGCCATCACGCGGGATGGCCGTTTCGGCATCGTCAACAACGCGGAGGGCGAGACGGTGGCCATCCTGGACGTCGCGAAGAGGCGGATCATCGAAAGGCTGGAGGTGGGCCGGCAGCCGATCGTGGTCCGGATCCACCCGGACGGCCGGCGCGTGCTGGTCTCGAGCGAGGTCAGCGGCAGCCTCACCGTTCTGGAGACTCCGTCTCCGCCCGTCCGCCACGCCACGGACGGGAAGAACGAGGTGGTGGTCCTGGGGATGATCCACGACCGCTTCCGGACCAGCGAGCGGTACAGCGAATCGGTCCTGCGCGACCTGATCCGGGCCATCGATCCGGACTTCGTTCTGGCGGA
This sequence comes from Gemmatimonadota bacterium, assembly GCA_046757845.1. Taxonomy (GTDB): domain Bacteria; phylum Gemmatimonadota; class Gemmatimonadetes; order Palauibacterales; family Palauibacteraceae; genus JBHHYZ01. The sequence goes on from JBHHYZ010000055.1 coordinate 8,805, forward strand.
GATTCCGCCCAACCGGTTCGAGAAGGCCGGGACCCAGTTCCAGGCCACCGGAACGATCACCGAGCCTCGGGTGGTGCGTTTTCCCGAGTACGTGGACGTTCTGTTTCCCCTGACCCGGGAGATGGAGTTCCGGATCGTGCCCACGGCGGGCTGGAACAGATACATGTCGGATTTTCGGGCGGCGCGCCTGGACTCGATCTCGCGCGATCCGGCGTGGGCGCGGGAGTGGGCGGAGTACGAGCGGGCGGTGGCCCGCTCGGATTCGGCGGTGGTGGCCGGTGGCGAACCCGATGATCCCCGCTGGATTCACACGGACGCCTACGACGACGCCCTGGAGATCGAGCTGAGCGTGTACAATCGGTTGTTCAACGAGGAGCTGGGCCCCGGCGGCTGGGATCACATCAACGCTTCCCATTACGCGAATATCGCGGCAGCCCTGGATGCACACCGCGGGGACGGGAAGCGTTTCCTGATCACCTACGGGGCGGGCCACAAGGGTTGGTTCCTGCGCAGGCTCCGCCAACGGCGGGATATCGTCCTGCTGGACGTGGAGCCGTTTCTGGACGCGATCGGCCGCTGAAAGCCAGCTTCAGCCCTGTGTGGCCGGAGGTGTCCGCCCGGTGGGAGGCGGATTCGCAAGCGGGTCCGCTCAGAGCTTCGGGTGCCTCCTGTGCCAGGTCGTTCGCCTCTGGAACTCGCGGGCCAGGGCGAGGAGCTTCAGCTCGTCCCAGGCCCGGCCGGTGAACTGGAGGCCCGTGGGCAGACCGCGCTCGCCGAATCCGTTGGGCACGGTGACGGCCGGGATGCCCGCCATGTTGGCGGCCCCCCCGATGGATGGCCCTCCGTAGCCGCGGAAGTACTCGGCGAACGACCGGCGATCGGGTTGGCGACCGCGCTTCGCGTGGGACCGATCACCGCGTCGTACGGCTCCAGGGCTTCATCCAGGAGTCGCTGGAGCTTCCTCCTGGCTCGCAGGGCGTTGATGTAGTCCTTGGCGAGCACAACCTGGCCTCCATATCCCTTGATGCGATCCTCCGGTGCGGACAATTCGTGCACGCGTCCGCTGTCGATGAGGTCTTCGAACGCCGCGGAGGCCTCCGCTCGAATGATCGTTCCGGCCACGGCGCCGAATGGGAGGTCCGGCAGCTCCAGCTCCTCCACGTCGGCGAACCGCCCGACCACTCCCAGCGAGGCGGCGAACGCTTCTCGCACTCCGTCCTGTTCCCGCTCCCCGGTGCCCTTCAGGATCGCGAGACGCGGGCGGCGCCCCAAGGTCTATGGAGCCGAGGCGAGGAGACCCGACGAGGTTGTCGGATCGTGTTCATCGGGCCCGGCGATCGCGCGGAGAACGATCTCGCAGTCGTCGGCCGACCGGCACATGGGACCCAGTTTGTCCATTGTCCAGGACAGCGCCATGGCCCCGTGGCGGCTGATCCGGCCGTAGGTGGGGCGAAGCCCCGACACTCCACAGAACGAGGCCGGAGTCACGATCGAGCCCCACGTCTCCGTCCCGAGGGCGAAGCCGACCCACGGCCACAGGGCGGCGGAGCCGGCGAATGCGCGTCGGCTGATGGTGGGTCCCGGCCGCTCCTCGACACCCCGCGATCTCGAGCCCGTCGCATGAAGCCGGGGAGAATCGACCGGTGGAAGGTCTTTGGACATGTGCCGGTTGGGTTCGTTCATGCCTGGCTCCAGAATGGCGTGGGTACGGCCCGTGCCGGACCGGGACGACAGGCGTCGGTGTCCGGCGCGGGTCTGGGGCGACCCTACGCGAAGTCGTGGCGTTCCTCCATCGGAGCGTCTCGAGCGGGCTTCCGGTTCCGGAAGAGATGGCGGGCGAGTATGCGACTCGACGGCGTTCGACGTCCGCGCCCGGGGGTCAACTGGCCGTGCCGGATCCCGAGCCGCGGCGGCGGGCTTTCCGGGCGGCTCCCAGGATGAGGAGGCCGAGAAGGAGGATGCCGGCGGCCGACCCGCGAACGCCGATCCGGCGTTTCGGGCGAACATCCCCGGGCGCGCGCCCGCGCTGGAGCGCCTGGATGCGCCGAAACAGGTCGCGGGGGTCGTAGATCATTCCCCCTTTGATGACCCGCCAGATTCGGCGGGTATTGACGATGTCGAGCAGGGGATCGGCGTCGAGGACCACCAGATCCGCCACTTTCCCGGCTTCCACGGTGCCGATCCGGTCGTCGCGGTGGAGCGCCCGCGCCGCGGCGGCGGTGGCCGCGTGCAGGGCTTCCAGTGGAGACAGGCCGGCCTGCACGAGGAGTCTCAGCTCCTCGTGCAGGCTGACGCCCGGGTTGAACCTTTCGTCAGTTCCGGTTATCAGCGTGCCGCCCCTTCGAAAGTATCCGCCCACGAAGGCGAGAATCCGGCGACGGGCCGCCAGGAGCGCCGCAGTGTCCGTCCATGCCTGTCCGGGGAGTGCGGAGGCGGAAAGCGCTCGACCGCGTGCGGCGGCCCCACCGGGTCCCGCCACCCCACTCCGCGCCGCGCCGGTCCCCAACGATCCCCAGGCACGGGAGGGATGCAGCACGCGCTCGAAGAACTCCTCCTGGTTGATGAGGAGAGGCTCGAGCCACACGCCGCGGCGGATCATGGAATCGGTCACGACGTTCAGCTTTTCGTCATCGACACTCAGCCAGAGGCGCTTGAACAACAGGCGCCGCTCGGCATCTGTGGCATCCTGCGGAGGCCTCGGGAGCACGGGGTCATGCTGCCCGCCGATCGCGAAGCTCTGAAGGTGGGATATTCCGTCCACCCCCGCCCGTACGGCCTCGAGGGTGAACGAGGCTGTCTCCGTCCACGTGTGTCCGTATACGGGAAGGCCAGCCGCGTGAGCCGCCTCCACCACTGCGGTGAGATGGGTGCCCCGCACGCCGGCCTCGTCCTTGAGCTTGATCGCGTCCACCCCCAGGCCGATGAGACGGCGCGTGAGGTCTCCAAAATCGATGGCCTCCAACCGCCGCCGGTTGGCTTCGCTAATGCGTCCCGACACCACGAGCCGGGGGAAGGGGAGCGTGGCCGCCTCCGCCCGGGTGCGTTGGGCGAGGTTCAACGGGAGCTGATTCCAGCTGCTGGCCTCCCGAGTCGTGGTGATCCCGAACGCGAAGCGGAGCCTCTGGGCACGTTCCGCGGCTCCGTCCGACGATCCCCACCGCAGGTGTACATGGGTATTGATGAAGCCGGGCGTCACCCAGCGGCCTGCCGCCTGCAGGGAGATTGCGCCTGCCGGAACGGGGCATGCCGGCCGCGCCCCGGCGCAGAGAATCCTGCTTCCCTGGATCACGATGACGGCGTCGGGAATGGGAGGGCTCGCGGTGCCGTCCAGCAGCGTGGCGCCCTGGATGACGGTGACGGGATCCTGGGCTGGCCGGGCCATGGAGAGGAGCCGGTGAAGCGGCCCGTTCCCGGCGGCGCGGTTCGGGCGCGGCCCGTTCGCCCCAGGAAGCGTGCCCGCCAGCAAACACAGGCCGATGACTACACTCGCCTTGATACGCACGTGAAGCAGGTCTCTTTCGCCGCTGACTCTGGGTAGCGTCACCCGATTCGACGCTGCTCGCGGGCAGGCGCCGCGTTCGGGATGGTATTGCCTCCGACCGCTGATCCGCCACACCGTGCAGCGAAGCGCTCGGGTCTTCGTTCGGAAAGCGGCCGCCCCCAGGCGGCCGTGCAGACACCGTGCCGCCAGTCGGCCGGCCGGAGGGTCCAGATGAGAGTCCCACCATTTGTCATGGAACGATGGCAGTCCACCTACGAGCACACGGTGGACTACAACCTTTCGGAAAGCGGCGTCGAACCTCTTTCGTTCGCGGAAATCGTAGAGCTGACCGGCTTCGATCCGGGCCCTCTGGCCCTCGGGTACTGCCAGTCCAACGGAAGCGCCGAGCTTCGCCGGCACATCGCCGGCCTGTATCCCGGTACCGGCCCCGAGAACGTGCTGGTGACCACCGGTGGGGCGGAGGCAAATTTTCTGGCTCTGTGGCGCCTGCTCTCTCCGGGTGACCGGGTGGTGGTGCTGGCGCCGACGTACGGGCAGACGGCGGGTCTGGCGGAGGGACTCGGCGCCACGGTCGGCACGTTCTGCCTGGAGGAATCCCGGGAATGGCAGCCGGCGCCGGGCGGGGCGCGAGCCGCCATCACGCCCGGCACCCGCCTGGTCGTGGTCACCAACCCGAGCAACCCCACTGGTGCCGTCCTGGCGGAGGAAGCGGTGGAGGAGATCGTCGAGGAGTGCCGGGAGAGTGGCGCCTGGCTGCTCGCCGATGAGGTGTATGCGGGAGCCGAGCTGGAGGGACCTCCGACGCCCAGCCTTTGGGGCCGGCACGAGCGCACCGTCATCACCAACTCGCTGTCCAAGGCGTACGGCCTTCCGGGCCTCCGTGTGGGTTGGGCGATCGCCCCGGCCAAGCTGGTCTCGGAGCTGTGGGCCCGGAAGGATTATACGACGATCGCCCCCTCCGCCGTCTCCGAGGCTCTGGCGGCGCGAGTGTTGCGTGCGGGAGTGCGGGAACGGGTCATCGAGCGGACTCGCGAGATCATTCGCGCCAATCTGGGACTGCTGATGGAGTGGATCGACGGACATGGGGATGCGCTTTTCTGCCATCCGCCCCGCGCTGGAGCCATCTGCTATATCCGGTATGCCAGAGACGCCAACTCGTCGGAGTTGGCGGAGCGGCTTCGGAGGGAGCAGAGCGTCCTGGTGGTTCCGGGAGACCACTTCGGGATGGACGGATACCTGAGAATCGGATTCGGGATTGCGGCGAAGGACCTGGAGAGGGGACTCCAACGGATGGAACGGGTGATGTTCGAGTGAATCCGCCCGGGGTCCGCGGGCCGCGTTTTGTCGAGACGGTACGGCTGGGGTTGTGGTTCGGGCTCCTTACGGGAACCCTGGAGGCGACCGGCCGACTGGTTCAGCGAGAGGTTCTGGGCCATCGAATCTGGTTGAGCGCCGATGTGGTCTGGATGGCCCCGACGGCGGACGTCACGCTGTTTCTCCTCGCTGCGCTCATCCTCGGCGGGCTGGTCCGGCTTCTTCCTGGCCGGATGTCGAGGGATCACGTGGCGGCCGCGTTCCTGTTCCTCCTCCTCGCGGGTCCCCTGCTCGTGCAGGGGAAGCTCCACCCCGTATCCAGCCTGTTGGTGGCGGCCGGTGCGGCAGTCGTGCTCTCGCGCGCTCTGGCCGCTCGTCAACGTCGTCTCCACGCGGTCGCCCGGTCCTCCACGGCATGGCTTCTGCTCGCGGTCGCCCTCGCCACCGCCGGGGTCCGCGGTGGAGCCTGGCTGCGGGAGCGCCGCGCCGTGTCGGCCCTGTCCGCCCGCCCGCAGGATGCCCCGAACGTGATTCTCCTGATCCTGGACACCGTTCGCGCCAAGAGCCTGGGGTTGTACGGCTACGAGCGGCCGACGAGTCCCAACCTGGACCGCGTGGCCACCGAGGGCACCGTGTTCTCCCATGCCATATCCACGTCACCGTGGACCCTTCCGTCCCACGGGTCGATCTTCACCGGCCACTACGAGCACGACCTGTCCGCGGATCTGTTCACGCCCCTCGACGATGCGTATCCGACGCTGGCCGAACGCTTCGCCGAGCGGGGATACGTGACGGCGGGGTTCGTCGCGAACCTCATCTACGCGACCCGCGAGGCGGGTCTGAGTCGAGGTTTCATCCACTACGAGGACTTTCCGGTGTCCGCCCCGATGGTGTTGAACAGCTCCCTGCTGGCGCGGGAGATGGCGCTTCGGCTTCGGCGGGCGGTGGGAGACTATCAGCGACTGGTTCGAAAGAAGGCGGCCAGGGTGAGCGCGGACTTTCTGCGCTGGCTGGACCACCGGCCGGACCGGCCGTTCTTCGTGTTCCTCAACTACTTCGACGCCCACGCACCGTACCTTCCGCCCGACTCGCTCGCCGGCGTGTTCGGGCCCCGGAGAACGCGACACCCCATGCGCGATCCCTCGGAGCGGGAGGACTGGAGCGGCGCGGACGTGGCGGCGGAGCGGGCAGCCTACGACGGGTCCGTGGCGTACCTGGACCAGGAGCTGGGACGGCTCCTGCGCGGACTGCGGCAGCGACGCCTGCTGGCCCACACGTTGGTGGTGATCACGGCGGATCATGGCGAGCAGCTGGGGGAGCATGGACTGATGGACCATGGGAACAGCTTGTATCGCCCGCTGGTGGAAGTGCCGTTGGTGATGCTCTGGCCGGGCCGGGTCCCGAGCGGGCTGCGCATCGACGTGCCGGTGAGTCTCAGGGACCTGGCCGCGACGCTGGAAGATCTCGCTCTCGGAGATTCCGGGAGGACGTTTCCCGGCCGCTCACTCGCGGCACTCTGGGAGGAAGGCCCCGCCGCGGAAGTCTCCGTACCGCTGTCGGAGGCCCGTGACGAAGGGGAGACGCACGCGTGGATGCCGCTGTCCCGGGGGGACATGAAGTCGATCGTGTCGGGCCGGTGGCACTATATTCTGAACGGAGATGGCCAGGATGAGGTATACGACTTGTATGAAGATCCGAACGAGGAGCGAGACCTGGTGGCGTCCGGCACGGCGGATCCGATGCTGGCGCGCCTGCGGGCCACCCTCTCCTCCCTGCTCGACGGGACCGGCACGAAGAAGGCGGATGCCCGCGCAGGCGCGGGACGCGCACGGCGCTAGAGCGTCCCGGCGTTTCGATGCCGCGCCGCGCGAAGCTGGTGCGCGCGGCCCATCTCGCCTGGTCCCTCCGATTGCATCCGCCCTCGCCCTGGCGCTGGGCTGTGGCGGCACCGGCTCGACCGGCCCGATGCCGGGCGGGACACCCGGCCCCGGTTTGGGCTATGAGATCGAGTACGCGACCTACGTGGGAGGAAGCGGGTTCGAGGAAGCTCGAGAGCCGGTCCTCCTGAATGGCGGGCGCCTGCTGTTCGGAGCCCGAACGAAGTCCGGGAACATCCGAACTACGCCGGGCGCGTTTCAGCGCTCCTTCGGGGGTGGCGTGGGGGATTCCTATCTGGCTGTTCTAAGTCCCGATGGCAGCCGGCTGGAGGCCGCCACGTACTTCGGAGGGTCCGGGATGGAGAGGCCTCCGTACGGGATCGCCGTGGCACCCGATGGCGACATCGTGTTCGGTAGCGGTACGACGTCTCCCAACATCCCGATGACTGCCGGACGGTACCGGCCCAATCTCCACAATCCTGTTCCGAGTCCCGGAGGCGGCTACGTGTGCCGGATCTCGGGTGATCTCACCACCCTGAGGTGGTGCACGTATACCGGGGGGGGTTGGCCGCGCGGCGGCATGCGCCTGGACCCGGACCAGAACGTCCTCGTCGTCGGCCGGGTGACGGGAGCCAACTTCACGACCACCGTCGGGGTAGTCCAGCGGCAGGCGCTTGGGACGGACGACGCCTTCGTTCTGAAGCTCAATTCCGACGGGACCGATATCGTTTTCTCCACGCGCTTGGGTGGTCGAAGTACGGAAGTCGGAGAGGTCGCACTCTCCGTCCGAATGGACGCTGTGGGTAATCTATATGTCTCCGGAATCAGCACTTCCGAGGATTTCCCCGTGACGTCAGGTGCAGCTCAAACGGTATCGCGGGGACCCAAGGACGGCTTCTTGGCCAAGCTCAATCCCACGGCGACGCGATTTCTCTATTCCACGTTTCTCTCAGGTAGCGGATTGGAGGGGTGCGAGCATCAGAGCGTTCTCATCGAGGATGGTACCGTGCTGTGTGGAGGAGAGACCAGCTCAGGAGATCTCCCTGGTGGTGCGGGCAGGAGGGGTGGGCGCGACGGCTTCATCGCGCAGTTGAACCCCAGTGGTTCGGCGTTCGACGTAGTGCGGTATGTGGGGGGGACTGCCGATGAACAACAGCTCGGCCCGGTTCGGGACGACGAGGGGAACATCTACCTGTTCGGAAACACCAACTCGACGGATCTGGCGACGACCCCCGATGCGATTCAGCGGACCTACGCCGGCGGCGTGGCGGACGGCTTCCTCATGGTTCTGGCTCCCGATGCCTCCTCCGTCCTGTTCTCAACCTATCTGGGCGGTAGCGGAAATGAATTGATCCGGGGGGTCGCCGTCGGCCCTTCGGGGGAGCTCTATCTGGTCGGTCGGACGGACTCGCCTGATTTTCCCGTGACGACGGGAGCCGTCCAGACGAGCCTCGGTGGAGACTCGGACGCATTCGTCGTCAAGCTCGTCCGGCGGGCCGGGAACTGAAGCGCGCGACTCGGCCCCCGGGACGGCGCGCGGCCGCCACGGCCGCCGGTACGGGCGGAGGCCCCGGGTCGGCCTAACGGTCGCGCGGCAGCGCTCGACCTATCCCTAGGCCCAGGAGAAAGGCGAGCCCCAAGGCACCCAGCGCCGCCAGCCG
>JBHHYZ010000056.1:0-17032 GCA_046757845.1 Gemmatimonadota bacterium
CTCGCCCCCGGCGGCGGGCAGGTCGACCGGGATGCCACGGGCGTCGGCGACGCGGTGGTCAGAGCCAAGTGGCGAATCTTCCATAAGTTCAGTGGCTCCACGCAGTACCACGCGGCCCTGATCGGAGGTCTCAAGATCCCGGTGGCCAGCGCCACGACCCAACCGGCCCTGGGCTCCGGATCCACGGATTTCCTCGGCGGGGCGACGATCTCGCGGGATGGACTGCGCTACTATCTGTGGACGTCGGCGCTGGTGAAGGTGAACGGCGAAGCGTTCCACAAGCGCCGGGGCAACGAGTACAGGTACGATGCGGCGCTAGGGGTCCGTCCCTGGATCCCCAAGTACACGGGAGTGGATGCCCTGCTGCTCCTGGAGTTCAACGGCGTCACCGCGGGGGAGAACACGGTGGGCTCCCTGCACCGGGCGGAGACGGGCGGCACCATCCTCGCGCTGTCTCCCGGCTTCTGGCTCACCCGCCGGAATCTGGCGCTCAAGGGCGGGGTCAAGATCCCGTTCCACCAGCGGCTCGGCGTGGACGAGCCGGAGCTCGCCTACACGGCCGTGTTCGCCTTCGAGGTGCATCTCTGAGTCGAAGCGCGACTTAAACCTAAGGGTCGCTCCCGGCCTCAAGCTCCGGATCGGTGCCTGGCACTTCGGCAGTGGTGTCCGGCTTCCACTGCTCGACCGCGATACCTCGGACAGCGTCGTCGTGATGACGGCGAGCTGTCACGTGAGCTTCGGAGGGTCCGATTGGCGGCCGTTCGGTGCGGGCTTCGGCGTCTCAGTCAGCCTCCCGAACCCCGAACGTCAGCGTGGCCCAGGTGGATTCGTAGTCCGCCTCCGCGTCCGGGACCTTCACCATGTGGATGAACTTCACGTACCACTTGCCCGGCACGCCGATCTTGAAACGCACGATCCCGTCCTCGTCGGTTCGGGTCGCAGCCAGGTGGAACGCCCCGTCCGCGTTCTCACCCCCCGCCAGCACCAGCTGATTGGCCACGGGCCGACCGTTCACCAGACAGCGGACGCGCAGCTCCGTTCCCGGGCGGAGGGAGTAGGGATTCTGGAGGGGGACGATCTCGGCCGGGTACCCGAGCAAGGTCCCGTAGGAATCCGTGCGGGAGTTTCCCACCTGGAAGATCGCCTTGACGTGCTTGGAGTACCGCTCCCGCACGTCGAGGTTCAGCTCCCCATCCCGCCGGCGAGCCTCCAGGACGTCGGGGATGCCGTCGTGCTCCAGGTAGTCGTTGAACCCCGCCGCGTCGAGTCCCAGGACGCGCTTGCGAAGCGACACTCCGACCACATAAGTGCCCGGCCCCCCGGTCCGGATCGCGAGCCGGCTCGTGTCTCCTTCCGCCGTGAGCGCGGTGGTGTCGAGCCGGGCCCGGCCGGCGGGCGAGACGACGCTGATGTCGGCCGCCCGCTCGCGCATTACCGGATCTTCGCTCGAGTCGAACGTCCCGTTCAGCAGGGTCACCGTTGCACTCGAGTCGGGCTCCAGGAAATAGCTCTCCAGCTTGAGGAAGAGGTCGTGGGCGTACAGGCTGGCGGCGGCTCCGAAGACGAGACCTATGAGTGCGGCGACGGGCTTTCGCATGATCCTCCCATGGCGGTTGTCGCCGGCCGGGCGGCCGGCGCGTGAGTACGGGTGCATCAGAATCGCCTTCGCCCGACCCGCGCGCAATCGCGCCCGGACCGGCGTCCCGGCGCGCTCATTTCTTCCCGGTCTCGGTCGTCCGCAGCGCCTCGTCGATGAAGGACCGAAACACCGGTAGCGGCTGGGCGCCCACCAGCCGGCGCCCGTTGATGAAAAAGGTCGGGGTGCCGGTGAGGCCCAGTCGGATGGCGGCCCTGACATCTCGCAGGACGGCCTCTCTCTTCGCGCCGGACTCGAGGCAGCGGGTGAAGGCGCTCTCATCCAGGCGCAGCTCGGCGGCATAGCGCGCGAGGCTGTCCGCGCCGAGCGCCGGAGCCCGCGAGAACAACCGGTCGTGGTACTCCCAGAAGCGGCCCTGGTCGTAGGCGCACTCGGCCGCTTCGGCCGCCTTTTCCGCCTGGCGATGGATGTTGGTGAGGGGGAGGTTGCGCACCACGTACTTCACCTCATCTCCGTACGTCGCGAGGAGCTTCGGATAGGTCTGCTGGAAGTGCCGGCGGCAGAAGGGGCACTCGTAGTCCGTGAACTCCACGATTGTCACCGGCGCGTCCGCCGGGCCTCTGGATGGGCGCCCTTCGATGTCCATTCCGGGCAGCTCGGGCTCCGACGCCCCGGCAACGGTCGGCGGCGACGACGCGAGCGGGGCGGCACCCCCGGCGCGCTCCGGTTCGTCATGGCCCCGGAACAGGCCGCGTCCGGACCCGAAGCCCAGGACGAAGGCCAAGACGAGTCCCGCGATCAGATAGGCGTGCGTCCTGCCGAGCCGCAACGTCATCGCCGGCAGCGCGCGGCGGTGAGGGCCGAGGTCTCAGGGAACTCAGCGGCTGTCATACACGCTCTGATTCCCGTCCGCGTCGAACGCGATGATCTTGTAATGGTCCTTGCGTCCGCCCTCCATGCCGGGAGTGCCGACGGGCATGCCCGGCACTGCGAGCCCCGCGATGTTCGGGTGCTCCTTCAACAGGCGCTCGATCACATCGGCGGGCACGTGGCCCTCGATGACGTAGTCTCCCACCACGGCGGTGTGGCAGGATTCCAGCGTCGGGGGCACGCCGAGCCGCCGCTTGATCTGCGTGATGGCCGAGACGTCCTTCGCCTCCACGGTGAAGCCCTTGTCACGCATGTGCTCCACCCAGCCGCTGCAGCAGCCGCAGCCGACAGTCTTGTACACCTTCACGTTCGCGCTCGCGACCTCCGGCGAAGGACTTCCGCTTCGGGTGGCCACCACCACACCCGCGACGGCGGCCAGCACGACGAGCGTGACCGCCGGTTTCCTCCAACCTGCTCGCTTCATGGCCCGTATCCTCGCAGTTCGATCGATGACTGTGCGCCGAGTCGCCCGCCCACGGGCTTCCTCCGCCACGGCGTCGTTTCTCGGGGCCCGCGAGACGGGCTGCCTCTCCGCCCGCGGGTCTTCTGCTCGGTTCAGCCTAACGCCCGAAGGCTGAACCGCCAATGAGCGCGACGTGAAGCTTCCTTCATGCGTGGGCCGGTTCGGGGATCGAGACCGAGCCACGAGTGGACCCGTTCATCCGGCGTCCGCCTCACGCCGGCCGCGACCCGGAGATCAGTCGCGCGGACGGTTCGCCGTCTGCAGGTGTCGGATCACCCAGCGGCCACCACGTTTCTCGAAGATCGCCGTCCCGCGCCCCACCCGCTCGATGGACCGTTCCTTCACGCGGACCGCCAGGTCGTACTCGAACAGCGCCCAGCCCAGATTCCCGGCCACATGGGCTTCGATGTCGTGGGGCACGTAGGAGAAAGCCTCGAACTCCTCCAGCTCCGGCCGCAGATGGTGATCCCGATACTCCGTCCACGTCCGGTCGATGCCCGCGCCCTCGATAATCGTGAGGTCCTCGCCGGCGAACAGGCTGTCCAGGGCGGTGTAGTCCGCCCGCTCGGTTGCGGAGAACGCCGCCGTCAGGACGGCCACGACGAACCGCTCCGGGTTCGAAGCGGATTCCGCTCGCGGCGGCGCTCCGGCCAGGACACCCTGAGCGTCGGCCGCCACTGGGGTCGCGCCGCAGGCGAGCAGGACGACCAGGGCGAGGCGGGGCCAGACGCAACCTTCGCGACGGGATCCCTCGCGCGGCCTCACGCTGCGTCCCTCCCCAGCCGCACCAGCCCGAAGCCGAGTCCGCCCGCCGCTCCGATCAGCAGCCCGATGATCCCCCACCCCAACCCGCTCCGGTCACGCTCGATCCGAATGTCGTCCGAACGTGCCATCGTCGGCCCGTGTCCGCCCGGTGGCTCGGCGGCTTCCGAGGAAGCTGCGCCCTCCTCGCCCTCCGGGGTCACGGCGGCCGCGAGCACCGTGACATCGAGACTCGCGGCCTCATCTCCATCCGGCGCGATGGCGACCAACCTGTACGCTCCGGGCTTCACGCTCGCCGGGATGGTGAGGTCCAGAGACAGCACGCCGGCCGAATCCGGCACCGCTTTCCCCATCGCGTATTCGCTCAACGCGCCCACCAGGCGCAAGTCGACCGCCTCGCCTTCCTCGAACTTCTCCCCGCGCACGGTCCAGGTGCCTCCCGCCGCCACCGAGGATTGGTCGCTTTTGAGCACGGCCTCCTCGTGCGCCAGCGCGCCGTGCGGAGGGCCCAGGAACAGGATCGAGAGAGTGGCCCACGCCATCGTCGCTACGTTCATGATCTCACCCGCGCTGATGTCCACGATCGACGACTCACGGCCCTCGCCTCCCGCGCCGTGGCTCGCCGCAATCCCATGTCATGTCTCTCACATCCCCAGATGTTGTTTGCTGGCGCCGAACACCCCGTACAGCCACAGGGCGGCGACCGCGAGTCCGAACAGCAGGCCGAGCCAGGCCACCCCCCGGCCGCCCGCCGCGTCGTCGCTCCTTCGGTCCAGCAGCGGTACGGCGGCCAGGAAACCGAACAGCAGGGCGGGGCCGAGGATCATCCCCCAGGCGCCCAGCAGGTTCTCCAGGCCGTACACCCACAGCACGGGCCAGAACGGCTTCGTGACTTCGACCCCGGGCACGGCGGGGTAGCCGAGGTTCTCCGGCGCGATCGCCGCCAGGGCTCCGATGAACGCGAAGGCCAGCAGCCCCGCCCCCGTGAGACGGACCGCGTGCCTGCGGAACACGCTCGTCTCCCGGTCGTCGGCGTGGATGCCCAGATGGCGGATCAGCCAGAAGTGGAGCGCCATGAGCCCGAGGAGAAGGAGCGGCAACAGGCTCGTGTGCAGGCTGAAGATCCTCGACAGGAGCGTCGTGCTACGGGTGAAGCCTTCGGTAAAGAACGCACCCAGGGCGCCGGTCATCTTGCCGCCCGCCACGAAGTGCGCGAGCGCCTCGAACCCCTCCTGGTCGTAGCGGAGGGCGGAGCCGGTGACGATCAGCAGAAAGATCAGGCCGGCCATGGCGACGCCCGCCCACCAGGTCACCTCCCGTGGACGCCGGTACGAGCGCCGCCGGAACACGTAGATGAGGTGCGCCACGACCGTGATCGTCGCACCGGCGGCCGACCAGTAGTGGAGACTCCGGATCCAATCGCCCAGCGGTGCGCGCGTGATGATGTACAGCACGCTGTCGTGGGCACCGAGCGGACTGGGGTTGTAGAACTGGGCCAGGTAGACCCCGGTCAGAATCAAGAGGACGATGAAGAGCGCGGTGAGCCCGCCGAGCATGTACGGCCAGCGATTGGCCGCCCTGGGAATCTCGTAGTCGAGCGAATGAAGTGCGAGGCGCTCGGCCACCGTTCCCGCCGCGGTGTCCCCCGTCCGTTCCAACTTTCCCCCCATATGTCTCCCCTATCCGTCCTGTTTCGGATTCCGGACCGGCTTCGCTCGGAAGCGCCGCCCGCTCTTCTCCATCAGCGCCCGATCGCTCGCGACGGGGCTCGCGTGCAGATCGAAGCTCATCCCAACCTCTCGGCCGATCGCCGTCCCGTCCAGACCGAACAGGGATAGGGCCGTCCTCAGATCCAGCTCGCCGTTGGGCGGAAGCCTCTCCCTCTTCTGATAGTCACGAAGCGACCCGATCATCCGCTCCGAGTCTGGGAAGCCGTCGATTCGGCCGGGGTCCGTTCCCGCCCGGGCCAGTGCGAGCTGGAAGCCTGCGACGAGGCTGCAGAGGCCCCGCATCGCCCGGGAATGTTCGTTCTCGCTCTCCAGGGACGGCATCGTCATCTCCATCAGCGACTTGGGAGGAGCCGGATCTCCGGTCACCGTCCCGCCTACGGCCTCGCTCATCGCCCGGTGGCGGTCTGCCGTGCCAGGAACACGGCGACCGAGGGACCGATCTCCACAGGCCGAATACCCCTTCACCTCTTCGGTACCCAGGCCGAGCAGGGCCGACATCGTCGCCAGGGTCGGAAGTCCGCTGCCCTCGAGTCCGCTGGAGGTCTGGAAGGTGGCCAGCGCCTGCCGGGTCGACGGTCCATACAGGCCGTTGATCGTACCCTCGAAGTGCCCGAGTCGCGCGAGCTTCGCCTGCAGCGCCGCCACCGCGGGGCGCTCCAGCCGGAAGATCTTCGCGTCATCGGTAGGCATCACCATCTTCGCCCCGGCCATCGACATCTCCTGTCCCCGGCCGGCCGCCATGTGTTGGCGTTCCCGTGCGGCACTGGAATCCGTTCCGCGGGTGGGGGCCTGCGCGGTCAGCGCTCCCCCCGCGGCCAGGAGCGAGAGGAGCGCGCCCGGCAGCCCCAGGGTCGTTCGCCACCTCGCCGTGGGCGCGGCAGGCATGCCATGCGGTTCTCCCACGCGCGCTACGTCCCACGTCCTTAACGGGACCCATCCGCTGTGTCTCACGGGATGTAACCATGCTCGAGATTCAGGATGTCGTCCCTCTCCCCGAAATAGTCGTTGAACATCATCTGGAAACGGAAGGCGAGCGTGAGCTGCACCGAGTGGTCTCTCTTACGGCCGGTCTGTTCCGCCAGCGCGTCGTCGAACTGCTCGTACCGGTACTGGAGCCCCACATCCACGCCCTGACCGATCTGGAAGAACACGTTCGGCACCACCGCGAACTGGGATCCGTCGAGGCCCACGTAATTCTTGTAAGCTGCGGTCAGGGCCGCCTGAAACCGTTCGAGCTGATATGGACGCCGCAGCACGCGGAGCGAGCCCACGAGCGCGAGGGCTTCGGCTCGCGCCCGGCCGCTGCGGGTGCTCAGGGCCGACTGGAAGCGTTCTCGCTCCGCCCCCTCCGCCCCGGAATCGATCCCGAAGTTGTACAGGCTCTGGGCCCGGAACTCCACGTTTCGCAGCGGATTGCGGCTGAGATTCAGGGCCATCGAGCCCAGCAGCGAACTCATCCAGTTCTTCCGGTCCAGGTCCACGTTCTGGCTCACCACCTGGATCCCTACCTGCCGGACGAGCCCTTGAAACCGAAGAGCGGGCGGAAGCCGGTACACCAGCGATCCGCTCACCGCGTTCACGTTGAAATCGTCGAGCTTCTGTCCCGCCGAGTCCGTCACCGTCCAGTTGGCGGCCTGGCCGGCCAGCACGAGGCGGCTGTTGAACTGGAACAGCTCCGCGCGGACCACGTTGCCGTAGCGGCTGAACTCGGAGTTGTCCGCATCGCTGAACGCGTTGTCCACGAAGCCGTACTCGATGAGGTCTTCTTCCCGAACGGTCGGGAACTCCAGGAGAAAGTTCGAGAGCCGGGTGCGGCCCAGCCGTCCGCCGAAGATCCGACTGTTGTAGAACACGTGCACCTGGTTGAAGAAGACGTCCCCCAGGTCGGCCTCCGAGTCGGGGAACAGGAAGCCGATCACCATTCCCGCCCGATCGTTCTCGAACAGCTGGCGGTCCAGCCGGACCAGGAGGAACGAATCCGAGAAGTCGTTCACCGTCCCGAAGTCCGTTCCCGGCACGCTGGTGGGTCCGAAGCCGGTCGCCGCGTTGAAGTTGAAGGAGACGAGCCCTGTTCCGGCGAAAGTGAGCCGCGGAAGGGATTCCTGGGCCGTCAGCGGCCGTCCCGCCGCTCCGAGGATCAGCAGCGCCGCCCCGAGAGTCCCCGCGGCGCCGCCGCGGCATCGTCGAGGTCGCATCGGCGTCCGCTCCTCCCGCCTCCTACTCATCCAACGCGATCTTCGGGCGGTACCCGTCGTAATCCGCCATCTCCTCGTAGATGAGCTCGGTGAGGAGACCTCCGGGGTACATCCCGTTGTTGGTGACGCGGCTGGTGTCGTGGTCGTGGAACGTCCAGTAGCCGGGGTTGTAGCCCTCGATCACGATGTCGGCCGTCTTGCCCGGCCCCACCGGCACCGTGTTCATCTGAACGGGAGAGCGCAGGAGGTTGCCGTCCTCCGCGACCTTCCAGAACTGGTGCCCGTGCAGGTGCATGTTGTGCTGCAGGCCGCCCCCGTTGAGCAGTCGCACGCGGATGGTCTCGCCCCGGCGAATGAACAGCGGCTCGGTCAGCGGATACCCTTTTCCGTTGATGGCGAAGAAGTTGTACTCGAGTTGGGAGTGTCCGCGCTTCTGGTTGCGGTTGGGCAGGTACGGAGGGTCCCACCCGTCGTCGATGGCCCGCATCAGGGCCTCCCGACTCTCGAACACCGCCAGGGTCCTGTCGTTCAGCTTCCCGCGCTTCATCAACCACATCCGCTCCTTCATCCGCCCCAGCATGAAGTTCAGGTCCAGGCGGGCGAAGTTCGTGTCGAAGCTGGACAGGACCAGCGTGTAATCCCGCGTGTAGCCGAACTCCTCCTTGATCGGGTCCCGCTCCGGCTCGATGATCAGCGCCCCGTGCATCGCGTGTTGCATGTGGAGGAGCGTCCCGAAGTGGCAGTGGTAGAACCGCGTGCCGACGGGGATGGCCTGGAAGCGGTACTCGAACGTCGCCTTCGGCATGACGGGCTCTTGCGTCACGTAGGGCACGCCGTCGTTCTCGTACTGGAGGTCCACTCCGTGCCAGTGGATGGTGTGGAGGAGCTCGGTCCGGTTGGTGAAGTCGATCTTGACCCATTCTCCTTCCCGGAGCCGGATCTCCGGGCCCGGCACCTGGCCGTTGAATCCGAGAGCGTGGAAGGAATAGCCCGGGACGATCTCATGCTTCACGATCCGGATGTCGAGGTCGATCTCCCGGTACTCGACCTCCTGGTCCGGAGGTGGGGTCCGCACGGGCTGACGGTTGCGCCACCAGCCTCGGGGGCGGTCCCCCCAGGCCCGGATGCCCCCGGCGGTGGCGGCCGCTTTCTGTTTCGCTTCGGCTACCGAGTCGCTCGGGAGGGCTTCCAGCGGACCGGCCCGCGCCAGGTCTCGCCCGACCAAAGTGGCGCCCGCTGCGCCCAACGCGCCCTTGCCAAGGAACTGGCGGCGGTTCAGCACCGCGCGTGTTCGTCGCGTCTCGGCCGCCGGGCCGGTATCGTCTCCACCGGGACGATCGGGTCGCACCTTGGCTCCGCGTCCTTCGCTCATCGGACTTCTCCCTCGCTCGATGCTCCTGTATTCCCTGGGTCGCCACAGCTCCGTCGACCGGGCCGCCCCGGTGCTTCGATGCGCCGGACGGCCGCCTGCGACAGTGCGGCGGCGTGCCCAAGGATACCCGAACTGTTTGAAGGGAGGATGAACGCGAGATTAAGGACCTTTAAGTCCACAATGCGGCAGGCTGGCGAGAGCGCTGCGTATGGCGGCCAGGTCGGCGTTCATGGGTACGAACTCCACCGTCAGGTTTCCGGCGGGCGGGTTGGCCGTGACACCGTCCACCCCCGGTATCCCGCGGACGATCCGTTCG
The DNA here is from genome assembly GCA_046757845.1 of Gemmatimonadota bacterium. Lineage (GTDB taxonomy): Bacteria > Gemmatimonadota > Gemmatimonadetes > Palauibacterales > Palauibacteraceae > JBHHYZ01. Next base: position 9,366 of record JBHHYZ010000056.1, read on the forward strand.
GCACGTCTGGCACAGGTGGGGCAAGCGAGGCCGACCGCGGGCAGGTGCCAGCGGGCCGGCCGCCCGCCGAATTTCGCTCCCGAGCGTTCCACGCTCCGCGCGATGTCTTCCGCGCTGCACGTGGCGGGGTCGAACTCGACCACGATGCGCGCCGTGATGGGGTTCGACAGCGCTTCCGTCACGCCCGGCAACGCCCGGATGCCTGAACTGAGGCCGTCGTCGGCTCCACCGTGCGGCGACAGGGAGATCTCCAGCCGTTCCATGCCGATTCCGTCAGGCTCCGTGGACATGCTCCCCGTGGATCGGCGCGTCTCCCTCCCACCGACGAAGCGCGGCGGGTAGCTGGCCTGCCGAGCCGTCATGGCGTCCTGTCGGCACATGTTTCCACCTCCTCTGCTCCCCTATCTGAAGTGAATCGGCGGCCTCCGTTTGGCACCCCGGCAGGCCTCGCGGCAGGGCGGCCGGCGCGCCATCGGGGCAGTTGCAGACGGCCCGCGCCGGATGGCCCCGAGCCAATCGTGAGAACAGGCCTCGAGCGAGAGCGCCCCGGATGGCCCGGTGCTCGTTCACGGCGTCGGCCAGCGACATCAGGACCAGCGCCCCGCGTGCCGACTGCCGGGCGGTTCGGACGAGCCGCTCGGCCACCCACGGCCGATAGATGTGCTCGCGCAGCAGGCGTGCGCGCCGCATCTCGGAGGCGAGCGCGCTCCGAAGCGCCGCGGGGTAGAGAGAGAAGCCGAGCTCCGGCTCGAACGAGCCGGCGGCCAGCGCGGCGGAGCGCAGAGCGTAATCGATACCCTCACCGGTGGCCGGATCCGCGAGCCCGGCAGCGTCCCCGAGAAGCACATAGTCCCGGTCACCGAGGTCCTCGAAGCCTCCCCTCTCCCACCGGGCGGTCGCGATCACGGCCCCCCTGCGCTCCGCCCGGACCCGGTCGCCCGTCTCGGCCAGTCGGTATTGGTCGATGGCCTGATCCAGCGCCTTGCGGGAGAAGGTACCCGGGGGAACGCCGATTCCCACGGAGTGATGCCCCGGCCGGGGAAAGTCCCACAGGTAGCCCTCCGCAGCCGGAAGGAAGAGGAACATGGCACGTCCCGGCGGGGAGCCGCGCTCCGGGTATGCCACCCGCAGCGGCGCTTGTTCCGGCCGGAAGCGGGGAGCCAGCTGTCCGCGCAGGGAGCTCGTGGCCCCGTCGGCCGCCAGGAGCCAGCGAGCCAGATGGACCTCTCCCCGTCGGTCCGTCACTCGCCATCCGGCGCTCTCACGTTCCACTCTCCGCGCCGGATATCCGATGAACCGTGCCCCCGCGCGCTCCGCGCGCTGGAGCCCCCAGCGCGACAGGCTCAGCCGGCTCACGGTCCTGTAGGATCGCCGGAGGGGGATCACCACGCTGGCTCCGCTCGGCGCCACGACCAGGAGCTCGCGGATCGTCTCCGACTCAGCGGCGAGCTCGAGCAGCTCGGGAGTGTTCCGGAGTGCCGCGGCCGTGAGTCCGCCCCCGCACGGCTTTTCCCACGGCGCCTTCGGGTCCAGAAGGAGGACGGAGGCCCCCCGGCCGGCCAACAGCTCGGCGGCACGGCTCCCCGCGGGGCCCGCACCCACCACGATGAAGTCATGTCGATGGAGCGAGCGCCGACTCGCTCCCCGGCGGCCGTCCGCGGATGCGATCCCCTTCATTTCGCTGTCCATGGCTTGAGGCCCGGAACCGGTGCTCGCGGGGATCCCTGCCGCCGTAGAGGAGCTCGGGGCACGATCAGCAAGGTGAGCCCCGCCAGGATCGACACGGCGGCGATGGCCTGCGCGGTGGTCAAGCCCCAGAGGAACCGGTCGTCCTTGGCACGGAGGAACTCCACCAGAAACCGTTCCGCTCCACTCAGAGCGAGGTACAGGCCAAAAAGCCAGCCCGGTGGCAGCGGGCGGCGGCGAAGTCTCCACAGCACGGCGAAGATGAGGAGGAGCGCCAGGGACGAATACAGCATCGTCGGGTGGACCCGTATCAGGGTTCCGTCCGATAGGGAAGGGGGAAGCGACACTCCGAACTGGTTCCGCAGGGTACCCGCCGTGGACGGCGGCGCCCCATGCGGGAAGGCTACGGCCCAAGGCAGGCTGGAGGGAAGGCCGTAACTGTCGCCCGAGAAGAAGCAACCCAAGTGGCCGATGGCGTGGCCGAGGGGGAGGGCGGGGGCGAAGACGTCCGCGATCACCGCGACAGGCAACCCCTTGCGACGGACGACCCACAGAGCCCCCCCAGCGCCTCCCATCAGCCCGCCGTACCATACGAACCCCGCCCGGGAGAGGAAGGCCGAGGCCTCCCCGTGGAGTAGAACGTAGTAGATTTTAGCTCCGAGGAATCCACCGATCAGAGCGTATGTGACCAGACTCCAGGCGTACTCAGGCTTCAGTCCGCGCTCGCCCATCGCTCGAGCGGCCACTTGAGCCGCCACCAGGAAAGCGAGCGCCACAAGCACGCCGTAGGTGGATATTGTGACAGGACCGATGCGGAACAGGATCGGATGCACTTCAGTTCCTCGTACGTTGTCCGTTCCAGCGAGAATGCCTGCCGCCGCCTGAGGCCCCGTAGTCGCGACACACGGCGTGCCCGTGCGCGGACGGCGCTGCCGGATTTCCGCCAACAACCTGCTGCCCAGCGGGTGAAGCGAGCGTGAAGCCTGTATGAAGATGGTCTCAGCCGCGCGCGGAGCGGATGGAGATGAAGCACCCTTAAGGTATTTCTCACGCTACATTCAACCCGGGTGAAGCAGGTTTGGCCGGCGTTCGAGCGCTCCGCAATCGAACGTCGCGGTTCTGGAGCTTGATTCCGCGTGGCGAGATGGTGCCCGGGCCGGCTGGCCTCGGGTGGCGACCCGGAGAGGGGGACATGCAACATGTTCAGTTCGAACGTACGCGGGGGCGGCACGTCGGTTCAGCGAACCTCCACTCCCGCAGTGGTTTCCATGCGGGGGGAACTTCTGAGGCGACTCGCCCGCATTCGGGGGCAGGTGGAAGGAGTCCGCCGAATGGTGGAAGAAGAGCGGTATTGTCCGGACATCCTGCAGCAGCTGTTAGCCGTACGCTCCGCCCTGAAGTCGGCCCAGACGCTTCTCCTTACCGGCTACGTGCAGGACTGTACGGAGCAAGCTGTGCGCGCCGGCCGTGAATCGCGCGAGCGGGCCCGGAAGGAGCTTCTGAGTCTGTTCGCCCGGCATCTGGCGTAGCGGATTCGGTGGGCCGGATGGTGACGCTCCACCCCTCCCTCGAGGCAGAATTCGATGGCATAGGCTGAGGTGATCATGAAGTTGACGACGGAACGCGCCGATGAGGCGGTGACGGGAAGTGCGACGGTGGACACGATGAGGGCCACGTTCCGGGTGACGGGAATGCACTGCGCCTCCTGTGCCCAGAGCGTGGAGAAGACGCTCGCCGCGGTGGCGGGTGTCGAGTCGGCCAGCGTGAACTTCGCGGCGGAGACCGCGGTGGTGGAGTACCACCCGGCCGCGGTCGACGAAGTGGCCCTGCGCGACGCCGTGGATGGCGTCGGTTATTCCATGGAGAACATGGAGGATGGGCGCCGGGAGAGCCGGGCGGCGCGGGAGCGACAGAGGTTGGAGGAGGAGCAGGCCAAGGTGACCCGCGCCAGGAGTCGCATGGCCGGGGCCTGGATGCTCACGGTGCCGATCATCGCCTGGATGATTCCGGAGATGGTGACCGGCGTGAAATGGCCGTTCGATCTCGCGTACGATGCCGGCCTCATCCTGCTGGCGGCGCCGGTGTTGGCACTCTGGGGTCGAGACACGATCAGAGGCGGGCTGCGCAGCCTGGCCCGGGGTTCCCCCAACATGGACTCGCTCATCGCCATCGGCACCACGGTGTCGTTCCTGACCGGCTTCGTCACGGTGGCGCACGATTTCGGGCTCCTGCCCCGGCTACTGAACTATTCCGGGGTAGCCGCGATGATCATGGCCTTCCACCTGACCGGTCGTTATGTGGAGACGAAGGCCCGAGGGAGGGCCTCATCCGCCATCCAGAAGCTGCTCTCGCTGGAGGCGAGGAGCGCCCGCATCCTCCGCGACGGCCGTGAGATCGAGGTGCCGATCGAGGAGGTACAGGTCGGGGATGTGGCCGTCGTCAGGCCGGGTGAGAAGATTCCGACGGACGGAGTGGTCGTGTCAGGCCGCAGCTCCGTCGACGAATCGCTGGCCACGGGCGAGTCGATGCCCGTGGAGAAGACCGAAGGCGACCCTGTGATCGGTTCCACCGTGAACAAGGAGGGAGTCCTGCGGATCCGGGCTACGGGCGTGGGAGAGGACACCTTCCTGGCCAACGTGATTCGCCTGGTCGAGGAAGCCCAGGCCACGAAGGTGCCGATCCAGGCGTTCGCCGATCGGGTCACCGCGGTGTTCGTGCCCACCATCCTGGCTCTGGCGGTCCTCACCTTCGTGGCCTGGCTGGTGTTCCCCGGAGCTTTCGGTCGGATCGCGGAATGGGCCTCCGGATTCATTCCGTGGGTCGATCCGACGTTGGGGATCGTCTCTCTGGCCATCTTCGCGGCGGTGGCCGTCGTGGTCATCGCCTGCCCCTGTGCCCTCGGCCTCGCCACCCCGACCGCGTTGATGGTGGGAACGGGCATGGGCGCCGAGAACGGCATTCTGATCCGAAGCGGAGCCGCGATCCAGACCTTGAAGGAGATCGACACGATCATTCTGGACAAGACGGGCACGATCACTCGGGGAGAGCCGGGGGTCACGGATCTGGCGCCGGCTTCCGGTTGGGACGAAGCGGCCTTGCTGCGCTACGCGGCCAGCGCGGAGGCCGGTTCGGAGCATCCGCTGGGTCAGGCGATCGTCGCCTACGCCGAGGAACGGGGCCTGGAGTTGTTCGAGGCGGAGCGTTTCGAGGCCGCGGTGGGACGCGGGGTACGGGCGCGGATCGACGGTAAGGAGGTCCTGGTCGGAAGTTCCCGGTTCATGCAGGAATCCGGGGTCGAGACGGGGCCCAGCCAGGATCTGCGCACGCTGGAGGCCCAGGCGAAGACGGCCATGCACGTGGCCGTGGACGGCGAGGCGGCCGGCGTGGTGGCCGTGGCCGATCGACTCAAGCAGGATTCCGCTGCGGCCATCGCGGCCCTGAAAGCGTTCGGCATCGAGGTGGCCATGGTCACCGGCGACAACGAACGCACCGCCCGCGCCGTCGCGGCCGAAGTGGGAATCGACCGGGTCATGGCGGAAGTACTTCCCGATGAGAAGGTCGACGAGGTCCGCCGAGTCCAGGCCGAAGGTCGTCGGGTGGCCATGGTCGGCGACGGGATCAACGACGCCCCCGCTCTGAAGCAGGCCGATGTGGGGATCGCCATCGGCACGGGAACCGACATCGCGATCGAATCGGCCGACATCGCGCTGGCGGGAGGCGAGCTCCCGGCCGTCGTGCGCGCGATCCGCCTTTCGAGAGCCACCTTCCGGAAGATCCGGCAGAACCTGTTCTGGGCCTACATCTACAACGTGGTGGCGATTCCCGTTGCGGTCCTCGGCTTCCTCCACCCGGTGATCGCCGAGGCCGCCATGGCCTTCAGCTCGGTCACGGTGGTCACCAACGCGAACCGTCTCCGCAAGGTCGACATCCGGGCTTGACGCGCGGCGTCGTCCGGACGCGGCGTGGCCCGGGCACCGGGTCTCTTCGGTCCGGGTCACTCGGCGGAGCGGTGCGGGTCACTCGGCGGAGCGGTGCGCCTCCGTCCCTCCGGCCGGGCCGAGCTCCTGGCGCCCGAGGTATCGCGCGGGCTCCTCCTCGAACTCGCGAAGGCAGCGAGGAGAGCAGAAGTAGAAAGTCCGGCCCTCGAAGGTCGCGGTCGGGCCTCCCTCGCCCGTCCGCATCCCGCAGATCGGATCCCGGTGATCCGATGGAGCGCCGAGGCCTCGCCGATAGGTCCAGTACAGGAACGCCGAGAGGCCCAGCGCCAGCAGATTGAGGTAGAACGTGTAGTCCAGCCGGAAGTAATCCTGCTCGGTGGCGCTCTGCCCCTCCACCACGTTGGGAATGATCGAAAGGACCTTGAACAGCTCCTCCATCAGGAACCCGCTCGCCGCCATGGTGACGAAGAAGATGACGAAGATGTACCACATCACGCGCGGCCCGTAGTACTTCCGGTAGACGTTGAGAACGGGAACCGTGATCAGATCCGAGTATACGAACGCGATCACCCCGGCGAAGCTCACCCCTCCACCCCACAACGCCATCGCGAACGGGACGTTTCCGATGCTGCCCACGAAGCTCAACACCGCGATCGCGACCCCCATGACCGCGTTCTCGGCGCTCGCCAGCAGACCGCCGCCGTGCACGAACAGGGCGTTCCACACCGACTGCGGCACGAACACGATGACGAACCCCGAGATGAGGAAGCCGGCGATCACATCCTTGTAGATCATCGACCATTCCATCCGGTACTGGTTGGCCAGCCGGTACCAGCCGCCCCAGGAGCCGATCATCTGCCGCCAGTCACCCCGGGCCGCCAGCCGCTCCTGGTAGGTCTCCAGGCAGCCCGCCGAGCAGAAGCGGAGGACCCTCCCTTCGACGGTGAGCGTGTGCTCGTCGCTCCCTTCCTTGCCGCAGGTCGGATCCTCCGAGACTCCGTGTTCATGGTCGGAATGGGCGAGCTTGAGGCGGGCTTGCTCGAACAGCCCGGCGGGCAGGGTGAAGTGGACCAGCACGGCCATGATGACGATCAGGACCAGGCCGCCCAGCAGCTCCGCGACCAGGAACTCCCAGCCGAACAGGATCAGGATCATCAGGCCCAACTCGACGATCAGGTTCGTGCTGGCGAACATGAACGCGAGCACGTTCACCGGGTGAGCGCCCTGCTTGAACAACCCCTTGCCGATCGCCGTGGCCCCGAAGCTGCAGCCGCTGCTGGCCGCGCCGAAGCCCGTCGCCCTGACGAGAGCCCCCAGGCGCTCCTGCCCCAGCAACCTGGCGATCCGCTCCTTCGACACGAAGCTCTGCACCCAGCTGGTGATGATGAGGCCCATGATGATGGCCCACCCCGCCACCCAGAGGAATCCGGTCCCGATACGCAGCGCCTCGAGGATGCGGTCGGCCAGGGCCATGATCTCACCGTCTCCGGTTCGAGGGATTCTTAGAGGGAAGGCGCTACAAAATGGAGCGGCCACGCAGCTCGTCCGCAAGAGACTCGATCGAGGCTACGGGCGTGCCTCCGCACGAACGCTGTCCCGGGCGACGATGAGGGTGGCGCCCAGCGTGGCGGCGACGCCGCCTATTTCGAGCGGACCCAGCGGCTCGTGGAATAGAGGCACAGCCAGCGCCAGCCCCAGCAGTGGGACGGCGAACAGGAGTAGCGAGAGCCTTCCCACTTCATCTCGTTGAACCAGCCAGTACCATAGCCACGCAGCAAGGGCGGAGCCGACGACGCCCAGGAAGAGGAGCTCAGCCGTGAAGGCGCCGCTCCATGCGATCGCGGCCTCCGGCTCGAGCCAGGCCGACACGGCGAGAAGCGGTACTCCTCCCAGCAACATCTGCCAAGCCACGACCTGCACTAGCGATGCGCCTGCCTCCATCCGCTTGAACAGAACGCTGGATCCGGCGAATCCCGCCGCCGCAGCCAGCGGAAAAACGGCGCCGGCGGCGCCAGCTTGGGTCGGATCGACCACCGTAGGCCA
>JBHHYZ010000057.1:0-16957 GCA_046757845.1 Gemmatimonadota bacterium
CCGGTACGGCGACTTCTACCATTGGGGGACGGGCGAGCGCAGCGGAGAGGTGACCCTTATTGTTGGGGGCACGGCTGAATACTGGCGGCGGTACTGGGGAGAGGTCACGGAAGCCGCCCGATCCCGCAATCCCTGGGGCGTGGACGAGGAGCAAAATGTCCCGATCTTCGTCTGTCGACGCCCCCGGCTTGATCTTCCTTCACTGTTCCGTCTCCTCGGTCCTCATTGGGGCTAGGGGCTAGCTTTAATGATGGCTCCTATGTCTGGGCGCGTGGCGCAACCTTCCCGAGTGGCATCCAAACTAGAGTTCCACGGCGTTCACCCCTGTCGTTTCTAGGAGATCGTGCCATGAGCAGCCTCGTACGTTGGACATTCGGTGCCACGACAATCGCCATCGCGCTCGGCTTTCCACCGCGGGTCACTCCGACGCCGGCCACCGGCTCGATCGAGCGCATAGCCACGCTCGGGACGGCTCGTGCGGCGCACACGACCACCGCGCTGCCCTCCGGCGACCTGCTCGTGGCCGGGGGGATGGGGGCGGGCGGAGGCAGCCTCTCGACGGTCGAGCTGATCGATGTGTCGGCCGCGAGGACCAGGGCCGTAGCCTCGATGGCTCGGGCACGAGCCGGCCACACGGCGACGGCCCTTCCGGATGGGCGGGTGGTCCTGGCCGGAGGGTACAATGGCGAGTACCTGCGGTCAGTGGAAGTCTTCGATCCGGTCCGCCAGCGATTCGCGATGATGGGGTGGCTGAACGAGGGCCAGAGCGGTCACACCGCCACCCTGCTACGGGACGGTCGGATACTCATGATCGGGGGGGTAGGCCGCGGATGGTCGTTCCTGGCCAGCGCCGAGCTGTTCGACCCGACGACCGGCCGGTCCAAGCCCGTGGGACCGTTGAGCGTCCCCCGCGAGAGCCACACCGCCACCCTGCTGGCGGATGGGCGCGTCCTGATCGTGGGCGGGTATGGCCTGGGCAACCGGAATACGGCGGGCGTGTGGCGCTTCCGTGCGCACTCGCCTTGCGGCACGCGATCTGAGCGGCCATGCTGATCCGTCAGCGGAATCCGGAAGCCGTTGGGAGGCGCCGGTAGGGCCACTTGCTTTCGATCGTTGGCTTCCACACGCGTCCCGTGCCCCAGGGCGGGTCGCCGCTCACTTACCGTTCCCTTTCAGTCAGCCTATGGAGGTTACGATGCGAATGATGTTCCGATGTACTGTGCCTGTGGAGAAGGGCAACGCGATGGTGAAGGACGGGTCGATGGGGACGGTCATCGAGACTCTCCTCGGACAGCTTCAGCCCGAGGCGGCCTACTTTCTTGCCGAGGGAGGCAAGCGTTCAGGAATGGTGTTCTTCGACATGAAGGAATCGGCTGACATTCCGCGCATCGCGGAGGTTCTGTTTCAGGACGCCGACGCGGCCGTGGAGTTCGTTCCGGTCATGAACGCGGACGATCTGAAGCAGGGACTTCGCTCGCTCTGAGTTCTCCGCCAGCGAAATGCCGCGCAGCAGAATCGCGAGCTAGAGTGCGGCTGGAATCCGCCTCCCGGGGAGTCAAGATGCCTGAAACGAACGCTCGCCGTCTCCTTAGCCGCTCCCTGCTCGAAATGGGCATCGTTATCGTCAGCATTCTCGTCGCGACAGTGCCCGACACGCTTCTGATCCCGCTCATGATCGCGCCGACCACCGATCTCGGCCTGGGCACGCTCGACGGCCTTCGGACGTCCGGTGGAATCCAGGACCTGCGGAACGCGGCGTTGCGGCTCGAGCTGGGGCGCTGGCAGGGAGTTTTCGACGAAGCCCGCGAGGAGGACGATCGCTCACGCCGCCTGGTCACCGAACAGGTGGGTCCGGTCCTTCGACGCTACATCGACATGGCCGGCATCTGGACGGCGGGCTTCTCCTGGCTAGAAGGGCGCCTCACGTCCGAACAGCCGGCTGGCATGAGCGACCTGCCGGCCAACAACGAGGTGCTCGGGGTGATCGCGGAGCGACTGATCTACCTGAACGTTGGACAGGGTGAGTTCAACGCGGTGTCCGCGGAGCTGGACCGTATTCTTGGCTTACTGGACTCCGGAATCGCCGAGCTCCGATAGGTCGCACCGCTGAAGCGCGCTACTCCCGGCGCCGCGTCAGGGTCAGCCCGTCACCGATCGGGACCAGGCTCAGACTGACGCGCTCGTCGTCCCGCAGCTTCCGGTTGAGGGCCCGAATCGCCTCAGTGGCGGGATCGGTGACGCCGGGGTCGATCACCTTTCCCTCCCACAGGGTGTTGTCGATCGCGATCAGCCCGCCGGGCCGCACCAGTTCGAGAGCCCGCTCGTAGTAAGCGTCGTAGTTCTCCTTGTCGGCGTCGATGAAGGCGAAATCGAAGCTTCCCGCCCGCCCGTCGGCCAGCAGCTCGTCCAGGGTCGAGAGCGCCGGGGCCAGCCGCAGGTCGATCTTGTCGGCGACGCCGGCCTCCGCCCAGTAGCGCCGCGCGATCGACGTCCACTCCTGGCTCACGTCGCAGGCCACCAGGCGCCCGTCCGGCGGCAGGGCCAGGGCCACGGCCAGCGCGCTGTAGCCGGTGAACGTCCCGATCTCGAGCGCCAGCCGGGCGCCGCTGAGCTCGACAAGCAGCGCCATGAACTGCCCCTGCTCGGGCGAGATCTGCATGACGGCCCTCTCCAGCGGTGCCGTCTCCTCGCGCAGCCGGCGCAGCAGGGGCGGCTCGCGCACCGAGACGCGCTGAAAGTAGTCGTACAGGGCGTCGCTCAGGGTGTGCGTCTGTGTGGCCATTCGGGCTCCTCGTTGCGTCAGAACTCTGCTCGATCCATCCACCTGGCCACGGCGGCGCGGGATACGGCGCCCAAGGGCCGGGACGCGGCGCGCCGTCGGGATCTGCCCCGGGCTGCCGTTGTCAGCTTGCGCCGCCTCCGCACGACTCGCCAGCTTGCCACCGGACCACTCCGCTCCGACGCGCCCGCCGTAGCGTCGGTCGGAAAGACCGGGGGTAGGGAAGCGCGCGACCATTCAGAACGGCTCGGGACCGGCTCCCCCCATTCTACCCGCAGGACGCGAGGAGGACCAATGACGCACCCGGAGACGATTCTGGCCGCGGTTCCATACGGCAGCGCCCCACATCCCGGGCACGGGCTGGATGGCGGATTCGGGCTCCTCCACCTGATCACAGACCCGTACCATGTGGGTACGGGTCTCGCGATCGTGGCGGCAGTGCTTCTCGTTCGCCGCCTCGCGAGGAGGGGTGGCTCCGCTCCCGTGCCCTCGCGTCGCTGACCCCGTAAAGAATCGCGGAAACGACGGTCGAGGCCGCGGTGGCAACGGGCTCTGAACGTCTGCCCGATGGAAACCGGAGCGAGACTCGCACGCTCATCGGCAGATGATCCGGTGACCGTGAAATGAGGGCTCGGTTCGTCCGGGCGGCGGCGCCGGCGCTTGGGCTGCCGGTGGCCATGGCCGTGACCCATGGAACGGTGGACGCGTACGCGGCCTTCCTCCATCCGCTGCTTCCCAGGATCATGGCGAAGCTGGGCCTGTCGATCACGCTGGCCGCCACGCTGGTCATGAGCTTGGGGCTGGCCGCCTCCTTACTGCAGCCCGGGCTCGGATACCTGGCGGACCGGTACGGGAGGTGGCCGCTGATCATCGCCGGTCCCGTGCTCACGGGGGCCTTCCTTTCCCTGATCGGAGTCGCTCCCAGCTTCCCGATCCTGGTCCTGTTCCTGGCCCTTGGCGGACTCGGCGCCGCGGCCTTCCACCCGCCGGGCGCCTCGCTGGCCGCGAGAGTCGCCGAGGGCCGGGGGAGCGGACTGCGCCTCTCGGTCTTCTCGTTCGGCGGCGCCACGGGGTACGCCTTGGGGCCGCTGATCGCGGTCTCTGTGGTGGCGGCGGTCGGTCTGGGCGGCCTGTGGATCGCCATGTTGCCCGGCCTGCTCCTGGGGCTCGCCCTGCTCCGGGTCCTCCCGCGAGACCGGGGGACCGGCGCGGGCGAGAGACCGCCGACCCCGCTACGCGTCCTTGGCGCGCTGCGGGGCCCTCTGGGCCTGGTGTTCGGGATCAGCGTGGTGGGCGCATTCGTCCAGCGCACCTTCCTCACGTTCCTGCCGATCATCGTGGCTCGGGCGGGCGGCGCGGAGGCCACCGGAGCGGCGGTCCTGAGCGTCTATCTTGGCGCACAGGCCTTCGGAACGCTCACGTCGGGAGCCCTGACCGATCGAATGGACCGCCGCCAAATCTTGGTGGCGGCGACGGCGCTCGGGGTGCCCATCCACGTCCTGGCCGTGACGGCCATTCCAGCCAGTCCCCTGGCGATCGCGGCGGCGGCAGCGGCGGGTTTTCTGAACATGGCCATCCTTCCTCCCGTGGTCGTGATGGCCCAGGAGATGGTCCCGGAGGGAACAGCCGTGACGTCCGGCGTGGTGATGGGGCTCGCCTGGGCGGCGGGCTCGCTGGGAATCCTGGCGGCGGGCGCGCTGGGCGATCACATTGGGCCGGTCGCGGCCGCGGCGTGGTCGATGCCCGTGATGCTGCTGGGAACCGGGCTGGCGCTTCACCCCGCCCTCAGGCCGTACAGGCGGGGCGCCTGGCACGGTTCGCCGGGCTTGGCGGGTCGCTGAACGGCGAAACGCCGTCGGGTGCCGCGGGAGCGGGTCTGCGGCAGGTTCGCGTAGCGGCCGCGTTCCGTGGCCGACCGTTCACCGACCGCGAACCTCGACGGAGCAACGCCGCCCGGCACGTTTCATCGGTCCACCAGTGTCAGCGTGGCTTCTGAGACGACAGACGAGGTATGGAGCCGACATGAGCGAACCGTTCCAGCTTCGATCGGGCTCCCGGGCAGGCTTGGGGGGTGTCTTCCGCAGGGGCAAGCGCAAGCGCGCGTTCATCGCGGAGCTCGAAACGGAGCTCGCCCGGGCGGACCGGATCAGCCGGGTAGAGTTGCGACAGATCCAGGAGCTGGCGGCCGCCCGGCAGGTCGACGTGCGACGGGACTGCGCGACGGCGCGCCTGTGCCTGTACCGGAAGTTCCTCGAGCACTGTCTCGCCGACCAGGCGTTGAGCCAGGATGAATCCGCAGATCTGATCCACCTTCAGATGCTGCTCCACCTGTCAGATGCGGATGCTGGTGCCGTTCACGGCGAGGTGGTCAAACGCGTCTACGGCAGGGCGATCGACGAGGTTCTGGCCGACTTCCGGCTGGACCCGGAGGAAGAGGACTTTCTCGAACGTCTTCGCGTGCAGGTGGGACTCTCCGACGCGGCCGCCGAGGATCTGCGACGACAGGGAGCGGAGCGCGCGAAGCAGCGGTTCGTCAGCAAGTCTGCCGTTGCGGGCGGCCCGCTCGTGGCATCCAGGGGTGCCGAGCTGGAGTTGGAGGGCAGCTCGGCGTCGGGCCTGGTGGAAGCGGTGGAAGCGGCCATCGCGACGGCCTGCCAAACGGTGGAGATCCAATCCGCGGAGCTCAAGAGTCTTCGCGTCGACGTCACAGACGGACGGATCAGCAACTGGTCCGTGAAGCTCAGAGCCCGGCTCTAGCCGGGCTCTCCACGCCCCGGAATCAGGCCGGATCGCCGCCGAAGCGCTCCGCAAGCACGTAGCGCTGCACCTTTCCGGAGGCCGTGAGCGGCAGCTCGTCCACGAACTCGATCCGCTTGGGGATCTTGACCCGGGCGATCCGCCCCCGCAGGAAGGCCTCCAGCGCATCGGCGCTCAGGTCGCTTCCGGGCCGGCGCACGATCGCGCAGGCCACCTGCTCGCCCAGGCGCGCGTCTGGAATCCCGAACACGGCCGCCTCGGCCACGTCCGGATGCCGGCGGATCGCCTCCTCCACCTCCGCCGGATAAACGTTCTCCCCTCCGCGCAGGATCATCTCCTTCAAGCGTCCGACGATCCTGAGCCGGCCGCCGGCTACCCGCTCGGCCAGATCGCCCGTGCGAAGCCACCCGCCGGGCGTGATCGCCTGCTTCGTCGCCTCGGGCTTTCCATAGTAGCCGCGCATGACCAGCTCTCCGCGCAGCCACAGCTCGCCCCGCGGGCCCACCGCCCCGGTCTCGGGATCCACCAGCTTGATCTCGCAGCCCGGGATCTCGACGCCGACCGTTCCGCAGCGTTCCTCGGGTGGGTCGCTGCGAGGCGTGGCGGTGGCCAGCGGGCTCGACTCGGTGAGACCGTAGCCCACCGTCATCTCCTGCACGTTCCAGCGCTCGATGAGCTGGCGCATGAGCGAGGCGGGACACACGGCGCCGGCCATGATTCCGGTGCGCAGGGTCTCGAACCGGAACTCGCCGCTGCGGGGATGGTCCAGGAGGGCTTGGAACATGGTCGGCACGCCGTGGATGGTCGTGATCCCGTGCCGCTCGATGGTCTGTAGCGAGTCGAGCGGATCGAAGCTTCGCGTCAGGTGCACGGTCGCTCCGTGCGTGAACGACCCCAGAACAGCGATCACGCAGCCGAAGCAGTGGAACAGCGGAACCTGGCAGAGCACGCGGTCCTCCGGCGTGAGGCCCAGAAGCTCCCCCGTGTGCCAGCCGTTGTTCACGATGTTGCGGGAGGAGAGCATCACGCCCTTCGGGAAGCCGGTGGTTCCCGACGTGTACTGCATGTTGATCACGTCGTCGAGGCCGGGCCGCGCGGAGGCTTCGAGCCTCGGATCCGGGCCCCCGGGGAGATCCTCGTAGACGAGAGCATCGGCCAGGACGCCCGGCGGGTCCGCGCCCGGCTCGGCGTCCCGCGGGTTGGCGGCCGGGTCGGCCCCCTCCAGCAGCACCACCCGCTCCAGCCTCGGGAGGGCACGGCGGTCGATCCGGGCGAAGATCGCGCGCAGATCGTTGCCCTTCACCTCCTTCCCCATCGCGAGCGCTTTCGCCTCGCAGTCGCCGAGGAGATAGGCGAGATCCTCGACGCCCAAGGCCGTGTTGGCCGTTACCAGCACGGCGCCGAGCCGCGGCAGGCCGAACTCGAGGAAGATCCATTCGGGCACGTTGGCGGCCCACACGGCGACGCGGTCGCCTGCCCCTACCCCGAGCGCGTCCAGCCTGCGCGCCGCCGAGCGCGCCTCGCCCAGCAGCTCTTCGAACGTCCAGCGGCGGTCGCCGTAGGTGAGGGCGAGCGCGTCCGGCCACAGCCGAGCCGCCCGCTCCAGCAGCTCCGACAGGGTGGTGTCACGGATCATGGAACCTCCAGGTCTCCGCAGGTCGCCGCACGGGCGGCGGGCGAGCCTTCGCCTGCACCCGGACGGCGAGCTTGCCCAACCTGTGTGTCGGGCGCACACTGGTTCGGTTGTCCGGCCGTGTCAAAGCGGCCTCGCCCGCGAGGCGGGTCGTAGGGAAGATTCTGAAGGCGAGGCGAGCATGAAAGACCAGCCCGTTGCCGGTCCCGCAGAGCAGAGCTCGACAGGTCCCGAGGCGGAGCGTTCGCGCGAGATCAGCCGCCGCCGTTTCGTGCATCTCGGCGCGGCGGGTGGAATGGCCGCGGCGGTGTCCGGGGGACTGCTCACCTCTTCCGCTTCGGTAGCCTCGGGCGCGACCGCGACCGAGGCGGCCGGTGCCGCCGGGTCCGCGCGGCGGGCGCCCTGGCCCGTCCCGGAGTTCGAGTTCGAGGAGGCGACCATCGCGGATCTCCGGAAGCGCATGGAAGGGGGCGAGCTCACGGCGCGCCGGTTGGCAGAGGCCTACCTGGAGCGCATCGAGGCCCTGGATCGCGACGGGCCCCGCCTCAGCCAGATCCTGGAGATCAACCCCGACGCGCTGTCCATCGCCGAGGCCTTGGACGAGGAGCGCCGGAGCCGGGGCCCCCGCGGGCCGCTGCACGGGATCCCGGTGGTGCTCAAGGACAACATCGACACGGGCGATCGCATGTCCACCGCGGCCGGCTCGCTGGCACTCGAGGGATCGGCCGCCTCCCGGGACTCGTTCGTC
This sequence comes from Gemmatimonadota bacterium, assembly GCA_046757845.1. Classification (GTDB taxonomy): domain Bacteria; phylum Gemmatimonadota; class Gemmatimonadetes; order Palauibacterales; family Palauibacteraceae; genus JBHHYZ01. Next base: position 7,918 of record JBHHYZ010000057.1, read on the forward strand.
GCCGAGCGCCTCCGGGCGGCCGGTGCCGTGTTGCTCGGCAAGACGAATCTCAGCGAATGGGCCAACTTCCGCTCCACCCACTCCTCCAGCGGGTGGAGCGGCCGGGGAGGCCAGGGCCTGAACCCGTACGCCCTGGATCGCAGCCCCTGCGGCTCGAGCTCGGGCTCCGGCGCGGCGGCCGCGGCCAACTTCGCCGCCGTCGCGGTCGGCACGGAGACGGACGGGTCCGTGGTGTGTCCGTCGGCGGCCAACTCGCTGGTGGGGATCAAGCCGACCCTGGGTCTGGTGAGCCGGGCGGGGATCGTGCCGCTGGCGCACAGCCAGGACACGGCGGGGCCGATGGCGCGCACGGTGACCGATGCGGCCATCCTGCTCGGCGCCATGGCGGGAGTGGATCCCAGAGACCCGGCCACGGCGGCCGCCCGCGGCCACGTTCACGCCGACTACACGTCCTTCCTCGACCCGGACGGGCTGCGGGGTGCCCGGATCGGCGTGGCGCGCAAGCAGTTCTTCGGCTACAGCGAGAAGGCGGACCGGATCGTCGAACAGGCGCTGGAGGCGATGGCGAAGCTGGGCGCGGTGCTGGTGGACCCGGCCGACATCCCGCACGTCGGCGAGTTCGACGACAGCGAATTCGAGGTGCTGCTCTACGAGTTCAAGGCGGACCTGGACGCCTACCTGGCGGCGCGCGGCCCCGACGTGACCGTGCGCTCGTTGCGCGACGTGATTGAGTTCAACCGGGTCAATCGCGTCCGCGAGATGCCGTTCTTCGGCCAGGAGATCATGGAGATGGCGGTGGAGAAGGGTCCGCTGACCAGCGAGGAGTACCGCAAGGCGCTCGAGAAGAACCATCGCCTGTCGCGCCGGGAGGGGATCGACGCAATCATGGACCGCCACCGGCTGGATGCCCTGCTGGCGCCGACCGGGAGCCCGCCGTGGACCATCGATCTGGTCAACGGCGACCACTTCCTGGGCGCCAGCTCCACCCCCGCCGCCGTGTCCGGCTACGCGAGCCTCACGGTGCCGGCCGGCTACGCGTTCGGACTGCCGGTGGGCCTGTCGTTCATCGGTCGTGCGTTCTCGGAGCCCACGCTGCTGAAGCTTGCCTACGCCTTCGAGCAGGCCACGCAGGTGCGCCGCCCGCCGAAGTTCCTGACCAGCCGGGAGCTGTGGGAGTCGTAGCCGTCCTCGGCCAATCACCGGTGAGAGGGGCGGAAACAGCGAGAGGAGGCCGCGAGTGAACGACGTACAGGCCCTGACCTTCGACGTGGGCGGCAGCGTTCTCGACTGGCAGTCGCCCATCCGGAGTGTGGTGGGGGAGCTTGCCGCCGCGCGTGGTGCCCAGGTGGACCCGAAGCGGTTCGCCCTCGACTGGCGGGCGGGGATGTTCCGAATCCTGGCGTCCGTGCGGCGCGGCGAGCTTCCCTGGATGAACTCCGACGACATGCACCGCCGCGCGTTGGACGAGTTGGCCGGTGCCTACCCGCAGCTCACGCTGTCCGACGAGGACCGGGCGGAGCTGAACCGGATCTGGCACCGTCTTCCCGCCTGGGAGGACTTTCCGGACGCCATGGAACGCCTGCGGGAGCGCTACCGCGTGGTGGTGTTGACCCTGCTGAGCTTCTCCATGGTCGTCGACTGCTCGCGGTTCGCCGGCCTGAGGTGGGACGGGATCCTGTCGTGCGAGTTCCTGGGACACTACAAGCCGGAGCCCGAGGCCTATCAGGCCGCGGCGCGGCTGCTGGGGCTGCAGCCCTCGCAGGTCATGATGGTCGCCTCCCACACCGCGGACCTGCAGGCCGCCGGAGCCGCCGGCCTGCGGACGGCCTACGTCCAGCCGAAGCTGGAGGAGCCGGACTTTCCCGGCTGGGTGGAGGCGTCGGCCGACGAGTTCGATCTGGCGGTGGAGAGCTTCACCGAGCTGGCGGACCGGTTGTGCGGGTAGCCACCGAGCTGGCCGATCGGTTGTGGTGGTCAGCGGTCGCACCGGGTCCGGCGGAGAGCTGGATCTGGCGGAGAGCCGGGCCTCTGGCGGCGGTCGTACGCCCGGCGCAGGTTGCCCCCGCGGCGGCTGATTCGCTCTGCGCCGCGGAGAAGGCCCGGCGGCGCCGGACCGGCGAAACTGAATGGAGCGGGAGTTGAACATGGAGAAGCGCATCGCATCGGTCTCCACCCTCGCGATGGTCCTGGGTCTCGTGGCCGCGACGGGCCTCGTTCCACGCCGCGAGCTCCAGGCGCAGCAGGCGCGGGGAAGCCTCACGGAGCGGTACCGGGAGGTGGCCGGAAGGTTGATAGGGGCGGCGTTGACCGACGAGCAGGGCTGGGAGAAGCTCACCTACCTCACCACCCGAATCGGCCACCGGCTGAGCGGCTCGCCCCAGCTCGAGGAGGCCATCCGCTGGGCCGGCGGTTTGATGCGGGAGGAAGGACTCGAGAAGGTAACGCTACAGCCGGTGGAGGTGCCGCACTGGGTGCGCGGCCACGAGTACGCCCGCGTGGTGGCGCCGGTCCGGAAGGAGCTGCGCATCCTGGGGCTGGGCAATGCCGTGGGCACCCCGCCGGAAGGGGTCGAAGCCCCGGTCGTGGTGGTGGGATCGTTCGAGGAGCTGGCGGCTCTGGGGCGCGAGAAGGTGGAGGGCAAGATCGTGCTGTACGCGGTTCCGTGGGAGGGATACGGGCGCACGGTCCGCTACCGCGTGTCGGGGCCGTCCGAGGCCGCGAAGCTGGGAGCGGTGGCGGTCCTGGTCCGCTCGGCCACCGGCCGGAGCCTGTACACGCCACACACGGGCACGCTCCGCTACTCGGACGACGCTCCCCGCATCCCGGCCGCCGCGGTCACTGTGGAAGACGCCGCGTGGCTGCGCCGGATGGCGGAGGCGGGCCAGCCCGTGACGGTGAAGCTCTACATGGAGGCCCGCATGCTTCCGGACGCGGAGTCCGCCAACGTGCTGGCGGAAGTCGCGGGCCGCGAGCGGCCGGACGAGGTGGTCGTGATGGGCGGCCACTTCGACTCCTGGGACGTGGGACAGGGAGCGCACGACGATGGGGGCTCGGCCGTGGCCGCCTGGCAGGCCCTCACCCTGATCAAACGGCTGGGGCTGAGGCCGCGGCGGACCCTTCGTGTGGTCCTGTGGACGAACGAGGAGAACGGCGGCCGCGGCGGGCGCGCCTACCGGGCCTCGCTGGGTGACGACGTCAAAGATCACGTGGCGGCGATCGAGATGGACGGCGGGGTGGAGCGTCCGGTCGGGTTCGGGCTCACCGTGGGGCGCGGCCGCAGCCCGTTCGAGCCGCGCGGCGAGGTGGAGCCCGATTCGGCCGAGCGGAGGGCGCTCGAGCTGGCGGGCGAGATCGGCCACCTGCTGGACGCGATCGAGGCGGGCCGGGTCACGCGCGGTGGCGGCGGCTCGGACATCGGACCGCTGATGAGAGAGGGGGTGCCGGGGCTGGGTCTGAGGACCGTGGGCGAGCACTACTTCGACTGGCACCACACGGATGCGGACACGCTGGACAAGATCGACCCGCAGAACTTTCGGCGCGCCGTGGCCATGCTGGCCGTGATGGGCTACGTGCTGGCGGACATGCCGGAAACGCTGGGCGGTCCGTGAGATGGTGGAGCTGGCAATGAGGCCTGGAGCCGTTGTGCTCCGGGAGTGGCGCCGATGACCGGATTCGACGACCGGGAACGCCGATTTCTGCGCCATTTTCTGGCGGCCATCGCCTACCGTACCCAGAAGGCCTTGCGCGGGGCGCCCGACGATTTCGGAGCCTTTCGGGCCACTACCGGACTCCGAACCCCGCAGGAGATCGTGCGCCACATGACGAGTGTCCTCGGATACGGGCGCACCTTCTTCACGGGTGGGCGGTTTCGACCAGCTCTCGCCCCGAGCTTCGAGCGGGAGATCGCCCGGTTCCATGAAGTTCTGGCGGATCTGAGCCGTCATATCGACGAGGCCGAGCTGCGGGATACGACGCCCACGCGGCTCCTCCAGGGGCCGTTAGCCGACGCCATGACACACGTCGGCCAGCTGGCCATGCTGCGCCGGCTGGCCGGATCTCCCGTTCCGCCGGAGAACTTCATACACGCCGACGTTCGTCCCGAGAACGTCGGACCGGATCAGCCGGTCCCCGCGAGCCCCGATCGGGCCTGGTACTCCGCGGAGGAGGAAGCTGAGCTGTACTCTCGGGAGTAGGCGGCCACCGAGAAGTACTGCGGGTAAGGTCCGGGGCCGTCTCGAGGTGCGGAACAGGAGAGAGTCCATGAACAGCCGGCCCGCTCGGGCCAGACGGCGGATCCGTGAAGCGTCGTGGGTCGTGGCGCCTCTGCTGTGGGGGGCCGCCACCCTCGGCCATCCCATCTCCCTGGACAGCCAGGTGGTGGGGCCCGTGGGCGCGGAGGCGCCGACGCTCCCGCCGCCGGCTCCGAGAAGCGCGCTCGAGGCGGCGCTTCACGATGGAGCTGGGGCCGCCCCTTCCCGGATCGTGGCTCTGCGGGCGGCGACCGCGCTCGGCGCCTATCGCGATCGCCTCCGGAGCTGGTACGAGAACTACGCGGGCTACGACCCCCTGTTCACCTGGTGGGTGAAGGACGCCTACGGCAAGGCGGCTTCGGCCCTGGAGGACTACCGGAGCTTCCTGCGCGAGAAGGTGGTCGAGGTCGCACCAGGGGAGGATGAGCCGATCGTGGGAGATCCGATCGGAGCCGATGGACTCCGGGCGGACCTCGTCCACGAGATGATCCCGTACTCGCCGGCGGAGCTCATCGCGATCGCCGAGAAGGAGTTCGCCTGGTCGGAGGCCGAGATGAAGAAGGCGTCCCGGGAGATGGGCTTCGGAGCGCCAGAAGGTGGCCCCCTTCTTCCTGGGGGGCGAAGTGATCCAGGTAGCGTATCCGACCGACGAGATGGCGTACGCGGACAAGCTCATGAGCATGCGCGGCAACAACGTCCACTTCGCGCGGGCCACGGTGTTTCACGAGCTGATCCCGGGCCACCATCTCCAGGGCTTCATGACGCAACGCTACAAGGCGTACCGCAACGCCTTCTCCACCCCGTTCTGGGGCGAGGGATGGGCGTTGTACTGGGAGATGCTCCTCTACGATCTCGGGTTTCCGCGGACCCCGGAGGATCGGGTGGGCATGCTGTTCTGGCGCATGCACAGGTCGGCCCGGATCATCTTCTCCCTGCGTTTCCATCTGGGGGCGATGACACCGCAGGAGGCGATCGATTTCCTGGTGGATCGAGTCGGGCACGAGCGCGCCAACGCCACGGCGGAAGTCCGCCGCTCGTTCAACGGCAGCTACTCCCCGCTGTATCAGACGGCCTACATGATCGGAGGGTTGCAGATCCGGGCGTTGCACCGTGAGTTCGTCGAGTCCGGCCGGATGACGAACCGGGAGTTCCACGACGCCATCCTCCGAGGCGGCCGCATGCCGATCGAGATGGTGCGGGCGCGGCTGACCGGCGAGGCTCCGCCGCGTGACTTCGTCGCGTCGTGGAGGTTCTACGGAGATCCGCTGCGACGCTAGGGGGCTCTCGGCAGGGCGTCCGGCTTCAGGGCGTCCGGGGCCAGGGCATCCGGCGGGCGGAGCTTCGGCGCGTGGGGAACGGATGCCCGAGTCGTGCCATTCCACACTTGGACCGCGAGACTCAGGAGCGCGTCGTGGCTCGAAGTACGGGTGGGGGAACGTGAGGTCGCAGATCCGCAGCGCCTGAGCGACGGACGGCGTGCGCCGGCCGTCCAGCCGAGTCGATGGAAGGAGCGGAACATGCCACGCATCATGCCTGAACGCCGCCACGGGGAACCCGATCGGGTTGCCGGCCGGGGGTGGGCCCTGGCGGCCCTGAGCCTGCTGTTGTGTGCCGGGCTGCCGGCGTCCGCCTCGGCTCAGCAGCCGGAGCGCGAGCTGCTCGCAAGCGTGCTGGACTCGATTCCGTTTCGGCTCATCGGGCCTTCGATGCCGGCCGGACGGGTGTGGCAGGTGGTGGGCGTGCCCTCCCGCCCGAAGACCTTCTATGTCTGCACGGCGGACGGTGGAGTGTGGAAGTCGGACAACCACGGCACCACCCTGAGGCCGATTTTCAACCATGAGACCGCGGCGTCGTGCGGTGCCGTCGCCGTGGCCCCGTCGAATCCTGACGTGGTGTGGGTGGGCACGGGCGAGACGGCCAGCACCCGCGCCAACTCCCTGGGGCGAGGCGTGTTCTCCTCTCGGGACGGCGGTCGGACCTGGCGCTTCGCGGGCCTGGAGAACACCGAGGAGATCTCGGCCGTGGTGATAGATCCGCGCTCGTCGGACACGGTCTACGTGGCGGCCCTCGGCCACCTGTGGGGCACGAACCCGGAGCGGGGGATCTTCAAGACGGAGGATGCGGGGGCGCACTGGCGCAAGGTCCTGTTCGTCAACGACACGACGGGGTTCAGTGACCTGGTGATGGATCCGCACGACCCGGACGTCCTCTACGCGGCCGCGTGGCAGCGCCTGCGGTTCGGGGGCGGGGACATGGCGGAGTCCGGCGGTGGCAGCGGGATCTACAAGAGCACAGACGCGGGAGAGCACTGGGAACGCCTGAGCGCCGGCCTGCCCCCCGACAGCATGGGGAAGATCACCCTCGCCGTCGCCCGGGGGGACTCCCGGATCGTCTACGCGGCCATCCTGACGGGCGAGCCCGGTCGCCGCCGCGGCGCCAGCCGGACGATCCGTACGGGCGGGGTGTTCCGGTCGTCCGACGGGGGCGGGAGCTGGACGCGGGTCGACACCACGATGACTAGCTACTACTACAATCGGATCGCGGTGGACCCGAACCACGACGACCACGTGTGGATGCCCGTCTTCCACCTGAGACGCTCCGATGACGGAGGGCGCACGTGGGTCGACCACAACATGCGTCACGTCCACGACGATCTCCATTCGATCTGGATCGACCCCGGCGATTCCGACCACATGATCATCGGCGGCGACGGCGGCGTGAACAGCACGTTCGACGGCGGCCGCACGTGGATTCAGCACGTCCTCCCCATCGGCCAGTTCTACACCGTGGAGGTCGACGACCAGGACCCCTACTGGGTGTACGGCGGGATGCAGGACACCGACCACTGGATGGGGCCCAGCCGCACGTACGACCATGAGGGCATCACGGACGCGGACTGGATCAAGCTGCGGTTCAACGGAGACGGAATGCCCGTGCGTCCCGATCCCCGCGACCCGAACGTCGTCTACATGGTGGAGGAGTTCGGGAACACGTCGCGCCTGGATCTGCACAACTGGTCGCGCACGGAGCTCCAACCGGACCCGGGGTTCGCGGACTCGCTGGGCCTGCACCCCCTCCGCTGGAACTGGACCCCTCCCATGCGCCTGGATGTCGCTGATCCCGATGTGCTGTATCTGGGGGCCAACTACCTCTTCCGCTGCCGGATCGAGAGAGTTCCGCCGGGCGCCCGGCCGGGACATCGGTGCGAGGTCACGAGTCCCGACCTCAGCGCGCAGCAGGACCGGGAGCTGGATGGCATTCGGGATGGCTACCACAGCTACGGCTCTCTGTTCTCGTTCGCGCAGTCGACGCTGGACCCGAAAGTCCTGTGGACCGGGGCCGATGATGGTCCGCTGTGGGTGAGTCAGGACGGGGGCGCCTACTGGTCGCGGGTGGATGTGAACCTGCCGGCCAAGCGGACTCGCGGCGTGGTATCGTACATCGAGCCCTCGCGGGCCGACTCGGGGACGGTGTACGTGGCCTACGACGCGCACGCCCGGGACGACCGCCATCCCTACCTGTTCCGTACCCGCAACTACGGAAAGAAGTGGAAGGAGATCGACTCGGGCCTACCATCCGAAGGCTCGGCGTTCGTGATTCGGGAGGACCCGCGGGACCCCCGGATCCTGTACGTGGGAACGGAGTTCGGGCTGTACGTGTCCCTCGACGAGGGGAAACACTGGATCCGCTGGAAGAGCAACCTGCCGATGGCCGCGATCCGCGACATGGTGATCCAACCGCGGGAGCAGGAGCTGGTCGTGGCCACGTTCGGTCGGGCCATCTGGATCGGGGACATCGGGCCGCTCCCGCAGCTGGCGGAAGCGATCGGACATTGGGTGTTCCTGTTCGATGTGAAGCCCGCGACGGCGTACAACGTCCGCTACACGTACGGCGCAACCATCGAGGAGCTCAACGGCGACCTGTTCTTCCGCGCGGAGAACCCGCCCTACGGGGCGATCATCTCGTACTATCAGCGGGCGGCCGATTCGATGGGGGTGAAGCTGGTGATCTCCGACGCATCCGGGCGGGTCCTGCGCACCCTCGACGGCCCGGGCACACCGGGGCTTCACCGCGTTGTCTGGGATCTGGAGCCCGAACGGACGGCGGCGCGTACGAATCCGGAGCTGGCCACGATTTCCGAACGGCAGGCGTTTCGCCGGGTGGCTCCCGGACACTACAGGGTCACGCTCATCTCCGGAGGCGTGGAGTACCGGCGGGAATTCCGGGTGCGGGCCGAACGGGATGGCGTGCGGCTCGTGCTGCCGCGCAAATGATGGGGCGAGGGATGAACCTCTCAATAGGGCAGACGGCGACGCGGAGCCTGACGGCGGATGCGACCGCCGTGGCAACCTACGCGGCGCTCACGGGGGATCGGAACCCTCTTCACTTCGACGAGGCGTTCGCCGCGGGGACCCGGTTTGGCCGGCTGGTCGTCCAAGGGGGGCTCACGACAGGTCTCCTCCACGCGCTCGTGGCCATGGACCTGCCGGGCCCGGGCACGGTGTTCCTGAGCCAGAATTGGAAGTTCACTGCCCCCGTGTTCATCGGGGACACGATCACCGCCACGGCCCGGATCGCGAGCCTCCATGAGTCCAAGCCCGTCACCCGACTCGAGATCGAGGTGGTGCGCCAGGATGGAGAAGTGGTACTGGAGGGAGAAGCCTGGTGTTACACTTTCACTCCGGAAACATGAATCGATGGCCCGGTCAGGGGAGGGATCGTGAGAACACACAGCGCCGGTCGACACCCGGTTCACCGTTTCTGGAGTGTCCCGTACCTCGTTCTGCTCG
>JBHHYZ010000058.1:0-16886 GCA_046757845.1 Gemmatimonadota bacterium
AGGCCCGGGTCGGCATAGCCGACCCGGGCCTCTTCGCATCCCACCGCCGGAGAACACGGCCCAGGCGATGGGAAGTGGCTTCAGACGATGAGCCTCCGGCGATGTCGTTGTCGATGGCGCCGGTCCCGCATGTGGGCCCGCCGGATCCGCATGTGGGCTCGCCGGATCCGCATGTGGGCTCGCCGGACCCGCATGTGGGCTCGCCGGACCCCAACCATCCCTCGTCGCTCCAGGCGGTGGCGGATGCGGTGGCGCGCCTGGTGGCGGATTCGCACCTGGCTCTGAGCCGCCGCGCGGGCTCGCCGGGCCGCCGTCGTACCCTGCGCCTGCAGCGAAGGACTGAAGACAGCGGCGAGTGCCGCGCCCAGCAGGGCCATTCTCCATCGTGTCATGTCACACCTCCCATCTTCGTCATCTGAGGTGAATCGTTCTTTCCCCACGCATGACTGAGATGCGGCGTGCCATTCCGATGTTAAAAAGCTCAGCCGCCGGTGACCGCCGTCACCGGTACCCCCGCGCGACGTTTCCGGAAGCGCTTGTACAGCTCGGTGTGCTTGCTCACCAGCGGCACCTCGACTCCATTGATGAAGGCGCGATCCACATGGGTGACGATCTGGAGCGGACTCCCGTCGGTCACCAGGATGTCGGCCCGCTTGCCTACCTCCAGGTTTCCCATGCGGCCGCCGAGGCCGAGGATCTCCGCCGCGTTGAGCGTCAGTGCCCGCAGCGCGGCCTCGGGCGAGAGCCCGTAGGCCACGGAGCGCGCCGCATGGTACGGGAGGTCGCGAACGTTGGCCACGTCGTTCGACCCGAAGGCGATCTTGACCCCGGCGGCCCGCCGGGGGCCTCGGTTCCTCCGGATCCCGTGCGCAGCCGCCGAACGTGCTCCCGCCGGTCTGGACAGGCCGATGCCCGGAGGCGCATCTTCCGCCCCGCAGATGGGTCAACGTACGGAATCTCACGGTTGGGAGTTTCGCCATGCGTGTACGTGCAGGGTCCTGCTTCGCCTTTCTCTGTTTGGCGGTCCTCGGGTCGGGGAGCGGCCTCGCCGCGACGTCCCGCTCCCACCTCGCCCCGGTCGCGACCGGGGCCACGATCCAGGACACGACTCCGGCCGGGGCGCGGGAGGCCAAGCAGGCCGAGAAGAAGAAAAAGCCCCTTCCGCTGGAACCCGGTCGGGAGCTGGCGTTCTCGACCGCGGAAGGGACCTGGATGTCCATCGACGTGAGTCCGGACGGGACGACGCTCGTGTTCGATCTGATGGGGGATCTGTACACGCTGCCCATCGAGGGCGGGCAGGCCAGGCGCCTGACGCATGGGATGGCGTTCGATGGCCAGCCCCGGTTCAGTCCCGACGGGAGCCGCATCGTGTTCGTATCGGACCGCAGCGGGGCCGAGAACCTGTGGATCATGTCGCTGGACGGGAAGGATACGGTCCAGGTGACCAAGGGCAAGGACAATCTGTATCAGTCACCCGAGTGGACGCCGGATGGGCACTACATCGTCGCGTCGAAGAGCGGAGGCCTGGGCGCCGCCAAGCCGTGGATCTTCCACGTGGAAGGCGGATCGGGCCTGGCGCTGGTCAAGAAGCCGCGCGACCTTCGTCTGACCGGAGCGGCGTTCGGGCCGGATCCCCGCTACATCTGGTTCGCCCGACGGGACCGGACCTGGCAGTACAACGCCATCTTCCCCCAGTACGAGCTGGCGGTATACGACCGCGACACCGGGAAGCTCCACGCGCGCAGCTCTCGCTACGGCTCGGCGCTCCGTCCCACTCTGTCCCCCGATGGGCACTGGCTCGCCTTCGCCACGCGTTACGAGGCGGACACCGGGCTGCGAATCCGGGACCTGCGGACGGGAGAGGAACGCTGGCTCGCCTACCCGGTCCAGCACGATGATCAGGAGTCGGTGGCCAGCCGCGACGCCTACCCCGGGATGGCCTTCACCCCGGATTCGAAGGAGCTGGTGACCACGTACGGTGGAAGGATCTGGCGGGTTCCGGTCGATGGTGGCCCGGCGATCGAGGTTCCGTTCAGCGCGGATGTGAAGCTGGCCCTCGGTCCCGAGCTCGATTTCGATTACTCGATTCCGGACACGCCGAAGTTCACGGTCCGGCAGATCCGCGACGCGGTGCCGTCGCCGGACGGGACGCGCCTCGCGTTCACGGCGCTCGATCGGCTCTACGTGATGGATTACCCGGACGGCACCCCACGCCGGCTGACCGACATGGAAGTGACGGAGGCGGAGCCCACCTGGTCTCCCGACGGACGGTGGGTCGCCTACGCCACCTGGTCGCCGGACGGGGGAAACCTCTACCGGGTTCGGGCCGACGGTCGAAGGAGGCCGGAACGCCTGACGGAGACCCCCGCCGTGTATCAGCAGCCTGCCTGGTCTCCGGATGGGCTTCGGATCGTCGCGATTCGAGGGCCGGCCCGGGCCTACCGGGCCAACCAGGGGCCGCGCCTGCCCGGCGCGACTCAGGACCTGGTGTGGATCCCGGCCACGGGTGGCGTGGCGGTCGTGATCGCGCCGACCGACGGCAGAAGCCATCCGCACTTCACCCGCGACTCCGGCCGGATCTACCTCTACAGCTCGACCGATGGCCTGGTCTCGCTGCGCTTCGACGGCACGGACGAGAAGCACCATCTGAAGGTCACCGGGAAGAAGCTGCCGGGCGCGGAGAAGCCCATGCGGGCTTCGGAGGTGCTGATCTCTCCCGATGGAACGCAGGCCCTGGCCCAGGTCAACAATGATCTCTACGTGGTGACGGTCCCGTACGTGGGTGGGGAGACGCCCACGATCTCCGTGGCCGACCCGAAGGCGGCGGCCTTCCCCGCGCGCAAGCTGACGAAGGTGGGTGGCCAGTTTCCGGCCTGGGCCGCCAGTGGGCCTCTCGTGCACTGGTCCATCGGGAATGCCCATTTCGTATACGACCTGGACGCCGCCAAGTCGGCCGAAGACAGCGTGAAGGCGGCCAAGCGGGCCGAGGAGGCCGCCGAGGGACAGAAGGGAAAAGAAGCGGCCGGCGGCGCGGAGGGCGGTGGCCGGGCCGCCGAGGTCGGCCAGGAGACGCCGCAGGAGAAGAAGGAGGAGAAACCGGCGTACGAGCCGCGGCAGACCCGCATCCGAATCCAGGCGGAGCGTGACATCCCGCGCGGTACGGTGGTGCTGCGAGGGGCGCGGGCCATCACGATGCGGGGCGACGAGGTGATCGAAGATGCCGATGTGGTGATCCGTGACAACCGGATCGCCGCGATCGGGCCCCGGGGCGGGGTCACCGTCCCGGAGGGCGCGCGAGTGATCGACGTGTCCGGCAAGACCATCCTGCCGGGCTACGTGGACACGCACGCGCACATCTGGCCCGCCTGGGGCATCCACAAGACGCAGGTGGCCGGCTACCTGGCCAACCTCGCGTACGGAGTGACCACGACGCGCGATCCCCAGACCTCGACCACCGACGTGCTGACCTACAGCGACCGCGTGGAGGCGGGCCGGATGCTGGGTCCGAGGATCTACTCCACCGGCCCGGGCGTCTTCCGCTCCGAAGCCATCTCGAGCCTGGACGAGGCCCGCGACATCCTCAAGCGCTACAGCGAGTACTACGATACCAAGACGATCAAGATGTACATGACCGGGAACCGGCAGCAGCGACAATGGGTCATCATGGCGGCGCGCGAACAGAAGCTCATGCCCACCACCGAGGGCGGGCTGGACCTGAAGCTCGACATGACGCAGGTGATCGACGGGTACCCGGGACACGAACACTCTCTGCCCATCTTTCCCCTGTACAACGACGTGGTTCGGCTGATGGCGGAGTCGCGCAGCGTTTACACTCCCACCTTCATCGTGTCCTACGGCGGCCCGTTCGGGGAGGAATACTTCTACAGCCGGGAAAACCCGCATGACGATCCCAAGCTGCGGCGCTTCACGCCGCACGAGGAGATCGACCACAAGACCCGCCGCCGCGGCTCGGTGGGACCGGGCCCGGGCGGCTGGTTCCGGGATGAGGAGTTCGCGTTCAGCCGCGAGGCCGCTCAGCTCAAGAAGATCGTGGACGCGGGCGGCCGGGCGGGCGTGGGAAGCCACGGGCAGCTCCAGGGACTCGGATATCACTGGGAGCTCCGGATGCTCGCGTCGGGCGGGCTCTCTCCGCGGCAGGTGCTGCGTCTGGCCACCCTGGTGGGGGCCGACGCCATCGGCCTGGACGGAGACATTGGGTCTCTGGAGCCCGGGAAGCTCGCCGATCTGCAGGTGCTGGATGCGAATCCGCTCGAGGACATTCGCAACACCAACTCGATCCGCTACGTGATGAAGAACGGACGGCTGTACGACGGGGATACGCTCGACGAGGTGTGGCCGCGCGAGCGAAAGCTGGAAGGCCTCTACTGGTGGGGCGGGGAGCCCGACGGCGTGAAGGCCGGAATCCGGAAATGACCCGGGAGAGGACCGTGGACACAGGAGTGAAGACCGTGAAGCTCGCACGCACCAGGAGGCGCCGGGGCACGCTCGCGAGGCCCGCCGGCCTCTCCATCATTCTGCTTGGGGCCGCGGGAGCGCCGGCTCCCCCGGCCGCGGGCCAGCAACCCTCCCCGGTGGGGGCCGAGCCGCCGCCCGTTTCCGTGGAGGCTCCGGCTCGCGGCCTCGGGCGGGCCGGCTTTCCGACGCATCCGTTCCCCCGGAGGCCCGTCTCGACGTACTCGATCGTCGCCCGGGATCCCGCCACCGGCCAGCTGGGAGTCGCGGTGCAGTCTCACTGGTTCTCGGTCGGATCCGTCGTCCCGTGGGCCGCGAGCGGCGTGGGCGCGATCGCCACCCAGTCCTTCGTGGAACCTGCCTACGGCTTCCTGGGCCTGGAGATGTTGCGGCGGGGCAAGAACGCCGAACAGACGCTCGCGGGACTTCTGGCGGCCGATCCGCATCCCGAAGTGAGGCAGGTCGGCGTCGTGGACGCCGCGGGCAACGTGGCTGTCCATACGGGCGACCAGGCGATCGCCGAGGCGTGCCAGCGGCGCGGTCCCGGTTTCACGGTGGAGGCCAACCTGATGCTCAACCCCACGGTGTGCGACGCCATGTTCGGCGCCTACACGCAGGCGAGTGGAGATCTGGCGGAGCGGCTCATGGCGGCCCTGCACGCGGCGCAGGGCGAGGGAGGCGACATCCGGGGCCGGCAGGCGGCGGCCATCCTGGTGGTGCGCGGGGAGCCGACCGGCCGCCCGTGGGAGGACCGGATCTTCGACCTCCGGGTGGAGGATGACTCCAACCCGCTGGCGGAATTGGACCGGCTGCTCGTCGTTGCCCGGGCCTACCGGCACATGAACGCGGGCGATGAGCTGGTCACACAGGGCGAGATCGATCGGGCCCTGGAGGAGTACGGCCGGGCGGAACAGCTCCTCCCGGACCGCTCCGAGCCAGTCTTCTGGCACGCCGTCACCCTGGCTTCGGTTGGCCGGGCGGAAGAGTCACTGCCCCTGTTCGCGAAGGCCTTCGGGATGCGGGAAGAGTGGCGGACGCTGGTTCCGAGGCTCGTCCCGGCCGGTCTGCTGCCCGACGACAAGTCCCTGATCGCGCGGATCCTGGCCCGGTAGGGCCGACCTTCCCTACTTGCCCTCGTCCATCCATACCTCGTGCACGTGGAGCCACTGCACGCCGTTGGGGAGACCGGCGCGCCGGCCGAACACGGCCGTGCTGAGGCGGCCCCGCGTCTCGCCCGCGATGTCCTGCCATTCCTCGTATGTGGCCAGGCCGAGGTCCGGCCCCAACGCCCGCGTCGCGCAGTTGCGGATCGAGATCCGGCAGGGGCAGCCGCTGTAGCGTCCGTGGGCTTCCCGGACCCCGTTCAGCACCTTCGTCCGGTCCATGCGGCCGCCGGTGGGCGCGATCAGCTCGAAGTCCGGGTGGAGCACGGAGGCGAGACGCTCGAAGCTGTCTCCCTCGGGGTCGGGAACGCCCTTGTACCACTCCTGGAAGAAGCGGTGCAGGTCCATCACTTCCGCTCGACACTTCGCCTCCATGAGTCCTCCACACGCGCGATCCGGACTTCGATGCCGACCCGGTCTCTCTCGTCGACTACCGCATCCTCGAGACGGCAGGCTAGAATGTAGCGCGCAGAAGCCGGGAGCGCTCCGGTTCCGGCTTCGGGTGTTCGCGGTCACCGAGTCGAAGGGAAGGCGGATGAAGCGGCGGCTCACGTTTCGCCACATCCTGGGCCCGGCCGGCCTGGAGAGCGATCGCACTCTCGTCGTGTCGGATGACGGGGTGATCGAAGCCATCGTCCCGTCCCGCGCGGAAGGTCCGGGCGGGAGGGCGCCCTCGTGCGCCGGTTTCCTGGCGCTTCCCGGTCTGCCCAACGCGCACAGCCATGCGTTCCAGCGCGCCCTGGCCGGCTTCGGCGAAGCGGCTCGCGGCGAGGATTCCTTCTGGGGCTGGCGCGAGGCGATGTACCGGCTGGCCAACGCCCTGTCGCCGGAAGACGCGTACGCGGTGGCTCGGCACGCGTACGCCGAGATGTTGCGTGGCGGCTTCACCTCCGTGGCCGAGTTCCACTACCTGCACCACCGGGCCGATGGCGGCCGCGGTCCCGAGATGGCTCGAGCGGTGATCGAGGCCGCTGAGTCCGTGGGTCTTCCGCTCGTGCTGCTCCCGACTCTGTATCAGAGGGGCGGGTTCGGCGAGGGTCCGAAGCCGGAGCAGCGCCGGTTCGTGCACGAACGGGTGGACGATTTCTTAGAGTTGATGGCGACCTTCCGGCCG
Organism: Gemmatimonadota bacterium; assembly: GCA_046757845.1. Taxonomy (GTDB): domain Bacteria; phylum Gemmatimonadota; class Gemmatimonadetes; order Palauibacterales; family Palauibacteraceae; genus JBHHYZ01. The sequence continues at coordinate 6,751 of JBHHYZ010000058.1, forward strand.
GCCGGCTCCCGCGCCGGGCGGGAGGGCGGCTTCCGGCTCGGCGTGGCGATTCACTCCCTGCGCGCCGTGCCGCCCGAGGCGTTGCCCCCGTTCCTGAAGGCGGCGCGCTCTTTGCTCGGCGAACAGGTGCCGGTCCACATTCACGTCTCCGAGCAGCGCGCCGAGGTCGACGCCTGCCGGGCGGCCTACGGCCTGACGCCGATCCGGCTGCTGTCCGAGAGCGTGAATCTGGATGCCCGCTGGAGTCTCGTGCATGCCACGCACGCATCCCGCGCGGAGCTGGACCGGGTTCGAGAGGCCGGGAGCACGGTGGTACTCTGCCCCCTGACGGAGGCGTATCTCGGAGATGGGCTGTTCCCCGCCGACGAGTATGCGCGCGCGGGAGGCCGGATCGCGGTGGGCTCGGATGCCAATGTCCGAATCGACGCGGTGGGCGAGCTGCGCTGGCTGGAGTTCTCGCAGCGGCTCCGGACGGAGCGGCGTGCCCGACTGGCCACGCCGGAAGGTGTGGGCGGACCTTTGTGGCGGCGAGCGGCCGAAGGGGGCGCGGCCGCGCTGGCAGAGCCGATCGGAGCCATCGCGCCCGGCCGCCGGGCCGATCTCGTCGTTCTGGACGAGCAGGCGGATACGTGGTTGGGACAGGGACCCGAGACCGTGATGGATGCGTGGCTGGTGGGTGGCGGGCGGGAGGATATCGCCGCGGTCTACGCCGGCGGGCGGCGCGTGGTCGAGCGCGGCCGTCTGGAGACGGGCGACGACACGCGGGAGGCGTTCGCCCGTGTGGTGGCCCGGTGGCGTGGAGGCGCGGAAGCCGGCGGCTAGATAGGTTTCCTGGCGCGGCGGTGACGCCCGGCTCCCCCAAGTCGCCCACCGAACCGTCGAAATGGAGAGTCCTCCCCCGAACGGCTCGCGCCGCGGATGGCCGAGAGCCGAGACCGTGGCAGGTCGCCGAACGATCTGCCGGAGCAGAGAGGAAGAACAGAATGACACCGTATGCCCCCTTCCGCGGCCCGTGGGGCCGCATGGCTTCCCCGATTCCGTTCACTCTGGTCGCGGCCGCGGCCTGGCTGGCGGCCTGCTCGGAAGTGGCCCCGGAGCGGCAGGCCTTCGTGGAGCGGCTCGGAACCGACACGACTTCGATGGAGGTCTTCACTCGCACGGCGGACGGCTTCGAAGGGGATCTGCTCACCCGCAACCCGATGACGCGGGTCGCGCACTATCGCGCGTCGCTCTCGTCCAACGGGACGGTGAGCAGCTACGAGCTCGACTGGCGGACGCCGAACGACAATCCGGGCGGGCCGCCCCCACAGCACGTGCGCATGGTCATCGAGGGGGACAGCGCGACGGTGGTGCGCACGACGCCCGAGGGCGCGGACACATCGCGCGTGGCCGCGCCGGCGGGAACGATCCCGGCCCCGGCGGTCGCGCCGGCCGGCGTCGCGACGTGGGAACAGGCGGTGCGCCAGGCCATGGCGAGCGGATCCGACGAGTACGGATTCTCCTTCCTGTTCCCCGGCCGCCCGCAGCCCGCGCGGAATCGGGTGGTTCGCCGGGCCGCCGATTCCGTCTCCATGGACTTCTTCGGGAGTCCGTTGCTGGCCCGGATCGACGCCGACGGGCGAGTGCTCGGCATGTCGGGCCGCGAGACGACCATGAAGGTCGAGGTGGAGCCGGCCGAGGGGCTCGATGCGGCCGGGCTCGCTCGCCTGGCGGGCGAGTTCGCGGCGCGGGACGCGCGCGGAGAGGGGCTGGGAGTCCCTTCGCCGAAGGCGACCGCGCGGACGCGTTCGGCGGGCGCGAACTTCGAGGTGGTGTACAGCCGCCCGGCTAAACGGGGCCGGAAGATCTTCGGAGGCCTGGTGCCATGGAACGAGGTGTGGCGCACCGGCGCGAACGCGGCGACCCAGTTCACCACGGATCGCGATCTGCGGGTAGGCGATGCGGAGGTTCCGGCCGGCGCCTACACCCTGTGGACGATGTTCACGCCGGACAGCGCCATCTTGATCATCAACTCGGAGACCGGCCAGTGGGGCACCGCGTACGACGTCACGCACGACTTCGCGCGCGTGCCGCTTGAGCGCGAGAAGTTGGAGGAGCCGGTCGAGCGCTTCACCATCGACATCCGGCCGACCGAGGACGGAGGCGTGCTCGAGCTCTCGTGGGACACGAGCCGCTTCTCGGTGCCACTCAAGGTGCGCTAGGCGGAAGTCGCCCGCCGCGGCCCCGCCTCCCCAGGAAACCATCGACGGGGCGAATAGAAGGTGGGTTATCGGGTAGCTTACGGATGAGGCAGCGGTGAGCGGCGGACGGACGGATCCCGGCGGACGGACGGATCCCGGCGGACGGACGGGCGCGACCGAAGTCCCGGAGCGAGCTCTGATCGTTCGAGCGAGCGCGGGCGACCGTGAGGCGTTCGGCGAGCTGGTGGCCCGGCATATGCGCCGGGCCTATTTCGTCGCGCTGGGCCTGGTGGGCTCCCACGAGGATGCCCTGGATCTGTCCCAGGAAGCGTTCGCGCGGGCGTTTCGGGCGCGGGCCTCCCTGGATCCCGGGCGACCGTTCTACCCGTGGCTCTATCAGATCCTCAGGCGGCTGTGCTTCAACTTCCTTCGCGACCGGGCGACGCGGAATCGAAGGCTCGCGGCCGCGGGGCCATGGCTGGCCGCCGAGGCGAGCCGCCGGCGGGATGCGGACGATCCGGCGCGGCAGGCGGAGCTCTCGGAGGTTCGGGCGCGATTGGAGGCCGGCATCGAGCGGCTTTCCGAGACAGAACGCGAGGTGCTGGTGCTCCGAGAGTTCGACGGGTTGCGGTACCGCGAGATCGCGGAGTTGCTGGAGATTCCGATCGGGACGGTGATGTCGCGATTGTACGCCGCTCGCAGAGCGTTGGCGCGGGCGCTCGAGGAGGCGGGGGCGACGCGGCTCGCGGAACGCGGCGCCGGGAAGGAGTCATGAGCGCCGTGGATCGCCGACGTTCGGCGCTTCCGGAGCCGGTGGAGAGGATCCGCCACCTCATGATGGCCGCTCTGGATGGAGAGCTGGAGGATTCAGAGCGGGGCGAGTTGGACGCCGCCTTGCGAGCCGATTCCGCGTTGCGGGAGGAATGGCGGCGCTTGCGGCGCCTGAAGGAGGTGACAGACACCATGAGCTTGCGAGAACCCTCGCGGGAGGTGTGGGACGGCTACTGGGCCGGCGTGTACCGGCGGCTGGAGCGCGGGATCGGCTGGATCCTGGCGTCGGCTGGGGCGATCGTCCTGGTTTCCTGGGGCGTGTGGGAAGGGGTGCGGGAGATGTGGCTGGACCGCGACACACCGCTGCCGGTGAAGGCGGCGGTCCTGGCCCTCATCGTCGGTCTCGCGGTCCTGCTGGTCTCGGTGATTCGCGAGAAGCTGTTCGTACGGAAGGAAGATCCCTACAAGGATGTGATTCGATGATCATCACTCCGGCCGCTTCCATCGTCGGCCACCGCACCGTGAAGACTCTGGGGCTGGTGCGCGGCAACACGATCCGCGCCCGCCACCTGGGCCGTGATATCCTGGCGGTGTTCAAGAACATGGTGGGTGGCGAGATCGAGGAGTACACGAAGATGATGGCCGAGGCCCGCGAGCAGGCGCTGGACCGGATGACGGCCCAGGCGGTCGAGCTGGGGGCCAACGCCGTTACCAATCTGCGGTTCGCCACGTCCTACATGATGGGTTCGGCGTCCGAGATCCTGGCCTACGGCGAGGCCGTGGTGATCGAGCCGGAATGAGGTGAGAATGCGATGGAAACAGTGATGTTGAGGGTGACGGGGATGAAATGCGACGGGTGCGTCTCGAGCGTGGAGAGCGCCCTGAGGCAGGTGCCGGGAGTGATCTCGGTGACCGTGTCGCTGGAGGAGGCCGAGGCCCGGGTGACCCTGGAGCGGCCCGTGTCCCCGGACGATCTGGCCGACGCCGTGGCCGCGGCGGGCTACGAGGCCGTGCCCGCCGACTGATCCGGGGCCAGCCTCCGGGGCGCCCGGAAGGCTCGAAATCCGGCCGGACCACGCGGAGCCTCCGGAAGCTCAGGCTCCCTCGATCACCGAGCAGCGGCAGCCGGCCGCCGGCTTCGGGGCGAGGTCCAGGCGGGCGAGGGTGGCCTTCAGCGTGGCCCTGAGCGCCCGGAGCTCCCCGAGACGCCGCTCCACCTCCCCCAGTCTCGCGGACAGCGTTGCGCGTACGTGCTCGCACGGCGGCCTTCCGCCCGAGGAGATCTCCATCACCTCACGTATGTCCCGGAGCTTCAGTCCGATGCACTGTGCCTTGCGGATGAACACCAGATCCTCCAGCGCTTCGACGCCGTAGTCGCGGTATCCGTTGGACGCCCGCCGGGCCGGTCCGATCAGCCCCTCGCGCTCGTAATACCGGATCGTATCGGTGCTCACGCCCGCCTCGCGGGCGAGTTCTCCAATGCGCATTCCCGCCTTCCGTGCCGGTCCGAACCACCGGGCTTGACCTTGGAGTAGGCTCAAAGGTTTAAGTTGCCCCCGCGCTACAGGGAGCGCAACAGCGCCGAGCGCCCGTGGGGGAGGCGGAGCCCCCGCGGTCCGGGAGGAAACAGGGGGGATGAGTGACGCGAAAGCTCCAGCTTCGAGTGGGCGGCATGAGCTGCTCCTTCTGCCAGGAGAGCATCCGGCGCGCCTATCACGGCACGGAAGGGGTCCGGAACGTCGCCGTCAGCCTGGCCCATGAAGAGGCCTTGATCGAGTACGAGCCCGAGCGGATCGACGAGGCCGGGGTGAAGGAGGTGCTCCGCTCTCTCGGCTACAGCGTGCGCGACCCGAACCGGGTGCGGGCGTACGAGGAGCGGACCGAGGAGCTGCGGCGGGAGAGGCGGCGACTGGTCGCGAGCGCGTCGCTCTCGGCCCTGGCGCTGGCGCTCATGGTGGCCATGTGGCTCGGCCTTCGTCTCCCGTGGCTCCGGGCGGCTCAGGGGGCCATCGCGGCCGTCACGCTCCTGGTGGTGGGCCGCAGGGTGCTCGGGATGGCGTGGGCCGCCCTCCGCCGGCGCATCTTCAACCAGCATGTGCTGCTCGCCTTCGGCGCGGTGGGCGCCTTTCTGGCCGGCCTGTGGGGGTTCGAGGACCCGGCCTTCCCGGCCGATTTCTTCGTGGCCTCCACGCTCCTGATGACCTACCACCTCCTCAGCGGATACGTCTCCGCCAGCCTGCGGGCCCGGAGCCAGGAGTCCGTCCGCAAACTGCTGGATCTCCAGCCCGAGACGGCCCGCCGGGTCCGCGACGGAGTCGAGATGGGCGTGCCGATCGGCGAGGTTCGGGTCGGAGACCGCGTCCGGATTCGCCCGGGCGAGCGCATCCCGGTGGATGGCCGAGTGGTGGAAGGCGAGTCCGCCGTGGACGAGTCGATCGTCACCGGAGAGCCGCTGCCGGTGGACAAGGCTCCGGGAGCCGAGACCATCGGCGGCTCGGTCAACACGACGGGCTCGCTCCTGGTGGAGGTGACCCGAGTGGGAGAGGCGACCTTCCTGCGGCAAGTCGCCAGGCATGTGCAGGAGGCGCGCGCCCTGCGGCCCAACATCATCCAGCTCGTCGATGCGATCCTCCGGTACTTCGTGCCCGGGGTGCTCGCAGTCTCCGCCGCGGCGTTTCTGGCGTGGACCGCCGGCGCGTGGGCCATCGCTGGGTCGCCGAACTGGGCCCGCGGGATCTACTCGGCGCTCAGCGTGCTGGTGATGGGCTACCCCTGCGCGCTGGGGATGGCCACCCCGCTGGCTCTGATTCGCGGAGGCGGGATGGCCGCGGAGCGGGGCGTCCTCATCCGCAGCGCCGAGGCGTTCCAGGTCATGAGGGAGGTACGCTCCGTGGTCCTGGACAAGACCGGAACCCTCACCGAGGGATCTCCCAGGGTCGTGGACATCGTGGCCCTCGGAGGGGGCGGCGCTCGCGAGGTCCTGGAGGCCGCCGCCGCCGCCGAATCCCGCTCCGAGCACTTCCTGGGTCGGGCGATCGTCGCGGAGGCGCGGCGGAGGGGCGTGGATGTCCGCGAGCCGGAATCGTTCGAGTCGCTGACCGGCCGGGGTGTGCGGGCTTCCGTCGACGGGGAGCGGACTCTGGTCGGGCGGCGGGCCCTGCTCGAAGGGCTCGGGGTCTCCTTCGACACTGCGTCCGGGTCGCGGATGGATGCGCTGGAGGGAGCGGGGAAGACCGTCGTCGCCGTAGCTCGCGGCGCCCGGCTCCTCGGACTCATCGCCATCGCCGACGCCGTCAAGGACGGCGCCCGGGAGGCGGTCGAGCGGCTTCGCGGAGAGGGCCTCGAGCCGATCATGCTGACGGGCGACAACCGGCGGACGGCTCGGGCGGTGGCCGCCGAAGTGGGGATCGACCGCGTGCTGGCGGAGGTGCTCCCCGAGGAGAAGGCCGAGCAGATCCGGGAGCTCCAGGCGGGCGGGACGCGCGTCATCATGGTGGGCGATGGGATCAACGACGCGCCCGCGCTGACCCAGGCCGACGTGGGAATCGCCATCGGAGCCGGAACCGACATCGCGATCGAGTCGGCCGACATCGTGCTCATCCACGGCCGGCTGGAAGGTGTGGCAGAGGCGATCGAGATCGGCCGGAGTTCGTACCGCAAGACGGTCCAGAATCTGGTGCTGGCCTTCTCGTTCAACGGGATCGGCATCCCCGCGGCGGCCACCGGCCTCCTCCACCCCATCTGGGCGATGGGCGCCATGGTGGTGAGTGTCAGCGCCGTGCTGGCCAACTCGTTCGCGGGGCGGCTCCTGGGCCGGGGAGCGAGGGCGCGGTGCGCGGCGACGGCGACGACGAGTTGATGGCCCGGTACGCACGGGGGGACATTGGAGCCTTCGAGCAGCTGTACGACCGGTACGAGAGTCCGCTCTACGAGTTCTGTGTGCGACAACTTGCCGACCGTGACGACGCGGCCGACGCCTTCCAGGAGGTCGTGCGGCGCGTCGTGGACGCCCGGCACGAGTACGAGCCTCGAGGCACCTTCGCCGGCTGGTTGTTCACGATCGCCCGGCGCGTCTGCATCGACCGGCTGCGGGAAGCGGCCCGAACGAGCCCTCTCGAGACAGTGCGGGATCCCGGCGGACCGCGGCATGTGACCGGGGCCTCGCACGAACACCGCCTGCTGTTCCGGGACGAGCTCCAGCGGCTGCTGGCGCTTCTTCCGCCCGAGCAGCGCGAGGTGCTGCTGCTGAGTAAGTACTCCGGCTTCACCTACGGCGAGATCGCCCGGATGGTGGGTGGCACGGAGGCGGGGGCGAGGCAGAAGGCGTATCGGGCCCTGAAGACGCTTCGCGCGCACCTGGCTTCCGAGCGCCCGTGAGGGCCGCGTTATGATCCGCCTCACTCCTCCGTTATCAGGGCGAAGGAGGGAAGTGTATCGACGATGAACCATTCCGTGCAGTCATGAAACACCGTACCGAGATTCGGCTCGAGCTCCTGGACCTGCTCCTGGGGTCGTCGCCGCCGGAGAGGAAGGCCGAGCTGGAGGCGCATGTGGCCGAATGCCCGGACTGTGCCGCCGAGCTCAGAGATCTGCTCGAGGCGTGGAACGGCCTGCCGCAGGTAACTCGGGTGCCTCCGCCCCCCGGGGTTCGGGCTGAAGCCCTGAAGTACGCGCGGGTCCAAGCCGGAGAGAGCCAGCCGGTGCTTCGCGCCGTGTGGGACGCCGTGCGCGGAGTGGCGGGCCCTGTCGCGCTGGGCGGTACGGGGGCCGCGGCCATCGTGGCGGCTCTCCATCTGCGCGGCGGGATGGCGCCGTTGGATCATCCGAGCGCGGTGGCCCTGAGTCTCGCGCTGGCGGCCGTGATCGCGCTCGCCTCGGCGGGTCTCCTGCGAGGCGCGGCGCCGCGTCGCGTTCGGACCGTGCTGACGGGTTCGCTGGGTGGGTTGGGAGGCTACGTCATCCTGACCCTGCTCAGCCCGATTCCCGATACGGTGGAGATCTGCAGAATCGCGGTCTTCCGGGACCTCGCGATGTCGCTGGGCGAGATATGCCTCGTGTATCTGGGTGTGGCGCTGCTGTACGCGGGCGTGCCGATGGCGCTGGCGGCCTATGCCGGAGCGGGCGAGGCTCGCGCTGAAGAAGAAGATGCCGGCCTCCCCTGGCGCCGGGGTTTGGCCGAGGCGGCGATCTTCACGCTTCTCTCCGTCCCCATCCTCGTGCTGCAGACCGGTCTCGAGGAGATGGCGATCACCATGACGGCGCTGGCCGGGCTCGTGCTCGGCGCCGTGGTGGGCGGCTTCTCGGGAACCTGGGCGCGCGCGCGTCGCGGCCTCGGCGCTACGGCTTAGAGGAGGTGAAGATGAGGATCCGGGAAGCGATTCGCACGGGGTCCAAGTCCCGAGGCTTCAGGCGAACCGAGGCGGGACTGGTCTCGTTCGGCCGGGCGGAGTGGGGCCTCGCCGCCTTCAGGCGGGCGGCGCTCGCGGCCGCTCTCGTGTGGGTGCCCGCGGGGCTGCGGGCGCAGGCGCTGCCTTTCCACGCCGAGACGGCCATCACCACCGGTTTCGAGGAGGCGGCCGCGCGCACGTTCGCCATGTTTCTGGGCCGCTCGGGTCTGCGTCGTGATGGGGAGGACGTCGCGGATCCCATGCTCCGAGACATCGATGTGTTCGCACAGCCGTTCGCGGTACTACCCTACGCGCTGAACCCCCAGTGGACGACTCGGGTGATCGTGCCGGTGGTTCGGAAATCGATGGACTTCCGCACCCCGTCGGGAGAAAGGGGCGCCTATTCTACCAGCGGGGTGGGGGACGTCATCGTGGATACCAAGTGGATCTTCCTGCACAAGAACCGCCTGCGGGGCACCACCCGGCTGGGGATCGGCGGCGGCGTGAAGATCCCGGTGGGGAGCACGGATGCCACTCTCCCCAACGGCGCTGTCGCGCCCCGCCCGCTGCAGGTAGGCTCCGGCTCGTGGGACTTTCCGCTGAAGGCGCTGCTCACGGTGACGCAGGGTCACGCCGGCCTGATCGCCAACGCCGGGTATCGGATCCGGACGACCGACGACGGCTTCAAGGCGGGCAACGCCTTCACCTACGACGTCGCGCTCGGCCTCCGGTTTCGGCCCTGGGTGTACCGGAGCCTCAGAGACAAGTCGCTGGTGGCGTATGTGGAGCTGAACGGGCAGGTGGGCGCGCGCGATGAGATCAACGGCGACTCCAGCCCGGATTCGGGCGGGCATCTCCTGTTTCTGAGCCCCGATCTCCAGTGGATCCCGTCTCCGTGGCTGCTGTTCGAGGGATCCGTGCAGTTTCCGATCGTGCAGGACCTGAACGGGACCCAGCTGGAGTACGATACGCGCTTCCAGTTCGGGACTCGGATCCGGTTCTCGGTGTTTCAGTAATCAACTCGAGAGGAGCGAAACAGGATGCCGCCGTTCGTGGACGATGCGCTGCGCTGGGCCAGGCTCACCGGAGGCCACTTCGCCTTCATGTTCTGGTGGCTGTGGGTCCTGGCCGTGGGAACCACCGCGCTGAGCGAATCCACCCTGGTGGAGCGTCTCAGACGGCGCCTGCTGGAGCGGCCCGGCTCGGGGCGCGGGACGATCCTGTGGGCCGCCCTGCTCGGGGTCGCGAGCCCGCCCAGCCGGCGGCGGATCTTCCGGCAGGCGAAAGAGCTGCTGGCCCAAGACGTCGATGCGGCCGGCGTGATCGCCTATCTGGTGGCGGCCCAGACACTTCCGGCTTGGACGATCTTTCTCATCCTGGGATTGAACGGGCCGCAACCGGTGATCGGCCTGGCGGTGGCCCTGGCCGCCGGCCTGGCGGTGCTGGCCTACGGAGTCGGCCGAATGCCGGAAGGCCTGTGGGAGCGGGCGCGTCGCTCGGCCGCGGAGGAGTTCCCGGGTGCGGAGGGAAGATCCCCCATCGCCGCGCCGGGACCCGTCTGGGCCCGGCCGTTCCTCTCCGTGGCAGGGCAGGCGGCCTCCCTGTGGTGGCCCGTTCTGTTCGGGCTGCTGGGCGTCGGGTTCTTCCTGGCGTTGGGCCAGTCGCCGGCGGCCGTCTCCCTCCAGGGCTCGAAAGGGCCGTGGGTACAGCTCGGCAACGCCGGCGCCGGGCTGCTGCTGGCGTACATCATGAGCGCGCCGCTGGTGGGCAACGCGCTGGTGGCCGCCGGCCTGTGGAA
>JBHHYZ010000059.1:0-15552 GCA_046757845.1 Gemmatimonadota bacterium
ACCACGGGTCCGGGCCGCCGTCGAGGTGCACGCCCGTGCGGTTCTGGTGACCCGGCCCGGCGGCCTCGTCATCGGCACGCGCATCCCTGCGGAACGGATCAACGGCGGCCAGATCGACCTGCCGGGCCCGGGCCCGCTGATCGTGGATGCCGTGGGCCTGCTCTCCACCCTCTATCCGGTCGCGGATGTGGCCTACGTGGGTGGGGGGTTCGGACCCGGGGGCCTGCACTCCGTGATCGAGCCCGCCGCGGCCGGCCTTCCGGTGCTGTTCGCACGCGGCCGTTCCCGGGCCGAGGCCCGGGGCCTGAGGGCCGCGGGGGCGGCCTTCTCCCTGGATCCGAGCTCCGCTGCCTCGGCGGTCGCGGGGCTGATCGAGGACGAACGGTTGCGTGAACGAATGGGGACTCGGGGGCGAGAGTACGTGGAGCGGGGGGCGGGTGGCGCGGTGGCCGGAGCCGAGATCCTGCACGCGCTGCTCGGTACCTCGGCGGTCTCCTCCTAACGGTCTTTCGTCTCCCGGGAAGACCCGACCAGATCGGGCTTCGGGCCGAGCACGTACCAGAACAGGCAGCCGACGATCGGGCAGAACAGGATGACCGCGCTCCACGCCCATTTATCGCGAAGGGAGGCGCGGGAGGCCACCACCAGCCCGATGGACCAGATGTCGATCAGCGCGAGGAAGCCCAGCAGCAGCCACCGCGGATCGAGGCGCCCGACGGCCAACGCGAAGTCTCTCACACTGGAGCGGTAGCCGTCGGGACGGCGAACTGGAGGCGGTGGAGCCGGGCGTACAGGCCATCGCGCGCCAGAAGTTCCGCGTGCGTGCCCGATTCGCGGATCTCTCCGTGGTGGAGCACCAGAATCGAATCGGCGTGGCGGATGGTGGAGAGCCGATGTGCGATCACCAGGCTGGTACGCCCCTCCATGAGCTCCTCGAGCGCCCGCTGAATCTGTCCCTCGATCTCCGAGTCCACCGAGCTGGTGGCCTCATCCAGCAGCAGGACGCGAGGATCCCCGGCGAGCGCTCGAGCGAACGACACCAGTTGGCGCTCGCCCACGCTGAGGCTGCCGCCCCGCTCGCCCAGCTCGTGATCGTATCCGCCGGGGAGCCGTTCGATGTACCGGTGCGCGCCCACGCGGCGGGCCGCCTCCACCATCCTGTCTGCGGAGATGTCCCGGTCGAACAGGATGTTGGACCGGGCGGTGCCGTAGAACAGATAGACATCCTGCAGCACCAGGCCCATCTGTCCCCGGAGCTCCCGGATGGGGATCTCCCGGATGTCCACCCCGTCCAGCGTGATCCGGCCGCGTTGCGGTTCATAGAAGCGCATCAGGAGGCTGAACAGCGTCGACTTGCCCGCTCCGGTGGCGCCGACGATCGCGATGCGCTGACCCGGCTCCACGCTGAAGTTGATGTCACGCAGCACCCAGCCCTCGTCATCTGCCGGCGGCTTTGGCCCTCCCGGCCCGGCGGCCGTCTGCGCCCAGGCCTCCGGTAGAGCGGCCTGCTCCCCGGGAGGCTCCAGATAGCGGAACCACACGCTCTCGAACGCGATCCTCCCCCGGCAGGGCCTCGGTGCCCGGGCGGGCACCGAGGTCTCACGGATCTGGGGTTCCTCGTCCAGCAGGCGGAAGATGCGCTCGGAGCTCGCCATGGCGCTCTGCAGGATGTTGTATTTTTCTGATAGGTCCTGGATGGGTCGGAAGAAGCGCCGCACGTACTGCAGGAACGCCGCGATGACCCCCAGCGTGACCAGTCCGTTGAGAGCGCGGTGGCCCCCGAACCAGATGATCAGGGCCAGAGAGATGGCGGCCAGCAGCTCGACGATCGGAAAGAACAGCGCGTAGTACGTGATGGAGCGAAGGTGGGCCCGCAGGTAGTCGTCGTTGATCTCCCGGAAGCGCGCCGCCGTGGGCCGCTCCTGGCCGAACAGCTGCACGACCGTCATCCCGCCGATCCTTTCCTGGAGGAATGCGTTGATGCGGGCCAGCCGGGTCCGGATGTCCCGATAGCTCTGCCGGACCTTCATCCGAAACAGCCAGGCCGAGAGGAATACCAGGGGCAGGACCGCGAACGTGACGAGCGCCAGCCGCCAGTCCAGCCCCAGCATCGCGGCCATGATGAACAGGACCGTGAACACATCGCCGAAGATCGTGACCACCCCCGACGTGAACATCTCGTTCAACACCTCCACGTCGCTGGTGACCCGCGTCATCAGGCGTCCGACCGGGTTGCGGTCGAAGAACGAGAGGCCCAGCCGTTGGAGGTGGCCGAAGATCTGGTTGCGGAGATCCCGCATCACTCGCTGCCCGATCCACGTCGCGAGCAGCGTGCGGGCGTATTCCAGGGCTGCCGAGAGCGCCAGGGCGACGAGGTAGAGTCCACCCAGAAGGGCCAGCTTTCTCGCGTCTCCAGCGGGGATGGCCTCGTCGATGGCCACCTTGGTCAACCACGGGCCCACCAGGGCGAGAGCCGAGGCGCCGATGAGCATCAGCACGGCCAGAACGACCCGGCCGCGGTACGGCCTCAAGTAGCCCAGCAGGCGGCGCATGAGCCGGCCGTCGTACGCCTTGCCCAGCGTCTCTTCTTCTCGAATCGGGCCTTCCGGACTCGTTCTCACTCGCACGTCGAGCAGGCTGGGGTGTCCGCGCCGCCGGGTCTCGGGATGTTCGCCCGACGCCAGCGCCGCCGCCGAGCGCGGATCCCAGGGGGCCGCGGACGCCGATGCTGCGGCGCTTTCCGAATTCGCCCGAACATAGTGCGCCCTCCTCCCTGCTTCCACCCGGGCCCCTTCGCCGCCCCGAGGCGTGGACGGTTGGCGGTGGCGTGCCCGATCCGGCATCATCGGGTGCGGCGGAGCGTCCCCGGCAGACGCCCGCTCTCCGGACACCAGGCCGATCGAAAGCTTCGCGCCACACATGAATGATGCGATCCGAATTCAGGGTGCCCGTCAGCACAATCTGAAGGGAATCGACCTCGAGATTCCGCGCCGCGCCCTCACGGCGCTGACGGGGCCCTCGGGTTCCGGCAAGTCGAGCCTGGCCTTCGACACGATCTACGCGGAAGGCCAACGCCGCTATATCGAGTCGCTCTCCACCTACGCCAAGCAGTTCCTGGAACGGATGCCGCGGCCGGCGGTCGAGCGGATCGATGGGGTCAGCCCATCGGTGGCGATCGACCAGAAGAACTCGATGCGTTCGAGTCGCTCCACCGTCGGGACCGTGACCGAGGTGTACGACTACATGCGGCTGCTATGGGCCCGGGTGGGAACCACGGTGTGTCCCGACTGCCGTCGCGAGGTGGTACCGGACAGCGTGGGCTCGGCCACCGACGCGATTCTAGCCTGGGGCCCGGGGACCCGCGTGTACGTGGCGTTTCCGTTCCACCTGAGCGAGAGCATCACCGACCGCATGGCGGTGGCCAATCTGCAGGCGCAGGGTTATCTGCGCGTCATCGCGGACGGGCGCGAACTCTACCTGCCGGACCTCCTCCCCGAACACCGTCCGGAAGACGGAAATATGCCCGCCGACGGCGACGCTCCGGGCAGGCCGGACCGCACCACGGCGAGCGGCTTGGAGCCGGCGCTCGTCGGCGCGACCGAGCTGCTGGTGGTGGTGGATCGATTGGTCCTCGAGTCCGATAGCGCGGGACGGCTCGCGGACTCCCTGGCCGCGGCGTTCGCCGAGGGCGAGGGGCACGCCGTCGCCCTGCGGTCGGAAGAGACAGAGCCCGCCGGCCGCCGCATGCGGCGGACAAGCTTCACGGAGGCGTTCGCTTGCTCGGAGTGCGGCCGCGGCTTCCCGCGCCCACAGCCCACCCTGTTCAGCTTCAACAGTCCCGCCGGCGCCTGCCCGGAATGCACCGGCTTCGGTGCGACCCTGGAATACGACCTGGATCTCATCGTGCCGGACCCGGGCCGCAGCCTGGACGAGGGGGCGATCGATCCGTGGACCAAGCCGCGATACCGGCGTCAGCGGGCGGCATTGAGGGACTACGCCCGCCGGGAGGGGATCGACACACGGTGCCCGTGGCGGGATCTGCCCGAAGGCGTCCGCGAGCGGCTCCTGTACGGCGCTTCCGGGTTCGAGGGGGTTCTCTCGTTCCTGAGAGGAAGGGAGAGGAAGCGGTACAAGCAGTACATCCGCGTCTTCCTGCGGCAGTACCAGAAGCCGCACCCGTGCCGCGGTTGCGGCGGGACCCGGCTGCGGGAGGAGGCGCGCCACGTCCGGGTGGGTGGGCTGGACATCGCCTCGGCTGCCGCGCTGCCCATCTTCTCGTTGCGCGAGTGGCTGGACCGACTCGAGCTGCCGCCGTTCCGCGCCCGCATCGCGGAGTCCATCCTACGGGAGCTCGCCGACAGGCTCCGCTTTCTGGACGAAGTGGGTCTGGGGCATCTGACCGTGGACCGCCAGGCGCGCACCCTCTCCGGCGGCGAGATGCAGCGGATTCGCCTCGCCAGTTGCCTGGGCGGCCGGCTGGTCGACGCACTGTACGTGCTGGACGAACCGACCATCGGACTCCACCCGCTGGACGTGGACCGCTTCGTCGACGTCCTGTGGAGGTTGAAGGATCGGGGCAACACGGTACTGGTGGTCGAGCACGAGCCCCGGGTCCTGGAGCGCGCCGACCACATCGTGGAGCTGGGCCCCGGATCGGGCCAGGAGGGTGGCGAGGTCGTGTTCGAAGGGGACTGGCAGGCGCTGCGGCGAGCCGACACCGCGACGGGACGGGCCCTGGCCGCCCGGGGTCGGCTCGGCGCTCCGAGGCGCGGCAGGCCCGTGGCGGACGGGGCCGCTGGACGGCCCGGCCGCGGGTCTGCGCGCCGCCCGCCACGGGGGCGGGGGGCGGCCGGAGGATGGCTGGCGCTCCGCGGTGCCAGCCTTCGCAACATCCGGGACCTCGATGTGGACATTCCGCTCGGGGCGCTCACCACCGTGACCGGCGTCTCGGGCTCGGGAAAGTCCACCCTGGTGCATGACATCCTGTTCTACGCCCTGGAGGGTGAACTGGGCGGAGCCTCCAGCGCCAGGGAGCATCTAGGGGAATCTCCGGGCTCCTACCGGGAGCTGCGGGGACTCGCCGGGCTGCGCGCGGTCACGCTGATCGACCAGAGTCCCATCGGCCGAACTTCCCGCTCGAATCCGGTCACCTACATCAAGGCGTTCGACGAGATTCGCAAGGCGTTCGCCGAGCAGCCTCTGGCGCGGCGGCGCGGCTACGGCGCCGGACACTTCAGCTTCAACATCGCCGGTGGCCGGTGCGAGGCGTGCAAGGGGGCCGGCGAGGAGATCGTGGAGATGGTGTTCATGGCGGACGTGGCGGTGCCGTGCGAGGCGTGCCGCGGCACCCGGTATCGCCCGGAAATCCTGGAAGTGGAGTACCGTGGTCGGAGCATCGGGCAAGTCCTCGATCTCACGGTGGATCAGGCCATCGGCTTCTTCGTGCGGCGGGACCGGCTCGGTCAGGCCCTGTGGCAGCTGCAGCGCGTCGGGCTGGGATACCTTCGCCTGGGCCAGCCGGCGACCACCCTGTCGGGCGGAGAGGCGCAGAGGTTGAAGATCGCCCGGGAGCTGGCGCGAGGCGGTGGGGCGGGCCGCCGCCTGTACATTCTGGATGAGCCCACGGTGGGTCTGGGGCTGGGTGAGATCGGCCGTCTCATGGGCGTGTTGCGCCAGCTCGTCGATGAGGGCCACACGGTGGTCGTGGTGGAACACAATCTGGACGTCATCGCTCAGGCCGACTGGGTCATCGACCTGGGCCCGGGCCCGGCGCAGGAGGGGGGCCGGATCGTGGCGGCGGGTTCGCCCGGTCAGATCATGCGGGCGCCGGCCTCTCATACCGGGACCTACCTGCGTCGCCATTTCGAGGAGCTGGGCCGGGATGCGGCGGCGGCCGGCCGCCAAGCGTGATGGCGCGGACGCGTGAGGCGCGGCGGTCCGCGCCCCTTCTGTCCATCCTGCTGCCGTGCAGAGACGGCGCCCGCTTCCTGCCGGAATGCATCCGGAGCCTGGAGCGGCAGACCGAAGCGAGATTCGAAGTGCTCGCCGTGGAGGATGGCTCCCGGGATGGGACTTCGGGTCTGCTCCGGCGGTGGGCGGAGCGGGACGAGAGGGTGCGGGTGCTCGACTCGGGGGGCGCTGGGCTCGTCGCGGCGCTGAACATGGCCGCCGAGCACGCGAGCGCGCCGCTGCTGGCCCGCATGGACGCCGATGACGTGGCGCGGCCCGACCGGCTCGAGATGCAGGTCCGCTACCTCAGAGACCATCCCCGGGTGGCCGGCTGCGGAGCCGGAGTGCGCTACTTCCCGCGTCAGGCTTTGGGATCCGGGTATCGCCGATACGAGCGGTGGCTGAACGCCCTCGGTTCACCGGCCGTCGTGTCGCGGGACCTGTTCGTGGAGTGTCCCGTCGCGCATCCGGCGCTGGTGTTGCGCCGGAGCGCGTACCGCGCCGTGGGAGGTTACCGCGATCCGGGCTGGCCGGAGGACTACGACCTGATCCTGCGGCTGCATCGGGCCGGATATCGCCTGGCCAACCTGGAGCCGGTCCTGCTCGACTGGCGGGTTCATCCGGATCGCCTGTCGATGCGTTCGGAGCGATACCGTCCCGAGGCGTTCCAGCGTTGCAAGGCGCACCATCTGTCCAGGGGATTTCTGCCGCCCGAGCGCCCACTGATCATCTGGGGAGCCGGTCGGGTGGGAAAGGGGCTCGCGCGGGCGCTCCGTGAGCGGGGTGCGGGGCCCGTCGCCTTCGTGGACCTGGATCCGCGCAAGATCGGTCAGGTGGTTCACGGGGCTCGGGTGCTCGCCCCCGATGGACTGGCGGGCCGGCTCGAGCGAGCGCGCGCCCCGGAGGATCGGCCCTATCTGCTCGTCGCCGTGGGTACTCCGGGAGCTCGGGATGAAGTCCGCCGCGCCCTGGACGATCTGGGGTTGCGGGAGGTCGCCGACTACCGGGCCGCCGCCTGACCGGGGGGTTCGCGTCGAACCCCGTTTCCGGCTAGATTTACCCTCCGAGATGGCGACGAAAACAACGCGGACACGGTGCCGCACCGGGAGCGAATTCGGACGGCGTCGGTTCCCGTTCCCGCCGGTCGTCTGCCGGTCACCCGACAGGGCGAATGAACACATCCGATCATACTGATGAACGCAAGGATCGCGTAGAGCTGCGACTCCTGGAGGACGAGATGCGCGAGTCGTTCATCGACTATTCGATGAGCGTGATCGTGCAGCGAGCCCTCCCCGACGTGCGGGACGGCCTGAAGCCCGTGCACCGCCGCATCCTCTACGCGATGCAGGAGCTGGGTCTCAACCCCAACCGGCCGTACAAGAAGAGCGCCACGGTGGTGGGGGATGTGCTGGGGAAGTACCACCCCCACGGGGACTCGGCGGTCTACGACTCCCTGGTGCGGATGGTCCAGCCTTTCTCCCTGCGCTACCCCCTGGTGGACGGCCAGGGCAACTTCGGCTCCATCGACGGAGACAGCGCCGCGGCCTACCGGTACACCGAGGCTCGACTGTCGCCCGTCGCGCTCGAGATGCTGGCCGACATCGACAAGCAGACGGTGGACTTCGTCGCGAACTTCGACGAGCGGCTCCAGGAGCCCTCCGTCCTCCCCTCGCGGATTCCCAACCTGCTGGTCAACGGGTCTTCCGGGATCGCCGTGGGGATGGCGACCAACATCCCGCCCCATAACCTCCGGGAGATCGTGGCGGCCTGCGAGTGCCTGATCGAAAACCCGAATACGCAGCTCGAGCGGCTGGTCGAGCACGTTCAGGGACCGGATTTTCCCACCGGGGGATTCGTGTACGGCCGGGATGGCATCCTCGAGGCGTACCGGAACGGCCGGGGCCGCGTGGTCATGCGTGCGCGGGCGCATATCGAGGAGCGGCCGCGCGGCGGGGAACGGATCGTGGTCACCGAGATCCCGTTCATGGTCAACAAGAGCCGGCTGATCGAGCAGATCGCCCAGCTGGTTCGGGACCGGAAGATCGAAGACATCTCGGATCTCCGGGATGAGTCGGATCGCGACGGCGTGCGGCTGGTGATCGAGCTCAAGCGCGACGCGATTCCCAGAATCGTG
Source organism: Gemmatimonadota bacterium (assembly GCA_046757845.1). GTDB lineage: Bacteria > Gemmatimonadota > Gemmatimonadetes > Palauibacterales > Palauibacteraceae > JBHHYZ01. The sequence goes on from JBHHYZ010000059.1 coordinate 8,084, forward strand.
CTGAACCAGCTCTACAAGCACACCCAGATGCAGTCCACCTTCGGGGTGATCATGCTGGCGCTGGTGGGCGGCGTCCCGCGGGTGATGTCGCTCAGGGAGATGCTGGTGCATTTCCTGGATCACCGGCACGAGGTGATCGTTCGGCGTAGCGAACATCTCCTCGCCGTGGCCCGGGATCGCGAGCACGTGCTGGAGGGTCTCAAGATTGCCGTCGACCACATCGACGAGGTGATCGAGATCATCCGAAAGTCCCGCGACGCGCAGATTGCGGGGAAACGGCTGCGCGAACGGTTCGAGCTGTCGGAGCGGCAGTCCGAATCCATCCTGAGCATGAGGCTCTCGCGCCTGACCGGGCTGGAGATCGAGAAGCTCGAGGAGGAACTGACCGCGGTGCGCGCCCAGGTCGACGACCTGCGCGCGATCCTCGCGTCCCGCGCCCGCCGCATGGAGATCGTGAAGTCGGAGCTGCGGGAGCTGGCCGAGAAGTACGGGGATGAGCGCAGGACCGAGATCGTCGACGTCGTGTCGAACTTCACCGAGGAGGACCTGATCGCCGAGGAGAGCATGGTGATCACGGTGAGCCACAAGGGCTACGTGAAGCGGATCGCGCCGGATGCGTACCGGAAGCAGCGGCGTGGCGGCCGCGGCATCGCCGGCATGAGCACTCGCGAGGAGGACTGGGTGGAGCGGGTGTTCCTGGCGTCCACTCATGACTACCTGCTGATCTTCACCACGGCGGGCCGAGTCTACTGGCTCAAGGTCTATGAGATCCCGGAGGCCAGCCGCACGGCCCGGGGCAAGCCGATCATCAACCTCCTTCGTGTCGACAAGGACGAGGCCATCGCCTCCGTCGTGCGCGCGCGCGAGTTCAGCGAGGACCGCTTCCTCATGTTCGCCACCCGCAACGGGCTGGTGAAGAAGACGAGCCTGGCCGAGTACGGGCATGTCCGCTCCACCGGGATCAACGCCATCAACATCGTGGAGGGAGACGAGTTGATCGACGTCCAGCTGACGGATGGCGAGAACGATGTGTTCCTGGCCACCCGCCTGGGCATGACCATACGGTTCCCCGAGGCGGATGTGCGTCGAATGGGTCGGACGACCCAGGGAGTTCGCGGCATACGGCTGTCGGCGGACGATCGGTTGGTGGGGATGGTCGTCGTGCGCCGGGACGCCACCCTGCTCAGCGTCACCGACCGCGGGATGGGCAAGCGTACGCGGGTCGAGGACTATCGCTCGCAACGGCGTGGAGGCAAAGGCCTCATCAATCTCAAGATCACCCGGCGGACCGGTTGCGTGGTGGGCGTCAAGGAAGTCACCGACGAGGACGAGTTGCTGCTCATCACGCGCAACGGCGTGATCAACCGGCAGCCGGCCCGCGAGATTCGGGTGATCGGCCGCAACACGCAGGGTGTGCGCCTGGTCAACCTGGACGAGGGAGATGCAGTCGTGGACGTCGCCCGCGTGATCGAGGAGAACGGGGAACTCTCCGATGCGCCGGACGAGACGCCCCATCCCCGGTCGGAGTCCGGGAACGGGGCGCCTCCCGCCGATGCCTGAAGCCGTCGCGGCCCGGTCCCACCTCGTATCTGCGGAGGAGATCCGGGAGGCGGCGAAGCGGTTGCGCGGCGTCATCCGGCGCACCCCCCTCGTTCCGGTCCGATTGCCACCGCGCGCCGGAGGGGGCGCCGTGTGGCTCAAGTGTGAGAACCTCCAGCATGTATCCGCTTTCAAGGCGCGGGGCGCCTACCATTTCGTCGCCCGCCTTCCGGAGCGACGGCGCCGGGCGGGCCTCGTCACCTACTCCTCCGGGAACCATGCGCAGGGAGTGGCGTTTGCCGCCCGGGCCTTCGGAGTCGAGGCGACGATCGTGATGCCGGTCGATGCTCCGCCGGTGAAGCTGGCGCGGACTCGGGCTCTGGGGGCGCGGGTGGAACAGGTGGGGACCACCGCGCCGGAGCGCCGCCAGAGGGCCGAGGAGATCCTTCGGAAGTCGGGTGGAACCATGGTGCCTCCGTTCGACCATCCCGATATCATCGCCGGCCAGGGTACGATGGGTCTCGAGCTCGTCGCCCAGCTGCGCGAGGCGGCGGATGCCGGCGCGCCGGTCGCGGCGCGAGGGCTGGCCAGGATCCTGGTTCCGATCGGGGGAGGCGGACTGATCTCGGGCGTGGCGGCGGCGATGCGTGGTCTGGCGCCCGAGGCTCGGGTCGTGGGAGTCGAGCCCGAAGGAGCGGCCGGCATGAAGAAGTCGCTCGAGGCCGGGGCGCCGGTAACCCTGGAGCGGGTCGACACCATCGCCGACGGCCTCAAGCCGGTGCGGCCGGGCGACCTCACGTTCAAGCACTGCCGGGAGCTGGTGGAAGAAGTCGTGACCGTATCGGACGATGAGATCCGGAAAGCGGTCGTGTGGTTGTTCCATCAACGGCTGGTCGTGGAGCCGAGCGGGGCCGCTACCGTGGCTGCGCTGCTGGAGGGAAGAATAGAGACGGCCGCGGAGGGTGAGACGGTGGCGGTGCTGTCCGGCGGCAACATAGAGCCCGGGCTGTTGGCCGGGTGGTTGGTCGGATGAGGCGACGGGAGCGCCAGCTGACGCCCGGCGATGGGATGAGCCAGCGGTCGTTTCAGCGGTTCGGGGCCACGGTTCGTGAGCGTGCGTTGGACCGCAGCGCCGCCACGGGCCCGCTTCCCGAGCGCTCCTGAGGCGACCGAGCGACGGTCTTGCCCCGACGGGAGGGAAGATGGGCAACCGAACGCTGACGGCGGTCCCCGGACTCAGAGTCGGGCATGCCGGCGATGCGCGCGCCGCCACCGGATGCACGGCCATTCTCGGTCCGTTTGCCGCGGCCGTGGAGATCCGCGGCATGGCGACGGGCAGCCGGGAGCTGGACGCGTTGTCTCTCCTGCACCTCGTCCCGGTTTGCGATGCGATCGTGCTGACGGGCGGCTCCGCGTTCGGGCTTGCCGCGGCCGATGGGGTGGCGGCGTGGCTGGAGGAGAGGGGGTACGGCTTCCCGACTCCCGCCGCCCGTGTGCCGATCGTCCCCGCGGCCGTGATCTACGATCTGGGGGTCGGTCGCGCCGATATCAGGCCGGATGCCGCCATGGGCCGGGCCGCCGCGGAGGCGGCCTCGACGCAGCCTGTCGGGGAGGGACGGGTTGGCGCGGGCACCGGGGCCACCGTCGGGAAGCTGCGGGGGATCGCGGCGTCCGAACCGGGCGGAATCGGGAGCTGGGCCGATCGTGTGGGCGACCACGCGATCGGCGCGCTGGCCGTGGTCAACGCGTTCGGAGACGTGCTGGACGGGCAGGGGAGAATCTTGGCCGGCTGTCGCGATCCGGAGGCCGGATTCGTGGATACGGCGGAGGCGCTGCGGCGCGGCGCGGATCTCCCCCCGGCGGAAGCGAGCGGGCTCGGCCAGAACACGACTCTGTGCGTGGTGGCGACCGACCTCGGCCTCGGGAAACGGGAGCTGAAGATCGTGGCGCGCCAGGCGTTCGCCGCTCTGGCCCGCCGAATCTCGCCTTCGGGAACCCCTCTGGACGGCGACGTGGTGTTCGCGATCTCCACGGGCGCCGCGACCCGGATGCCGTCGCCGCGGCCGGACCGCACGGAGGATGCGGCGCCGCTCGACCTGCTGCGTCTGGGGGTGCGCGCGAGCGCGATCCTCGAACGGGCGCTCGAGCGCGCGGTCGGTGGTGATGCAGGCGGATCCGGAGAGGCCGGCGCCGGGACGGGGGGCGCTCGATCGTGAGCGGAGAGAAACTGTGTCTCCTGCTGTTCGATGTGGATGGGACGCTCGTCCACGTGGACGGAGCGGGGCGCGAGGCGCTCCGGGCGGCGATGCTGGAGGTGTACGGCACCACGGGCACGATTGACACCTTCGATTTCCACGGCAAGACGGATCCGGCCATCGTGCGTGGTCTGCTGCGTCCGCTCGGCCGCGGGGAGGGGTGGATCGAGCGGGGCCTGTGCCGCCTGTGGAAGGAGTATTGCGCGGCGCTGGAGAGAGAGTTGAGGTTGCGTCGCGACCGGTTGGGCCTGTGTCCGGGGGTGGCCGGCGGCCTCCGGGGGGTGGTCCGCCAGGCGCGCTTCACGACCGCGTTGGTCACGGGCAACGTGGAGTGCGGCGCATGGCACAAGTTGCGGGCCTGTGGGCTGGACGGGCAGTTTCAGTTCGGGGCGTTCGGTTCGGACAGCGAGCGCCGTGACGAGCTGCCGCTCCTGGCCGTGCAGCGCGCGCGCGAACGGACGGGCTACCCGTTCGACCCGCGGGATGCGATCGTGATCGGTGACACGCCGCTGGACATCCGGTGCGCGCGCGCCTCCGGCGCCAAGTCGCTGGCGGTCGCTACGGGAAGGTATTCGGTGGAACAGCTGGCCACCCACGCGCCGGACGCCGTGGTGGGCACCCTGGCTGATCTGGGGCGCATCCTCACCGACCTGCGTGCATGAAGGGTCTGCGCGAGTACGAACTCAAGACCAGGCTACGCGAGCCGGCGGAGTTCCTGCGCGAGCGTCTGAAGGGAGCGGGCTGGCGGGTGGTGTTCGCCGGCGAGATGCGGGATCGCCGCTACGACACCTCGGGTGCCGATCTCGAGGCCCGCGACGAGGTGCTGCGTCTGCGGCGCTACGTGGATACCAAGGGTCGCGTGAGCTTCGTGCTCGGGTGGAAAGGCCCCGCCTCGATGGCCGCGGGCTTCAAGCTGCGGGAGGAGCTGGAGACGCGTGTGGAGCACGGCGATCGGGTAGGGGAGATTCTGGCGCGATTGGGATACCCGGAGATCACGATCGCGATCGATCGCCGGATCGAGATATATGAGAAGGACGAGGTCACCGTGCGCATCGAGGAGTACCCTCGGATGGATGTCCTGATCGAGATCGAAGGTGAGCCCGCGCGCGTGAACGAGCGAGTCCCGGAGCTGGGCATTCCACGGGAGCAATGGAGTTCGGCTTCGCTGGCGGCGTTCGTGGATGCCTACGAGCGCAGGACGGGGAGGAAGGCGATCCTGTCCCTGGAGGACCGATGAGCGGGGGCCCGTTCGCCGGCGGAGGCGGGGACGGGCACGCCCCGGGGTCGGGGCGATGCCGCACTCCGTGAGGGATTCCGATTCCGCGAAGGCGCAAGGGCTTCTCCTGGATGTGGTCGTGGAGGGGGAACCGGCGCGTCGCGGTGCGCGGGTACGCGTCGATCAAGAGGGTCTCCAGCTGGATGATCGAGGATTTCCCCTGGACTCGGTGTTCTGGATCTCGCGCCGTGCCGGTTTGCTCCTCGTGTTCGCCCACGATTTCACCCTGGCGCTGAAGGGGAGCGGCCGGATGCTGGATGAGCTCGCCCGGCGGATCGAGCGACGCGGGGAGCACGGGGCTCAACGGCGGAGCCTGCTGCAGCCTCTGGCGGGCGAAGTGATCGTCTGCACAGCGGGAACGGCTGCGGTGGGGAGGGTGGACGGAGATCCCGTCCGCGGTCTCTATCTGGCCATATGTACCCAGCGCGCCCTCCATCTTCTGTCTCGCGAGACGCATCACGTGGTCCGCTGGCCGGTGCAGCGCGTGGATGCGCCCTCGGGCGAGGGCCAGGGTGAATTCGCGGAGCTCCTTCGGCTCACGGCCGACAGGACCGACCTGAGATTGCGCTACCTGTTTCCCGAGGAGATCCGAGCGGTGGCGCGGGTGGCTCGCGGCACCCCGGGAGGGCAGCCCGTTCACGATCCGGTGGATCTCCCGCCGCTGGAGATGTTCGCGCGCGGCGAAGTCGCGCCGCCCGTGCCGCCCACGCTGCCCGAGTTCTCCCTCTCGGTCAAAGCGCTGAGCGAGACTCCATTGCGCGTGGCCCGTTCGGTTCAGGCGGTGGCGGGAGGAGAGGCCACCTTCGGCCGAGCCTTCTTCGAGGAACACTTTCAGGAGCTGGGTCAGATGGCCCTGGGTCCGGTCATCATGCGCAAGTCGGCGGCATCGGGGACGCACAGCCTGCTGCGCGCCCTGGAGGTGCTGGATACGGATGAGCTGAGGGATGACACCGCCGCCGCGGTCGTGGCGGCGGTGGATCGCTCGCTGGCCGTGTACTCCAGGGAAATCGATGCGCGCCTGGATCGGGTGCGGGCGACTCCGGAGGTTTCCGGCCGTCTGCGCATCAGTGAGTCGGAGCGCCACGAGGTGACCGCTCGGACGCAGGCGGCGGTGGCCCGCCTGGAGCCGTTCTTCGTCGAGCTCCGAGAGCGGCAGGAGTTCCTGCGGGAGCGGCTGCGAGTGCTCGATGATGGCCCACCGGGAGCCGGGGAAGACGGCGTGCGAGAGGCGGCGGAGCGGTGGGAATCGAGCCTGCGGCGCCTGGATCGCGCCTACGCGGCGGCGTGGAACGGGCTCCTGGAGGAGATCTCCGCCCTGTGGCGGGAACGTTGGATCCCCCGGCTGGTCGAGGCGACGGCGCTGCCGAATCGGAGAATAGCGGAGAACGTGCAGCTGGCGATCATGGCCGTTGCCACGGTGATCGTGATGGCCCTCCTGGTCGCGCTCCTCATGTGACGACGGGAGTTCGTATGACACCCACGGGAAGAGAGGTTCGAGATTGACTAAGCAGAGCGGTAGGAAGCGCGGTTCCTCTCAGGGCCACGGGAGCCCGGGCGGCACGCGCCGGCCCTTCTATGTGGCGCTGGTCGCCGTGGCCGTGGCCGGCATCGGTTTCCTGATCTTCGCCCGTGGCGATCACGGCGACAGCGCGGCCAACCGGCCACTTCCCGCCTGGGCTCGGGATGTGAAAGCCGATCCAGCCGCCGGCGTCTCCGTGGGGCCGGAGGACGCTCCCGTGACGATCATGGAATTCGCGGATTACCAGTGTCCGCACTGTGCCGAGTTCAGTGCCGTCACCGGCCGGATGATCCGACAGAACTACGCCGAGGGCGCCGGCCTCGTACGCTGGGTCATGTTCGATTATCCACTGGGCAGCTTCCCGAACTCCGTTCCGGCGGCGTTGGCCGCGCGATGCGCGGGAGCTCAGGGGGCCTACTGGCCCATGCACGACATGCTGCTGGGCCGACAGGCCCGGTGGGGTTTCAGCAGATCGCCCGAGAAGAAGTTCGAGGAGTTCGCCGAACAGCTGGGGCTCGACCGTGGGAAGTTCAAACAGTGCCTCAAGGACCGCACCTACCTCCAGCAAGTCCTGGGCGCACGGGGCTACGGCGACCAGCTGGGCGTCCAGGCCACGCCGACCGTGTTCCTCAACGGGCGGCGCCTGAGCGCGCAGGAGATGGCCTACGATCCCCTGGAGAAGCTCATCCGGGCGGCGGCGGATTCGGCCCGGGCGCGCGATGAGGGGCATCCCGCGGCGGGGGATACGGAGGGCCGGTGAACGGCGCGACCCGTCGCATGGGAATCGCCCTTCTCGCCCTCATCGGCTTGTTCATTTCGCTGTACCTGCTGCTGTTCAAGCTGGGCGTGTACAGCGAACTGGTGTGCGGGGCGGGGGGAA